>NZ_FIZY01000012.1 GCF_900060185.1 Grimontia marina | reverse complement strand
ATTTTCATCACCCAAATTGCAAGGTTTTGGAAGGGGAGGCTTAAAAAGCTTGCAATATGAGGGTAGGAAGATCGATGAGATCATCAAATAGATCAGTGTCTTATTTGTAATTCAGGGCCGACTAATTAGAAGATACGTAAGATATCAAGACAAGGTTGCCAAGGAGGAGGAGCTACGCCAAATGGAGTTAGATATAAAACATTAATGTCGACAGCCCCCTTCTAGGGGGCCGTTTCAAAGCCACCTGCTCTGCAGGTGGTTTTTTACTTAGGGCTAGTTGACTCGTTTGATGCTGACTTTTATGCCGGGATTATCAAAACGATGATGCCCTAGTAGGGCAGACGTTGTTAATCCATCATCTTGAGAGATAACACCTGCATGAATAGTGACGCGGTTATCATCATTTCTCGTAGGATTAAAACCTTCTCCGCCACCGGCCGGCCCAGGAATACTGGCTGCCAACTCATCATTGCCCTCTGTACCTGCATCCCAGACTTCTGCGTCAAATGTGCGCGTGATGCTTTCGTCGACGCTTGAAAGATCAAACTGTGTAAAACCAGCAAATGCATCATTTGTGTTGACCAGCATGGTGCCGAGGGAGAGGTATTTTGCTTTTGATAAGTCAATGTCAAATGAAAGGGTTTCGGCACTTCCCGGCGGCACAATTCCGTTGCCGCTCGCCGTTATGTGAACACTTTCCAGTGAAGACATATCGATTAACCCTGTATTGTCTCCAGACTCTGCCATGATCTCCAACGCGTCTGACGAGGCTTCACCAGTCTTAAATAACGTATAGTTGTTATCGTGAGCCAACAATGCAATCGGTGACAGCGGTTGTGCCGAAGTTGAGTTGGTCACCGTGACTTCATACGTGGTCATTTGACTGGTTTCAGTCTCTGGTGGCGAAGATTGTGGCGGGGTAGTTGTATTATCATCCGAGTTAAATGGGCAACCCGCCAGAGCAAGTGCTGAGCCAGCAATAATTAATAAACGAGAGTTCATGCTGCCTCCTTAGTTGACGACAACAGTCATTACAGCAACAGGATTCAGCCAGCGGTGAACAGAGAAGTCGACGTCGCTTCGACCGCCATTTGCATCACCATCTCCAATGTTACCTGGGTGAACATGAACGGTATTATTGCTAACCGTTGTTTCCACGCCAGTACCATTTGCACCAAAGGTGAGGAAAGGAGGGTTAGGGATGCTTGTGCTCAACTCATCGTTTGCTTCTGTGCCAGCATCATAACCATTCAACTTGATGTGATAAGTTCCCGGCTCTGAAGGAATTGGCCAGCTATCTAACCCTACGAATCCATCGTTTGTTGGCAGCAGCATGGCGGTTAATGAGAGGTAACCCATTTCTCCGGTATCGATAGAAAAGTTAGTGCCAGTCGCTGGTGCCAGAGGGCCAGAGGCAGGGTTTTCAACAACAATTCCTCCAGCATTTGTGATAGCAGAAGATAAACCTGAGATATCACCCCCTTCAGCCATTGACTCTAATTCCGCTGACGCACTGGTTCCTGCTCTAAATAGAAATGTAGAACCATCGTGAGCCGCGACTAGCAGAGGGGTAAAGTGAATGCCTTTCGTTGCATTGGTTAAACTGATGTCGAGTTGAGCTGCGAAGCCAGATGCAGAAGCCATTGAACAGGTCAGGGCGATTGCTGTTAGATTTAGTTTGGTGGACTTTCTCATTTTGCTCTTCCTTAACGAGTGAGTTTTTAAGCAGTGTGAAGTGCAAATTTCTCAACCCGATCTCAAGAGTTTCGTTAAAACCTCACAAATTTATTGCAATGAAAATGGGTTTATTGGGGTCTATATGAATGTGATTATTGCAGTTTGATACTGATAGCATGCTCAAAGATGGTTTTCTAATAGAATGCTTGTTAGGAGAGCTTATTAAGAGCACCTACATAAGCTAGGCTAAGGAGTGAGTCGTTGTGACGAAGCCAATCAAAGTAACGCTTTATCGCTGGGGTGGCAGTTGGGGACCTTTCAGTGTGAAAATCCCATGTGGGGAATGCACACTTACCAAAGACATCCTGAAAGATACCTTTGAAAAAGAGCTCGGTGATGTGCCCATTGAACTGGAAGTGAAAGATTGGCTTTCCCATTGGTGGGAACCACTGAAAGTGGGTGCATGGCATGCGCCAATCCTGATGGTAGAAGGTAAGCTCGTTAGCCAGGGTGAAGCGCTTAATCGCGGTGTACTGGTTCAATCTGTTATCAAAGAGTGGGCGAAGCGCGACACACTGCAAGGCAACATTGTTTATGGCAAAGCAACGTGTCCATACTGTGTGAAAGCCAAGGAAATGTTGGCGGAAGCCGGGATTGAATATAACTACCACGATGTGGTGGTTGAAAGCGCTGCTTTATATCGCATGATCCCGGAGGTAAAAGCCATCATTGGTGAGAAAACGCCGGTTACTGTTCCTCAAATCTGGATGGACGGAAAATATATCGGCGGGGCAGATAACTTAGAGCAATGGTTGGCTTCGAAAGCTAACGATTAAATGGGTAAAGTGTTTGAAAGCATCCGCTTGAGTGAGTCAGCGGATGCTTTTTCTTTTTAGTCAGTGACTTTCAACAGTGTTTTAGTCTCGTTATCGAAGGTGAAAGCGCGCGATCGGAAGGCCATGGTAGACATGAAATACGGAATAATGTCGACGGTTTCGCGGTACTCATAAACGTAAACAGTGGTATCAGCGGTTTCAATGATCTCATCAGGCTCACCATGATAAGAAACGACGCTATCCATTGTGGTGACATTGGTTTGAGCGTTGAATGCATTGAACTTCGCGCTTTCATCAAAAGGCGTGGAACAGCCAGTCAGAGCGACTGATAGTGCGATAGCGCATACGAGTTTTTTCATGTTATTTCCCTACTTGCAAAAAAAAGGGCGAATCAATACCGCCCAGTAAAAATGGGTGCCAAATCGAGCTAGAACTGTTTTAACGATTCACAAAGAAGTGTTTGTTCAGGTAATCAACCATTGGAATGAAAGCGGGGTTTTCCCAGCTTCTAAGCACTTCATGCGGCAAGAGAGTTGGATCATCAGTACCAACAATCCCCTTGTTGATGAACTTGCTGCCGTCATTAATTTCAAGCTCTCCAAGCGGTGAGGTTTTTGAACCTTCAACCATATACTCGTAAACCGTGCCGGCTACTGCCCCAGGGTTCATGTCGACACCAGCAGCTTCGTGAATTGGGTCAGGGTCATTGGTACATGATGGGATTTGACCATTGGAGTAAGCACAATAGTCATAAGATGAGATATGCGGCAGCACTACAGATTGAGCATTTGCCTGCGCCGCAACAAAAGGGATAGCGATATTGAAGGCGGCATAGGCTGTATCCAGCTCATCACCTGCGAGCGTTTGATCGTCAATGTAGTAATCAAAAAGCTGCATCATTTTCTGGTAAGTCGTTGGGCCGTTCGTCTCGTTGATACCGCCATCTTGGGTGAACAGTAACTCAACGCCATTGACCACACTTTTACCGTTCAAGGCGAGGTTAACAACAAATTCTCCTGCTGGCGTTGGTGAAGAAGGGTCAACATCGTTCTGAGAGGGAATGACGCCCAATACCAGTGTTTTGGCATTAAAGGCATTTTGAACATCACGGCTCGCCCAGGTCATCATATTAGTGACCCGTGTTACAACGGCTTGATGCTCTGAGGCAGAAATATTGGAAGGGTCAAAGTTAAGAACGTAAACCCCTTTGTTGAAAGGACAGTTATTCACGTCCTGTGCTGATGTGAATTCACAATTATCAATGGACTGATAGATATTCACTGTTGTTGCTGTGTTACCTGAATTTGACTTGTCCTCGCCACAACCTGTAACGACTAACCCCAAAGCCAGTGCAAGGCTGATACTTCCTGCTCGCATCTCTTTAATCCCAAATATACGAAAACACCAAAACATCCCAGTAAGGCGCTTTGTTAATCCTTATAGAGCATCCAAGCTCAATGCATTTGTTTTGCGAATCATCGTCCGGACAATCAATTCGGCGGCATTATATGAACGGTGTTTTTAATTCTCAAGATGAAATCACATGTAAAAGTTATGGTTTTATATTTGTGTTATCTGATGAAGTGCGTACCAAATATTCTGTCTGATAGAGCATTCGTAACATCGCGATAACCTGGAGTGTAACAACGGAAAGAGCAAACGTTTGCTTTGTGTGCGTTTAAATGAATATTAAGTGAGGGGGGAAGGGGCTTTTCAGTTTGACCCTTGAAGAGGCAGTGCTTCAAACATGTATAGGAGATGGCAGTTTTATGACGCCGATATTGATCTTGGTGATAACATTAGCGCAAAGTTCAAGTGGTCAATAAGTAGCCTCTCAATGCAAGAAAAAGCACTTGGTGGGCTTGTCACCAAGTGCTTTGGGTATGTGTTTCATCCAACGAAAAATGAAAACGCATGCCCTTTGTCCATGCTAATCGAAAAACAAGTGCTTTGTGAATGCTGCTTTGCACGGACTTTAATCGTCCCTAAGAATGATTGTGATGAGAAAGGGAGAAGCATGAAGCAATCTATTATCCACATTGCTTTGGTCGTGAAAGACTATGACGAAGCGATTGATTTCTACATGAACAAGCTGAAGTTTGAATTGATTGAAGATACATACCAACCAGAATAGGATAAACGTTGGGTTGTAGTGTCACCACCAGGTTCAAACGGGGTGACCTTGTTGTTGGCAAAGGCATCGAAACCAGAACAACTCAATTTCATCGGCAACCAAGCTGGTGGCAGGGTATTCCTGTTTCTGAATACTGATGATTTTTGGCGTGATTATCATCGAATGGTGGCGCTGGGAATCAAGTTCGTCCGTGAACCGAAAGAGGCAGATTACGGCACGGTCGCTGTGTTTGAAGATTTGTATGGCAATCTCTGGGATTTACTTCAAATGAAGGATGAGCATCCAATGGCGCTTCGTGCTGCTCTGTGTTCAAGATGAAGTAGATGGTGACGAGAAAGAAGGCCTCTTGCTGCATGCTGGCAGAGCGCTGCTGACAGAGGCCTTTTATTATGAGGTTGTTTGTTCAGCGATTGTAAACAGATTGGCCATAGGAATAGGTGTCATATACGGTTCTGTCATCACCCAACGTCATTAGCACAAAGAGTTTGTCTTCTAATGATTGAGCGTGTTCCATCCTGAACTTCATTAATTGGGTCGCATGTAAATCCAGTACAACAAAATCAGCTTCTTTGCCTGATTCGAAATTACCTATTAAATGATCCAGAGAGAGCGCTTTGGCTCCGCCTAATGTGGCCTGATACAGCGATTTCAAAGGGTGCAGCTTTTTACCCTGAAGTTGCATCACTTTATACGCTTCGCTCATGGTTTGAAGCAGTGAAAAGCTGGTGCCAGCGCCGACATCTGTTCCCATTCCTACCTTAATTCCCTTGGCTTCCATCTCGGAAAGAGGGAACAAGCCGGAGCCTAAAAACAGATTCGAGGTAGGGCAAAAAGCTATCGCCGAATCGCTTTCTGAGAGCCTCTTGCATTCGCCATCACACAAGTGAATACCATGGGCAAACACTGAACGGCTGGATAGTAAGCCTTGCTGGTCGTAGACATCCAGGTAGTTTTTACTTTCGGGGAACAGCTCCTGTACCCACTCGATCTCTTTTTGGTTTTCAGAGAGGTGAGTGTGCATATAAACATCGGGATACTCTTCAAGCAATTTGCCTGCTAAACGTAATTGCTCAGACGTGCTGGTGGGTGCAAAACGAGGTGTCACGGCGTAATGCAAACGCCCCTTGTTATGCCATTTCTCAATCAGCGCTTTGCTGTCTTCATAGCCAGACTCAGGGGTGTCGGTCAGATCTTCAGGTGCATTTCTGTCCATCAGTACCTTACCGGCAATCATTCGAAGGTTTCGCATCTCAGATTCCTGGAAAAAGACATCGACGGATTCTTTATGTACTGTGCCGAAAACTAACGCCGTTGTGGTGCCATTTCGTGCGAGTTCATCAAGAAACTGTACGGCAACTTCGCGGGCGTAATTTACATCAGCAAAGCGCTTTTCTTCTGGGAAGGTGTAGTTATTCAACCAGTCCAGGAGCTGTTCACCGTAGGCGGCGATCATCCCTGTTTGCGGGTAGTGGATATGGGTATCAATAAAACCCGGTGTGATCAGTTTGTTCTCGAGCACGACCACTTCAACGCTGGGGTCGAGCGAAGGAAGGATATCGTCAGCATGACCAACTTTCACAACGTGACCATCGGCAACCAGTAGAACGCCATCATCAAAGTACTGATAAGAGTCTTCCAAACCCACGTCCGTTGGGTTGGCAAGGCTATGTAATATGGCAGCGCGAAAGGCTTTTGCCGGATGAGCTTTTGGGTCTGTCATTCCTTTATGCCCTTATTTTCTCGTTATTTTTATTATCATTATCTTCAGGCTCTCGTTTAAGAATAGAGAGTTTCTCAGCCTGTTTCTGTGATGCTGAATGGGAAGAGGGCTCGCGTTTATTGGCAATCTGCTCACCCTGATAGCAAGCGATAAGCTCACCTGTTACAGATACCGCAATCTCCGCTGGGTGTTTTCCTTTCACCGCGTCCATGCCGATAGGGCAAATCATGGTGTTAATGGTTTCATCATCAAAGCCGCGTTCTTTTAAGCGATAGTCGAAGCGTTTGCGTTTTGATAGGGAACCAATCAGGCCAAAGTACTTAGCGTCTCCACGTTTCAAAATGGCGCGTGAGAGGTCGAAATCCAACTGATGATTATGGGTAAGTACGAGATACATACTGTTAGTTGGGAGCGTGGACACTTCGCCAACAGGATCGTCCGTTAAGCGCATTTCCACGTTGTCAGGAATGACATCAGGAAATTGATCTTCTCGCTCATCAATCCAAATCACGTTAAATGGCAAAGTAGCCAGAATATGGATCATGGCTTTGGCAACATGTCCTGCTCCAAACAGTGCCAACGCATGGCGCTGTTGACCGATTGGCTCGAAACTCAGTGTGACCATCCCACCACAACACTGACCGAGACGTGCGCCCAGATTAAAGTGCTCGATTTTCATGTCGCTTTCACCTCGGGCGAGCATCTCATGGGCAGTTTTCATGGCGACATGCTCGAGGTGACCACCGCCAATCGTGGCGATAACCTCGTTTTGGGAAACCAGCATTTTGGTGCCCGCCCCACGGGGGGCGGAGCCTTTGTCTTCGAGTACCGTGACCATCACACAGGGCGTGCCTTTGGCTTCAAACTCTGCCAGCGCCTGGATCCAATTGTCTTTAAACATCACTGACCTCCATTTCCCGGCGTTTACAGCGTGAATGACACAGGCGATTTGCCTTTTCGCGCTTGTTTGATGGTGTTGTATACCTGCTCAGGTGTCGCTGGTGCAGGTAGATGAGGGATCTCGCCTTCATCTGCTACACTGACGATTGCATCACGAATAGCGCTCCACACTGAAATGGCCAACATAAACGGCGGCTCGCCGACCGCTTTAGAATGGAAGACGGTGTCTTCCGGGTTGGCGCGGTTTTCGACCAATCGAGTGTTGAATATTTCCGGTGTATCAGCGACAGCGGGGATCTTGTAGCTGGCAGGACCAGAAGTCATCAACTGGCCTTTGTCATTCCAAACCAGCTCTTCTGTTGTCAGCCAGCCCATGCCCTGAATAAAACCGCCTTCGACCTGGCCAATATCAATGGCTGGGTTAAGCGATGCGCCCACATCGTGAAGAATGTCAGTGCGCAGCACTTTGTATTCGCCGGTGAGCGTATCGACGATCACTTCTGAGCATGAGACGCCGTAAGCGAAGTAATAGAACGGGCGACCGCGTCCTTTTTCGTGATCGTAGAAGATCTTCGGAGTGCGATAGAAACCGGATGCCGCCAACGATATTTGGTTAAACCAACACAGTTCGGTGAAGTCAGCAAAAGTGATGGTTTGCTTGTTGCCAATCGACACGATACCGTTGCTGAAGACTACATCTTTAGGTGAAACATCGAAGTGCGAGGATGCAAAGTTAACCATTCGCTCTTTGATGGTGAGTGCGGCATTTTGCGCGGCTTTACCATTCAGGTCAGTACCGGAAGATGCTGCAGTTGGTGAAGTGTTCGGTACTTTTTCTGTGTTGGTTGCTGTTACCTGAATCGCGCCGATATCCACACTAAAGGTTTCAGCGACAATCTGGGCGACCTTGGTGTTCAAGCCCTGACCCATTTCCGTGCCACCATGGTTCAGCGAGATGCTGCCATCGGTATAAACCGTGACTAGCGCGCCAGCCTGATTGAGAAATGTCGCGGTAAAAGAGATACCGAATTTCACAGGCGTGATAGAAATGCCTTTCTTCAGAATAGGGCTGTTGGCGTTGAACTCCGCAATGGCTTTTCGGCGCTTTTCATACTCGCAGGACATTTCCAAATCAGTGGTCATTTCGTGAATGAAATTGTCTTCGACCTTCTGGTAGTAGTGCGTTTCGTCACGACCTTCGCCTGCGTAGTAATTCGCTTTACGAACTTCAAGAGGATCTTTCTTGAGGTGACAGGCTATTGTGTCCATCACATGTTCAATAGTCATCATGCCCTGCGGGCCACCAAACCCACGGTACGCAGTATTCGACGCCGTATTGGTTTTCACACAATGCCCGGTTACCGTGGCATTGCCGAGGTAATATGCGTTGTCAGAGTGGAACATGGCGCGGTCGACGATTGATCGAGACAGATCCGGTGAATGGCCAGCGTTACCCGATACCACGATTTCGATTCCTTGAATTACACCGTTGTCGTCAAAGCCCACCTTGTATTGATTAAAGAAGGGGTGGCGTTTGCCGGTCATCATCATGTCTTCACGACGTGGTAAACGGAATTTCACCGGTTGCCCTGTTTGATTTGCTATCACGGCTGCGATACAGGCGGGTGCAGCGGCTTGTGTTTCTTTACCACCAAAACCACCACCCATACGGCGCATGTCGATCAATACCTTGTGCATAGAAACACCCAAAACGGACGCAACCAGTTTTTGCACTTCTGTCGGGTTTTGGGTGGAGCAGTAAACAATCACGCCACCATCTTCAGTGGGGACAACACTCGAGACCTGGGTTTCAAGATAGAAATGCTCTTGACCGCCGACATGGATTGAGCCTTCCAACACGTGTTCTGCATTAGCTATCGCTGCCGCTGAATCTCCCCGTTTTTGGGTATGGCTATCGGTAACAAACAGCTCCTGCGCCAAGGCTTCTTCTACATCAAGAGCGGCAGGCAGCAATTCGTATTCAACGATGGCGGCTTCTGCACCTTTTCGTGCATTGTCGAGGCTGTCAGCGGCAACAGCAATCACAGGCTGACCGACATAAACAACCTTGCCGTCAGCGAGCATAGGATCGCCAGGAAGGACAGGACCAATGTCGAGTTCACCCGGCACATCTTCAGAGGTGATCACAGTGCGAACACCGGGCACTTTGTAGCAAGGTGATACATCCAACTTAGTAATATTCGCGTGAGCATGTGGGCTCATCAGCGCGTATACATGAAGCTGATTAGGGAATTCGCCGCGATCATCAATGTAGAGCGCTTCGCCTGATACCTGCTTTTCAGCACTTTCATGTTTTACCGATTTGCCGACGCCAGTTGCTAATCCAGCTTTCGCTTGTGCAGTCATTTCTTCCATGGTCATGGCTGGGGCCGTTTTACGAGACATAATGAATCACCCTCGTTTCAATTTTCTTTCCATCAGCCGTATAGCTGAGTTCTGTGAACAGACGGTAAAGCAGGTTCGCTGCAGTTTCAGCGCGATATTCCTTTGTCGCCCTAAAGTCGGATATTGGCGAGAAGTCATTTTCCAACGCCGACATTGCGGCTTGAATTGTTGCGGCACTCAGCGGATTGCCGACAAGTTCCTGTTCGCAATGTGTTGCGCGTGCTGGAATGGCAGCCATGCCACCGAAAGCAATACGAGCTTCAATGACAGTGTCACCTTCGAAAGTCAGCCTGAATGCACCGCAGACTGCTGAGATGTCATCATCAAAACGCTTCGAAATTTTGTAGGCTTTGAATGCCTGATTAGGTTGCGGTTTCGGCACACGAATGGTTTGTACAAACTCAGAAGGTTGTAGCGCCGTCACTTTGTAATCTTTAAAGAAGTCTTCAAGCAGGATTTCCCGCGCCGTTTCACCACGGCGAAGAATCACGGTGGAGCCCAAGGCAATCAGCAGAGGTGGCCCGTCACCAATGGGAGAAGCGTTGGCAATATTGCCACCGATCGTGCCTTGGTTACGGATCTGTAAGGACGCAAAGCGTTGTAACAGCGCGCCGAAATCTGGGTAGTGTGGTTCTAATGCGCGATATACATCAGTGAAGGGCACATTGGCACCGATTTCGATATGGGTGTTAGTCTCGTTAACGGTTTTGATGTCGTCAACACGGCCAAGATAGATCAGTTTGTCGATATCGCGATGAAACTGTGTCACTTCCAGCGCAAGGTCAGTACCACCTGCCAGAAGTTTCGCAGTGGGGTGCGCCATCAGCGTTTTTGCCAGTTCATCGCTATTAGTCGGTGTGAATGCGGTTTTACCGTCTGCGTGATATTCCAGTTCAGGTTTGCCAATCGCATTCAGCTTTTCAATCGTTTCACGCTCGTACTCTGCAAACTGGTCGCGAATCGGTGTTTCCTGACTCAACGACAATGCAGCCTCTACAATCGGGCGATAGCCTGTGCAACGACAAAGGTTGCCCGCCAATGCTTCATAAGTATCTTCTTTGTCTGCATTGGGATGATTCTTGGAGAGCGCGAACATCGACATGATAAAGCCAGGTGTACAGTAGCCGCATTGGCTGCCGTGAAAATCAACCATGGCCTGTTGTACGGGGTGCAGTGAATCTTTTGTACGCAAGTCTTCTACTGTGATGAGTTGCTTACCATGCAGTGCGGAAACAAAGGTCAAACAAGAATTCACACTTCGGTATTCCAGCTTGCCATCAACCACTTCACCTAAGACGATAGTACAGGCTCCACAATCACCTGAACCACATCCTTCCTTAGTACCTGTCTTACGCACATGCTCGCGCAGGTAGTTCAACACAGTGAGGTTTGGAGAAATATCACTCTCTTCCTGCAAAGTCTGATTTAAAAGAAAACGGATCACACGACCTCCATGACGTTTTCGTATCCATTAATTACAACCTAGTCATTTCTGACCGACTGGTCAACTTTCTGTTAACAAGTGATTATTCTGAAATTAACAATAAAATATTGAATAAAAACAGTGGTTAATGAACTTTTCTTAGGATCGACTACAAAAATGTCAAGTGTGGATTGTATACAATATGTGAGATTGATCGTTCCTAATTCTCGGTTTTGATAACTGAGATGACGATGACAGAAAGAGAAAACGGCCTGAAGCTTCAACATTCAGGCCGTTTTTAGGCTGATTGAGTGAGGTATTAGGCTTTCTTCTTCAAGACATTCGAAAACACAGCATGAAGATCCTGTGAGCCAGAGTCATCATGCAGGTTCAGTTTAGAATTGATATGGTCAAGGTGAGTCTTCATTAGCGCAATAGCCGCTTGCTTATCTCCCGCTTCAATCACATCAAGCAACTGGGTGTGTTCGTCACAGGCACAATTTGTTTTCTTGGATGATTCATAGAGGGCGATGATCAGAGAACACTGCGACACCAGACTGCGTTGAAAACTCATTAGCGGCATATTGTTCGCCATGGCGGCGAGTTCAATGTGGAATTCACCTGAAAGACGGATACTGCGTCCGGTATCGCTTTTAACAACGGCTTCATTTTCCTCTGCAACCATGGCGCGGCATTTGGCGATCTGTTCTGGTGTCGCGTTCTCTGCTGCCAGTTCGACAATAGCGAGTTCCATTACTTCACGTGCTTTGAGGATTTGCATCGCTTCCTCAACGGTTGGCGATGCCACAATAGAACCGCGGTTTGGACGGGTACTGACAACCTGTTCTACAGAGAGCCGGAGTAATGCACGGCGAATGATGGTGCGGCTGACGCCGAAGATCTCGCCTAATGCTTCTTCGCTGAGCTTTGTACCTGGTGGTAGGCGCTGTTCCAGAATGGCATCAAAAATATGACCGTATACGATGTCATCCTGGGTTAGTTTAGAGTTTGTAGGTTTGGTTTTCTTATGAGTTGCTTTGAGAAGCCCTGTCATACAGTTGTTCCTTTCCCGACTCGCCGTCTCTAGCGAGCCCGCTGCAAAATAACGTTCTAAAAGAGAACGTAAAGGTTATGCGTCTTGTTTTGTATATGAATAGCCAAACTGATTGTACAACATTGCTGGAGCAATTGTATCTATGGTGTTATCGGTTTGTGGGGCGTGTTTTGTTCCAAGGAAGAGAATCATGAACATAGAGCAATCGGCCAGAGGCTTCTGGCCGTTTGGATTGGTGGACTAGCCTTCCAGAGTGGCATCAGTTTTTAAACTGGATGCGACAATACCTGCAATTGCTACCGCTTCATCAGTATCAGAAATATCGCCGGAAACACCAACGGCGCCGAGCAATTCTGATTCTGCATCACGAATAAGTACACCACCAGGAACAGGAACGAGGTTACCCTGTGCAAGTGTGGATACTGACGAGATAAAACACGGTCGATGCTGGGCATCATCTGCAATTTTTCTGGAAGAGCAGCCCAGAGCGAGTGCTCCCCACGCTTTTGCAATCGCGATTTCCGGCCGCATCATGCTGGAGCCATCTTGCCTCTGTAGCGAAATGAGTGCACCACCTCTATCCAAAATGGCTACTGTTAGCGGTTGGGTTTTCCGTTCTTGCGCTGCATCGAACACCTTGGTGGTGATTTCCAGTGCTTTTATCATCGTCAGATTTTCCATTGAAGGTCTCCTAGATCTTTAGGGGCGGCTTAAAGCAGCCGCCAATGCTCGTTATTCGAGTTTTGCGTAGCAAGGAATGGTGAGAAAATCCGCAAAGTGAGTATCGGTTGAAAGGGTGAAAAACAACGCCGATGCTTCATCAAATTTTCTGAATTCGCCATTGCCTGCTGACGCTTTCATGTCCTTTACTTCCTGATCGAGCCACGCTCTAAATAGCTCAGTGGTAAATGGTCGACCATCATCCAGGGACACCTGATGCTTGAGCCATTGCCAAATGTTGGCGCGAGAAATTTCAGCTGTAGCGGCATCTTCCATCAACCCGTAAATAGGTACGCAACCAATACCACGTAGCCAGGCTTCCATATAAAGCACCGCGATTCGGATATTCTTTCTTACACCGGGCTCATCTTTTGGTCCTTGGCTTGGTCGAAGAAGGATTTCGCTGTTAAAGCTTCCATCAGGAATAAAGTGGCGTTGGTTTGTCGCGCCATTCAGGTATTCATCAAATATTTCGCGGGCAAGTGATACCAAGTGTGGATGAGCGACCCAGGTGCCATCATGACCATTCGTCGCTTCACGGCGTTTATCTTCAATCACTTTCTGTGTTACGCGAGCCATCTCGTCAGGATCTTTGGATGGAATGAAGGCAGACATACCGCCAATTGCTAATGCTCCACGGCGGTGACAGGTTTGGATGAGACGTTTGCTATATGCCTCTAAGAAGGGTTGATCCATACCAATGGCATGACGATCAGGCAGGATGCGGTCAGTATGATTCTTGAGCGTTTTGATGTAGCTGAAAATATAGTCCCAACGTCCGCAGTTCATACCTACGATGTGCTTACGCATCGCATGGAGGATTTCTTCCATTTGGAATACGGCTGGAAGGGTTTCAATCAGCACTGTCGCACGGATAGTGCCAGTTTCAACAGAAAAGTACTCTTCCGTGAAGTCAAAGACTGACTCCCACCATGCAGCCTCTTCCATTGATTCGAGTTTTGGCAGGTAGAAATAAACACCTTGTCCGCGTGCGTTGCGGGATTGGTAGTTATGGAAAAAGTACAAACCGAAATCCATCAAGCTTGCAGGCATGGGTTTGCCTTCAAATAAGATGTGGGACTCTTGTAGGTGCAAGCCACGTGGTCGATGGATCAACGTAGCGGGTGTTGATGACAATTGATAGTGCTTACCGGTTTTCGGGTCGACATAAGCCATCGTACCTGTATTCGCATCGCGCATGTTGATCTGGCCATTCACCATGTTTTCCCAAGTTGGTGAGGTGGCATCTTCAAAGCAGCACATAAAAATATTTGCGCCGGAATTAAGTGCGTTGATCACCATTTTGCGGTCAATGGGACCAGTGATCTCAACCCTTCTGTCGAGTAATGCCTCTGGGATATCTGCGACTTTCCATTGACGGTCATCTCGAATACTTGCTGTGTCAGTACGAAAATCTGGAAGCACACCGGTATCGAATGTCTCTTGTTTTCGTTTACGTTCAGCCAGCAATGAATTCAACTGACCACTAAAGCGGTTGCAAAGTGATGACAGAAATGCGAGCGCATCGTTGTTGAGTATGCTTTTGGCATCTTCGTTAAACAAAGGGCCGGTTACCTGAACACTAGTAGGGCAGGAGTGGTTTTCTGACGGATTTTCTAATTCATACATAGGTAAGGTCCTTTAAGTAAATGTATACAATAAAAAGCTATATAAGATGTTTATAATTGTTTTGATGGAGAACAATAAAAGCACAGTGTTAATGCAATGTGAATAGTTCAAAGCCAAATTTCATCATTGTCAGGGTCTTGTCTGACCTCTTTTCTAAGTGCCATGTGTACTGATCTCATTTCCTAATCAATGTTAAAAAATGTTTAATAACTGTTAAAAAATCCTTGCGATTAATAATTAATCGATCTAAGAATACAATTAATAATTAAATTGTATACAAAAAGGCGTTTTGTATGGGAAAGATGAGAGCGATTGATGCAGCTATTGCAGTGCTGAAAAAGGAAGGTGTGGTGAAAGCCTTTGGTGTGCCCGGCGCGGCGATAAACCCTTTTTACTCTGCATTGAAGAAAGCGGGAGGTATCGACCACATACTTGCCCGTCATGTTGAGGGGGCCTCTCATATGGCTGAGGGCTACACACGAGCGAACCCTAGGAACATCGGTGTCTGTATTGGGACTTCAGGCCCTGCAGGTACCGACATGATCACCGGGCTCTACTCCGCACAGGCAGACTCAATTCCGATTCTTTGCATTACGGGGCAAGCACCACGCGCAAGACTTCACAAAGAAGACTTCCAGGCGGTCGATATAGAATCTATTGCTCGTCCTGTGACCAAGTGGTGCTCAACCGTTCTTGAACCAGCTCAGGTTCCGCGAGCTATCCAACACGCTTTCCAAGTCATGCGTTCAGGTCGCCCAGGACCTGTGCTCATCGACCTCCCTTTGGATGTTCAACTGGCAGAGATCGAATTTGATATCGACAGTTATGAGCCTCTTGAGCCATACAAACCTTCCATTTCACGCTATCAAGCGGAGAAAGCGTTGGCTATGCTGAACGCCGCTGAACGTCCACTCATTGTTTCAGGTGGGGGCGTGATCAATGCGAATGCTTCTGAGCTCTTGCAAGAGTTTGCTGAGACTGTTGGTGTCCCAGTTATTCCAACTTTGATGGGCTGGGGCACTATTGCTGATGATCATGAGCTGATGGCTGGCATGGTTGGCCTTCAAACCTCTCACCGTTATGGCAATGCATCACTGCTTGAGTCCGACGTGGTGTTCGGTATTGGTAACCGTTGGGCCAACCGTCACACGGGCTCTGTAGATGTGTATACCCAAGGTCGTAAGTTTGTTCATATCGATATTGAGCCCACACAAATTGGTCGCGTTTTCTGTCCTGACTTGGGGATTGTATCTGACGCTTACCAAGCGCTTACTGTGCTGATCGAAGTAGCAAAAGAATGGAAGGCAAAGGGCAAATTGAACGATCACTCTTCATGGGTTGGTGATTGTCAGCAGCGTAAAGCTACCATGCTGCGCAAAACGCACTATACGGAACAGCCAGTCAAACCGATGCGTGTCTATGAAGAGATGAATCGCGCGTTTGACCGTGAAACCTGTTACGTCAGTACCATTGGTTTGTCTCAAATTGCTGCTGCGCAATTCCTACACGTTTATAAACCGCGCCACTGGATTAATTGCGGTCAAGCTGGACCTTTAGGCTGGACGGTACCGGCTGCGTTAGGTGTTCGCGCTGCGGATCCTGAGCGCCAAATTGTCGCTATTTCCGGAGACTACGACTTTCAGTTCATGATTGAAGAGCTCGCCGTTGGTGCCCAATTCAACCTCCCTTACATCCACGTACTGGTGAACAACTCTTATCTGGGGCTTATCCGCCAAGCACAGCGCCAGTTCGATATCGATTACTGCGTGCAGCTTGCATTCGAAAACCAGAATGCACCTGAACTTGCCGATTATGGTGTCGATCATGTGACTGTGGTGGAAGGGTTGGGTTGTAAGGCATTGCGTGTCAGTGACCCAGAGCAAATTGCGTCAGCGTTTGAAGAAGCAAAGGCTTTGATGGCGAAGCATCGTGTGCCGGTTGTTGTAGAAATCATTCTGGAGAAAGTCACCAATATCTCCATGGGTGTAGAGATTGACTCAGTGAATGAATTTGAATCTCTGGCTGACTCTATTGCTGATGCGCCGACGGCGTTGGCTGCGGATCGCAAATAACTTCTCGGTTCTTATGGAATAAGGAAATTGAAATGCCAAAGTTAGCTGCCAATTTATCAATGTTATTTACGGAACTGCCTTTCATCGAGCGCTTCAATGCTGCGGCAAACTTCGGTTTTAAGGGAGTGGAGTACCTATTCCCATACGCATTTGATGCCAATGAGCTGAAGGCTGAATTGGATCGCAACCATCTCATGCAAGTGTTATTTAACCTACCAGCAGGGGATTGGGACGCGGGAGACCGCGGGATTGCTGCTGACCCGGCACGTGTCGATGAGTTCCGGGCAGGCGTTGCACTCGCGATTGAATACGCCAATGTATTGGACTGTGAGCAAGTGAACTGTCTCGCTGGGATTGTTCCTTCGGGTGTTAGTCAGGAACAAGCTGAAGAGACTCTGGTTGAAAACTTGAAATTTGCGAATGCTCAGTTGGAAAAGGCCGGTATCCGGCTGGTTGTGGAGGCAATCAATACCAGGGATATTCCCGGCTTTGCGCTTACCAATACCAAACAGGCACTTGGGATTTGCGATGCTGTCGGCAGTGACAACCTTTCACTGCAGTACGACATCTACCACATGCAAATTATGGAAGGGGATATCGCTCCTACCTTGAGCTCAACGTTAGACCGTATTGGGCATGTTCAGCTTGCAGATAATCCCGGCCGTCATGAGCCTGGGACCGGAGAGCTCAACTATCACTTCCTGTTCAGCCACCTAGATTCTATTGGCTATGAGGGTTGGGTTGGGTGCGAATATAAGCCGGCTACCACCACCGAAGAAGGCATGAAATGGCTTCAGACATACGGACAAAATGAGGAGTAATGGAATGACAACTATCGCATTTATAGGCACCGGCATCATGGGTAAGCCAATGGCTGAAAACCTACAAAAAGCCGGTTATCAACTCACTTTGTCAGAAAGCCGTTCGGCGGCACCTGCTTCTTTAGTCGACGGTGGTGCAAAAGCCTATCCTTCGAATCGTGAAGCGGTCAAGGACGCGGATTTCATTATCGTTATGGTGCCAAACACCCCAGATGTCGAAGATGTTCTGTTTGGTGAAGATGGTATAGAGCCAGTGCTGGATGCCTCAAAGACGGTCATCGATATGAGCTCTATTTCCCCCATTGAAACTCAAAGCTTTGCTGCCCGGGTTATCGAAAGTGGTGCTGCTTACCTTGATGCGCCTGTTTCTGGCGGTGAAGTCGGCGCCATCAATGCCACATTGACCATCATGGTGGGTGGTGAAGAAGCCACGTTCGAAAAAGCATTGCCACTGTTTGGTGCCATGGGGCAAAACATCAATCTGGTCGGTGATAACGGTGCAGGTCAAGTGTGCAAGGTCGCTAACCAAATCATTGTGGCACTCAATATTGAAGCCGTGTCTGAGGCACTTGTGTTTGCTTCAAAAGCAGGCGCAGATCCAGCAAGGATCCGCAATGCGCTGCTGGGTGGCTTTGCTAATTCAAAAGTGCTGGAAGTTCATGGTGAGCGCATGGTGAAAGGAACCTTTGACCCTGGTTTTAGGATCCGCCTGCATCAGAAAGATTTGAACTTAGCATTAACAGGGGCTGAAACGCTTGGCGTTTCACTGCCGAATACAAAATCCGCACAAGAGCTATTTAGCTTATGTGCTGAGCAAGGTGGGGAAGATTGGGATCACTCTGCGCTTATTAAAGCCATTGAATCGCTTTCAAACCACAACATCCGCGGCGAATAACGCCGTGCACCATACCAAGCAGTTTGAAGTGTCCAGCTTTTCGCTGCTTGGTGTACCTCCAACTTGACTTTACGTTTTACAGGTCCTTAGTATTTTGCCCGCTTCTTTCACGACGGGCTTTTTTTTCTATGGAGATAAGCAATGGATCAGCAGGAAGTGTTCAAGGAAGGCGAAGAAACCCCAATAAAACAGTCAGAATCAGAAAAGACATCCATTGGAGGTTTATCACCCTCGATATTTCTCCGGGAATTGTTTGACGCTGCGGTTGAAGCCGCCCTGCCTCATGGAAATATTAAAAAGTACCTGCCCGAAGACCGTTCGGGGAATTTAGTCGTGATCGGTGCAGGTAAAGCGGCTGCTTCAATGGCTCAAGCGTTGGAAGATGAATGGGATGGGCCGATAAATGGCGTTGTTGTCACACGTTATTTGCATGGCGCACCTTGTAAGCACATCGAAGTATTGGAAGCGTCGCACCCGGTTCCTGATGGTGAAGGCGAGAAAGTCGCGAAGCTCATCCTAAATTTGGTCACGAACCTTGATGAAACTGACACGGTGATATGTTTGCTATCCGGCGGAGGCTCAGCCTTATTAAGCTTACCTGCACCTGGCATCGACTTTTCCGAGAAACAGGAAGTCAACAAAGCCCTGTTGAAATCGGGAGCTACCATCAACGAAATGAATTGTGTAAGAAAGCATCTTTCCGCTGTAAAAGGAGGGAAGCTGGCACAAGCGGCTTACCCTGCAAGTGTGCTTACGCTTGCGATATCTGATGTGCCGGGAGATGCCGCAGATGTTATCGCATCAGGTCCGACAGTCGCAGACCCGACGACGCGTTTTGATGCTATTAACGTATTGAATAAATATGACATCCCAGTAAGTGACAATGTCACTTTGTGGCTGGAAAGCGAAGCATCTGAAACCCCAAAAGCCGGTGACGAGAGACTGTCAAAAAGCCGTTTTGAGATTATTTCAACGCCTTTCGAATCTCTGGTTTCTGCGCAGACTTTATCGGAATCGCTAGGGATTCCTGCTTATATTCTGGGAGATACTCTGGAGGGAGAATCAAGGGATGTCGCACTGGTGCATGCAGCCATGGCAAGCAGTGCAGCTAAACATGATCAGCCTTTCCCTGCACCTTGCGTCATCCTCTCTGGCGGTGAAACCACTGTAACAGTCAGAGGTAATGGTCGTGGAGGGCGCAATTGTGAGTTTCTGTTATCACTCTATCAGGCGCTTGAGAAAGAGCCCGCGATTCGGGGCAGAATTTATGCGTTGGCCTGCGATACGGATGGCATTGATGGTGTGGAAGACAATGCCGGAGCAGAGTTGAAACCGGATTTTTATGTCGCCGCTGCAGAGAAGAAACTGTCACCCGAACCTTACCTGACTAACAACGACAGTTATGGTTTTTTTGAAGCGCTTAGCGGCTTGATTTTTACCGGGCCAACCCGCACCAATGTGAATGACTTCAGAGCAATATTGATATTACCAGAGTGATTGACTGGATGAATTGTCTAGGATTCATTAAAGTTGTGATTACACGCTTTAATGAATCCACGGACGGGCAATGTCACGCATCAGGACGAAAAATCAGGAAAAGATCATCGAAGTTGCCAGCCAACTGTTTGCAGAAAAAGGCTATGCCGCGACAACGACAGCCGAAATTGCCCAACGCGCTGAAATTCCCAAGCCCAACCTCTATTACTATTTCAATACCAAAGACAATCTCTATCGTGCAGTGCTGGAAAGCGTCACTCAGCCATTGCTTGAAGCGTCTTACCCTATCGAGCAGCTCAACGACCCGAGAGATGCGCTTACCCAATATATCCGTACCAAACTGCGCATATCTAAAGAATACGCCGCCGCTTCGAAGACTTTTGCTGCTGAAGTGATGGCTGGCGCACCACACCTCCCTAGTGACATTGCAGAATCCTTGATGGATCAATCTCGAATGATTCTGAACAAGTTCGAATATTGGATTGATCGGGGTTGGATGGAGCCAGTGCCTCCCAAGCATCTGATGTTTATGCTCTGGTCATCAACCCAAACCTACGCTGACTTTAACTGGCAGATATGTCAGGTCAGCGGCCAGTTTGAACTAGAAGATCAAGACTTCGAAGATGCGGCAGAATTTCTGGTGAATTTGGTGCTGAGAGGGTGCGGCGTAAAGCATGCGAATTGAGTTAGTTTCAAAGCGATAAATACAAGGAAGCTCATGCAACACATTATGTTCGATATCGATGGGACACTGATTCAATCCTATGAGTTCGACGAAAAATGTTTTATGGATGCCGTTCATGAAGTCACAGGAATTGCCATAAAGAATGATTGGGAAACCTACCCGCATGTGACCGACAGAGGTGTTCTTCAAACCTTTATTGAAAGACAAGTACCTCAATACTCACTTGAAGAATTGGAAAACAGAGTAAAGCCCGTTTTTATTCAAAATATCGAGCAAACCATCAAAGAAAGCCCAGCGATTGAAGTTAAAGGTGCAAAGCGTTTCCTTCTGCACGTATTGAACAATAACGACTATATCGTTTCGGTTGCGACTGGTGGCTGGGGAGAGACTGCGAGATTAAAGCTTCAATCTGCTGGGTTCGATACTGACAACCTCATCATTGCATCTTCAAATGATCATCATGCACGTATTGAAATTATGGCAATTGCACAAGCGAAAGCTGATCCTTCTAAAGGTTTGCCAATCACCTATTTTGGCGATGCGATGTGGGATGTAAAAGCTTGTAAAACGCTAGGCGTTAACTTGGTTATCGTTGGAGAAAGAGTCCAGCACCATCAACGTATTTCAGATTACTCTTCACTGGAGACTGTATTGGGCCTTCTCAGTTAATGAGAAGATTGACGGCTCATAAAGAACCATTCGAGTTTAAGACTCACCAACTCATAAAAATTAGCAAGGGCTAATGTAAATCTTAGTCTCATTGTCTCGCCAGATCAGACAGCGCTCCGCGAGCATACTGCGATAAAGGACTATATCGCAGTATTTTTAGGCAGGAACTGTCATGAAAAAAGTAGGATTAGGCGTGTTACCGCTTCTCTTGTTTGGCTGTGGAGGTAGTGATGATCCGCAAGATGGGATTGTATTTCCTGATGGTGATGGGACTTCGCTTAGCTCGTGCTACAACCCAACATTAAACGAACTGGGTACAGAAACTATCACCAACATTTCAAAGAAAGCTGGATTGGCTCAACCCGTCAACGTTCAAGAGAGAGAGGTTGTTCAGGCTGTTGTGGATTATGAAGGCCAAAGCGGAGTGTTGGAAGTCAGACTCTATGATGATACGCCCGACAACAGAACATATGTTGTTGTGGATGAATCGAGTCAGGCAGTAACAACGTTAGGTCAATTTTTTGAGGGGGAAATGATAACTTACAAACCAAGTGGGCTGGCATATTTCTTTGACCTTGCTTCTGGTGAATCACGCACACAACCTACTATTACGGTTTATACCGATGGTGTGGAGACCGGCACAATGGATGTGAAAATGAAGTACGAGAAAAGAGAAACCGTGACTGTACCAGCTGGCACATTTGAAACGTGCTTGGTCACTCTCGAAATCATGCTAGTTGACGACGGACAAGAGTCCACCGCTCTCTTCAAAACAAACTTTGGTATCGGAAATGGCATAGCCATCAGAGACGAGCTTACAGCAAGTAGCAATGGCACGACTTTGACGACGGTTGACGAGCTAATCTCAGGAACAATCAATGGTGAACCCATCCAGTAGGACGTGGTTCAGATTTCACCAACACGAATTCCAATGCTTTTAGATATAGAAATATTGGTTATGTAGACAGGGTTGTTAAGCAGAAATGGCTGCTCTAAGGTCAACAGCCCCTAACCACCAAGGGAAGTTTCTCTCGAATAAATTCCGCCAACGCTTTGGTATGTGGCGGTACGCCTAGCCTTGAAGGCATCAACAAACTTAAACTTGCCGACTGTGAAAGCCAATCAGGCAGAACGCGAACTAGCTCTCCCGTTTGTAATGCAGTGCGGCATACATAGTCAGGCAGTGCAGTCACACCTAACCCTTCAATCGCGGCTTGTCGTATGGTCGACATATCTTCTGAGCACAAAGCGATATTGGATGTTTGGTGAGTACGTAGCCCGTCTCGGTTCATGAGTGGAATAGCGTCTTTGGAACCGCTTCTGCCAACTTTCAGAAACTGACAATCAGCAAGATCGTAGGGCGTGTTTAACTGTTGAAGCGTTTCGAGGTAACGGGGCGAGCAGTAGAACTGCCATTCCACAGTAGTAATAAATCGCTGGATGAGACTGGAGTCAGGCAGCTCTGCGCTATGTCCGCGGATTGCTATATCAATCCCTTCGGCGACAAGATCTTCCATTGCGTTGGTAACACGTTGCTCGATATGCACTTTAGGATGTAGCTTGGCAAACTCGGTCACAATGCTTAGTAAGGCAAATTGAGCGACACCTGTTGAGCAACTAATGACCACTTTTCCTGTGAGTTTCCCACTGCGGTTATCCATGGCAGCTTCTGCAAGTTCTAAGGTATCTACCAACTTTCGGGCATGATGGTAGAAGCTCTTTCCCTCTTCTGTCACCGCAACATTGCGGGACGTTCGCTGTAATAACCTGACACCTAAGCGCTCTTCCAGCTGTACAACATGTCGGCTCAGCCGTGACTTTGGCATATTCAACGCTTTAGCGGCGGCAGTGTATCCCTTTTTCTCAACGACATGCACAAAGTAAAAGTAGTCATTCAAGTCGACTTTCATTTTATTGTCCTATTTATGGAACGTAGAGTTCGAATTCTAACGGTTTTTATCCGGAATCCAACTCGTTACATTGTTTTTAAGCCAACAAATAGAACGGAGTAGAGCAATGACGAATACAGCAGCCCAATTAAACCAGAGTACTGTCTTGGATAAGCATGTTACTGGCAGCCCATTGAATATTGGAGAAGGATTCACGGGTATTGGTTTTCGCCATACGCAATTTGAAGGGGCGATGGACCCAATCATTATGGTTGATCATTACACCATGACAGTACCGACATTCGGCGCGCATCCACACGCGGGTATCTCAGCGGTTTCCGTTCTGTTTGAGGATACAGAAGGCAAATTTAACAACCGTGATTCGCTAGGCAACGACTTTGATATTCATGCGGGCGATCTCTATTGGCTGAACGCTGGTCGTGGCGCGGTTCATGACGAAGCACCAAGACTTGGTGCGAAAATTCATGGTTTGCAGATCTTCGTGAATCTCCCGGCAAGGTTGAAACATGAGTCGCCTAGCTCTCTTCATGTGAAGCGAGAGGACATGCCTACGCTGGTAGGAGAAGGATTTCGCGTTAGGCTGGTGCTAGGAGAAAGTAACCGCGCGAAAACAAAGGTCTCCTCGGTATGGCCGTTTACCATTCTTGATGGTTTTGCCGATGAGCGTTCAGGTTTTGAACACCAAATTCCAGATGACTTCAATGCTTGGCTCTATGCCGTGGAAGGAAAAATCGAGTATCAATTAGACGATGAATGGCATGTTCTAGATCAAGGCGAGTCTGTCTCAATCATCCCTAAAGACGTTTCCGTATTGAGAGTCCGTGGTGATAACAAGAAGCAGAGCCATTTTGCTCTGTTGTCTGGGGAAACCATTAATGAGAGCTTTGTCCAGCAAGGACCGTTTGCAATGAGCTCACAACAAGAAATCAATGAGGTTGTTGTCCGCTATCAAGCCGGAGAGTTGGGCCAGCTTTAAGACCAGACTGATATTGATTATCCCAAGTATCATTATTGAACAAGATTAAACGATGAAAATACTCGCTTTTGCTGCAACTAACAGCCGTAAATCAATTAACAAGCAACTCGTCCAATATGCGGCGGGAAAGATCAAGAACGCTGATGTCGACTATGTAGAAATCAATGATTTTGATTTACCTATCTACAATAGCGATTTGGAAGAAGATTATGGCATTCCTAGATGTGCCTACGCTTTTCAGAAGCGGATAGAAAATGCCGACGCAATTTTAGTGTCATTTGCTGAGCACAATGGCAATTTTACGGTGGCATTTAAGAACCTGTTTGATTGGCTAAGTCGTATCGATCGAAACGTCTATCAAGGAAAGTCGATTATCTTGCTCGCGACATCCCCAGGCCCAGGTGGCGCAAAAACAGTACTGAAGCTGGCTAAAGAGGGGGCTCCGCATTTTGGTGGTAATGTCGTCGGAACATTTAGTTTACCGAGTTTCTATGACAACTTTGACCAGGAAAACAAAGCCATAAGAGATACAAGCCTTACCGCAGAATTAGATGAAATATTGCGTCAATTTGAGGGCGCTGTTTCTCCAGTCTAGCAAGTTAACTCTCCTATTAACTTCGATAAAACCCGCAGCCCAATGCGGGTTTTTTGTTTGCGAAAACACATAGCCTAAGACGGTGGCGTAGCCGAATATACCGATATGGATTAGTGCTTATTTCCAGAACTATTAGTTCATTTAGTACCGGATTATGTTGCTAATCACGGTGCTGTAGATTGGTTTCTGTACAACAAACAGTACGACTATGGATAAGGAGTTCGCATGACAATCAATAAAGTCACCTTAGCAACAGCGCTTGTTACTTCAATGGCACTTGCTCCAGCGGTGATGGCGAAAGAAGGAAGCCCAAAAGGCGCTGACACTGTGAAATCTCACAAACAGTCTTATCAAGGTAAGCGCTTCAGCAACTCTGATGTAGATTTCTCGAACTGCCGGGAAATTGCGGGAGGTATAGCTGTACAGAAGGATGCGCTGACTTCGCTGGTGCCGGCAGACATTAAAGTAAACAGCCTTTCTGACATGGGTTTTGTATTTGAGGGGTCAGACAACCTCGGCATGCTGATTATTCGATCATTACAGTGCGAAGTCATTCAAGTGACAGATGCAAAGGGCCGAGTATTCACTGATGAGAATGTCGCGTTTGCTCATGTGGGCACACCAATCAATACTTCCAATCTACCTGCGACGACCTTCAATAACGACGGTTCTAACGGCGCTGATTTCAATATATTCGCATTGAGCTACCAAACCTCTTCTCCTGCATATTACGGCGCGATGAAAAGAATGGGTATGAAAACTGCGATGTTTAATGAACACATGATTAACGCGCAGGTTGATACCACGCCGGGTACCTGTGATGTTGCACAACTCAGTGTGAGTGTGCCGGGCAATCATGACTATTCATTTAGCATCTTCGGTGAAGTGGTAGAAGCAACCGCCGAATGTCACCCTGGCGGGGCAAATTTTGTGGCGAACTGGTGGAGTGTTGATCGCAAGAAACGCGTTTCAGCACTCAGCAATTTAGTGACGGATCAGACGTTCACTGAAACTGCTGGCCCTAACGTATACGTAGCAGCGAAACCCGGGACGACCATGGGTTCTCTAATTGGTGAGGCACCATCAGCCTTTACAGGATTCTCCGGTAGCGGCTATTTTCCATCCGGTGGTATTGGCAATGTCGATATGGTGGCTGAAGCTTTAGGTAAATTGGCGCGTTAAACTTCCACTGCAAATAGCGCTATTAAGTCAAACGCCCCTAATAGAATAGGGGCGTTTGTTTATGTGCTCATTCCGCGAGCTGGTCTGCCAAAAACCGAGCCAACAAGAGCGTCAGATTCTCTCTTCGTGCTTTATCCGGCCAAACCGCGTATCGCCCAAGCTTACGCAGAGACCAATCTGGAAGAAGTTGTACCAACGCGCCGGATTTTAGCCCTGGCTCGGCGATATGTTGGGGCAGAATCGCGATCCCGGCATTTTGATGAGCAAGATGACAAAGCGCTTCAATGGTGTCGACTTGCAATTGAAAATTGTTAAAAACGACGAGCACTTTGTCATCGCCAGACATGAACTCCATTCTGTCCTTACGATGTTTGAAGCTTAACCACTCAAGATCAACAAGATCGTCTGGATGCTGCGGTGGTGGGTGAGAAGCGGCATATTCAGCGCCAGCGACCAAAACACGCTGATATTCCCCCAATTTTCGAGAAAGCATAGAACTGTCATCTAGCCAACCAATCCGTACGTTCAGGTCATACCCATCGTCAATCAGGCTGACGGGCATATCTGTATAAGAAATTGACAGGGAAACACGAGGGTATAAGCGGGTGAATGCAGCTAGTGCAGTGGATACGTCAGAGGAAGCAAGAAATGCAGGTAAGGAAATACGCAACTCTCCGACGGGTTCAACCGAGATAGCATTGAGCTCGTTTAATCCCAGTTCTGCTTGCTTGAGCATTTCTACCACTCGAGGGTAAAACATGCGCCCCTCATTGGTCAGGGAAAGCTTTCTAGTCGTGCGGTAGAGCAGCGTCTTACCTTGGTAATCTTCTAGGTCTGAAATGGTTTGGCTCACTCGGGAAGGAGCAAGATTTAGCTGTTTGGCGGCAGCTCGGAATGATCCACCGTCGACAACACGGACAAAGATAGCCATATGTTTGAGGTATTCAATCATTGTTCTTCCTGAGCGAATTATGAAGTCCGTTAATACACGATAATACAAATAAACATCTTCTTGTACATTGTTTGTGTGCGACATGGCGTACGGGAAAACAAAGGGACATGAAGATGATTTCAAAGAAAACCAGGCTCTCACTTGCGGTATTGGCTGCGACTGTATTATCTACTTCGACTTTTGCAGAAGGTGTGTATGTCACTGTGCTGGCGGGTAAAAGCTATCAAGCGACAGACAGTGAAGCCTATGGCGACAACATAGCTGTTGATGCGGATTTTCCAAACGACTTTGATTCCGGTGATGGTGAGGTAGGTACGATTGGCTTGGGCTATATCGTTAATGAGTCGTTCCGAGTCGAAGGGCGATTGGGTTATCGCGAAAGCGATTTTAGCAGCACACGTTTTGGCACCGTAGCGAGAAATGGCGAGGAGTATGCTCTGGTCGGAAAACTTGAGAGCACAACGCTAACGGTGGAAGGCTTTTATGATATCGATACAGGCACTGGCTTTTCGCCCTATATCAAGGGTGGCTTGGGTATCGCCCGTAACAAGTACAGTGCCAAACTAGGTGGTCAGGGCGTTTCCGCCTTTGACGCATTTGATGGTGTGTCAGATGGCTTTTACGATGGTTATCCAGACAAAACGGAGACGGAATTCACCTGGAATGTCGGTGTTGGAGCAAGCTATTCCTTCAATGAAAGCTTTGCAGTCGTTGGCGAGTATCAGTATGTCTCGCTGGGTGATGCTCAAACCTATCAGGATTCCTTTACCGATGGCTTCCAAATAGACGGCGCTACCGCCCACGAAGTGTCTCTTGGGTTGCGTTATCGTTTCTAATACGGTTGGGAGAGAAAGCTTATGAAGTTCAGAGTGAAAAGCGTGAGTTGGTTTTCAACAGTTTTGCTTGCCGCAACATTAAATGCGCATGCCAATGTCGATGGCGAACTTTCTCCAAGAGAAACGTCTATTCCGGATACGACCGATAGCGTTCCTCATGTGCAGTTGAATGTGAAAACAGATGCTGACCTGATTGCTGAATTCAGAAACAAGGTAGCAAAGATCCCTGATGTATCATTGTAAAGCTCAATGCTTTCTCTTCCTGGTGCGGAAGGCTTCTGGATTCGCGAGGGTGTTCCGCTTGCGAATCCTCAGGTCATCGTCGGTGGCCGAGAATTCGCGCATTTACATCCAGACGGCAGTCTTCATGCTTCACTACCGCCAGAGTTAGCCAAAGAAGCGGTGAAAAACAACTGGGCAACCTTTCATCCCTGGTCGTCTCAGCGTTTGGGTTGGGAAGGCTTTGTCATGATCTATACGCCTTCGACTCAAGCCGAAGTTGATGTTGTTTATGCGCTGGTGGTTTCGTCGTTCAACTACGTCACCGGTAAAGAGATCAACGCGCAAAGCTTAAGCGGAAAGAAATCGGTTAAGCGTTCCCCTAACTAACATGGCAAAGAAAAAATGAAGGCGCTTTTTAGCGCCTTAGTTGTTGAGCTTTAGCAGCCAGCTTTCTTGCTGCTGCACGGTGCCTTACCATCAACTCTTGCTTATCAACATCGACCAATTCGCCATCAACCACCCGCCAATCACCATTAACCATGACGCGGTCTGCGCGATGGTGGCCGCAAAGCACCAGCGCAGCGAGAGGATCGTGGCTGCCACAGAATTGAATTTCATCCAGCTTGAACATAGCAATATCTGCCAACATACCTTTGTCCAGCGTGCCGATGTCTTTTCGGCCGATATTTCTCGCCGAGCCCTGTGTCGCCCAGCGGAACGCATCAAAGTGACTGACTTTGGCAGAACCGTATCTCAGGCGTTGAATGTAAGTCGCCATTCGTAGCTCATTCACTAGATTGGAGCCATCATTGGAAGCGGAGCCATCCACGCCAAGACCAACAGAAGCGCCAGCTTGTTCTAGCTCTAGATTTCGGCAAATACCCGAGGCGAGCATCATGTTAGAACTTGGACAATGACAAATTCCAATGCCAGATTGTCCAAGCCTGCGAATCTCTTCGTCGTTGAAATGTATACCGTGTGCCAGCCAGGTTCTGTCATGCAGCCAGCCCACCTCTTCCAGGTAATCGACGGGACGATAACCGAAACGTTCGAGACAAAAGTTTTCTTCGTCTATGGTCTCGCATAGGTGAGTATGTAGCATCACATCATGTTGTTTGGCAACGTGAGCCGTTTCTTTCATGAGCTCTGTGGTGACAGAAAAAGGAGAGCAGGGGGCGAGGGCAATTTGAGTCATACCGCCAAATTCAGGTTGATGATATTCGCGGATTAGGCGGACGCTATCATCAATGATGGTTTGTTCAGTTTGAATGGTGTGCCTTGGGGGCAGCCCGCCCTGATCTTCACCAAGACTCATTGATCCTCGGGTCAGCACAGTGCGTAAACCGAGCTTTCTAGTGGCTTCTACCTGAATATCAATGGCGTGTTCCAAACCAACTGGGATTAAGTAATGGTGATCGGAAGCTGTGGTACAACCGGAGAGCAGCAACTCAGAACTGGCGAGCTCTGTCCCAAGCTGCATCATTTCTTCATCAAGGCCAGCCCAAACGGGATATAGCGCCTTGAGCCAATGGAATAACTCTTTGTCCAATGCATCTGGATAAGCACGGGTGAGCGTCTGGTAGAAATGGTGATGGGCGTTAACCAAGCCGGGTAACACAATATGCTCTGAAGCATCTAGAGTATGGTCAAAAGGTTGGGTGGGAGCAGCGCCTTTGGCGACCACTTCTACTATGGTGTTTCCTTGAACAACAATGCCGCCAGCCGCGTCATCATTCGTTCCAGTCCAAATCGCGAGAGGATTTTTAATCCAGGTCGTCGCCATGTAATTATATCCTTTGCTGGAAAATGAACAGCCCCGAGTTTCTGAGAAAATCGGGGCTGACATGGAGGGTTTATTGTGTCGGTTTAGAAGGTTGATCTGTCGACACATCACTCTGAGAAGAAGTGCTAGCCATTGCAGGCTCTGCCGTATCTTCGCTGAGCGGGATTGTATGCTCGCTGTTCATTTCTTCCTCTTCTGCCTGCCTTTCAGCATGGACATCTTCTTTCGACTTCGGAAGCACTAGGTTCAGCACAACAGCGACAATCGTACCCGTAGTAATACCCGAATGAAGAAGCTGAGCAATATCGTGATGAAGGTGCTGTAGCAGGGAAGGTTTGATGGTGACAGCGAGGCCAGCCGCCAGAGAAACACAAATCACCAGCGCATTGCGGCGTGTGTCTGCTGCTTTAACCAACATTCGAATACCCGCATAGGCAATCATACCGAACATGATGAAACCAACGCCGCCAAGCACAGGCTTAGGTACAGTAACAGCCAATGCACCAAATTTCGGGAACAAGCCAGCAAGGATCAACAGAGCGCCTGTGGTACCAACAACATAGCGGCTTGCCACGCCAGTAATGCCGACAATACCCACGTTCTGACTAAAAGAGGCCAGGGGCATGGCACCAAAGAATGAACCCACAGCACTACCGATACCATCACCGAGAAGACCACGTTTAAGATCTTTACCTGAGATAGTGCGGTGACAGTTGCTGGCGAGTGCGAGGAAATCACCCGTTGCTTCAGCAATGACCACAATGTAAGCAAGACACATACTTACGATGGCAGGCCAGGAAAAGCTGAGTCCGAACTTCAGTGGCTCTGGTGCCGCAAACCAGCTTGCTTCACCGATTTGCTTCATGTCTACCATACCCATACTGAGAGCAACCAGATAACCGCCCGCTAAGCCGATGACAATTGCTGATGCAGCCACTGAACCTTTCGCATAAGTGGCAACCAGCAAAACAACCAGCAGTGAAATAGCCGCAAGGAAAAGTTTAGGTAACGTAGCAAAGTGTTCGCTTCCAGCCGGCGCATCACCTACCCAGTTCATAGCGACCGGAAGAATGGTTAAACCAATCAGCGTGACGACAACACCACTGACGACTGGAGGGAAGAGCTTACGGATTTGCTCCATAAAAAAGGCGGAGACAATCACCATACAGGCACCTACCAGTGCCGCTCCCATAATCCCAGAAACGCCATCAGCTTTCCCTATGCCTATCGCGATGCCAAGAAATGCAAAGCTGGAACCCATGACAACGGGTAGCCTGATGCCAACAGGCCCAAAGCCAATACATTGAATAATTGTGAAAGCACCAGAAATAAACAGGGCAGCGTTGATTAGCGTGACAACGTCACTTGTCGGTAAGCCAATGGCGGTGCCAACAATGAGTGGCACGGCGATAATACCGCCGATTGAGGCAAGCATGTGTTGAATAGCAAGCAGGACTGTCGAGCCTGCAGGTGGTTTATCGTTTAATTCATAGAGCAGTTTCATAACTTCTTCCTATAAGCTGCCGGCATTCCATTTTTGTTCGGCAGCGCTGGTGGTGAATGTCGAATTACCCCTTGGGACGTCGTTGGTCCTTTTGAAACGAAAAATAAAAATTAGGGGCCTCTTTGGGCCCCATTGTTCGTTATCCAATAATGATCAGCTTGAACACAAAGAGTATGCTCAATGCATACATTGCAATCGAAATATCTGAGAACTTTCCTGTGCCCGCCTTGAGCACGGTGTAAGTGATAAAGCCGAGAGCGATACCGTTTGAGATGGAGAAGGTCAGCGGCATCATCAAAGCGGTAACTGCGGCTGGAACGGAATCAGTAAAATCATCCCAGTTCACGTGGCGGATACTGCTCATCATCAGGAAAGCGACGTAAATAAGCGCACCTGCTGTGGCGTATGCTGGGATCATTCCTGCCAGTGGCGAAAGGAAAATAGCGGCTAGAAACAGAAGGCCAACCACGATAGCAGACAGACCAGTCCTTGCGCCTGCCGATACACCGGAGGCACTTTCCACGTAGCTTGTAACGGGTGGACAACCGAAACATGCACCAATAACGCTCGACATACTGTCTGCTTTGAGTGCTTTTGGAAGCCCATCGATCTTTCCAGTCTCTTTGTTAATGAGGTTTGCACGTTCAGCCACACCCATCAGTGTGCCGGCGGTGTCAAACATGTTCACAAACAGGAAGGCGAGAATAATGCTGATCATTCCTACATTCAGTGCGCCAGCAATATCCATTGCCATAAAGGTGGGGGCAATGCTTGGTGGCGCGGAAAAGATGCCACCGTATTCAAACAACCCAAGGCCTAAACCGATCAAGGTTGTGCTGAAAATACCAATGAGAACGGCGCCAAACACTTGTTTAACGGCCAGTACGGAAATGATGAAGAAACATGCCGCAGCAAGAATCGCCGCAGGCTGAGTAAAGTCGCCCAACGTTACTAAAGTGGCGGGGCTACCTACGACGATCCCCGCACTCTTGAGGCCGATAATGCCGAGAAACAATCCAACACCTGCTGTCATCGCATAACGCAATGAGGAAGGTATGCTGTTAATGATCCATTCTCTAACACGGGAAACACTCAGCCCCACAAAAATGACGCCGGATATGAAAACCGCACCGAGAGCAACCTGCCAGCTGTATCCCATTTCCCCAACCACTGTAAAGGCGAAGAAAGCATTCAGGCCCATGCCAGGTGCAAGGCCGACTGGCCAATTAGCAAACAGGCCCATCATCAGAGTGCCGATTGCTGCACCAATACAAGTTGCAACAAAAAGTGCGCCAGGATCCATACCGGACGCTGACATAATATTGGGGTTCACGAAAATGATATAAGCCATAGTGGCAAAAGTAGTGATCCCGCCGATGAGCTCATTCTTAACGGATGTTCCGTGTTGGCTCAATTTAAAGTAGCGTTCAAGAAAGCCACTCTTACCTATTGGCTGTTCAACAGTGTCTTGCTTTTCCATTGTGTTATTCCTGTTGGTCTAGGAGTTACTGCGAGTTTTCCTTATCGCATTATTCCTGGGGTACTAAACCCAGAAATTAGAACTCTGCTTTTCGCTCTACATTAGCTAACTGCCTCTATAAGTCGAAAAACTGAAGGGTGAAACTAATAAAGGGACGTGATAGTGAGCGTTTTCATCGTCAATGCCAAATCGGATCACGACATCGTCGAGGAAAGGAATGTCACTGAGCGTCATCCCACTTTTTTTAAAATAATCTGCAGTGTTGAACTGCAACTGGTATTTGCCACGCTGAAAGTCTGCCTCTTCCAGTAACGGCTCATTGGTTCGCCCATCATGATTGGTGGTCATGGTAATGACATGGTGAAGGGTGCTTACCTCAATCCTATATAGTAATACTTCGATACCTGCCCCAGGTTGGCCTTTGGCAGTGTCGAGCACATGTGTGGTTAGTCTTCCCATTTACCTCTGTCCTTATGTTCTATGGGTTATTGCTTTGTTCTTGCCTGCACCTGCTGGATATTCACCTGTATATGAGAGCTTCTCTAGCGGGTGTAATCCAATACATTTTATTCTGTGTGCACACATATAAACTTAAAATGTACACAATACTTAATTCTTGTAAAGAGTGACAAACGTGCAGTATCAATAGTGAGAATCTAGAAAGAAAGCCTTTACTTAAAGGGGTTAGTGTCGAAATTTGCTACAAATCTTCGTCTGATTGAATTTTCGGAAATATGAAGGCGGCAACATTTTGTTAACTTTTTCTTGTAAATTGTATACAAAATGTAATACTAAAAATGATCTTGTCGGGATCAAGGAGCATTTACATCTTTAATGCCCCATAGAGATATAGAAATAAACACGGCGGAGCGGGATACTTTTGATGCAAGGTTTTGACAACAGGAAATGGCGCGATGAGTAGTGATTATCCTAGGGATTTGAAAGGTTATGGTGCTCATCCTCCTCACCCAAGATGGCCGGGAGAGGCTAGGATTGCGGTTTCGTTCGTATTGAATTTTGAAGAGGGTGGCGAGCGTTGTGTATTACATGGAGACAGGGAGTCAGAAGCTTTCTTATCTGAGATCCCGTCGGCACAACCATTAGCTGGTGTAAGACACATAAGCATGGAATCGATTTACGAGTATGGTACACGTGCAGGCATTTGGCGCACGTTGAGATTGTTCCGGCAACATGAGATTCCACTGACTGTGTTTGCCGTTGGCATGGCAGCGGAAAGGTATCCAGAGGCGATTCAGGCTATGGCAGAAGAGGGTCATGAGATCTGTAGCCACGGTTATCGTTGGATCGACTATCAATATGTGCGTGAAGAAGATGAACGTGAAGATATGCAAAAAGCCATCGCGGCGATAAAGGAAGTCACTGGTGAGCGCCCATTAGGATGGTACACCGGTAGAACCAGCCCTAATACACGTAGGTTGGTAGCTGAAGAGGGCGGTTTTCTCTATGACTCTGATGCCTATGACGATGATCTTCCATACTGGCACGAAGATGGAACGGCACCTGGAAAACCACAGCTAGTGATCCCTTATTCATTGGATGCTAATGACATGCGTTTTTCTACGGTGCAGGGGTTTAATTCGGGAGAACAGTTCTTTCAGTACCTGAAAGACAGTTTTGATGTTCTCTATGAAGAAGGTATGGACGCGCCGAAAATGCTGTCCATCGGTTTGCATTGCCGTTTGGTCGGCAGGCCCGGAAGGCTAGCAGCGTTGAAACGCTTTATAGAATATGTGAAGCAGCATGACAGGGTATGGATAACCCGTCGTGTTGATATCGCCAAGCATTGGCATAAGCATCACCCACATCCGAACATGACTAAGGAGTAGGCATAGCAATGGCGAGATTTTCAACCTGTCGGCCCAGTGAGCAAACCAAAGAACAGTTTGTTGAAACGTTTGGCGGTGTATACGAGCACAGCGCGTGGGTCGCTGAGCAGGCCTATGGTTCGGGACTGGGTGGTGATTTTGATGAGCAGGATGCTCTGCACTCTCGCATGGCCGATATACTCAACAATGCGGAAGAGGCGTCAAAGATGCAGGTCATCCTTGCTCACCCTGATTTAGCAGGCAGAGCGGCGCAGGCAGGCGAGTTAACGGCAGAGTCGACCTCAGAGCAAGCCAGCGCAGGCATTGATCAATGTACGTCCGAAGAATTTGCCCGCTTTACAGATTTTAACGATCGTTACAAAGCTAAGTTCCAATTCCCGTTCATCATGGCAGTAAAAGGAGCGAATCGGCACTTGATCCTTGAAGCGTTCGAAAAGCGCTTAGAAAACGATGTAAAAACTGAATTCAACACTGCGATTGCTGAAATAAACAAAATCGCATTGTTCAGGCTACGTGATTTGTAGCTCTCTGGCCGCCGACAAGCGATGGTTATTATTGGGTTTGTCGGCGAATTCAGCGTCTCGCAAATTGAAGCTCGCCGGAAGCACATTCGATGTTTCCAGCCACAGTGAAAGGGAAACAGACGCGACCTTTTGTATCCAACAACACCTAAACCACTAGGTGATATTGTGTCTTAGATATATGTGATAAAGGAAGCAATGGAAATGGATAATCGTCCTGATTTCGTCAAGCTCATCAACCTCGCCAGCAGCCGCTTAGGTACAGAGGCAATCTACGCGACAGATGACTTCTTTGCAGATAAACAACGCCTCGTTGATGATGCACCAGCCGAATGGAAGGAAGACGTTTACGATGACAATGGTAAGTGGATGGATGGGTGGGAATCTCGCCGAAAGCGTGAAGAAGGCCATGACTACTGTGTGATTCGGCTCGGCTTGCCAGGTAAGATCATTGGTGTAGATATAGATACCTCTCATTTCACTGGAAACTATCCACCTTCGGCGTCATTGGAAGGCTGTTACTGCCCAGATGGCGAACCAACCGACAGTCAACAATGGGAAGAGTTACTGCCCTCTATGAATCTTCAGGGAGACAGTCACCACTATGCTGATATTTATTCAGATGAAGCTTTTACCCATGTTCGTTTTCATATCTACCCAGACGGCGGCGTAGCAAGACTCCGTGTTTATGGTCACCCGGAAATTGACTGGGAGAGGGTGAACCTGCAATCTGAACTCGATTTAGCCGCAGTAGAGAATGGCGGACGTGCGTTGGCCTGTAACGACCAGCACTTCGGTCATATGAGCAATCTGATCATGCCGGGTCGTGGCGTGAACATGGGTGACGGCTGGGAAACAGCGCGACGTCGTGTGCCTGGGAATGACTGGGTCATCCTGTCTATGGGGCATGCTGGATTGGTAGAGCGGATTGTTATCGATACCGCCCACTTTAAAGGTAACTTTCCTGACAGCGTTTCCATTCAGGCCGCTTTTGTAGAAGGTGGTACTGACGAGCAAATTGCCACGCAAAGCCTTTTCTGGCGAGAGCTTCTGCCAAGCCAGAAACTTTCAGCGCACAACATTCATGAGTATGCCGACCAAGTCAATAAGCTGGGTGCGATCTCCCACGTAAGGGTCAATATTTTCCCGGATGGTGGTATCAGCCGCGTACGGTTATTTGGAAGAAAATCTGGCTGAACAGATAAATCGTTGCAGTCAGAGAAGGACAAAGGTTATGGAAAAAGTGCCGGCTACAGAATTGATATTAAAACCAGAGTTGCTGACGAAAGAAGCGTTTGCGCCTTTTGGTGATGTGATTGAAGCTCAGGATCGAGAATACTTCATGATTAACAATGGCTCAACCCGCCGTTATCACAAGTTGGCTACAACCCAAGTTGATGACGGAAGTAGCGTTATTATTAATATCTTTCAGGCAACACCACTTTTGTATCCTCTGAATATCAAGATGTTGGAACGTCACCCAAAGGGTTCTCAGGCGTTTATGCCTTTGCTGGGGAATGACTACTTGGTGGTGGTTGCACCACTGGGAAATGAGCCGGATCCTGATTCGATCCGCGCTTTCTACGCAAAAGGTAGCCAAGGAGTGAACTACCATCGAGGCGTTTGGCATCATCCTGTTCTTGCATTGACTCCCAACGACCAATTTCTAGTGGTTGACAGGGAAGGTGTGGGAAATAACTGTGACGAGTTTTTCTTTTTAGAACAAACGCATGTGATATTGGCACCTAATTTATAGCGTTATCATTTCAAAGAAAACGATTTGTTGATTTGGTTAAAGCAATTGTCAATATCTGAGAAAAACAGGAAGGGACGGCGTAAGCTTTTTTATAGCAAACAAATTTAGCGACGGCGTCCGTACAGGAGGTTGTTATGGATCCGTATATCACGGAATGGCTCAATCTAGCAGTACGCTGGGTGCATATGATCACCGGGGTGGCGTGGATTGGTGCGTCTTTTTATTTCGTATGGTTGGAAAACAACTTAAACCGTGAAAACCCAAAAGAAGGGCTGTCCGGAGATTTATGGGCAATTCACGGTGGTGGTATTTATCATCTTGAAAAATACAAACTTGCACCACCCAAAATGCCAGAAACCCTTCACTGGTTTAAGTGGGAGGCTTACTTCACTTGGATTACCGGTGTGGCACTGCTGACCATTGTCTTCTATTCAAATGCAGATATTTATCTTGTGAAACCCGGCTCCGGTATAGAACCAATGACAGCGGTAGCGATCGGTGTTGGTTCACTGATAGCGGGCTGGTTTGTTTATGATTTTCTGTGTGACTCGGCACTTGGTAAGAAACCCATGTTATTGGGTATCGTACTGTTCGTATTTCTTGTGTTTGCATCCTGGGCGTTGAGTCTGGTGTTCAGTGGTCGTGGCGCTTACATCCACGTCGGTGCAATCATCGGTACCATCATGGTAGGTAATGTATTCCGCATTATCATGCCTGCCCAACGTGGTCTGGTTAAAGCAATCGAAGAGGGAACAGAACCGGATCCTGAACTTCCGGCTAAAGGTTTATTGCGCTCTCGTCACAACAACTACCTGACATTACCAGTACTGTTCATCATGATTAGCAATCATTTCCCCAGCACTTACGGTAACGAATACAACTGGGCGATTTTGGCGGGCTTGTCAGTGATCAGCGTACTGGTACGACACTATTTTAATACACGTCACGGAAGCCAGAAATATGCTTGGACCATTCCAACAGCGGCGTTGGGCTTGGTGTGCCTGGCATTTGTCTCTGCACCCCAATCAAATGCACCGAGTGCGGCCAGTTCACATTCTCACGATGCCGTTGCCCCTAGTGGTAATGAAGGAGCGACAATGTTTGTGTCGGTAAAAGGTATTATTTTGGAGCGTTGTACGGTTTGTCACTCGCAATCGCCTACGCATCCAGCTTTTGCTACGGCACCCGCTGGGGTAATTTTGGACACACCCGAACAAATGCAGTTAGAAGTTTCGCGTATTGTGGCTCAGACAGTGACTACAAATATCATGCCTTTAGGTAACCTTACTCAAATGACGCAGGAAGAAAGGGCATTGATTGGTAAATGGGCTGAAGGCGGTGCTCAAATTCAATAAAACTGTCATATTTACATGGTGAATAGAAGGCCGCCCCTACATGGGGCGGCTTTCTTTTTAATGATTGAAATCAAAGAATTATTTTCGACATGCTTCTACTCTGAATATGAGTTCGTGGAGGCAATTCACGGATTCTATTGTCGGAGTGAATTTTTTGACTAAAAAGTTAACATTTTTCGAGATCTGATAACGAGATTTGGTTATAATTCGCGCCGAACAAAAAATCAGCAATTCGCAAAAGCAAGACGTGGCGGCAGTGATTGAATGCTACGAAACGCAAAGCAAAACCTTTTAGGAGAGAAACTTGGAAACTATTCTGGTCGTCGCATTTATCGTAGCAGCATTTTTCATTGTTAAAAAAGAGCGTGCTTGCCGTTCATAAGCGGTCCGTTACCGTCTGATTGACCTTACTTTTTAAAGTCGATAACAAAAATTAAAAGCGCTAAAGCGTAAAAAAGAAAAAGCAGAGCCTGAGCTCTGCTTTTGTGTTTCTGGTACTTGTTAACCTTGCGCTATTCGCTCACGACGTTTCCATCACCTGCGAGACATAAAAGGTGCTGTTTGATGGCATTTGATGCGTCTTTATTCAGGCCATACACATCATAAATACCGAAAATTTTCCGATCAGATTCTTCTGAGCTTAGCAGCATTCCTGTCGCTACAGGTGCGCCTTGCTCCATCGCCACATAAAGCCCAACATGCATGCCGTCAGGCGTTGGCAGATCTGTGAGCGAAAGTTGAGAGAGAAATTCCATGATGGCTTCGCGTTCTGATTCTGGCCATTTTTGTGCCAGCGTTTTCGCGTAGCGAACCATCAATGGGTGGCAATCAACTTCATAAAACGTAAAGCCTTCTGTTGCGCCACCGGACGATGTTTCCGTTGAAGCAGGCTCTGATTCCGCTGCCTTGTACAAACGTAAGCCTTCTTTGCTTTCAGCCGTTGGGAATTGTGCACTTTCTACGTGGCTTGCCATCCAAGCCTGTTTTTTGTGGAAGTGGGAAAGAACGGTGGATTCGCTCATAAGAACTCCGGAATCTAGAATGTCCGAGAACTCAATCTCTCGGCAGCGTGAAGGCAATCTTCAATCGTGCTTCGATAATAGCGCCGTTCAGTGAAATAACAATGGTACACCAACAAAATGAGGAAATACTCAAGCCGATTGTCGATAAGTTAGCCAGTCAACCATTGCTGGAGAATCCTAATATTAGGTATAAAATAGGAAATAGATTCCCTGACTTCTGACCTCTTAGGTTCCCCTTTTTATGTCTGGACAACGCCTTCAAACACAGTTTTCAATGATTTATAACCGTTTCAAAGGAAAAGACGCTGATACCAATCTCGAGACGATGGCGGACATCTTTTGCTGCACCCGCCGAAACGCGAGAATGGTATTGAACAAGATGTCGGAGCAGGGCTGGTTGAGCTGGGAGCCCGCTGTAGGCCGAGGAAAGCAGAGTCGCCTGACGTTTCACCGCAGTGATTCCGATCTTCAAATGCGCCGCGTTAGAAAGTGGGTTCAGGAGGGTAAGCTGGATGCTGCACTTGAGGAGCTGGACAACGATGCCGCCAAGCTGGCAAGACTAATTCAGGAACAATTAGGTGTTTCTACGCAGGAAGGTAAGCAGATCATCCGCCTTCCTTATTACCGCTCTTTCCCTACGCTAAATCCAGCCAAACCTTTGCGCCGTTCTGAGCAGCACTTGGTCTCACAAATATTTAATGGATTGACGCGACTTAATGAAACTAATGAGAAAGTCGAGGCAGATTTAGCACATCACTGGGAATCCATCACAGATACCCATTGGCGATTCTATTTGCGCCCTGCGGTGAAATTTCATGATGGCACGCTATTGAGCGCAGAAGATGTGATTTGGTCAATCAATGCGATGTCCGGCAGTCCTTACTTTTCTCATATTCAGCATATTGAAGCGCCGGCAGAGAACGTTGTGGATTTCATTTTGAGCCGGCCTGATGTGAGGTTTGCTGAAACCTTGGCTGTTCCTATGGCGTCGATTCAATCTCACAAGGCTGCAAAAAGTAAAGATGCCGACGCTTTTCCTGTAGGGACAGGCCCGTACAGAATCGTCGAAAACAACAAACGCCATCTGGTGCTAAAAGCACACGACCAGTATTTCGGGTTCCGTGCACTGACTGATGAAATTGAAATATGGGTGCTGGATAGCGCGGCAATGTGCTATCTGCAGCCAACAGCGACGCTTGATCCTACTGCGTTAGATTCTCGACAAGGTGCACTTCAAAGCGCTGCGAATGAGCGACTGGAACTCGATGAAGGCTGTGATTACCTCTTGTTGAACAGAAAAACGGGTATTGCGAAGGACAAGCGCTGGGCGGATTACCTTTGCCATCGTGTTTCATCTCTTTTCTTATTGCCTCACTTAGCGGAAAGGGGAATTGGTGAATACCGTCTGACTAATGCCTATGGTTTAGTTCCTGGATGGATACATACCAAAACGGCGAGACAAGATGTATCGCCCCCATCAAAATCAAAACTGAGGCTGGCTCATCAGGCTGATAATCCACTCTTTCCGCTTCTCGCAGCGGCACTAAAAGACATGTTGGAAGAGGACGGCGTTGAGCTGGAAATTCACACTGTGCCATACGAAGAAATGATGCAGCCTACTAACCCGAAAAAAGTAGATATTTGGCTTTGTGGGATGAGTTTGGGCAGCAAGAAGCATGATGCCATTCTGCCTTGGTTGATGAATTTTGATCATGTTTCATCAGCTATGCCAGAGAGTGAGTTTGAGGCATTGATTGAGAAAATGGCGGTGTGGCGCGCCCAGAAAAACGAAACCTTCAATGCGGAGTCATTAGGACGTATGCTGGTTGAATCCTCACAGATCGTCCCACTTTTCCACATCTGGCAGGGCGTTGTAGATGGACAGGAACTGGAAGATGTCGCCTCAAACCGCGTTGGCTGGTTTGATTTCAAATCTGTATGGAAAAAGCCCTCTGTTTAACGCTTCATAACCATGCAAAAGCCGCGATAAGCAACAAAGGTAGCGTCAATACGGTAAAGCCATTTCCGAACAGCACCATTGACGCCACCTCATCTGCGCCCACTTTAAAGCGCTCGGCGTAAAGAAAATTCATCACGGCTGGTGGCAGCATGGCGAACAAAAGCATCATTCGCATGTGCTCTGACGGAAGAGGGATAAAAAAGTAGATCAGAGTAAAGCTGATTGCACCTGTCACCAAACTTAATACCGTGCTCAAAATACCAACGCGAATCCCAGACCACTTAATGGCAGTAAGTTGCACGCCAAGTGAAATCAGCATGACGGGCACCGCTGCATTACCAACGAGCGTCATGCCTTCATTGAGTGGATTCCAAACTGTCCAGCCATTGAAATTGAAAACCAGCGCGAGCATAGCCGCCCAAAGTAGGGGCATTTTGAGGACGTTGTTGAAGCGATATTCGCTGTTGCTTAGCAAAGCCATGCCTACGGTGATGTGGAGAATGACGGAAACCACAAAGAGCAAGACAGCAGGTGCCTCTGCGCTAACCCCAAATGCATAGCCAAAAAGAGGAATAGCAAGATTTCCGCTGTTACGGAACATTTGAGGTGGTCCCCAGGTTTTAAAGGGCAGTGACATTATGTTTCCGATGCCAAACATTAAAACACCAGGGAGTAGAACAGCGAGAACAGCAGCCACGATGAGTGAGTTCTGTTGCCCGCCCATAGGCATCACAGAGAGGGTGGTGAACACCAGACACGGCACCATTAAATCGATATTGATTCGGTTGATATGGCGCATATCAGGCTTGAATGCTTTGCCTACAAAAAAGCCAGCAGCGACAACGGCAAATACCGGAAACAGTATGCTAATGACTTTTTCGAGCATCCTTGCCTCTTATTGTGGTGGGTTTTTATGTGACACCGTAACTGGTTGAGTTTGATGCAACTTCCACAGCATCCATAGTGTCAGCAGGGTGCTGGTACAAGCGAGTGAAATCCATGTACCCGTTGTGCCGGCGAATTTCGTTAGGAAATATAACATTGCGGCAATAATGACCAGTTTACCGCCCGTTAACCAATTGGCAATGCTCGCCTGATTGATAGACTGAAAATATATCGCACCGACTAAAAGCAAACCTTCCATTGGCAAGCCCCAGAAGTAGAGGTACATGCCTTCTCGAGTCACTGCAGCCAACTCTGGATTATCTCCGCCAAAGGCATAAATAATGGCTTTAGGAAATCCGTATACGATAAACAAGCCAAAAGCGGCGACAATCATGGTCGCACCAAAGGCGATATTCCGGCTGGTTTTAACACGCTGAATCTGGCCTGCACCCAGGTTAAAACTGGTGATCGGCTGCATGCCCAAGGCGATACCTTCAAAAGCTAAATAAAAAAAGGCTTCTGTATAACTGACTATGGCATAGGCAGCGACATTGATAGGAGCACCAGAGGCGAGAAACGCCATATTATGAAAAGTGAGCACCACAGACAGATACAGGTACATCAGAAAACCCGGAATGCCGAGTTGAAGAATGTCTGTGATCGTTTTGGCCCTAATGACGATGGAATTTAGCGTAAACCGTAACCGGGTGGTTGGTTTGAAAAAGTGACGTAAACAAAGCAATGCAGTTGCGGCCTGAGACAGCATGGTCGCAATCGCCGCGCCTTTCAGCTCCCATGGGATCAAAACGATAAATACCCAATCTAGAAAGATATTTAGCACACCGCCAAAGATCATAATGAAAGTAACGCGGTTTGGTTCCCCATCGTTTCTCAGCAAAATAGAGAATGCCATGGAGACCAGCGCAAATACGCCCATCCCGAAATACCACCGAAGATAAGTGACAGCCATTTCTGCAACCCGACCTTCAGCGCCGAGTGTCAGAATGACATCTTCGCAAAACGCCATGCCGACGATCGAGATAATAAGGCTGACAATCAGTGATAAGGACAGTGCGTTCCCGACAATATGCTGCGCGACGTTTGGTTTTCCTTGTCCAAGGTTGATAGAAACGAGAGACGCAGCGCCCATGCCAATTAGATTGCCCAAGGCATAGAGAATGGATCCGACAGGATAGGCAAGTATGATAGCTGCTAGTCCTTCTTCACCCACGAAATGGCCGATAAACATGCCATCAACGGCAACATAAATACCCGTCACCAGCATGGCAGCGATTGTTGGCAATGAATAACGAAGGAAAAGGCGTAACAATGGCGCGTCGCGCAACATCGCGTCGTTAGCGTGAACTTCTGTGGTCATGGGATTCCGTTCAGGGTGGATCAGTTACAGCGTGTAGGCAGCGGTGAGTAGCATGTATTTGAACAGTGGCAATCCATCGCGATGACGGAAAAGAGGATGAAATATCCGGTGTCGACCGTCACTCAGATTGCATTCTTGCCCAATATCTTCCGAAAGGCTGCGATCTGCGTCGACTAATCGAATGCCTTGCGCCACATATTCTTCTTTATGGATGGGTTGATGACCTAACCACCAGCTTGGGACAGATTTACTCGCACTTGAACGGTCAACCCAATGGTCTGCCAAGATGACCAAGCGTTTTTCTTTATCGCTTGCGGTATCCAGATGATCCAGCGTCCACTGTATGTCTTTCACCAATCCTTTTCGGCAGGCAACATTTGCACTGATTAAGCGATGGGCGATGATATAGATTTGGTGGTTGGGGCTTTCTATCCTAAATGCAGGGTGTTTAAGTACGCCAGCTTCATCGAGCTGAGCATATTGAGCGTCAATGTTGAGGTTGTCGTAAGAGTGAATTAACCGACGTGCAAAGGCTTTGCCCAAGTGGCTTTCTTTCATTCCACGATTGTGGATTGTCGGATAGTGGTGTTCGCAAAAGCTGACACAATCAGATTGAAAGTCTCTCAGGCTCTGCGAAATCAGTTCGTCCAGCAAAAACGCCTACTCCAAAAATCAACACTACAACATAGGGTTGCGCTAAGGTTCCCTAAAGTATGGCAAAAATTTGAAATTTGCTATATCTGGATGCGCTAATTGTGCAGAGCCGTTCAAAAGTGAGGTTATGTCCGCCTAAATACTGGTCGTGAAACGATTCTTTTGAGGGTTTTCCAACGAATCGCCAACAGTGTTAGCGCCAAAAGTAGGTAAATCGTGGGTTCAATGAGTTCTGATTTTGACGACCAGTAGAAGTGAATGGGGCCAACAATCAGTGCAACATAAACGAGGTTATGCAATTGCTGCCATTTCGCGCCCATACGACGTTGTATTTTTGCAGTTGATGTCATTGTCAGTGCAAAAAGGATCAGCCATCCCAATGCACCAAATGTCAAATAAGGCCGCGACAGGATTTCCGTCCCAAGCAATGAGAAATTGAAAGTCAGATCCAACGCAAAATAGGTCAGCATATGTAATGTTGCCCAAAAGAATGCATAAAGACCGACGACACGACGACAACGAACCAGCAAGCCGTTTTTGGTAAAGCGGGCGATTGGGTTGATCAACATGGTCACCACCAAGGTATTCAGCGCAGCGATGCCTGTATAGTGGGTGATGCCATCGACTGGATCTGCACCAAATCGGCCCGACAAAACCAAGTTCACCAAGTTGACTGCAAAGCCTAGGCTAACAAGATGAACAATAGTTTTAATCAGCGTGATGTGCGTGGGCGTTAAACGCATTAATAATTCGCCTTCAGGTTCATGTCCGTATAAAGGTGAGCGACTTCTTCCAGATAGCCATTAAACATCGCGGTCGGCTGACGACGCGAGCTGAAAATAGAACCTTCACCAATAAAACGTTCTGAAGCTTGGCTCCAACGAGGGTGGTCAACCTGCGGATTGACGTTGGCATAGAATCCGTATTCGTGCGGCGCCAACAAATTCCAAGTTGTTGCTGGTTGCGCTTCCAGAAGGTGAATTTTCACAATGGATTTGATGCTCTTGAAACCATATTTCCACGGTACAACCATACGCACAGGTGCACCATTCTGCGGTGCAAGTGTTTGACCAAACAGTCCGACGCTAAGCAAGGTCAGCGGATTCATGGCTTCATCCAGTCTCAAGCCTTCTACATAAGGGTAATCAATACCACCACCAACAAACTGGGAACGTTGGCCTGGCATTTGTTTTGGGTCATGAAGGGTTTCGAATGCCACGTATTTTGCGCTTCCCATTGGATCCGCTTCTTTCAACAGTGCCGCGAGGGAAAAGCCTACCCAAGGAATGTTCATGGACCATGCTTCAACACAGCGCATGCGGTAGAAGCGGTCTTCGAGCGGGAATTTTTTAAGCAAGTCGTCATAGCTCAGCTTCATGGGTTTGTTCACTAAGCCATCGACTTCTAGTGTCCATGGATTAACCACGAAATTCTGGCTGTTTTCGACAGGATCGCCTTTTCCTGTGCCGAATTCATAAAAGTTGTTGTAGGTCAGTACTTTTGACTCAGGCGTCGTTTCGAGGCCTTTGCCATAAGGTGTTTTCTCTGCAACCAACGGGGATCTGACAAAGGTTGTGCCGTCGGCTGCTTTGTCATCGTCACCACTGAAAATACCAAAAATATTAGCTTGGGATTGGGCGGCGAAGGGGAGGCTTGCGGTCACAATTCCGAGCTTTTTCAGAATTTCACGACGGGACTTGTAAACACTTTCCGGGGTGAGTTCGTTTTCTTTTATTTCTGATTTCTTTGGCACTCGGATCAGCATCAGGTTACTCCGTTTATCAAACCGTGCGAAGGCACGTCACTTCACTGACTTATCAGACCTATATAACGTTATTATTCTTTCAGGAGTTTAGGTTTTTATGAAAAACGTTATTAAAGTATGGTAGTTATAACAGATGATGGGTAGAGTGATTACAATTGACCTGTTGGTACCTAGTTGGTTGTTTAATAGCCAGTTTCCAAACTAAATTTCGAGAATTGATTTCTAATGAAACGTTTTTTTTTGATGTTCGCACTTGCTGCTACCGCATTGCCCGCGTCTGCACAAGGATTTTCTGCGGGCGTATTCATTGGCACCCCTATGTCCGGTGTCACCATAGAACAGAACAACCTTCGTATTTCTCTCGGTGTTGAAAAAACCGGTGTCGCTTTAGATGGCTTGTGGAACCTTGGGGATTGGTTAGCTCGCCCTGAGTTTTCGCCAATGTATGCTTATACGGGCGCACAGTGGGTTGATGATAAACACCACGAATGGGGGCCACGTGCAGGTTTGGGTATTACTGTTCCAATGGGGCATGGAAATATAGAATTGTACGGTGAAGTCGGTACGGCTTGGTATTGGCAAGAAGATGCAGCATTCAAGTTCGAAGGCTCTTTTGGGCTGCGCATGTTCTTCTGAACATAGGTTGAGCAGTTAATGAGTTGAGTAGAAAGAGCGCCGAAAAGCGCTCTTTGTCTTTATGTGTCGGCCATGAGAAAAAATGACGAATAATTGGGAGTAATGAAAGGCATAGCAGGGAGCAAAGGTCTTATCTCATGTTATCTTTTAAGTAGATTGTAAGAACCCCAAATACGAGAGAAAAAGCGAGATGAAATTCGCGCGTAAACTTATCCCAATGCTATTCGCCAGCCTTGTGCCCACATTATCGATGGCGAATGATTATGTCTGGCCAGAAGCCCAAACACGATTGATAGGGGATAATCCTGTCCATATCATTAAGCCGGGTGAACACCTCGAGCTGATCGCAAAACAATATAACGTGGGTTTTTTAGCCTTAATGTCTGCAAACCCAGGTGCCGATCCTTACCTGCCAAAACCTGGGACTTTCGTGACTATTCCTCAACAAGTAATCCTTCCTGACGTTGATTACGAGGGCATTGTTATCAACCTGGCGGAACTGCGCCTCTATTATTTTGATCCTGAAAACCAAAAAGTTCATATTTTTCCGATTGGCATCGGCAGCGTCGGTCGTGAAACGCCAATCATGAAAACCAAAATTAGCCAGAAACGCGAAAACCCAACCTGGACACCGCCTGCGAGTCTCCGAAAAGAGTATTTGGAAGAAAGAAACATAGTATTGCCAGATGTCGTGCCTGCTGGTCCTGAAAACCCATTAGGGACACACGCGCTGAGATTAGCTTATGGAACAGGCTCGTATCTTATCCATGGTACTAATAAAGACTTTGGTATTGGACTTCGTGTTAGTGCGGGTTGTATTCGTATGAGACCGGACGATATTGTCTGGCTATTTGACAAAGTTGCGCTGGGCGAAAAAGTTCGAATTATCAACGAGCCAGTAAAAACCACCTATGAACCCGATGGTTCAGTATTCGTTGAAGCGCATCGACCGCTGTCCATTGACGAATCAGAAGTGGGAAAACGAGTGTTGACTCAGCCTGATCCGCTTATTGCACATTGGCTGAAATCAAATCAAATGAATTTTAGTCGTTACCGTGCGGCTCTGGCGGTTCAATCTGGTGTGCCGATTGAGGTTGGAAACGCTTTTGCTCAAAACACAGCGGCTCCCGAAGGAGCCGCAGAATTATAAGGGGATATTATAGCGTAGTTATTACTTGCTGTAAGACTGCGCCATGTTGTCAATGCGCTCGTTAGCACGAGCCGCTTCATCATAAGCGAGCGCTGAAGCCGCTGCCACGTCTGCTACATCGCCTTGTAGAGCTGAAACTTGATTAGACAGAGAATCTACCTTAGACGACAGATCAGCGACGCTTTGTTCAAGAGCTTTATTGCTTGAACAACCAGCCAGTAATGCACTGGAAGCGATTGCTGCTACTGCTAGGAGACGAATTTTCATAGTAAAAACCTCTTCGTTTTTGTTGAGTTGCCTTACTGCTTTATATTTACCTGTTATACAAACAACTGGCTGCAGTATAACCATAGACTGCGTTTTACTATTCTGCAGCTTAGGCGCTGGCTAATCCGCCTCAATGTTGATACAGCTTAAAAAACTAAGCATGTCATCAGCATAATAGTTTAGAACTTTGGCAAATTAATGTCCGTATCAGTGCTTGTGTTTCATTTGTGAGCCTGTAATGACCTTTTTAACGGGAATTTTCTTAGTGACTTTAGTGCCGTCTGAAAAGGATAGGGTCAACGGCAGTGTCTCACCCTCTTTGAGCGGATTTTGTAAACCAAATAGCATAATGTGCAGGCCTCCTGGTTTTAGTTCGCTCATTCCGTTGGCGGGAATTTCGATGTTTTCCACCTGCCGCATTTTCATCATACCACCATCCATTGTGTGCGTATGAAGTTCAACTTTCTTTGCTACTGGCGTTGCTGCTTTTACTAGTGATACTGATTCATCACCACTGTTTTTTAGCATCATAAAGGCAGCGCTGTTTGGGGCATGTGGTGGCGTAGCGCGTGCATAGGGTTTTGAAACTTCAACTGCTGCAAAAGATGAGAAAGATACAGCACTGAAAGCTGCGGCAATCAAAGAGGTGCGAAAGTTCATTTAAAACTCCTGTTTATCGAAAGGGATCAGTCTTAACCAACCACTTGGTTACTTTCTACTGAGTTTGGGCAGTGAGGCGAAGAATTGCGTCTGACACCATGTTTGGGTTCAAAGTGTGAGGTACTTTTTCAAGTAGCTCCCCATTTGGGTTGAGGAAATAGAAATAAGAACTGTGGTCGACAGCATATTCCATCGCCGAGTCTTCCAATTGGGTAATTTGATAAAGCACACCATATTTTCGAGCTAAGGCATCTGTCTTCTCTTTGGAGCCACTTGCGCCTTCAATACTTGGATGGAAATATCCCGCATACTGTTGGGCGGCTTCGCCATTGTCTCGCTCAGGATCCAAGGTAATAAATATAGGCCTTACGTCTTCCAGATTTTCTTCCGGTAGAGATTTCAGTGCGGCTGACATGATAGCGAGAGAGGTAGGACAGACGTCTGGGCAATGTGTATAACCAAAGTAAACCACGCGGATCCGATTATCATTATTATCAAACAAATTGATCGTTTCAGTACCGCTTTGAAGCAAGCCAATTTCTGTTGGTGTGGCAGCGGGTTTATCATTTTGATCTACGAGGTATCGAGCACCAAAACCAGCCAAAAGCGCCGCGACAACGACCAGAACTTTTATTTTCATCGAGCCATCCTTACGTCAATCGGTAATGAGATAGAATCATCGGAGCTTTTGATAGCGCCTCGCCAAGTCATTTCATCTTCCATGCAAATAGGCAGCATTAACTCTCCTTGGTATAAATTGTCTCCTACCGATGAGAGTTTGATTTTGTATGTTCCCATATTCATTTCAACACCTTGTAGTTCAATCATCAGATAATTAGGTGTTGAGCCAGTGACCTCAACGCTGACTTCAGTAGGAATTAGAGGCGCTGCGGTGTTAGACGCCATGGAGACTTTGGCGTTGTTAAATAAGCAGGGTGTGGAGCTAAGGGTACAGGTCGGCGCTAGCGTAGGCGTGACAGTTGCTGGTTCATCAAAAAAAGTTTGATCGGCAAAGAAATAACCAAAGGCAACAATAATTCCAAGACCCATTAATTCGACGCCACGTCGGTGTCCACAACCACTAACATTCATAAAAGAGCTATGACCAAAACAAAGAGTGAGGAGATTAACATTTCATACGTGTAAAGGATGTGAGAAACCTCTTGAAATGAAAGGAATCGTTCCAGGTTAATCGGTTGAATAACGACAAAAGACCTCATTATAGAGGCCTTTGTTTAGGGGCTGTTGATCTTTGCTGAAATTAGTCTGCCAGCTTTGCCGATACTTTTTCCAAACCGATCACTAGCACAAAACCAACAACCATCATAATGATTGCTGTCCCCAAAAGTGTAGGTTGGCCTGTTGCTGCTTCAAAAGTGCCCGGCGACAAGACTTTTTCAACCAAAGGCACTTGTTCTCCCGAAGAGTTCAAGCGGAAACTGATCGCCTCTTTCCAGGGCCATACCTTACCTAATGCTCCAATCAAAAGGCCCGTCAAGAAAGCAATGGTAAAGCTACGGTATTTGTTCAATAGCCAAGAGAGAATATGGGAGAAAGACAGAATACCCGCCAAACAGCCCGTAGCGAACACAGCAAGAATAGGTATATTCAAGCTTTTTACTGCGTCTAGTACCGGCGCATACATCCCGAGTAACAGCAGGATAAAGCTACCGGAAATCCCAGGAAGGATCATCGCACAGATGGCGATTGAGCCAGCAATAAACACGGTTAGCATGTTGAATTCCATGCTAATAGGGTTGGCGACGGTAATGCCATAGGCAAAAATGGCACCTGCAATCGCCAATACGATTTCACCCGCTGACCATTTCTCTACTTGCTTGATCATGTGAATGGCGGACGCGATGATCAAGCCAAAGAAAAATGACCAAATCACAATAGGGTGGTTCTCTAATGTGTAAGAGACTGCTTTTGCTAGGGTAAGAATGGCGGTCAAAATACCAGCCAAAAGGGATGCGAGGAATGTGCCGTTAACGTGTTTCCATACTGAAGCGAAACCTTCTTTTCTCCAAAGTGGAAAAATCGATGGGTTGACGCGACGAATGCTTTCTAAAAGCGTGTCATAGATCCCGGTGATAAATGCGATGGTTCCGCCGGAAACGCCAGGGACCACATCTGCCGCGCCCATAGCCATTCCTTTGAAAAAGGTGAGAATATTTTGCTTCATTGCTTGAATAACTAGCCATATTTATAAGAGACAGGACATTATACCCAAATAACCTGAAGATGCTGCATTCAGAGGCCATCAATGCGGTCAATTCGAGGCAAATTTCGCGAGGAATAGTCGTTCTATTTCCGTGGAATTTAACGATGAAGTGGGCGTCCCTTTGGGCGAGTTACTGGCGTCGTGCCCTTTGTTGTCCTTTTTTGATGGAGGTGACTACACCTACAAAAGGACGCCGCGATCACAACACCAGTCAAACTCGCTGAATCCGGCATCTTTAGGTTGTTTGGGTATATAACGGCTCAACACAAAAGGGCTATGAAATCCTGTCACCGTGAAATGCCCACAGATATGCGGCGGCGAGCTTTTCCTTACCATTGAAAACAATGGGATCTCCGTGAACGGGGAGAATATGATCAAATGGCCACGTAAGGATTTCCTGCAATGACTGCCTCAGTAACTTCGATTCTTTTATTTGAATTTGATATGGGAGTGGGACACGGGCATCTTTATGGCAGCCTAGTAACCTCCCAATCATTTGACGGTACATGCTTCCATCATTGAGTAACAATAGACTTTCACCCAATACCAGAGTGCGGCTTTTCGGGTCGCAAAAGATCACTTCTTCGCAGGCATCGTTGCCTCTCAAAACCGTTTGGTAAAGCTGGTTACGCCACAAAGTCGACGTGGTGGAATTCAGGATCCCATCAAATCCTAAGTCGGTACGTTTGTTGTAAAGACCGGGTGCAGCAAAAAAGCGCGCTTCCGGATAGGTAAGCCACCAATCAGACAAATTCTGGTGCAAGTTCAGGTTGGCGGTAGTAATACAACTTATTTTTCCAATTCGTTTGAGTTGTTCTTGAAGTTGGGGGGATAGGATGGCTGGGTTGTGAACAAGTAATGAGTCATCGTTTAGGCGAAAAACAGTCATTCGTTGCCCAATATTTACGCCGAAGCGACGATAAGGCTCTGTGTGGTGCCACATGATATTGGCATGCCATTCAATCATTGATATTCATCCATGAATGTCGATTAGTCAGATAAATATCAGAACCTATGGCAATCGCAAAGCTTTTCTTGTCAGAGCTCCAATCAAAATGTTGACTATCTTGTTTCTAAGGAAGCAAGCCCCAAATAATCTTGTTCAAGAATTTCGAATGACTTGTTAGTTCTAGGTGGGTGTTACCCACAACCATGCTCTCGTAGACTGATGTCAACTAAGGAGTTAAGTATGACAATCAGAACGGTAAAACGCGTAATTCGCTCACATGCTTCCAAAGATGGCGATGGTGTAAAAATCAGCCGTGCACATGGATTCAATGATCCTCAATTCAGCCCATTTTTGATGATTGATGAGCTGAAAAGTGAAAACCCTGATGACTACATCGGTGGGTTTCCTCCTCATCCTCACCGCGGTATTGAAACCTTGACCTACATGCTGAAAGGGCATTTTCAGCATCGTGACCATATGGGCAACGTTGGTGAACTTAAGTCTGGTGGCGCACAGTGGATGAGTGCAGGCAAAGGTGTGATTCACAGTGAAATGCCAATCATGAGCGATGGTGAGCTTCATGGGTTTCAAATCTGGATTAACATGCCGGCAGCCAAGAAAATGCGTCCTGCGCAGTACCACGATTTTCAATCACCTGAAATTAATGAGTATGGTGAAACTGAAAACCTACTGCGGGTGATTGGCGGTCATGCAGTCAGTAACGGTGTGCCCGTTAAAGGTCCATTGCAGCAAACCAGCATAGAAGTGTTTGTTGCAGACTGGCGTGCTGCACCAGATCAAAGTCGTGAGATTGCGTTACCAAGTGGCTATCAGGCAAACCTTTATGTCTATAAGGGAGAGGTGGAAATTGCGAGTGAGTCAGTCAAACAAAGCCACTTCGTTCAGTTATCGGGTGGTGATGCTATTTCACTGAAGGCAAATGAAGACTCTGGAGTGTTGATACTATCCGGTGTGCCCATTGATGAGCCCGTTGTTCAATATGGCCCGTTTGTGATGAACTCGATGGAAGAGATTAATCAAGCCATAACGGACTACCAAAACGGTGTGTTGACTGATTGAGTCAGGCAGATGATTAGAAGGGAGCAGTGCGCTCCTTTTTTACATCTATCTACTGTGCTTCACGAATAAATGCACGAAAGTAAACAAAATGTTGAATAGCGTTAACTCTTTTGTTTTATTTCTAAATGACAAAACGATTGGAGTTTTCACTTGTTACTCGTAATTGCACACGCGGTTGAAACTGTCTTGCTAGTGACAGGTGTTGTAGCGCTTATTCGCTGCGCTTTTCAATACGCATCCCGAACAGAGAATTGGCATCAGCTCAATGTTGTTCTATTTCACGTGCAAAGCCTTTCTCGAGACGAGATGAAATGGTGGTACATCGCGATGTTCAGCCTGATATTGGGCGGTATCGTTAGAGTTCTCACTATGCTGACTCCTGCATAACAAGCCTTGCAATAAAAGTGTGATGTGTGTGAACTGGGGTTAAACTCTGATACACTTCGTTTTTGTGCAGCGCATAAAGGAAATCATGCCCAACGTCACACCTATCACGCTATCAATTGCGCACATCAATGACACTCACTCTCACTTTGAACCGACGCCGATCTCGCTTGCTGTAAAAGGCCTAGAAGACCGTGTCTATGCCAATGTGGGTGGTTTTGCCCGAATTGCTTCTGTCACTAAATCATTCAAACAAGAAACTCAAAACGACGCGGACGGTTTTCTATTCCTTCATGCGGGTGACTGCTTTCAAGGCACGCTTTATTACAGCCTGTTCAAAGGTGAGGTTAATGCCACTTTACTCAACATGCTGAACCTGGACGCGATGGCTCTGGGTAATCATGAATTAGATTTGGGTAATGCCGCGGTTTCGAAATTCCTCGACCAAATTACCTTTCCTTTTCTGGCTGGTAACTGGGATGTCAGTAAAGAACTCCCGAACAAAGCGTTTCCTGTAAAAGGGAAAGCGCCTTTGCTGGCGTATGATCCAGACCTGAAAATTGCCAGCGTACTTACGAAAGAGTTTGGCGGCAAGAAAGTGGCCATCTTCAGCGTGGCTCTGGATAAAATGGCCGATATCGCCATGCCAGATCCTGACACGCCATTCGTCAGCTCTAAAGAAACCATCATAAACACGGTTAAGTACATCCACGAGGAAATCGGCACACCACACATTATCTTGCTCAGCCATTTAGGATATGACCAAGACCTGAAAATGGCTGAAGAGGTAGAGGGTCTGTCTGTGATTGTGGGTGGTCATAGTCATGTGTTACAGGGTGACTTTAGCAATCTTGGTCTTGGCGACATGGGACCTTATGGCCGTCAGATTAACGACACCCTTGTGGTGCAAGCCGGATGCCATTCACTTGCCCTTGGAAAGCTGACAGTCACCCTAGATGGAAATGGAAAGGTGACAGCGCATAGCGGTGGCAACTTCCTGATGCTTGGCCGCAGTTTGGCGATGGATGCGTCCTTGGACCAAAATCTTCCTGATGAAACGTTCCAGAAAGCCAAAGGGTATTTGCTAGAACAACCGAATGTTATTCATTGTCGCGGTGATGAAGGGATAAAGCAGGTGATCGCCGAGCGATATCGCCCGGCTGTAGATAAATTAAAGAGTGACGTTGTCACTAATTTGCCTGCCCGATTACGCCATATTCGTGTACCAGATGAAAAAGGCGGCAGCCAGATTGCTCCATTAGTTTGTGAAGCGATGATTTATTCTGCAAGAGAGCGCGGTTATGAGGTCGATTTTGCTATTCACAATGCGGGTGGTGTTCGCGTAAGTCTTGAGAATGGGAAGCTGACTGCAGCAGAAGTGGCGGGCAGACTCTTGCCGTTTGCCATCGATCTGATATTATACAAACCAACAGGCCTCCAAGTGATGCAGGCGCTGGAAGGTGCCATCAATAACGCGACGAATAACGGCGTAGAAGGCACAGGAGACGGTAGTTTTCCTTATACCGCTGGACTGCGTTATACCTATGAATGTTGCAAACCCAAAGGTCAACGAATTACACAGTTGGAATATCAAACGCTAGGTGGAACCTGGAAAACAGTCGAATTAGAGAAGATATACGTCGCGGTTTCCTCTGCGTACACGTCGCAAGGAAAAGAAGGCTATGATTCTTTGAAATGTATGAGTGAATTACCTTGTTCCATTTATGTCACTCTTGCCGACAGTTTTATCGAGTTTGCCAGAACGAAAGACACACTGTTAGCACCAGAAGAAAACCTTTTAACTTACCTTCCATGCCAGTCTAACGATTGAGCAAGGAACTACTTGTGATAAATCTGACAGTTAGGCGGCAAGATTGTCGCCTATATTTTCTCTCCAACAGACATTGCACATCCTACTTCACACTTCTTTTAGTTTTGTGCCCGAAATTTGCATCTGTACAGATATATGGCGGAAATTTGCCGTCTATATAAAAACAGTGAAGAAATAACTCAATTTCTTTATCCGTTGACCGTTATATAAACAAAGATGTTGTTTAAGGGGGAAGTCATGGTGGAAAAACGTGATTGGATGGATTTCGGACTTATCGCTTTCTGGATTGCTGCCTGGGCATCACTGGTTTACTTCGTGCCTGCGGCAGGTCTTTAAGCGAAAGATAAGCAAGCTTGCCTGAATCAGGGCCCTTTTAGGCGAGAACATCAAAATAAATCCAGTGGCATGCACGGTGTGTTACTCGGGGCAACGCTTCTGCTTGAGCTTATGCTTTTGCGGTTCTCTTCCTGTCTCTCTTCAAAAATAGTTTCACCAGTATCGGCTGCACATAGATAGGAAGTTGCAGCGCGCCAATCAAAGGCAAATATAAAGGCCCTAAGAAAGTACCCGCAACAGAGTAAGTGAGTAATACATTTCTGTTCCCTGATGTGATTGCCGCTACGTATGCCTCTGATCTGCCTTTATGCCAATAGATTGCTAGACCGATCATGAAAAACAAAACGCAAATTACCACTGCAATAAACAGCATAGTGATGGCAAATGATCTGTCGCTATCCCATAGCCAACGATATTGACCGGTTAGGCCAAAAGGAAAGCTAAAAACCAGAATGATGGTGAATTGTGCCAGCTTTCCATGAATACGCGCTAAACGCTCTTCGGGTATTGATTGGTGAACCAAGTAGGAGAACAACATAGGACCAATAATGAATATCACGAGCCTGATGCAATAATCTTGAAGATCGAGAGAGAATTCATCCGCACTGAACAGGGCCAGATTAATATAAAGTGCAACAGGCATCATTAGTGTGCTGGTAATGGTAAAAGCCATAGCTTTTAAGGGCTCAAACCCAACCGAACGTACTATGGCGGGGGTCGCAAATAGGGTGCCTGTCGCACAAACTGCAGTGGCAGCCATCATGAGCTCGGTGCTTGCTCCAAACACGGTACCTATAGCGGTGACCGTCAGTGTCGTGACGCCACTATGAACCAGCGCGTAAAGCCATGCCTCTTTGTCAGCTACCGATTTGACGAGTGCACGCTGGTCAATACCCGTCAAGGTAAACAGCATGAGAGTAAATAATACATAGGGAAGGTATGGCAGAGCAGATTCAGAAAGTTCTGGCAATGCAAAACCTGCAAAGGCGGCAGCGATAAGAAGAACAGAGGAATGTTTACTTAGGAATGCAAGCAAGGTGGTCTCAGTCATGTTTGTTAAAATCAGATGTTAACAAACTGAAATGAAATTGATAAATAACTATTAATAATGCGTCTTTCTATTCTATGCATTTGTTATAAATCAAATTAACACCCAATTTTACTCATTGCATGGTGACCGAATTATCATTTTCGAATAAGAAAAACTAATTGATAAGAGTAAATTAAGTCATTTTATCTGCTATGAGCAAATGATTAGAATTTACTCGGTAAAGACAATCACATAGTGAGGCGGTTATGACACAGGCAGTTAACTTCGCTCTAGCACTTGCTTCTGTAGAAAAAGTGCAAAAAAACTATGCGGTTTCTTTCAATGGATTGATTGCCCATGCGATGGACGTACTCCGCACACGTGAGCTGAATAAATCGGTTCGTTCGACGAATGAACTCCCAGAACACATCAAGCGTGATATCGGGCTGATCCGCTAGAAGCAAATCTAGATTTACTTAAAGAAGAAAAGCGTTGGCATCAGAGTCAACGCTTTTTATTTTTCGCACCCACCAAGAATTTATCTCGTTCAAACCTCAATTTTCCCTTCCGATGCTCTGGACAAAAACTGGGCGTTTCGTCACTATGAACTATCGAACTGGTTCAAATATTGAGAGTGACTTAACGTGGGACTTTTTGATTGGTTATTCAGCAGTAAAGAAAAGCCGACTAAAGAAACAGAGCCAACCGTATACAAAGGTTTTCTGATTTACGCCGAAGCAAAGTCAGAAGGTGGACAATTCCGAATTAACGGGCGCATTTGTAAAGAAGTGGATGGGCAGCTTAAAACCCATAGTTTTATCCGTTCGGATCTTCTGCCTTCAAAAGACAGCGCTAATGAGTTGATGCTTAAAAAGTCTCAATTGTTTATCGATCAAATGGGCGAAAGAATGTTTTGATTGATCAGGGCGTTATGTTTAAGCCAAAGGGATCTTTCGGACCTGACCGAGATCAAAGCAAAATTTGAAATTTCGGTCACAAAGTACACCAGCGGTTCGTAAGGATACGAAACGTCAAAGATGTGTGAGATCACTAGAAGTTAGTAAGAGTTAAATCAATAAGTTAGTAGAATTACGCTCAGTCAGGTCTGACCTCCGGCCTTAAACAAATGGTGTTATTTTATTACCAAAAGGCATTAAAATTAGCTCGTTCAGGGCTTGATAATAGATTATTTTGGTATTTTTTCTACAAATGTATTGATTAAGCTTTATCAGTTCGCTACAAACAAATTACTTACACTGCCAATAGTCAGGGACTAACTATGCAAATTGGTGTTCCAAAAGAAATACTTGCTCATGAAACGCGAGTTGCTGCCACACCGAAAACGGTTGAGCAGCTATTAAAAATGGGCTTCGAAGTTGTTGTCGAGAAGGATGCCGGGCAACTGGCGAGTTTCGATAACGCTGCTTTCGAGCAGGCCGGAGCGAAAGTTGTTGATGCCGACATTGTTTGGCAATCTGACATAATCTTCAAAGTTAATGCGCCGCATAAAGATGAAGCGGCAGGTATTGACGAAATCGATCTTATCAAAGAGGGCGCAACGCTCGTTAGCTTTATCTGGCCTGCCCAGAATGAAGCTTTGATGCAAGATCTCACCACAAAAAAAATCAATGTTCTGGCGATGGATTCTGTGCCGCGCATTTCTCGTGCACAAGCGCTGGATGCATTGAGTTCTATGGCAAACATTGCCGGTTACCGTGCAGTAGTTGAAGCCGCACACGAGTTTGGTCGCTTTTTTACAGGCCAAATTACTGCAGCCGGTAAAGTGCCACCAGCCAAAGTATTCGTTGCTGGTGCTGGTGTTGCGGGCTTGGCTGCAATCGGTGCAGCCGGCAGCCTTGGCGCAATTGTTCGTGCGTTTGACGTTCGTCCTGAGGTTAAAGAGCAGGTCGAAAGTATGGGCGCTGAGTTCCTGCAAGTAGATTTTCAGGAACAAGCGGGCAGCGGCGACGGCTACGCGAAAGAAATGTCTGATGACTTCAACAAGAAAGCCGCTGAGCTTTATGCTGAACAAGCAAAAGACGTTGATATCATCATTACCACCGCACTGATTCCCGGTCGCCCAGCACCAAAACTGGTGACCAAAGAGATGGTTGATTCGATGAAAGCGGGCAGCGTGATCGTTGACTTGGCTGCCGCGAATGGCGGTAACTGCGAATACACAGAAGCAGACAAAGTGGTTGTAACAGATAACGGCGTTAAAGTTATCGGTTACACCGACATGGTTGGTCGCCTGCCAACGCAATCTTCTCAGCTTTACGGTACCAACCTAGTGAACCTGATGAAGCTGCTTTGCAAAGAAAAAGACGGCAACATCGACATCGATTTTGAAGATGTGGTTCTGCGTGGCGTGACTGTTGTTAAAGATGGTGAAATCACCTGGCCAGCGCCACCTATTCAAGTATCAGCGCAGCCACAGGCAAAAGCTGAACCTGTTGCAGCGAAAGAACCAAAAGTTGAAGAGCCAACTTCACCAACGAAGAAGATTGCAGCTTTGGTTGTAGGTTTGGGTGCCTTTGGTTGGGTAGCGTCTGTTGCTCCACCAGCGTTCCTTTCACACTTTACTGTATTTGTGCTCGCTTGTGTTGTCGGTTACTACGTGGTTTGGAACGTGACACATGCTCTACACACTCCTCTGATGTCAGTTACAAATGCTATCTCAGGTATCATCGTTGTGGGTGCGCTACTTCAAATTGGTCAAGGCAACGGTGTGGTTTCTTTCCTCGCCTTTATTGCCGTTCTCATTGCAAGCATAAATATTTTTGGTGGCTTCACGGTTACCAAGCGCATGCTTGAAATGTTCCGTAAAGATTAATAGGAGTAGCAAAGAATGTCTGCAGGACTAGCACAAGCGGCATATATTGTTGCTGCACTGTTTTTCATCCTGAGCCTTGCTGGCTTATCAAAGCAAACGTCAGCAAAATCAGGTAACTACTTTGGTATCGCTGGTATGAGCATCGCACTCATCGCCACCATCTTTGGCCCTTATGCGGAAGGTTTGACTTGGATCATCCTCGCTATGGTTATTGGTGGTGCCGTCGGTATCTACTACGCGAAACGCGTGGAAATGACTGAAATGCCAGAACTGGTTGCGATTCTACACAGCTTCGTAGGTATGGCCGCGGTTTTGGTCGGCTACAACAGCTACTTAGAACCGCCAGCGTACTCAGGTGAATTCGCTCATACCGAACACGTCATTCACATGGTTGAAGTGTTCTTGGGTGTGTTCATTGGTGCTGTGACTTTCACAGGTTCGATAGTCGCATTCGGCAAGCTGCGCGGTATCATTTCATCTTCGGCTCTGAATTTGCCTCACAAACACAAAATGAACCTTGCAGCTGTTGTTGTTTCAACGCTGCTGATGGTTTACTTCGTGGAAGCTGATGGCAGTACGTTTGCGCTGATTTTGATGACACTTATTGCATTCGCATTTGGTTACCACCTGGTGGCCTCTATCGGCGGCGCTGATATGCCAGTTGTCGTTTCAATGCTGAACTCATATTCTGGTTGGGCCGCAGCGGCTGCTGGTTTCATGCTGGCAAACGATCTGTTGATCGTAACGGGTGCATTGGTAGGTTCGTCAGGTGCGATTCTGTCCTACATCATGTGTAAAGCGATGAACCGCTCTTTTATCAGTGTTATCGCTGGCGGTTTTGGTCAGGAAGTTTCAGTCTCGTCTGATACTGATTACGGTGAGCACCGTGAAGTGTCTGCTGATGAAGTAGCAGAAATGCTGAAAGACTCTCGCTCTGTGATCATTACTCCTGGATACGGTATGGCGGTTGCTCAGGCACAGTACCCAGTTCATGAGATCACCGAAAAGCTCCGTGCGAAAGGCGTTGATGTTCGTTTTGGTATTCACCCTGTTGCGGGTCGTCTTCCGGGTCACATGAACGTACTGCTTGCTGAGGCAAAAGTACCGTATGACATCGTTTTGGAGATGGACGAGATCAACGAGGACTTCCCTGAAACAGACACTGTATTGGTTATTGGTGCAAACGACACCGTAAACCCAGCTGCTATGGAAGATCCGAACAGCCCAATCGCTGGCATGCCAGTTTTGGAAGTGTGGAATGCAAAAAACGTAATCGTATTCAAACGTTCTATGAACACAGGTTATGCTGGTGTACAGAACCCGCTATTCTTTAAAGAGAATACAGCGATGCTGTTCGGTGATGCGAAAGAGAGTGTGGACGCTATCTCGAAAGCTATCTAATCCAGCGAAACAAATGAATCAGGCCAGCAACATGCTGGCCTTTTTTGTGCGTGAAAGCAGCAGATAGCGATTTTTCTTGCTTAGACTCTTACAAACTACTGACATTGTGAAATATTTTGATGGTAATCTCACGCCATGCAAAAGTTTCTGATTGTTTGTTATACACTCCTCAGCTCACCTGTCTGGGCTAATGCGTCATTCCCTGAACAGCTTAGTGCGTTCAGGCTGTCGCTATTGGCTGAACGACCAATTGCTACTTATGCCCTTAATGCTATTCACAGCGAATATCCAAAAGCACTGTTAGTACCTGACAGCCTTCTACCACAGTCCTATAACTATCCGCTGAAAGATCTTAAACGCCTTTATCAGTCATCGGAAAAGTGTAAAGGGCCATGGCCGCTTAGTCCGCTTGTGACAGACCCTTTAGTATTCACCCGCGCTATGTGTTTCAACACCCAGTTACCTTCTGTATGGTTTTCTCGCTCAAACCTGATCCATCCGGGCGGAGGCAGCTATGCAGCAAAATATGTGGAGAAATTCCCGGACCGCCGTGATGAGTTGCTGCGCTTTTTCCATATAAAAGAAAGGTTACTTTCTCCTCCGGAAACTCTGCTCGGGCGCCTTCAGCGCATGCCAGAAAATGGCGTTAATGCATTAAATGGTGGTGCAGAGTCGATTCTTTCTGGTGAAGACTTATGGCTACGTGAGGGTAGTCAATACAAGGTGTACAGTGCAGATTCGTGGATGCCGTTGTTGGAAAATCAAAACCTGTTGGCCTCACCGATCGATGAGAATGGCTTCTGTCTATCGCGTATTGGTAATGTCTGTTGGAACCAGAAGCTTGCGCCATCCTATTGGTCGCAGCTTGTTATTGCGCTGGCTGTTATCAACTTACTGTGGATCGCGGGATGGGTATTTAACCGCTGGACAGTTAAACGCCGCCTTATGCAGGAACGTATGCTGGTTTTGCAGATCCTGACTCATGAACTTCGCACTCCCATTGCGAGTCTGGGAATGACGGTAGAAGGATTTCGTCGTAAATTCGACAGTTTACCTGAGCCCCTTTATGATGAGTTTCGTCGACTATGTGAAGATTCTATGCGATTAAAGCAGCTTGCAGAGGCGAGTAAAGATTATCTGCAATCAAACCAGCAGCAACTGGTGAGGGAAGACATTCCATCATTGCAAGACTGGCTTGGTTACCTGTGTGAGGAACGCCAGGTAGAATTGCAAGTAAAAGATGATGGACCGATTACGGTCAACGTTTATTGGTTGACGACATCACTCGACAACCTTATTAGCAACGCTAAAAAATACGGTGAAGCACCTGTTATGGTGTATGCCGAAAAAAATAGCGGCCTGTTAGCAATTCGTGTACAGGATCAGGGAAGACTGACCGCAAAAGATTGGAAAATGATTCGAAAACCCTTTGTCAGCGAGAAAGGCTTGGGGCTAGGACTGACAATTGTTGAAGCAATGATAGAAAGGATGGGGGGCAGACTGACTTTGTCTGGACCACCAACCACATTTACTTTGGAGATACCTTGTGACCCAACAAACGACTCTGTTGCTGGTTGAAGATGATGCAAACTTGGCAGATGGTCTTCTCGCCAGTTTGGAACAAAACGGATACAAATGCCTTTACGCTGATTGCGCAGGTAAAGTAGAAGTACTTTGGGAGAAAGCTGATCTAGTCGTTCTCGATCGCCAGCTACCGGAAGGCGATTCTATGGAATGGCTTCCTGCGTGGAAAAAGATCAAAGAAGTCCCAGTTATCATGCTGACTGCGATGGTCTCGGTACGAGATCGGGTGGGTGGTTTGGACTCAGGTGCAACTGACTACATGACGAAACCCTTCGCAGAAGCAGAGCTGCTGGCGCGTATCCGTGTTCATCTTCGTCGCTCTGTTACAGAAGATGAAACTTCTGCCGTTGATGATATTGTTGTCGGTAAGTTGCGAATCAATCTGTCTACACGTTCTGTAATTTGTTCTGAGAGCGAAGTCATTCTGACGCGCACAGAATTCGACTTGCTGGCATTTTTGGCCAAGCATGCGGGTCGAGTATTTACCCGTGATGAGTTACTTGATCAGGTCTGGGGTTACAGCCATTACCCAACAACGCGTACTGTTGATACACACGTACTGCAGCTTCGCCAAAAGTTACCTGAAGTAGAAATCGAAACACTTCGTGGCGTGGGCTACCGGATGAAAATGCACTGATGAAACCAACGGTATTCCTCTTTATTATAACGATCTTTCCTTTCGGCATTGCTGCAGCTTGGTTTAGCGGGTCAGATGCATTGACCTCTGCCCACCAGCGTTTACTTGAAGGGAATACCGCCCAAAGTTTTGAAGCCATGGTAGAGGCCTGGCAACAAGACAATACAGATACAGAACAGCGTCATCTTACAGAACTACTCTCTTTGGCTATCAGTGAAGATTGCGGCAGGAGTTTAAGCACTCTCTCACTTCCCAGTTGGCTTCAGGCGATTGTGATTCGTAGAGAAACAGTACAAACCCCAAATCGGGTGTATTACCAATTCTCAATCTATGGATCTTCTGATACCGGGATCTTAAATGTCACCTTTTCAGAGTGGCCCGAGAAGAAGCTACTCAATGCCAATTTGATACCTGATGACGCCAAAAGCTTTAAGCTTGATATTAGAGGTCTATCTGGGGCAGTTCATGCCGGACTCTACAAGCTGGATGTTACCTCGACCGAAGGTGAAAATTGGTCTTCATGGATTTTGGTTTCCCAGCCTGAGCCTATTCAGAAAATCAGTTGGAAAGACAGTCGTAGCTGGCGAATCGCGCCACCGACAGACTTGAAAAGCACTTGCCCCAGACCATTTTTGTCGATGAATCTTTATCAGACCGATGTGGGCGAAGATGCTCCTATTTGGTCAGAAGAGAAAGATAAGAACCTACCGACATCATTACCAGTTATTGACGTACCTAACGGACAATACTGGTTTTCCGTCGCGCTCATCGAAAGGCGTTGGCAAGGAGCCATTCTGTTCGAAGACGTCCAACGAATTGCTAGGTTCATTGATTTGCCTGATGTGGACTTGAGAGAGCTATCTCTCAAGGCAGGGCAAGAATGATATTTCAGTATTAGTCATCCGACCATAAATCAATCGAATAACTCATTGATGCGATTGATGTCACATCTTAAAGAATTGTCTTTATATTGCTAAGAGCCCTCTACTAACATGTCTAATTAAAGCAGACACAATGCCGATTACGAGTGCATAACTCACTGTGTCTCCCGCTTTTGAACCTTTGAGATGGAATTCTTGTCATGAAAAAGAGTTTACTAGCACTCAGCATTGCGCTGATGTCTATGCCAGCGTTAGCTGCAAACTACAGTATTGATAGCCGAATTGACGCTATGGGTGGGGCTGGTACAGCCGCATCAGATTATCTTTCTGCAGGTTTTCATAACCCTGCGCTTGTTGCCATGGATCCTACCAGTTCCTTTGGTGTGCTTTTCCCTGTTGTAGGTCTTCAAGCGCGAGATCCCGATGAACTGGTTGATAGTCTGGAAGACTTTGGCGAAATATACGACGCTTACACTGCTAACCCAACAGATCAGGCGAATCAGACTGCCACTGCAAATGCACTGAGTAATGTACAAAACAAACTTGCTTATTTGAACGGTGGTATTGGTGGGGCAATTACAATACCTACGTCTACTGTCTCTGGCACGTTCTTTGTAAAAGGCTATACCGAAGCCGTTGTTATGCCAGAAATAGAGCAAAGCGATATTGATGCCATCAACAACGGTGTTGTACCTGCGACGTTAGGTTCTAAAGGACGCGTATTGGCGTTTGGTGTGGTCGATGTTGGGCTGGCTCTGGCTAGTAATTTGGAATTTGCTGGTCAACGAATTGCTATTGGTATAACGCCTAAGTCCCAACAGTACTATACATACCACTATGAAGTGAACGTCGACAATTTTGAAGGAGACGATTGGGATTCGGATGTCAACCAAACAGAGGAAAGTGCCTTTAATGTAGATTTAGGGGCAGCATGGCAAACGGGCCCGTTCCGGCTTGGTTTTGCAGCCAAGAATCTAATATCACATGAAATCAATACCGTACCAGTGTCTGGAATTCATAGTAGAGTTTACACTTATCACATCGAGCCACTTTACACAGTGGGTGGTGCGTTTGTGACCGATTTGTTTGTTGCAGCCATTGATGTAGACCTTAATGAACAAAAGCGTTTCTCTGCTCCAGGTGGTCCGGCTATTGTGGACAATACTCAGTTAGTACGTTTGGGGGCTGAGTTTAATGCATTGGGCTGGGTTCAGATGAGAGCGGGTTACATCAACGATCTTGAAGATACTTTGGATGGCACAGTGACATTGGGCCTCGGCCTGTCACCTTTCAATACTGTAAACCTTGATTTGGCGGCGCAGTTGATAGACAGCAATAGCTACGGTGGTTCCGTTCAACTGGCATTTACCTTCTAAGGCAATTGGCAGTAGAATGTGCGGCTTCTAAAACAGATTGATTTCGAGGTCGTAAATGAACGGTATGCCAACGCTGAGCCATGTTGAACAACAAGAAGCAGCGGAACGAATTCACGCACTGATGGCTCAGGGCATGAGTAGCGGAGAGGCCATTATGCTGGTGGCCAATGAGATTCGCGAGCGCGAAGCGTCCAAAAAAGATGAATAATGTGAAAGCGGCCAATATTTGGCCGTTTTTCTTTTTATTTCCTAACGTTATCCTACGAACTGAATTTTTAACCTTGTTTATAATAAGGGAATTATTAGGGTAAAGGGGCGACGTTGAACGATCGGTTAATGCTGGCAAAGAAATTCGCTCGCGCACGTCATGAAGGACAGCGCTATGGAGAATTTCCTTATTACATTCATTTGGACGAAGTTGAGAGGCTAGCACAACCTTTTGGCATCAATGCCATGATCGTAGCTCAATTGCACGATGTGCTAGAAGATACGACGACAAGCGTTGACGAGTTAGTCCATGACTTTGGTGACAAAGTTGCGCTAGCGGTTAGCTACTTAACAGATCCTGTCGCCGGAGATCGAAGCGATAAAAAACGGCAACTTAATCAGCGATTTCTTCAACTTGATGAATCTGATGAAGCGGCAAGACTGGCCTTAATCGTAAAAGCCTGTGATAGATTGTCTAACGTTAAAGCTTGCCGGCTTTTCCATCCGGAAAAATTCGTGATGTATCAGAAGGAACATTCTGAATTTCGCAAAGCTGCCTATCGATATGGCTTGTGTGAAATGATTTGGTGGGAACTGGATATGCTGATTGAAGTCGGGGACAAGATAGCCCGATATTAAATCTCAGGTACCGCAGACAGACAAAAAGCGCTCATCAAGAGCGCGTTTTGTGTTGTTAAGGACGAGTTTATTCGTCGTCGTAAATAGTCGGAATTGGCTGGCGTTTGTGCTGTGTGGCATTGTAGATAGCCACCAAACGATCTTTCACGCGATCTTCAACAGCTTTTCCTTCCAGAAAATCATCGATCTCGTCATAAGTCAGTTGAAGCGCATCTTCATCTGCTTTCTGAGGCGAAAGTTCTTCAAGGTCAGCGGTAGGGGTTTTTACGACCAAGAGTTCAGGTGCACCTAAGTGAGCGGCTAACTGGCGAACTTGCCGTTTACTTAAGCCAAACAGTGGCGCTAAATCACAAGCACCATCACCAAACTTGGTGTAGAACCCTGTGATGTTCTCAGCAGAATGGTCAGTACCTAGCACCAATCCACCCACCATACCTGCGATTTCATATTGGGCCACCATACGAGCACGTGCTTTCACATTACCCTTAACGAAATCGACCTTGGCATTGTCTGTTGGAATTAACCCGGTACCATCCAGCGCGGTCAGTGTTGAAGCATGCAAGCCATCAACACCATCTTTAATGTTCACGCTGACAGAGTGTGTTGGTTGGATAAAGCTTAGTGCCAACTGGGCTTCATCTTCATCCTTCTGAACACCGTAAGGTAAACGCACAGCAATGAACTGATAATCAGATGAACCTGTTTCTTCATTCAGTTTCTCAACGGCTAATTGTGCTAGACGGCCACACGTGGAAGAGTCGACGCCGCCACTAATACCCAAAACCAGAGATTTAGTACCAGAGGCTTTTAAACGGCTTTTGATGAAGGTGATACGACGCTTAACTTCAAATTCAGCATCGATTGTTGGCAATACTCGCATTTCTTCGCGGATAGCTTGTTCCATTTCAAGACAGACCCTTGTTACATGTTTCGTTTATTCTGCAACATCCTACGCGCAAAATCATGATCATTCTTATCTTAAAGTTCGCTTAGCGAAGATTTCCCCGTTTTAGGGCGTGAGTCATGTGTTTTTTTCACCAAATTGATGCAAAAAAGGCGATCTAGATGGTTTCTTGTTCATCCAATCTCGATTTCACTGCAAATAGATTGAAGGGTGCGGATTGAATCGGTTATCAATAGAGAATGGATGCAGAACAACGTAAGAAGAAATGAGTAAAGTGGAATTACGGCAAAACATTGCCATCTTTGGCAGTGCATTTAACCCACCTAGTTTGGGGCACCTCAGTGTCATCCAGCGATTGAGTCATTTCGATCGCGTTTTATTAGTGCCAAGTTATGCCCATGCTTGGGGTAAACAAATGGCGGATTTTTCTAAGCGCTGTGAATGGGTCAGCGATTTCATTGATGAATCAAACTGCGATAATTTAACGCTTTATCGAGAAGAAGAAACCTTGTGCGCAGAAGAATCTGTGACTACCTGGGCTCTGCTTAACCATATTCAGCAGCAACATCCCAACTCTGATCTCACCTTCGTGCTTGGGCCTGATAATCTTTTAAACTTCTCCAAGTTCCACAAATCGGCAGAGATTTTGCAAAGATGGAATGTTCTTGCTTGCCCTGAGAGTCTATCCGTAAGGAGTACGACGATCAGGGAGCGATTACTGGCAGGGGAATCCATTGATGACCTGACTACGCCAGCACTGGCTAACAAATTGAGGTCTGAAGACTTCAGCCAGCTATAAAAACAATGACTTTGTCGGCGCAGATTTTTTGATAAAGCCTTGAGCGAAATCCCGACGCGATAGGCAATTTGGAGGCGCACGATAGAGCAAGGGAAGATGCATACTCATGATTTCTTTATTAATATCAAAATTGATGGCAGCTGCTTTTATTGTTACGCCGTCGTTTGTTTCGGCTGCTTTCATTGAATCCGGTAATGCCATTGACGACGTGGATGTCGTTGAATCCATCAACTTTTCACAAACGCAAAATCGCAGCGTGATCGAATGGCAGGTGGAAGATCAGGTAATACCAACTATCTGGGACAGCTGGAAGCATGACTGGGACATACCACACTTCCTTTCCACACAAACGGGAGCCTCGTACTACGGATTTGGTGTTTGGAAACCGGAAGAGTACCAAAAGCAAAGCTTTACTGAGATTGGAATGGAAGATTGGATTTTAAACCACGGTTTGAACTTCAGTTTTACCACCGAATCTAACAACAGCGATACTCGGTATCGGTTGGATATGCGATGGCATGAAGATACCAATACCGAGTTTCTGCTACAAATGCAGGTGCCAATTAAATAGCACCAACCGTTCTCTCTATCAGCAGCATCAGTTCCTTTTCAGGCATTGATGCTTGCTGTGCAATGTTTTTCAGTTTGTGGCCCGACTTCATTTTCTTTACGCAGTCTCTGACTTTCAGTTGTAGCGCAATCTGATCTTCACTAAAGCCCGTACATTCCAAAACTTCACTACGCTTGAGTCGTTCGTTGCCATCAAGGCGGGCTATGGCATCTGCTAACTGCAAGGTCTTGGTATCATACTTGTCATCCGGTGTGACTGAAGAAAAGTAATCGCGTGCACAGCGCAGCAACCTGCCGTGTGCGCCATCCCAGCTATTGTCGACCGTTTGCCCCAATTGCTCTGCAATACCCGCTACCAACAAAGATGGCGGAACGTAACCGGCAGAATTAGGCATTGATACTGTGGATCGAACAGAGAAATCAAATGAAGAAATCACTGAGTTTTGTAATATGGTGACCGCACTCAGGCAATCGGAAGGTAGCCAGAAGCCTTGTCCCTTACAAACTGGAAGTTCAAATTTGCCCAGGCGGATTAAAACCAAACCCTGGTGGACCAAAATATAGGAGGACTGAGGCTGTTTTTTTCGAGGACCGACATTTAGGTAGTCGGTTTTTTGGTAAAAATATTCTATGGCTTGCTTCATGTTATCTTTCTCTCATTGCGAGGCGCACATAGTGTTGGGTTTTCTAAACGAGATCAAGCAAAGAGAGGGGTTAGTCGCGCCCTGTTGCCCAAAAATCCTCCGCATTGTTACAACTATTAGTAAGGGAGGTGAGGTAAGACCTCCAACCTCTGTATAATGCCGATTAAAACAATGTTCGAAATCCTATATCTGCGTAAAATAGCGCGGTTTTTATCGGAGCAAGTAGAATCACGTGCAACAAACTAACGATCCTTTCTTAGAAATTCGTCCATACAATGACGATGAAGTGCCTGATGCGATTGATCGTCTGATCGAAGATGAAGAATTCATCTCAGCCATTTTAAAGTACCGCTTTCCACAGTTTTCTGGCATAGCAGGTTGGCTCCTTAAGCCGATCTTGAAGCGATACCTTCATTCCAAGTGGAATAAAATCAAAACTGTTCGCGACGTTCAGCTCCATATCGCCACATACATGGACTCAATGATCAAAAGCACGTCAGAAGGTTTGACGACAAGTGGTTTGGACAAATTGGATCCTAACAACAGCTATTTGTTTGTTTCTAATCACCGCGACATTGCGATGGACCCAGCGATGGTCAACTGGTGTCTGCATGAGAATCAGTTTGATACGGTTCGCATCGCCATTGGTGACAACCTGCTTAAAAAGCCTTGCGCAACTGAATTGATGAAACTGAATAAGAGTTTTATCGTTAAGCGCTCTGCGAAAGGCCCACGAGAAATGATGAAGGCATTGGGTCAGTTATCTGCTTACATCAAAGCCTCTTTGGATGAAAAGCAGTCTATTTGGATTGCGCAGAGAGAAGGTCGTGCGAAAGACGGCAACGATAAAACAGATCCTGCGATTTTGAAAATGTTCTTCATGGAAGGGCGTCGTCAGAAAATTGAATTCGCTGACTATGTGGCTTCGCTGCGTATAGTTCCGGTGACAATCTCTTACGAAAACGATCCATGTGATGCAGCAAAAGCGAACGAGCTTTACCGCAAGCAGCAAGAAGGTGGATACGAAAAAGGTGAGTTTGAAGATATCGAAAGCATCGTTCAAGGCATTGTTGGCCAGAAACGCAGAATCCATGTCGCGTTTGGTGACGTGATTGGTAACGAGTTCGATTCACCTGAAGCGCTGGCTGCAGAAATTGATCGACAGATTTATCAAAACTATCACTTGTTCCCAGCAAACTACATTGCTGCGGGCAAAGAGCACAGCTCAATCACCGATAGTGACCGTGCCCAGTTTGATAGCAAGCTTTCGTCATTGCCTGAAGGTGTAGCTCAGATTGTTAAGGCAATGTACGCCATGCCGACCGATAAAAAAGCTGACGCATGACGTTGATTTATTGAACGAAAAGGGTATGTGACATTGTCACATACCCTTTTTCTTTATCAGCTTAAATGACTCGAATATTTTCCGAAAGGAAGTCTACAAAGTGTCTGACCTTCGGTGCCAAATACTCTCTACGAGGGTATACGGCATAAACGGGCAGCTTCAATGTCGGCTTCCAATCCTTCATCAATACCGCCAATTCGCCATTCTCAATTTCACTATCCAATAGATAAGTAGCGATATAAGCGATGCCTACGCCTGATTTGGTCGCTTCCAAAACTGCTGGGGCGTTGTTAATACGGTAAGAGCCTCTGACAGTCACTGATTGTTCGCTACCATCTCGTTGAAATGGCCACTGATCGTAGGTGCGTTGAACACTTTGGTAAGTGATGCAATTGTGCTCGCGAAGGTCGGATGGGTGTTTGGGTGAACCGTTTGCCTCAATGTATGCTGCTGAGGCGACCAACTTAAACTGGCAGTCGCCCAGTTTTCTAGCGACCATTCCTTCTGGTGGTGCTTCATGAATCGCCAGCCAACAATCAAACCCATCTTCAACAAGGTTTGGACGGTGATCGAATAAATGTACTTCCAACTCGAGGGCAGGAAACTGTGCTTGAAATGTAGAAAGTAACTTTGTGATCTGGGCATTACCAAATGACTGAGCAACACCAACCTTTAATCTTCCAGAAACCTCATTTCTAAAACCAGCAACCATGGCTTCGGCATCTTGCATCGTCTCGACAATCTGACGTCCAAAAGCAGCATATTGTTCGCCTGCTTCGGTTAGAGCAACAGAGCGGGTATTTCTTTGCACCAATTGAACGCCCAATCGTTCTTCGAGATAGCGAATTTGCTTACTGACTTGAGACTTTGAAATCCCAAGGTACTCGGCAGCACGGGTGAAGTGCTGTTCATGCGCCACAGTCGCCAAGACCACCATTTGCTGAAGGTTATCTAACATATGGAATTTTCGTTAGTTATCGAGAGGAGGATAGCGTATCACATCTCTTTCAAATTAATTGAGTGACGTTGTCACAAAAAGTGAATCTCCTTTATTTAAATTTGATGTTAGTAGGTAACTGCCAACATTCCTTCAATGTGGAGATAGGAGGGGCATGAACAACATTTTTCTGCGCTGTTGTCATCAAAAATTCATTCAACCAAAAGGCTAGAAGAAACTGCGTAAGGGTTGTGTTCAATGATCCGCACTCTAGTGCTGAACCTGCCCAAATCAGATTCCAGATCGCGTTCTGAAAGGGATTTACGAAATGAGTTGATAGCCAAATTCTTGGTTCTGATTCTAATAAGACATTTTATAACAATGCCTTATGTTGTTTGTTTTCAAGTGGAAACAATATTAAGCCATGTAAGTGAGCACTAACATACATTTGTTGTAAACCTACAGATCGAGAGGATCTTTTGTCGTTATTTTGAATAGATCGTGAACATGACTAAATAGAGAATTAATCAAATCGATATGAAGGATTGATAAGAATTGTTTCTATTCATGGGGCATGAGATTTAAAATTGCGGGAGAAATTCAGGTATTTGATGTGAAACTCATCGATGGCCTGGTTCATTAAGGAGGTTTGTTTTCGGATGTTAGAAGTACTGTTTCGTTTCTTTGTGCTGGGATGCATGAGCTTTGGTGGTCCTGTCGCTCATATTGGCTATTTTCAAAGAGAGTTTGTTGAAAAACGTAAGTGGATTGAAGAAGAAAAGTTTTCGATGGCGTTAAGCCTATGTCAGTTCTTACCTGGGCCTGCAAGCAGTCAGCTCGGGATGTTTATTGGCTATCATCGTGCGGGCTACATTGGGGCAATTGCCGCTTTTATTGGCTTTACCTTCCCATCTTTTGCCTTATTAACGGCAGCAGCTATTTACAGCGCGAGCCTAGGGGAGTCTTCGGCGTTGGCTCTACTTATCTCTGCTGCAAAACTGTTGGCAGTCGTAGTTGTAGCTGATGCTATCTGGACGATGGCACGAAAGTTCATCAGTGACGCTGTCACATTTGTTGTTTGTGTGGCTTCTGCTGGTTGGATCCTTTGGCAGACTGGCCTTGTGGTTCAACTGATGCCAATACTTATCGCCGGTATTCTTGGTTGGTTGTTTATTCGTAAGCCAGATGTAGCGATTGAAGCCAAAGAGCCAACAGGTATTAAGCAAACGGCCATTCTTTTCGGGGTGTTTGCTGCGCTATTGGTACTTCCTGCTCTAAGTGCCGCACCGGTTATCAGCTTGTTTAATCACTTCTATCAAGCAGGCAGCTTTGTATTTGGTGGTGGTCACGTTGTGCTTCCACTGTTGCAACCTTTGATTGGCGACTCGGTTTCTAGTGATGCTTTGGTTGAAGGTTACGCAGCAGCACAGTTGGTTCCGGGTCCGATGTTTACCATTGCTAGCTACATTGGTGCTTCAATGGAAGGGGTCAATCCAATCCTGGGTAGTGCAGTAGCAACCATTGCAATATTCCTTCCTGGGGCATTGCTATTGTTTGCTGCCATTCCTGTTTGGCAGGCTGTGATGAACCATCACAAGTTTGCTGGTTCCGTTGTACTGATTAATGCGGCAGTTGTTGGTCTTCTAGTTGCAGCATTTTACCAACCAGTTTGGATGTCGGCCGTGCATGGTGTTTCTGACATTGTGGCAGTGATTGTTGGCTTTACGGTTCTGCGTAAGTTTAATTTGTCAGTATTCTGGCTGCTTGCAGGTATGCTGGTTTACGCTTTTGCTAAGAGCATGATGTAACACTAAATTGGTCACTCATCATTGAGCCCGCAAATGCGGGCTTTTTTGTTTTTACAGGAAAAATCCACCCATCTTAACGCACTATAACTACTTATCTTTGCGTATTATTGATAGTATAGGAATGACGTTACTTGATGAATTTTTGGGGTTTTCTTGGGCGGGGATGAAGACAGAATAGCTCTCGGCAAAGATATTAAAGCGCCGACGCTTTTCGGCGCTTTGGTAGAGCCCTAAAACTCCCAACGCTCAGTCTTGCCTGCCTCTGAGGCATGTTGGGCAAGTTCTAACGCGTATATACCTTTTACCGCGTCATACGCGTCGATTGGCGGTGTGGTGCCGTTCAAAATGGCGGATGCTAGGCTGGCAAAAAGCTCAGAATAGCAACCATGTTCCAATTCGATATCTTTCTCTGTTCCGTTGTCACCGATTTCAAGCTTGCCAATATGTTGCTGGCGGCCGAATTCTGAATTTGTTACCGTGACACCGTCACGCAATTGCTGTTCCTGAATATCCAAACCGAAGCATGAGAAAGTCGCTTTGTCTCCTTGAACGACAAAGCGAGAGCCTTTGCCTGAACGGTATGGGCTCGAATTCAAAACCACTTCTTTGTCAGCGTAATGCAGCGTCATCTTGAAGTAGTCAGTAGCTTGAGATTGTGGACGCATCGCTTTGCAATGAGCGGTGACTGCTAAGGGTGAGCCGAACAAGTGAAGCGCCTGGTCTACTAGATGAGAACCCAAGTCATAAAGAATGCCCGATCCTTCTCCTGCCTGTTCACGCCAGCGTTGACGAACTTCAGGACGAAAACGGTCGAAGTTCGATTCGAAAACACGAACCTGTCCTAGTTCATCAGATTCAATCAACGCTTTTACTGTTAGGAAATCCCCATCCCAGCGTCGATTCTGGTAAGGACAAAGAACTTTACCGCGAGCATTGGCGATTTTGATTAGCTCCAAGCCTTGTCCGCTGTTTACCACGAAAGGTTTTTCGAGCAATACGTGGCAATCCGCTTCCAGTGATTGTTTGGCAAGATCGAAGTGCGTGTGGTTTGGTGTGGTGATAATGACCAAATCCAACTCTGCATCACGAAGCATTTCTTCAATGTTTGAGTAGTACGCCGCGGAGGGGAGCTTCTCTGCCACTAAATCATGATTTGAAGAAACAACCGCGACAGGTTCGAAATCTGGATGAATAGAGAGAAAAGGAAGGTGGAAAGTCTGGGCAGCAAAGCCAAATCCTACGATGCCAGTACGAATCATTTGTCGTTCCTTGTTTTGTGTTCGTTTAGCGTTTTAATTTTTCCAGGGGCTGTTGACCTTTGGTGGTGAAATTTTGTTCTAGCCATAAGCGTTTTAGGCGCGGCGAGGTGTGTGTAGCCTAGTCATTCTAAGCAAATACACCTCAACAAAGCATAAAACGCTTAGGGCAGAACCCTTCGGGCAGCGTTTGTGGGGAATTTCTGCTGCGTTATCGGCTTCTCATGTAGGCTACTACACATCGACGCCTCTGCCTTGCATAAAATCTCCACAAACTGCTGCAAAAATCATCACCAAAGGTCAACAGCCCCTAGTATACGTGAGCAGATATAAAAAAGCCCTCATCAGAGGGCCACTTACGGAGTTTGCGAAACTTAAGCCAGTACAACAGGGTAATCACCCTTTGGATGAGGCATAACCGAAACGGGCCAGCCGTAAACTTCCTCGATTATTTCAGGCGTCAGCACATCTGTTGGGATGCCATCTGCCGCTATTTTCCCTCTATTTAATATTAAGATACGGTCTGCATACTGTGCAGCGAGGTTGAGATCATGGATCACGGCGATCACGGCTGATCCGGCTTGTGCCATCTCTTTCGCCAAGCTTAAAGTCTTATGTTGGTGGCCAATATCCAGCGCACTCGTTGGTTCATCCAGCATCAATATGGTGTCTCTTGGAGATTTTGCTATTTGTGTTAGCACGCGGGCGAGGTGTACGCGCTGCTTCTCGCCCCCGGAAAGGCTTGGGTAAAGCCTGTTTGCAAGATGAAGTACATCGGTCTTTGCCATATTCTCAGATGCGATCTCAGCGAGTTCGGCTTGGGATACACTCAACGCCAGCCCACCAAGTTCAACCACTTCCCGAGCGGTGAAGGCAAATGTCAGGCTACTGGACTGTGGGAGTATCCCCATTGATGTGGCGAGGTGTTCAGGTTTCCAATCTTTCGCGAATTTTCCATAGAAGCGAAGTTCGCCATTAAATGGCCATTCGCGGCTAATCAGTTTAAGCAGGCTACTTTTACCGGTTCCGTTTGGTCCAAGAATAATAGTTAGTTCACCCAATTTGAAAGACGTGCTGAAGTTATCCAGTAGAACCTTGTTACCCAGCGTGAGCGACGCATGTCGAATATCAATACCCATTATGCCAAACGACCTTTTTGTTTAAGCAGCAATGCCAGGAAGAAAGGCGCCCCTAGAGACGCTGTGATAATGCCTACCGGGATTTCAAGTGGTGCAACAATAGTGCGAGCGATCATGTCGGATGCTAGCAGCACCAAACCACCTAAAATCGCTGAAACCGGAATGAGGGTACGGTGATTTGGGCCTGTCAGCATGCGTCCGATATGGGGAACAACAAGGCCAATAAAACCAATCATGCCGGAAAGGGCAACTGTCACGCCGACGCCTGCAGCTGTGAGAAGGATCAGATTACGCTTGAGCGATTGGACGTTAATGCCGAGATGACGGGCTTCAGCCTCACCAAGAAGTAGGGCGTTTAAAGGTTTTGCGTAACGTTGGAACAGGAAGCCCAATACGGCTAAAGAAACAAAAGCCAACGCAATCGCATCCCATGAAGCGCCTGCTAAAGAGCCCATCGTCCAAAGAGAAAGGTCGCGAAGCTCTTGGTCGTCAGCAAAATAGTTTAGAAGCCCCATGCCAGCACCTGCAATCGCGCCAAGTGCTACGCCAGCGAGTAACATAATGGTGACTGAAGTGCCATTACTACTGGTGCCCATGTAATAGATGGCAAAGGTCGTTAGCGCACCACCCAGAAAAGCAAATACCGGTACCGTACCCAGCACCAGAAATGCCGTATGGGTAATCACGCCACCAAATAGAACTATCGCAATGGCTGCTCCAAGAGAAGCACCGGCAGACACCCCGATAATACCGGGATCTGCCAGGGGGTTTCTGAAAAGCCCCTGCATGACTGTCCCGCACATCGCAAGAATACCGCCTAAAGCAATGGCCAGAAGAGTACGTGGTAAACGGACTTCCTGAATGATCACAGAGACATAGTCAGGAAGGTCCGATTGAACGGGAAGTAGTACTTTCAAACTGTCTGAGAAGCCTATATTCATCGGCCCCAAAGTAATTGAGCTCACGACAGTGATGTACAACAAGATCGAAGAAACGATCATCATCCACCGCGCTGAAACGCGGCGAGTCAGCAAATCATTCATGGAAATGTACTACTCACCAGCCACAATGCGTTTGTTAAGGTCGGTAGCGAGATCTAGGCTTGCCAACCCAAAGCCACCAAGAATTGCGTAGCCAGAAATAGGGATGATGTTGTCGTTCTTGAATGCGGGTGTTGCGCTTAACAAAGGCTGCTGTTTCACCATACCTTCAATACCGCCAACCTGCGAAAGGGTGCGTTCTGATACCAGAATGTATTCAGGCTGCATCTCTACGATCGACTCTGTAGACAGCGGCTTGTAGCTGGTGGTTTCTTTGGCTGCAGGGTTCATGCCGCCAGCCAGCTCGATCACTGTGTTCACCGTGGTTTCATCACCCGCGACGGTCAGTGGGTGGCCATCAGACATCATCATGAACATCACTGAAGGGCGTTTTTCAGGTGCAGAAGCGTTTAGCATTTCAATTTTCTTTGCTACATCCGCTTTAATCTCAGCGCCTTTGACTTCGGTGCCAGTAATCGACGCGACTGAATCCACGCGCTGATTAAAGTCTTCAATGGATGTCCCTGTTGGCAGCTTTTGAACATCGACTTTTGCCGATTTCAATAGGTTCAACGTGCTTTCCGGCCCCATCTCTGGCGAGCCCACGAGATGGGTAGGGCTTAGTGCTAATAGGCCTTCGGCTGATAACTGGCGGTGATAGCCCAATACGGGAATCTCTCTGCCATCAAGGTAATGGCGGCTGGTTAAATCTACTGCAACCACTTCTTTTTCTGCGCCTAGTGCAAACAAAAGTTCAGTGACGGTTGAGCCAGCGCTGATGATCCTTGCACCCTGGGCGAACGCCGATGAAGTAAATAAGCCAGTAAAAAGCAGCGCAGCTGCGCCAAGTTTGAAATTCTTTTTCATTGTTCTTCCATCACAATATTGGTGGCGTTGATATTGTTGTTTTGCATGAAGGCGAGGACTTTAAGCATGCTTTCCACATTGGCTTGTTTGTCCGCAGCGATCACCACCGGTTTATCAGGGGCTTGCTTAATGGCTTCCAGAAGCTGTGTCGTAAAGGTTTCCCAGTCGTGAAGATGCTCACCTTGAAGCGCCCATGAAGGCTCGCCACTCAACACGTTGATGGCGATAACTTCACGGTTTGGAGATTCCAGAACTTCTGAATCATTGGTTTGGGGAATCGCGATATCCATGGTTTTAAACTGGATGTTTGCCGTAAGCAGCAAAAACACCATCACGATAAAAATAATGTCCAGCAACGGCGTGAGATCCGGCGTGAATGATGTTGATTCACTTTCAGGTTGAGAGCGGATCATGCGGCGCTTTCCCTCGGTGACTCTGAGCTTGAACCAGCGCAAGGCTTGCAATGCTTCGGACAGTCCGCGCTTTCATCGAATGACACACCGGCGAGATGCAAATTGAAGTGGTTCAGCACGTATTCAATTTTTGCCAGTGTGCGATCTGCCCACAGCGCAAAAACTTGTGATGAAGCAATAGCTGGTAGGGCAATCAGCAAACCCGCTGCCGTTGTAGACATCGCCAATCCCAAGCCATCGGCCAATTCTGCAGGTGAAATACCACCTTGTGTGGCTGAAAGTCCTTTAAACATTTCAATCAGGCCTACAACGGTTCCCAGCAGACCAATCAAAGGACTCAGCACGCCAATAATGTTCAGCAATTTGAGACCAGCAGTGAATTGACGGCGTTTCTTTTGCAGCCAGATAGAAACAGCTTCTTCACGCAAAGATTTAGTGAAATGACGATGATTGATCAGCATGCAGATCCCTTGGGATAGGGTGCTTTTATCCTGCTGATGACGTTCTACATACGTTTCTAGCTGTTTGTCATTGGTCAGCGAAAGTGAGTAGATCTCTTTTTGCAAAGGTTTGCTGCCCGTTTTGGTATTCATAACAACGAAAACGATGCGCTCAAAAATGAGCATCAACATGAGTGCGGAAAGCAGTGTCAAAGGCCAGGTCATGATGCCCAGTTGAGCGTGGATTGACGTGAAAAATTGTAAGTCGAACATGATTAATCCAAATTAAAACGAACAGGAATTCTTACTCTGTGCGCCAGGGCGACACCATTTTCTTCGTGGCCGTTGAAGCGCCACTTTTTCACTGCATCCATTGCAGCGCCATCAAGCAATTCAAACCCGGAACTTTTTAGTAGGGAGCGATGGGTTTGATGGCCTTCTTCGTCCAGCCAGACTTCTATAAGCACTGTGCCCTCCATCCCTTTACGTTTTGCCATTCTCGGGTACTTAGGTTGGGAAGGGCGGACTTTAAATGTGGGCCTTTCGACCAACATAGGAGAAGATGATTTTGCCTGAGTAATCTGGTTTTCTTCGCTTATCTCCTCAGCAGTCTCTTCCGTTTTTTCCTCTGGTTTTTCTATTGGTTTTTTCGGCGGAAGAGGCTTTGTTTTCTCTTCTTTGCTTTCCTTATTCGTCACCTTCTCAAGTGGCTTTTTCCTGGTTTCTTTTGGCGGGCTGACCTCTGGTTTCACCTTTTTCTGAGGTTGGACTTCTGCCTTTTTTGGTGGCTCCTTTTTTACTGAAGGAGATTTAACCGGTTTAGGTTCTGGCTTTGTCGTTTCTTGCTGTGGTGGGTCTTCAACAGGAGTAGGTTCTGGTTCTTTTGGTATCTGTTTCGTCGACGCAATGAGCTGGATAGCCACACGGTTACCCGTATTGGCATCGTTAATTGTGAATTGAGGCGAGGGCGGTTGAGCCCAAATCGCCAAACTGTGCAGTGCAACTGAAACGACACCACAAACTACGTACCGTCGAGTGTTCACACGTACTCCTGAAGAACTGATTTTAATAAGTGATTAGGTGCATTATGCATGAAATGCTAATGAGATCAATTATCAGTTGCATTATTATCTTTTATGAATATGATTGAAATCACTAGGAAACAGCTCGCAGTTTGACGCTGTTAATGTTAAAGGTTGCAAAATGAGATGAATGTTGATCTTCACAATCCGGAATTGGTCGGGCTAAGAACACCTGATCCACTTCGTTTTGCTTTTCAACGCAAGAAGAGTGCGCATGCCGGTGGCATGATGCGTTCAGTTAATTCTGAAGATATCCAAACCACGCTTGAAAAAGCACATGCAATCCCAGCGTCATCGGCGCATGCACCACGCTGTCTGTACATTCACATTCCGTTTTGTCGCGTGCGTTGTACCTACTGCAACTTCTTCCAATACGCATCCAGCAAGTCATTAATTGAAAGCTACGTTGAAGCACTGCGCGCAGAAATTCGATGGAAAGCCTCGCAAGTCTGGAGTCAGTCAGCGCCGTTCCAAGCGGTATACATTGGCGGAGGAACCCCAACCGATCTTAGTGGCGAACAAATCCGAATGATCGTCTCTGATATCCGCAGCCAATTTCCGCTGACACCGGACTGCGAAATCACACTAGAAGGTCGTATCAACCGTTTTGGATTGGACAAATTTGAAGCGGCACTGGAAGGGGGCGTTAACCGATTCTCATTCGGCGTTCAAAGCTTCAACACTCAGGTTCGTCGAAGTGCGAAGCGCCTTGATGACCGGGAAGTGGTGTTGGACAAAATCCAGCAATTGGTCAAATACAATGCGGCTCCTATCGTTCTGGATTTACTTTATGGTTTGCCTCACCAAACTCTGGATATCTGGCAGCAGGACTTGAATGACTATCTCGAGTCCGGTGCTCATGGTGTCGACCTGTATCAGCTTATCGAAATGCAGGGCTTGCCAATGGCAAAGTTGGTTGAGCAGGGCAAATTGCCGTATCCGGCAGATACACAAATGAAGGCCAGTATGTTTGAGATGGGCGTGAACTTCATGGCGAAGCACCATCAGAAACGTCTCAGTGTTAACCATTGGTCTTCAGACAACCGCGAACGCAGTATTTACAACTCGTTAGCGAAAACGACTGCAGAGATCATGCCTTTAGGGGCCGGGGCTGGTGGCAATGTCAATGGCTGCCAGATGATGCAAACCCGCGATATGGATACCTACATCTCAGCGATTAATGAGATGCATTACCCTGTCACCATGATGACACTGGCACCTGCCAATAGAGGTGTGTCTGCTGAAGTGAAAAGCGGATTTGATGCGGGTGTGCTGGCTCAACACAAGTTGGATTCAGTGGCTGGGCAAGGCTCGTTTGAAGCGCTGTCTCCCTTGTTCGAAGCGTGGCAGGAAAACGGGCTGGTCTATCTTGAAAAGAATGAAAATGGCAGAAGTTATCTCACGTTGACTCTCGCCGGACAGTTCTGGGCGGTCACACTGGCCCAAAACCTGATTGAAGTATTACAAAACCAAACAGCGCAGAAAGTGCAAAGAAAAGCGGCAAATGTCGCAGCTTAGGAGTAGTTAAACGATGCAACAAGCGATCATCGTGACGGAAGAAACCAAACAGCGCGTGGCTGAATATCTGGCCCAGGATGAGCACACACCAGTATCAAACATGGTGGACTCACTGAAACTGACGGAAGGTGAAATTACGCTGGCACTCCCGGAAAGTATGATTTCCCACGCGAAGGGTGAACTTGCGCAGACCATTCTGGAAGCAATGCCAGCATGGGGTAAGGTCACCACCATCGTACATTCCGGCGGTTCTGTCTTTGAATTTAAAGCGCCATTTCCGAAAGGAAAAGTTGCACACGGTTACTACAACCTGATGGGGCGCGAAGGCCAGTTACATGGTCATCTTCGTCTAGATTTGGTCTCTGACATTGCGTTTGTCAGCAAGCCATTCCGCGGTACCGAGAGCCACTACATTGGTTTCTTCGACAACACTGGTCACTGTGTATTTAAGATTTACCTTGGCCGTGACAAAAAGCGTCAGCTATTCCCAGAACAAATTGAACTGTTTAACGCCATGAAGCAGGAGTTGGCAAAATGAGTGACAAAGCAGAACGTCTACAAAACCGTCTAGGCCCAGAAATTCAGGAGTTTCGTGATTCTCGCAACACGCTTCAATTGGGCACTGTAGACAAAGAAGGTAAACCACATACCAGCTATGCGCCTTTCGCTTTCTCTGAAATGGGTTACTACATTCTGGTTTCAGATCTTGCTACTCATGGTCAAAACCTCAAGCACCGCAAAGCCGTCTCTATCATGATGATCGAAGACGAAAGCGAGGCGCGCTCGATCTTTGCGCGTCGCCGACTGTCATTTGACACCAATGCTGAATTGATTGAGCGTGATTCAGAGCACTGGACCACAGCAATTCAAGTGATGCGCGATCGTCTGGGCGAGATGATCGACAACCTCAGCCAACTCGGCGATTTCAATCTCTACCGTTTGAATCCAGTCATCGGCCGTTACGTGAAAGGCTTCGGTCAGGCATTTGATGTGTCGGGCGAAGACATGCTTTCCGTGATCCACCTGAATGAAGGTCACGTGAAGAAGATGAAAGAAAAGAACGCTTAATCTCTTTTATCAGGCCCTTATTCTGAGGGCCTGATCTGATTTATCCCATAACGATAAAAATCGCACGGAAACCAGTGTGAGTAGGTTTCTTTTGCCTGAAGAAAACTGATTGGGATTTCTCAGGCGCTTTAAAGAGTGGAAATTATGACTATCAAGAAAAACAAGCTGGCGATTTTGGTCGGCCTTCTCTGCGCGGGCAGTGCTTCAGCCCAAGACGTTTATACCTTTGACGAAGTGGTTGTCTCTGCGACCCGAAGTGAGCAAAACATCAGTGATGTAGCCGCTTCTGTTGACGTAGTGAACAGCGAAACAATCGAAGAGAACCTTGCTCAGGACCTCGAGCAGGCGATTGCGAATGAGCCGGGCGTGTCGATGCCGGGCACGGGTCGTTTCGGTAACTCAGGCTTTAATATTCGTGGTTTGAGCGATAACTACGTAAAAACCATGGTGGATGGTGTTGAACAACCTTCATCTTTCAACCCTGGCGCAGATGTGATGCGCAAATACAACAACACTGTTGAGACCGACACCTTGCAGCGTGTAGAGATAAGCAAAGGTCCTGCCTCCAGCCTATACGGCAGTGATGCACTGGCCGGTGCTGTGATCATCCGCACCAAGAACCCGGGCGATCTTCTGGTCGCTGAGGGTGATGACACCTATGCCAGCGTTAAAGGCGGTTACTACAGTGCTGATGAGAGCTACAAAGCGACTGCAACTCTGGCAAACCGTACTGGCGATCTGGAAACCTTGCTGATTTTCACACATCGCGATGGTCACGAAACAACGACCCACGGCAGTGGTGCTGATATTGAAGGCCGCGAACGTGGACAGGCTGACCCATTTGATATCAACTCAGACAACCTTTTGCTGAAAGCTTTCTATCAGTTGAATGATGCGCATCGAATAGGCCTGACCGGTGAGATTTATAACCGAGAAGCAGATGGGCTGGTGCTGTCTAACGAAGGCTATGAAATCATGCCAGGCTTCGTATATACGCGTAACAGCGCCAGTGATGAAGACAAGCGCAAGCGCGTAACCTTCGAGCATGAATGGCAAGCGAACAACGTCGCGTTCGACCACCTGAAGTGGCAAGTGACCGCGTTGGAAAGTGAAAGTAATCACAACACCTTTGACGAAACGCCACAGCCGCCAACGTCATTTGGTCATGGATACCGTCAGCGCATGCGTAACGGTGTAGATAAGAGCGCCCAGTTTGATGCTCAGTTCGACAAGGCTATTGAACTTGAGAACAGTTTCCACGAAATCAGCTATGGCATGAATTACATCACTAACGAGTTTGATCTGGATTACCGCGATTATTACCTAGAGGGCTACAAAGCGGGTACGTCAGTAGATAAAACCGGTGAAGTGCCAAACGCAGAGTCAGTGAAATGGGGCATCTTTGTACAGGATCAAGCTTTCTTCCTGGAAGAACGACTGGTAGTGAATGCGGGTCTTCGCTATGACAAGTTTACCGCAGAGCCAAAACAAGCTTCCGAAGATAATCCAAAGTCCAAAAGTGATGCGTTAACGGCGAAACTGGGTGCGGTTTATCACTGGACCGAAAGCCTGAGCAGCTTCGGTAACGTCAGCCAGGGTTACAAAGCGCCAACGCTTCAGGATTTGTACTACTTCTACGAAACTGACGCTGCTAGGGGAGCTGTGTTCGAGGCAAACCCTAACCTGAAGCCGGAAGAGAGCATTGGTTATGAAACTGGTCTGCGCTTCACTCAGGACTTCGGTCGCATTGAGTTCTCTGTCTATTACAACGACTACAAGAACTTTATCGAAACGCACAAATTGGCAGATGACAACGGTCAGGGTAAAGAGCTTTGGACCAAAGAGAACATCAGCAAAGCTGAAATCTATGGTGCTGAGCTGAAAACACATCTTGCATTGGATGTTCTGTTTGGCGCCCCGACAGGTCTTTACAGTGATATGAGCGTGGCTTACACCCAAGGTGAAGACAAAGAAAACGGGGAAGCACTGGATACAGTTTCGCCGCTTACAGGCTACTTAGCGCTGGGCTATGCCGACGTTGAAAACACTTACGGTGGTAAGTTGTCAGTGAAAGCTGTTGCGGGTAAATCCGGTTCTGATTGGAGTAACGCTAACGGGACTGAAAACGTGAATGCACCAGGTTACGCTGTAACAGATGTGACAGCATTCTACCGACCGATGACCGATCTGACGCTGCGTGCCGGTCTGTTTAACGCTTTCGATAAGAAATATTGGGACTACAACGACCTGATTGGTGCGGAATCAACTACTGACGGACTTGATCGTCGCACGCAACCAGGACGTAACTGGGGTATAGAAGCCGAATACGTGTTCTAACCGCAGATTAACCCCTGACGATAAACACCCCGGATTTCTCTGGGGTGTTTTCGGTTGCGGCTAGGGTATAGACTCAACATTAGAAAAATTAAAAAATGACAAAGAATTCTGGAGATACAGTGACTAGCAGTACGCTAACAACCATTTCGACACGTTGGTTGATTGAGCAGGCGAAAAAGCACAAGAAACGCCTGATTACCGCCAACCTTATCGCTATCTGTGCGACGCTCATCAGCGTGCCAATTCCTCTGTTTATGCCGCTAATGGTCGACGAGGTGCTGCTAAACAAACCGGCCGGTGGGGTGAATTTCTTCAATCAGATTTTGCCTGAGTCACTGCAGCAACCAGCCAGTTATATCGTCATGGTGCTGATACTGGTGATTGTGATGCGGATTGTCAGCCAGGCGCTGAATATCTGGCAAAGTCGTCAGTTTACGCTGGTTTCCAAGTCCATGACTTGCAATATCCGCCAGCAACTCCTCGATAAGCTTGGCCGCATCAGCATGAAAGAATACGAAGAGCGTGGCAGCGGCGGAGTGAGTTCTCATCTGGTGACGGACATCGAGACTATCGACTCTTTCCTCGGCAACAGTTTAAGCCGTTTTGTAGTGGGTGTTCTGACGGTCTTTGGCACGGCAATTATCCTACTATGGCTCGACTGGGCGCTTGGCTTGTTCATTTTGCTGGTTAACCCGTTAGTCATTTACCTCTCCCGCAAGATGGGCCAACGCGTTAAGCATCTGAAGAAGGCAGAAAACCAATCTTTTGAGCGATTCCAGCAACGTCTGGTAGAAACGCTGGATGGCATCTATCAGCTCCGTGCTGCTAACCGTGAACGTGCCTACCTTGATGTTCTTAAGACAGATGCCGAAGCGATTCGCCACGATGCCGATAAGTACGCTTGGCAGTCAGAAGCGGCGGGGCGTGTTTCCTTCCTGATGTTCCTGATCGGTTTTGAGCTGTTCCGTGCGGCGGCGATGCTGATGGTACTGTTCAGCGACCTGACTATTGGCCAGATCTTCGCGGTGTTTGGTTATCTTTGGTTTATGCTAAGCCCGATTCAAGAACTTTTGGGTATTCAATACGCCTGGTTCAGTGCTTCTGCAGCGATGAAACGCCTGAACGGTTTACTCGCTCTGGATGAAGAGCCACGTAACGCATCCGAGAAAGATCCGCTGGAAAGCAAAGACACCTTTGGCGTGGAATGTCGCGACCTGACCTTCAGTTACGACAGTGAGAAAACGGTGTTGAATGGTCTTTCTCTGAATATTCCTCAAGGCAAGCGCGTGGCGCTGGTTGGCGCATCAGGTGGCGGTAAATCCACACTGATTCAGCTGCTGCTGGGGCTTTATCGCAAATCTGACGGTGAAATCCTGATTGATGGCAAACCTGTCGAAGAGATTGGTTATGAAACCCTGCGCCAGCATACGGCCGTGGTCTTGCAACAACCGATGATCTTCAACGATACATTGCGTGAAAACCTGACATTAGGACGAACTGATTTCTCCGACGATAAGCTTTGGCAATCACTGGAAATTGCTCAGTTAAGTGATGTTGTCGATAAACTGGATAACGGCTTGGAATCCCAGCTGGGCCGGCAAGGCCTCAAGCTTTCTGGTGGGCAGCGTCAGCGCTTAGCCATTGCCCGTATGATCCTGACCAATCCTAAGTTGGTGATTTTGGACGAAGCGACCTCAGCGCTGGATACTGCAACAGAAGCAGCGTTGCATGAGGCGCTGAACAACTTCCTTCAAGGCCGAACCACACTGATTGTGGCGCACCGTTTGTCCGCAGTGAAACAAGCTGACCTGATTTATGTACTGGAAGATGGCAAGGTGGCACAAAGCGGTAACCACAGCGAACTGGTGCAGGAAGAGGGGGTTTATCAAACCCTGTATGGCAACCTCCAAGTCGGCTAATTACAAACAACGCCTTAAACGAAAGCCCTGCATCAGCAGGGCTTTTTACTTGCCGGAGCGGTACGGATTATTTCACTGTCAGCGAAGCGCCTTGGGTTTTAATCACGTCTTGATACCAGAAAAAGCTTTTCTTACGTTTTCGTTCGAGAGAGCCACTGAAATCGTCGTGTCGGTCGACATAAATAAAACCATAACGTTTACGCATTTCCGCGGTGGAATTCGCGACGAGATCAATCGGTCCCCACGTTGTGAATCCCATTAACTCCACACCGTCTAACATGGCTTCACCTGCCTGAACTAAATGGTCATTAAGGTAAGCAATGCGGTAGTCATCCTGAATCTCACCGTTTTCATCCAATTCATCGATTGCGCCTAGTCCATTTTCAACGATGAACAGAGGCTTCTGGTAACGGTCATAGAGGAAATTCAGCAGAATACGTAGGCCTTTCGGGTCGATGAGCCAACCCCATTGACTCTTCTCCAGATAAGGGTTTGGCACGCTGGCGACGATATTTCCGACTTCTTTTTGTTTAGGATCTGCACTCGCACAGCCGCTGGCGTAATAACTGAACGAGATAAAATCGACTGAAGCACTGGCGATCACGTTCAGATCGCCATCTTCCATTGCGATTTCGATACCATTTTCTCTGAAGTAACGAAGCATGTAGCCCGGGTATTTGCCGCGCGTCTGAACATCACCAAAGAACAGCCATTTGTTATTCTCATGCATGGCAGCGATGACGTCGTCTGGGTTGCAAGTAAATGGGTAATTGATAGCTCCCAACAGCATGTTACCGATCTTAGCGACTGGAATAATCTCATGGCAGAGCTTCACCGCTTTTGCATTAGCCACCAACTGATGGTGAATCGCCTGATAGATTTCCTGCTCGCTGGCATCTTCCTGAAGCCCAACGCCGGTAAAAGGCGCATGTAGCGACATATTGATTTCATTGAATGTCAGCCAGAGCTTAACTTTGTCCTTATAGGGGTCACGCGACGATTCGGAAAATATTGTACGCTAAGAGTATAAATGAGCTATTTATCAGTCACCTAGCAAAATGCAACTCCAGCCAGTCCAAGTTACGACCAGTGAATATGCTTTTCCCCGGCCCACTTTATCTGCGAATGGGCTCACTTTAGATGAGAATTAAATCGCAAAGATAATCCTTCGACCCACTTTAATTGAGAATTCAAAAAGAGAGGTTTGACGTACCCAACTCGGCAGATTTAGGCACTACTTTCACGTTGAATAGCGTGGACAACGCTTGGCTTGAACAAATTCACGGGTCAATGAATCTCATGTCCAACTAATGAGGCGTACACAACGATTGTCGACTACCTATAGTCATATTGGGTGTACGGCAATAGGTAGAAACACCGTTATTGTCTGCTGCAAGTCCTCGCTGCGCCATGCCGTACACTCCCTTTCCTTCGCTCTTTCAAAGGGTGAAATAAATACTATTAAAACAATGCATTAACCCCCTTAGCGTTGTTTTCTGTTCCGTTGGACTTCGCTCATGCAAGGTAATAATTCCGCATATTACTCTCGCTCCGATGGCGTTTTCTTTGATACCCGTATCACTGTTCTTTCCGATACACCGGCTAGTTTAGCGGTGTCAGCAATACTAAGCTGATTTGTCACTCTAAGTTGGTAGATTTTATCGTGAAGATCCTTATCTGGCTGGCGTCCCTTGTACTTCCCTTCATTTTTAGCCTTTGCAATCCCTTCACGCTGTCTGCGCCTTCGGTCCTGATAGTCCTTTCTAGCAATGGCGGCCAACATATCTAGCATCATATTGTTAATGGCCCTGAGCATAGATGAAGTGAATTCATCACTGAGGGGGGAAACGAGCGCGGCATGACTAGTCGGTAAATCCAGGCTGATCACTTTGAGATCTTTTTCGTGCAGCATCTTTTTCAATGTTGCCCAACCCGCTTCATCCAATCTTGAAAGCCTGTCGACTTGCTCGATTAAGATTGCGTCACCATACGTTGCATCTTCAAGTAACTGCATCAATTGCGGCCTTTTGAGTGAAGCCCCCGATTCGTTTTCAATATACCATCCAGCAATACGGTGCCCTTTTTCAGTCAGAAAGTTTATTAACCTGTTCTTGGCCCTTTTCGCGTCTTGCTCTTTCGTTGAAGCTCTCAAGTATCCAAAGATGTACATTCCGCTCCCTTAGTGACACATAAGTCATGATCTATATCATAGTGACAGATAGGTTATGACATTGCACGTTTTAGGGGAAATCTTAGCTATGACAACAGGGTGTACCTATATGGCAGAACATCATTGGCTGGTTAGTGACTATTAGGGTCAGTATGAGTTCAGCCTGGTCCAAATCAGAACCAGGCTAAAGTGACTGAGAATCAATTCTTGTATATGAACAATGGGACACTTATCTGGTTAGAATATCTTGTAAAGTCTGAATATCGGGATGAAGCACATTCAAAGAGCGACGAAATGGGAGTTAAGATGAAAATATTGAAGTTACTTTTATCAACATTTTTAGCGCTTCCATGTATCGCTTATGCCACATGTGAAGAAGGCGTCTCTAAACAAATTAGACAAAATGGTCATCTGACTGAGTCTGATCGAGCACGGTTATTGGATGATTGCACTAAATTTCAGAAATATAGAAACAACCTAGATAAATATGCTGATGGCGCATACATCCTCAATCCAGGTAGTTTTTCTTGCGAAAAAAGAGAGGATTATGTCAATGCATACAATTGGGTTGTAGAGCGAGGGGGGGAGGTACTCTCCGTCTTTACTCGATAAGTACAAATCCTGCCGTACAATTAAATTGCCTACCCTTGTTGCAGTGAGAACACCAAAAGACCCTTCTGATCCAGTTTTAGCGATTCTATACGCAAATGAATACAGTGTTTACTATTTACACTCGCAGTGGGTACATGCATCCGAATTAGTGCCGTACAAAGAATTAATGGGTAATAAGGTTAAGTGATTTTATGTTTAGTGATCGAGAGCATGAGATAAGAGCGATTGAGTTCCTTGATAGTGGCATGTCGGGCATAGATGCATTTCCCGAGTCGACTGGAATTAACAAAGCCGACCTCCTCCAGATGTATATGGATGCAAGGAATATAGTCAGAATGAATGTCGAGGACCTCTCATTGCGCAGAGCTGCAGAATCTGTTTGTTCAACTTGTATCGGGGTAGTCAGGTGCTCAGGTGTTCTAGGCGAGGAAAGTAAAAAATTAGTTATCAATCAAAAGACCTATGAGCCTGAAGCCTTCCAACAATACGAACATGCCATAGACCTATACCGAAAAATGCAGGAATACTCCTAATACATCTGAGCCCTTTTGAAAGCAACAACAGTCCGCTATTTCTCTGGATACTGAATAAGAAGCTCAGGGATTTCAGGAGGCATGTCGGCCTGTTGCTCCCGGGCAAGGGCATCGTGTTTTCTGGCCGCCAGTAACGCAGGGATATCCAGTTTCACCCCATGGGTGGTTAACCAGTGTTCAGCGCTTCGTGGGTCGAGCGGGTGGCGTAGAATCCCCAGCGGCCTTCCCCTAACAGACAGTATTCCTGTACCAGCCGGTGCTCATGAAAATGGTAGTAGTAGCCTTCGGTCGGAAACCCGAGCCGGGCCCCTAACTGTACTGCCGGTGTCACCGGAATGAAGGCATCGCGCACAGCCGCTTTGCCCGTGGGTTTGAGGGAGACGGGAGCGCGTCGGCTCACGCCCATTTCCGGTGCTGCAACCCTGGTGATAAGGCGTCTGGGATGACCGGTTGTGGCCCGGGCGATAAACGCTGTGCCCTGCTCGGAAGGCTGTTTGTCAAAGCTGCCGATTTCCGCTTCACCCTGTGTGCGGCCAAGCGCAAACTGACAGCCCACTTCCTGGTTGAGTGTGGCTTCGGAGCAGGCGACTTCAAAACGGTATTCATAGGCCAGTGCCGGTGCCCCGGAAGCGTCATCGACGACCGGCTCTGGCGAGTAGGGAGGCTCAGGCAAGGGAGGGTGTAACGAACCATTGCGGGATGCACCGCCACGCATCTTTGTGCGGGCCACAAAGGCTTTCTGGGCCTGGGGAGAAAGCTGGGAAGTGGCGGCAGGATTCACCGTCCAGGCCATGTCTCCCATACGCCCTTTCACCGCCTGAAGGGCCGGTACTGCCGGCGCATCGCTGAGCAACACCAGATGGCCGTCGTACAGTTGGGATTTGAAGCTGTCGAGGGTCATGCCCGTGGGCACCACTCGTTCCAGCTCCCGTGCATCCAGATGACGGAACCCGCCTTCCACTTTGCTGAATTCGTAGGTCATCAAATCCGTGACCTTGACTACCCGTAGACTCACTGCCTTCGTGTTCCTGCTTCCCTGTTATCTGAATACGCATGATGAAAGAGCGGGGTGTATTCGTCCAGACAAGTATGCAGGTTTTCAGTGAGTTATCCGGCAAATGAGACAGGATATCTTCTGTGTTCCGATTCAAATAGAGAGTGTCCCCGGAGGCATAGCGTATCACTTTACGCCCCCATCCCATACGGGCTCATTAACCGAAAAAGGACTTCATCTTGCCACGCAAAACCTTGTTTACCCCGTCAGAGCGCCAGCTGCTGCTCGCCTTCCCTGAAGAAAGACAATCTCTCATTCAATGCTATCTATTCAGTGATGCGGATTTGGCCCTGATTAACCAAAGGCGGGGAAAGCACAACCGATTGGGATTCGCCGTCCAGCTTTGCTATCTTCGCTACCCGGGTATTTCGTTGCCACCAGACGGCCAACCCCCGGCTTCCTTGCTCCGCTATGTCGGTGAACAGCTCCAGATATCGGTCAACTACTGGGCGAATTATGCGAAAAGAAAAACAACCCGACGTGAACACCTTCTGGAGTTGATGTCTTTTCTTGGTCTGACACCTTTTACCCGGGCACATTTCCGGCAGGCGGTTCATCATCTTCTACCCCTCTCGGTACAGACGGACACTGGCAGGGTGTTGGCCATCGCGCTGATGGACTACCTGCGTCAGTGCCATATCGTGATCCCCACCATTGACGTCATTGAAAGGATTTGTGCTGAGGCCGTTGCCCTTGGCACCCGGCGTATTTACCGCGCATTAACGGCGCGTCTGTCTTCCGGGCAGAAAGAGCAGTTAGACCGTTTGTTGCTACCGAAAGACCAACAAGGACAAACCTTTATCCATTGGCTTCGCCAGCCTCACGGAGTGCCCAATGCCAAACATATCTTGCTGCATATAGAGCGCATCGAGTACCTGCAAGGCCTTTCCCTTCCAGAAGGAATAGCGACATCTGTTCACCAAAGCAGACTGAAAAAGATGGCCAGGGAAGGGGGACAAATGACCCCACAGCACCTGAGAGACTTTGAGCCACTGAGACGCCATGCCACTCTGGTTGCTGTGGTCCTCGACACACGGGCCACCCTGATAGATGAGTTGATTGATATGCATGACAGGGTCATGGCCAGCAAGGAGAACATCGCGAAACGCAAGCATGCCGATCAGTTCCAGCGCTCTGGGAAAAACATCAATGATCAGCTCAAGGTACTGTCATGGGCAGGAAGGGTACTGCAAACCGCGAAAGCGTCAGGCCTCGACCCCTTCAAAGCCATTGATGAGGCAATGGGGTGGGACGTGTTTATCGGCAGTGTCGAACATGCAGAGCAACTCAGTCAGCCCGAGTTTGACCATCTGTCGTTGCTGATAGACGCCTATACCCAACTGCGTCGATATACGCCAGCACTATTGGAGACGCTTGAGTTAAGCGCAGCTCCGGCCAGAAGCACCTTACTCGCAGCGGTCAACCTGCTTAGACGCATGAACCGGACACAGGCCAGAAAACTGCCTGAAGACATCCCGACTGATTTTATCCGCAAACGCTGGGCCTCTTTGGTTTTCGGGCCGGATGGCGTCAATCGCCGGTACTACGAACTGTGTGTATTTTCAGAACTGCGTCATGCACTGAGAGCCGGTGATATCTGGGTTCAACACTCACGGCAATTTATGGACTTTGAGGCTTACCTGTTGCCCCAAGACACCTTTCAACGCCTTCGGGAGGATCATGCGCTGGGGTTATCGGTAGACACTGACGGCCAGCGGTTTCTTGAGAAGAAAAAAGCGCAACTCATTAACGCGTTAAAGCAAGTGGATCAGGACGCCGCCAACAACCGTCTTCCGGGCGCGCTGGTCACCTCTAGCGGCATGCGGATTTCTCCTCTGGTGAACAATGTACCGGACGAAGCAGAATCATTGATCCGTAAAGTCGCCGCCTTGATGCCGAAAGTTAAAATCACGGAGCTGCTGCTGGAAGTCGACAGTTGGACAGGCTTTACCCGTCACTTCACCCACCTGAAAGGAGGACAACCGGCACAGGACCGTATCATGCTGATGACAACACTGCTGGCAGATGGCATCAACCTGGGGCTGACGAAAATGGCGACCTCTTGTCCAGGAACGTCTTACGCCAAACTTTCCTGGCTTCAGGCATGGCACATACGTGATGAAACTTACAGTGGTGCATTAGCCGCATTGACCAACGCACAGCACCATCACCCGTTTTCCCGTTGGTGGGGAGATGGCACCACCTCTTCTTCGGATGGCCAGCGGTTTAAAGCCGGAGGGCGCGGGGAGTCAAAAGGCCATGTTAACGCGAAGTATGGCCGTGACCCGGGAAGCATGTTTTATACGCATATTTCAGATCACTATGCCCCTTTCCACACACGGATCATTAACTCGCCAGCCAGAGACGCCACCTACGTGTTAGATGGACTGCTCAACCATGAGTCAGAGCTGAATATTGAGGAGCACTATACCGATACAGCGGGATTTACAGACCATGTCTTTGCTCTGATGCCCATCCTTGGTTTCAAGTTTGCGCCCCGGATACGCGATCTTTCAGACAAGAGAATATATATCGCTGGTGCCAAGTCGGACTACCCGACGCTGGGAGGGCTTATCGGTGAAGAGATCAACTTTGACTACGTCGCTCTGCACTGGCAAGAGATCCTTCGGTTAGCCGCATCCATAGGCAAAGGAACAGTGACCGCTTCACTTATGCTAAGAAAGCTTGGCAGTTATCCGCGCCAAAATGGTCTTGCCCTTGCACTGAGAGAGCTGGGCCGAATAGAAAGGACATTATTCACGCTCGAATGGATGAAGGATATGGATCTCAGACGCAGGGTTCAGGCGGGACTCAACAAAGGTGAAGCCAAAAACGCTCTTTCCCGGGCGGTGTTCTTCAACAGACTGGGAGAGTTGAGAGACAGAAGCTTTGAAAATCAGCGGTACCGGGCCAGTGGACTCAACCTTATCGTTGCAGCCATTACGCTTTGGAATACTGAACTTACCATGAGGGCGGTAGAGATACTGAGAAAGAAGGGTGAAAAAATAGATGATAGCCTCTTGAGGCATCTGTCGCCATTAGGTTGGGAACACATTAATTTAACCGGGGATTACATTTGGCCAGATATCTGATAAATAGTCTATTTATGCTCTTAGCGTACAATATTTTCCGAATCGTCGCGTGACCCCTTATACCGTTCGAAAACGGTACTGACATACCGCTCAAAGAAGCCGATCAGTTGTCGGTCTGCCCAGCCTCCATAGTTTTCTACCAGAGCGTAAGGCATTTCATAATGTGAGAGCGTCACAAAAGGCTGGATATTGTGTGTAGCCAATTCATCGAAAATACGGTCGTAATAGGCGAGGCCAGCCTCGTTAGGTGATTCCTCATCACCGTTCGGGAAAATACGGGTCCAGGCAATGGAAAGACGCAGGCAGTTGAAGCCCATTTCATTGAACAGGGCAATGTCCTCTGGGTATCTGTTATAGAAATCTATGGCCACATCTTTAATACCCGGCGTGCGTTCTTGGCGGGTTTGGTGAGGGCTTAGAATCCCAGAGGGGAGCATGTCGGACGTCGAAAGGCCTTTGCCTTCGAGAGCATAAGATCCTTCAACCTGGTTGGCCGCAATTGCGCCACCCCATAGAAAATCTTTTGGAAATAACGTCATGTGAACCTCTGCTTTCACGGTTTCAACAATAGTGTGGACAGGCATCAGTATGGACAACTCTATGGGATGGAAAAAGAGAGTTTTTGAACCTAAAACGATTCCTCATTTGAATAACATGAATCCACAAATTGTCTGTTTTAAGTGTCATAAAATGGAAAGAGGAAGGCATTTATAGCTGGAATTGCATTTTTAATAGTTGAATCTAACGCAATTGGCGTCTGGTGCTGGCAAGTGTCTTCAAGGTGTTCCACGCTTATTGGTGTACACCTCAATAGAAGGGCGTTTTTTCCAATGAAAGTACTGCTGAAATCAAACATAACCTGCCCAAAATGCGAACACGTAAAGTCAGAACTCATGCCTATCGATACACCTCTACAGCATTATGAATGCGAGAGCTGTGGTGAGGTTTTGATAGCTCAAGAAGGTATGTGCTGTGTTTTCTGTGCCTATGGCGATGCGCCTTGCCCACAGGCTCAGGTTAAAGGTGTCAGCCGCTGCACCGATAAGCTCCACTGATTACTCTACGTGGCCAGCCGGATAAAAACAGCCAGTCAAACGGTATCTTCATCCGAATTTGTCCAGCTCACTTTGTGCTTAGTATGGGCGGGAATATCGAGATGATCCCTCGTTTTTAAAAACATCGACTTACCGCTTTCAAACGTCAGCTCAGCACTCTCTTGCAAAACAACCACCCATTCATTCTCGTCTTATCGTACCAACTGGTCTCAGGCGAAGTTTGGCCACGTGACACTATTCTCTTAATCCTGACAAACGGGTGTTTGATTAAATATTCAAAAACTTCATGATTTCTGGCGTTTGGTAAGGATTTAAACAGGTTTTCTTGTCTAAACATTTTTTCAATCTTTTTAATATCAAATTGTTGAATATAAAGCATAAAAATAGTCAAAGAGTACACATGAACATGCATATAAAATTCAACTGAGTACTTAATTCTTGGCAAAAATTCTTCAGGAAAAAGTCTATTTCCGTCTAATTACTCTATGTCTCAATAATGCATCACAAATTGGAAGTTATATGAAATTACACTCATTGCGAAGGAGCAAGGTTTTTGGCAAGGAGATAACGATGAGTGTACACACTTGGTATTGCGCTAATTGTAAAAAAGAAACTGGACATGAAGTACGTGAGCAAGCTCACCATGACCCAGCCATTCGCGCGCTGACCACGCCACCAATCAGTGGTAATTATAGAGACCACACTGAGTGTACTTGCACAGTATGCGGAACGGTAGATTGGGTTGATCCCGTCGATATCTTCCACTTAGATGTGCATGATTTCGGTGATTAAGTGGTCACAGGTTAAGGAGTAGAGTAGATTTGCTCCTTTAATTTTAACTATTTAATGCACTATAACTTTTCATAGCCCTTAAAAATTTACTCTAACTACCTATGCATAAAAACTTTTCCCTTATCATCTAACAACTCTTCCTTTTTCATCTTCAGAATTCCAGCAAATAAAAGGGAATGATGCTTCGTCTTTACGGTTATAGCATGTGTAAATATAAAACGGCGTTCAATTATTGGATTTACTTTGCAAAGCACTGACAATTCGGTCTTTACAGATGACTAAGATTGGCCGCCTTATCAATACGCATATCTTTGACGCAACGCGTCAGATTAAAGCCCTCAATGTATGAGGGAAGCAAGAAGGAGAGAATTTATGCGTAAATCAATTCCCGTTGTAACTTTGCTTGCGACTTCATTGGTGTTGGGAGGCTGTGCCTCGAATGCTGGGTCTGGCGCTGCTATTGGTGCCGCTACTGGTGCTGTTTTAGGTAAAGCCACCGGTAACCACAAAGACAAACGTATCTTCATAGGCGCTGCTATTGGTGCACTGGCAGGGGCTGCAGTGGGGCAATATATGGATCAACAAGAGGCCGCATTCCGTGAAGAATTGGCGGGTTCTGGAATCGAAGTCGTGCGTGAAGGTGACAATATCCGTCTAGTTATGCCATCCAACATTACATTTAGCACAAACCAGAGCGGTATCTCCCCAGGTTTCTATCAATCTCTTGATGCTGTTGCGCGCGTGATGAACGAATACAACAAAACCTTCCTGAGCATCGAAGGACACACCGACAGCACAGGTGATGCAGCATACAACATGACCTTGTCTGAAAAGCGTGCTGAGAGTGTGAAAGGGTATTTGCAGCGTTCTACGATTAACGCGAAGCGTTTGTATGTGACTGGCTATGGTGAAACTCAACCCATCGCTTCTAATGATACCTCTTCAGGCCGCGCTAAGAACCGACGTGTAGAGGTTCAAATCGTACCAAACCAAGCATAATCCTCACCCGAAGGGGAAGCTGTCCAGCTTCTCCTTCACACCATTTCCGTAAGAAAGTATCTGTTTTTCATGAATTTAATCAGGAAATTGATCGTTTCAGCGATTTCTTGTCGATCCATCTAGTTAGGTAAAGCGACTCGTAATAGTATATATACCCAAACGACCTGAAGATGCTTGAATTCAGAGGTCATCAATGCGTTCAATTCGAGGCAAATTTCGCGAGGAATAGTCGTTCTATTTCCGTGGAATTTAACGAAGAAGTGGGCGTATTGAAGGTCTCCATTAGAGCGATTTGGGTATTGTGCATAACGCCAGCAAAAAAGCATTCGCTTGGCGGTCATTAAAAAGATTCAAAAAGGAATAAGAGGTCTACATGCCATTAGTTGCTTGCCCAGTTTGTGAAAAGCAGGTTTCCAAACGTGCGCTGTCTTGTCCTGGATGCGGAGAGCCTGATCCAGCCCGTTATCACTCGCGTAATACTTGGCTTTCACGTCTATTTTGGTTGCTGGTATGGATTGGTATCGGTGCGGCAGTTTGGTACAAAGTCATACCGCTGGTTATGGATATCTTCAAACAGTGATCGATTAGAGAGAGGGTGGCAAAGCCATCCCTCTTTGTCATCAGGTTTGATCTAAGAACCCATGGAATCCATGTGTTCACCCTGTAGTGGGGACCAATCACACAAGCTCAGATGAGTAAGTAAAACGCCTGGTGAACTGTCGCCAACAGCAATAGAATAAAAAAGTGCCGCAATCTCTTCATCACCTCCATAACAACGCAAAATCGAGTTGATGATCTCTGCTTTTTCAAAACCTTCTTCGACCTGTCTTCTTATCCAGTCATACTCCATAGAGCTTTCATTGATGATAGCTTTCCGGCCCAGCGAAAATATCGTCATGATGCCTCCCGACACCTTTGTTTTTATCTGTCATCCAGTACGTTTCTCAGACCATTAAACCTCATAGGAAATATTGTTAGTTGAACCTATATCGCAAAAATATCCAAATGATTGAATATAAAAGTGTGTGATTATTGAGCATTTATGTTTCAGATCACATCAATTCGAGAATGGTTATTTATACTCAACGCGCGGAATAGTTAAAAAGTGGTGCTTAAAGCGCAAAAAATTTGGATAGGCCTAACCCAAATGTATGGAAGAGTGGTAGGTTAGCGTCGTTGATAGACCCAAGACTTTTAAGCCTATGAAATGGATTCTAACGAACTGGATTCGCAAGAAGAAGTTTGAGAAGTTCTTCACCCGTGTAGAGGAAGGCTTCTTTAATAAGAAGAAATACACACCATATCTTGAAGAGAGGATCCTTGAATCCCTCAGAGAGGCGGGTGAGACTAAGCCTAAACGTGCATCGCGTATTGTGCTTGCTTGTATCAGACAAGCACTACTGGACAAATACCTTACTGAAAACCGATATATCCGTTTTCTTGAAGACAACAGAAAAGAGTTCTTCCTGGAGCGGGTGTCAGGTAGTGATGTAGATGTTAGTTACGAGCATATTATTCGTAACTTCATCCACAACAAACACAGTGAATGTTCAGATTACATCCTTTCCCATGTGCCTCGGTACTTCCAGAAATTCGCAAAAGACTTGGAAGTCGACATGGACTACCCCATGAACGGGCAGGGAGAAAAGGAGATGCTAGACGACATCATCATGCTACTGAATCACAAATAAAAAATTTCACATCAAGGCGGGTGACTATCCGCCTTTTTCACTAGTCTCACTAAAATTCCATATGAAAAATCATTTTACCGTTTGTCGTTCCTTTAAAGCGGCTTGCCGTTCTACATAAACCGAGTAGAATCATGCTGTACATATAAACAGTATTTGTTGTTATGCCTGCAATCCGATACCGACACAATTACAAAGCCGTTGTGATGAGCGGCACAGACGAGCACCGAAAGGGGCAGATGATCCCTGCTTACTTGAAAGACGGTAGCTTGATTTACTATCCATTTGGCGGCTTTGTCCGTCGAGAAGTGTTGACCTATGAACAGTATGTGAAACTGACGTTCATAGATGCGTTTTCACATTCTGATGATGGCGTAACGTGGGAAGACATCAGCAGCCACAAAGTGCTAGGAGTGTTTATGCGAGGAGAATACTTTGTGGTCCTCTCAGGTGGAAAACCCATCATGGTTCAGTAGAAAATTCCTGCAGTGCTTTCAGCGCTGAGTTTTCTGCCTGCACAAAGATATGATCGTGATAGTAGGCGGCGAGCACATTGGCACTGATATCTTTCTCAGCCAACTTAGTTGATATCTCTGCAGTTAAACCCACAGCATCCAGGCTGGAATGGACTGTTAGGATAATTTGACGATAGACGCTTTCGAACGCAATGTTTGCAGATTCAGCAGCCGATTTCTCCATCAGCAACGTTAACCCTTCGGCTTCCCGGAAAGTAGCCAACGGCTCAAGCTCTATGTAATCCGACAGCGCACCCGATACGGTACAAAACACAACTCACCGTCAATTAAAGCTGGTTCCATCGATGACAAAAGAGCATCTAATTCAAGAATTCCCGCCATATTTATCTCCCTGTTAGAGGCACAATTACCTGTTACTGGTCAATCAAAAGAAGTGGGTGGATCAAATTCTCAAAAGTACCACTTTTACCAAGAACTGTATTTATATACAGTATCGATTGTTAATCATACATATTCAGGGGAAAAAATGAGAGATTCACTGCGCGAAAAAGTTATCGAAGTCTGCAAAAAGAAAATCCTGATCAAAGGGGATAACGTCAATGTCTCCTTCTATGCCTTCTTTGCGAACAAGAATGACGACCCCGAACTACTCATGGAAGCTGCCACCTGGTGGATCAAAACCCATGAACTCGATCATTTCGTGAAAGCGCGGGATGTTATCACTCTGGTCGAGAACGGCAGATAATCAGTGTGTTGCGAATAGAAAAATGGCGCAACAGCGCCATTTCTTGTGGCAGAGACCACGTGAAAACTACAAAGAGAATAGGGCGCATAACTGCTTACGCGCCTAGCGTCAGAATCTTAGTTCACGATTTCGGACAGCAGATCTTTGTTCACCACAAGGTTACGCACGCCATGTGCGTGGTCTTCATCGAAGACATTGCCTTCACACCATTCACCAACGGATTCGATACTCACTTTCGCCACTTTCGGACGAACGCTCCAAGTCACCTGGAAGGGTGAACCTTTCTCATTGTAGCCAGGGCCTGTGGTTGAGCCCATGTATTGAATTGGCTTGCCCGTGTTAGTAGGAATCGCGATCGCCTGATGCACACCATCTTGAACTTCATGTTCTGTCAGTTCTTCAAAGTCGTAAGCATTTTTGTCGTTCACCAGCACGTAAACCTGCGTTTCTACACGAAGTTGCGGGTTTTTGTTGGCATCACTCAAACATGCGCCAAGCGTCGGACCGGGTTCAACCTGCGCAGTTGAGTGAACATAGTGAACCTCGATGGTATCACCAGGTTTCAGATCACCATAATTGCTTGGACAAACTACATTCTTAACCGGTGCTAGTTCAGCATCTGACAGCTTTCCGGAGTAGCGGTAACCCGTGTGGTAGCCTTTACCGTCGCCATTTCCTGCATAACGCGTAAACTCACCGCCTTTGTGCTCGGCGTTTTTGTGGAAGTGGATGTTACAGAGGTTCGTTTCTGTGTAAGACGGAGCAGTGCTGAACAACGTGGTGTTATTGCCTGCTTTAGAATCAATATCACGCGGTGATTGAGGACCAAATCCTTTATCTTCCGTATTTTCAGCCAGTTCCTGACGTTGGTCTGAAATTACAGCGTCTGATACTGATGTGTTTGTGTCTTTTGCCAACACACACAATGACGTTGTCATAGCCAATGTAATAATGCACAGGTTGATTGCTTTCATTGGTTTATCCTTTTTAATTGAAATGATTCGATAGGCGTTTTCAGTAAATTCAATGTGAAAAGACAACCTGATAGTTTCACATGTGCTGAACGCAGTTTTCCGTCTACTGAGAACACATGACGAGAGTATCGAAACTCAGTTCAGATGTTCATAGCGGAATTAGTGTGCCTAAGATCTTTACGAGTAATTCTCTGAACCAAAGCAATTTGATGCATCGAAGGCAATGTATTTGTGGGAGGTGTCATGTTTGGGCTTTATCGCTATCGTCCGCGTTGGCGGCTGTACGTGAAAATACTCTGCGCCTCCGTCTAACGAATTGAAATTTTGCTGATAAAAGTTTCGGAAACAAGTAAATCAGCATTCATGTAGCTTCCTTGTTCGGGATGATAAATATGAGCTAGGGCGGCTTGCTGGTAGCTCAAGGCGGAACGAGAAAGCGCATGTAAACGGCAGCAGAAAACCCAAAGCCATCTTATTTACATCACAGCCATTAGTTCGCATTATCTATCTTATGTTAAATACTATCTACAGCTACGCTAAATCTGACTCTCCTCTGTCTGTCATTATCCACTTTCTTTAAATATTTCAGCGTATTGAACGTAATTATCTATTTACCATAAAATAGATAATTACCAATTCTTTAAGACGCTCATATTGGATCATTCTGCTCCAACTGAGTTCTTCTAGCTTCGGTAAATTATCGAAAAAAACTTCCATACTGGAAGCATTTAGCCGTCGTTGGGTTTATAGATGGTTACCAACTTTCTAAGGTGTCGCTGTCTAAAAACCTTGGTTTGAATTCAAAGAAACCCCTCACAAGTGAGAGATTTCTTTGTTTAAAGCTGCCGGCCTATGAAGATGTATTAGGGATAACTATGGCAACAGCGCGAGAATTCTGGCCTGCGCCTGGGAGCCGCCTTGAATAGGTAAAACACCAATGATCACGGTTGCTCCTTTGGGAGGAAGAGCCGTCAGGTTAGCCATGTTTTCAATCTGATATTTCCCAGCTTTTAACATCACAATATGCGTCGCGAAACTCTGACTAGGTCCGTGATCTAAACTTAGCGTATCGATTCCAATGCCTGTTACGCCCCTATCAACTAGCATCGCTGCTGCCTCAGGTGAATACCCTGGAAAGTGCATAACATTATTTTTGTCCATATTGATGTATTGTTCTGGGCTGTTAAACCGGGTGTGCCACCCGGTGTTCATTACAAAGAGTGATTTTTTAGGTATGGTTCCATGCTCTGATTCCCACTGCTTCAAATCTTCCACTGACAATTGATAGTCAGGATTAACCATCACCTGCTTTCTTGCATCAATGACAACAACAGGAACAATTAAGCTGCTTAGAGGGATATCTTCAATGGTAGATCTGTTCTTAATAAAATGAATGGGCGCATCAACATGTGTACCTGTGTTTTCGCCCATACTGAATTTGTGCAGCAGATACCCGCCATTTTCGTGTGTCACGAGTGCTTCTTTTTTAAATGGTACGCCGCCAGGCCAAAATGGCATGTCATTGTGCATCGGGTGGGTTAAATCAATGGCTTTCGATGCCGAGAAAGGGGAAATGGGTTCGGCCGCATTAGATATCGCTGTTGAAACCAGACATAAAAATGCCACTACGTACTTCATCATTGGATACTCCTTTCCTTTCAATTCATATTTCGTCTGCGTTGAGTGAACCTCTCCCCTTAAAATGGACTATACGCTTGGGGCTCGAGCAGCACTCATAGCATTACAATACCGCACACACATAGGCAAAAGATTAGCCTTTTTCCAACCACTCAAGGCCCAATAGACTTATTGGCATTAATTAGCACTATGCGTGGTTAACGTCTTTTATCCTAGGCCACTTTAATGCCCTATCGCATCATTTTCTTGAGACGGCTGTCATAGTAAAAATCTCGTTGATCGATGATCTTCACTTTCCGGCTTTCAGTGTGGAGGGGGTTAATGAGAAAGTTGTATTCGCTGGCGATAATAGCAGATGGTAATTGGATGACTGGCGTGGTCATTTCGCGAAGCCAGACAGTACCGTAATTCCGGGATACATCTGCGTCTGGCACAGCGTCCCAGCCTTCAGGAAGTTCTTGCTCAGAAACGCGCTTAATGGGGAGATCGTCTGGAATGTAGATGGTCATCATGACCAAAGGTGGCATTTGTACCGGACTTTCATGAACGAAACGCTCCAGTGCTGCCAAGGATCGTGAACCAGCAGTATATAGAACAGGTTGGCCTTTTTGGTGCCAACGACCAGATCCAAATATGCCCCCCATCCCACTGAGATCGGCAAACCGTTTAACAGAAAGTCGAAATACTTCCATTAGGCAGTCATGCCATGCATCAGACGGTTGAGTACGTTTTCGACATATTGAATGCCCGTGTTGGTATCCAAGTAGTCAACAGCGGCCTTTCCACCAAAAGCCACTTGTGGTGTTTTTAACCAATCCAAAGCGATTGAACGATCGCCATAGTAATCAACGGCAAGATCAACCACACGACGAATAGCCAGTGTCTTTTCTGATTGCGAAGGTGTTAGAAGGTCTGAATCGCTCTTGCGCTGGAGGCTTCGTGGGCTTAAACCAATCAAAGTGACCCACTCGCCACTACTCATCGCCATTTCTTTCATAACTTTACGCGCATGTTTAACTTTCAGTCCATGGCGGATGATATCCAGTTCCATATCCTGATTGATAATCTGGCCTTCTTTGACGATGCCAAGCGACATTAACTGATCTGCGTACATATCAACCTCCATTAGCTTTGGTTAAATTATGTGCGTCATCTGTCGTATTGTAAAGCGACACTTGTCGTTTACGTATCCATCATATCAGCATTTAGAGCGGAAGCGCGAAAACAATTTCCCCAAATAACCTTAAGGGTGCAGGGTTCTGGTTATTTGAGGGAAGAGCTAAATGGGTAATCGGGAACGTTTTTTGACCTGACCAAAAGCAAAGCTGGATTCGATTGCGGCGATGTTGGGAAGACGCGTCAGTTCCCTGCGAATAAACCGCTCGTAAGTTTTCAGCGATTCACTCACAACATGAAGAAGGTAATCATGAGTGCCTGTCATCAGAAAACACTCCAACACCTCATCCATTTGGTCGATCAAGGTTTCAAATTTAACCATATTATCTTCGGTCGGTTTTTCGAGTTTCACCAACACAAAGACATTAACAGGTAGCCCACATTTGTCTTGATCAACATGAGCATGATAGCCAGTAATTATCCCTTTTTGCTCGAGTACCCTGACACGACGAAGACAAGGCGATGGGGATAAAGAAACCCTATCTGATAACTCTTGGTTGGTTAAGCGCCCTTCTTTCTGGAGTTCGCCCAATATCTTCTTATCTATACTATCAAGATTATGCTCCATTTCTTTTCCTCGTTTCCATTACTAGCGCATAACACTTAAATATTGGCAGGATCTGCCAATTGTTAACAATTATAGGGTGTATTTCGCAATCATCCTTATCGCTGCTTTAACTAACGTGATCGTTATAGACACAAACAATCTTTAGTTAAGGGAATTAGCGATGAATAAAGCAACTCAACTTAGTCCTCTACGAAATACGACAAAGCAGGAAGACGCGGCATCTTTAGCCAACGAGCAGGCAAGGCACTTCGGTATCGATACAGAGTCAGACTTCGGGCAAGCACTGGTCTCCCTTGCAACTAGCTTATATACCGCGAATCATCATACTCATGATCTTTGGGCCATTACGTTGAATGGGCTGAATGATTTAGACAGAAATGATCGCATTGCCTGGTTTAACGCAAAGCGGTTCCTATCATTTCAGTTAGCGAAAATTCTCGATAACCTACAAAACCCGATGCGCACAACCTACAAGTCCATCGTAACCAAAAACGGGCATTTCTCGGCGAAAGGTGCTTACCCTATTTTTGATAACGTTGCGGCCATTTTTTCTGCAGCCCCAGTCATCACACGTACTGCCACTTATTTATTTGCCTGTACTGAATGGGTGGAGGATGCATTCAATGGGAGGGAGCCATTACATGAAATTTATTCCCGGCTGCTGAATCCAACATCCATTGCGCTCGCGAACCATATCGTCGATATCGAAGCCGGAGACATGGCCGACCAATATCTCGCCTGGAACTTTAACTCTGGGATGGCAGCAATTGACGGTTTGTTGAGTCACCTGCTGGGACGAGAAGATATCGTGCTGACCTCACGAAATATTTATGGAGGCAGTTACCAACTCCTTCAAGACTGGTATCGCAAGTCCTCTAATCTGGACGTGGCGATAGAATGGGTGGACGGCTACGATGACGCAACTTTTGCTAAAGCCATGGACGCAGCTGAGAGGAAATATGCGGACAGAATAAAAGCTGGCCGTAAGATATATGTGTATCTGGAAAGCCCCTGTAACCCTCACGGCTTCGTACTGGATGTTGCTGGCATAAGCCGAGCGGCCCATGAACGTGATTGGCGTGTTATGGTGGACACCACTGTAGGCACTCCCTTCCTCCACCCTGTGTTAAAAAGAAGTGACCCGATGGAACGTCCAGACTTCGTGCTTCATTCGTACACGAAAGAATTAGCTGGTTCTGGAAGCACAACTGCAGGTGTGGTCATTGGCCGGAATGAGGATATGTTCATTCCAAAAGGTGACACCGTCACATGCAAAACACCAAGTGGTAAAGAACGTGAGGTTAACTGGAATCACACGCTGTTCTGGAACGTTTATTACATAAAAGGCGCGTTCCTCGATGCTGATAAAGCATTTGAGGTTCTCAATGGGATGAAGACTTTCGAATTACGTGTATTACAAAAAGCCATCAATACCCTGTCGCTAGCGCGTATATTCGCACTTCACCCCGATATCAATGTGTCATGCCCTGCTCTGCCTGACAGCCCGAACTACGCGTTAATGCAATCGCAAATGCGCCTGGGGTTGCCAGCCTCCTTATTCACTATCGATATGGAAGGCAAAGCTGATCGCAAAGCCATTGAACAGTCGGCATTTAAGCAATTTTTTGACATGCTTGAACCTGCCATTGGTATGCAGGTCAGCCTTGGACAGACCAACACAGTTGCTTTATGCCCTGCAATGACAACACATTCAGAGCTTTCAACAGATGCACTTAATGAGGCAGGAATTAAGCCAACGACACTGCGTATTGCAGTGGGTTTAGAAGATCCTCGAGTTTTTATCGCTCATATGCAGCGGGCGGCTGAAATGACGATAGACCTTAAACACCCTGGATTTTCGGCTCTCTTTCCGGCCGCTGATAAAATTGATGACATCTACAGGAAAACATATTTGGATGTGCAGCAGCGGTTTGTTGAGCACCTTCCTAACTACAGTACCTTGATTCAGTAAGCCTGTGCAGGAATTGTTGTTGTAATAGACGTTAAGGTTCTAGCGTCAGGTTGTGAGTGAAATCCAAAGAAGAAGCGCTGGACATCATTGTTGTCCCGTCCTGGTTGAGGTAGCAAAGCGTCACTTGGTATTGAGGGCGAACACTAAGCGGTTGCAGCTGTTCTATTTGGTTGGCCAACTGAACATTTGGCTCGCAGCCTGTATCACCGATGCGATGTAACTCTCTGTCAAAATCGGTGTCTACAACGTGGGTACGAAGTATCTCAATTTTCATCGCGAGACGGCGTTTTTCGAAGCTAGAGTACTGGCTGGAAAGCAGTTTAGCGAGCGTTTGTTCAAGCATATCAACCTGTTGTGGGGCCAGCACGGTTTCGCCCGATGCTTCCAGCGCATTTTGTGCTTTAACCATCTCTAAAGAAACTGACGGCAGTGCTTCTAAATACTTCGTCATAAGCACCCTGCTTGAGTCTGATTGCTTTTGCAACACCACATCTGACGCTATCGTTGCTGCAACTATGGCAGTAAAGATAAACGTTGGTGAGGCGGAGAACTTTGTTAACCACTGCATGACTGAACTACTAAACTACTAATAAGAAGTGACTAATAATGCTTAAAATAGAGAACTTGTTGGGTATATATTCTTAACGTGACTTAACTCGCTAATAACCAGAATGGTTGGCGAAAAATTGCCCAATACAGAGTATCTAGTTTACTGCGGAGAGACAGAAGCTATACATTAAGTTCGTATCATATTTAAGAATGACTAACTTATTTACAACCTCACACTTTTCTAATTCCAGTGCTATTTTCTTGCTAATTTAAAATTGTCTTAAATTAGCAGCACTTTCTCCTGTTTGGTTTTTTGGAAATAGTTATTTAAATTCATCTGTTAACAACACCTTGTATCGGTCTGCTTTACAGTAGTGCAACACATACCCCAACAGAAAGCGCTTGCAGCCTTATGAATAAATTAAAGAAAGTCAAAATAATAAATGTACAATTAATTATACATATATTGCCGAATTATTTTATCGTCGAGTAAATTCGCGAAATAAATTATGAATGGGAGGTTTTGGTAGAAAAGTGTGAGCGCTTTATCTTGTTATAAAAAATGCAAAATTACGGGGTCGAAATATATTGCAAATATGTTTATACGTGAAATAATCCGCAGCGCAACAGTTGTTAACAAACATGTAACACATCATGTTGCGGTAAGTTTGAAAGTAATATAAAAAAGAAAAGGACTCGGTAATGAAACGTATAATGACGACTGCTGGACTTTCGTTGTTTGCAAGCTCAGCCTCTGCGGCAGGGATCGATGAAGCAATCAATGAAATAGTCGCACCAATTGTAAACCCATTCGTGGGTATGATCTTCTCCTCTGTTCCACTCCCCTTTCTAGATGCTGAAGCGCCATGGATCGTAATGTGGCTGGTTGTTGCCGCTGTCATCTTCACGCTGTATCTAGGCTTTATCAACTTCCGTGGATTCACTCATGCAATCCGTCTTGTTAAAGGTGACTACACAGATCCAAAAGAGCCAGGTGAGGTTTCGCACTTCCAGGCGCTCGCAACAGCGCTATCCGGTACGGTTGGCCTCGGTAACATCGCGGGTGTTGCTGTCGCAATCTCTATCGGGGGTGCAGGTGCAACATTCTGGATGATCCTAGCGGGTCTACTTGGTATGTCTACCAAGTTTGTAGAGTGTGCGCTCGGTGTTAAATACCGCAACACAAACCCAGATGGCTCTGTTTCCGGTGGTCCAATGTACTACCTGAGCAAAGGTCTGGCTAACAAAGGTAACCCAGCATTTGGTCGTACCCTCGCCGTTTTATTCTCAGTTTGTGCGGTCGGCGGTGCTTTGGGTGGCGGTAACATGTTCCAGGCTAACCAGGCGTTTAAACAAGTTGTTGGCGTTACTGGTGGCGACATGTCCTTCTTCGCGGATAAAGGCTGGTTGTTCGGCCTGATTATGGCTGTTGTCGTTGGTGTGGTTATCATCGGCGGTATCAAGTCAATCGCGAAAGTTACCGAGAAAGTTGTTCCTTTCATGGCCATTGTTTACGTTGGTGCTGCTCTGGTCATCATCCTTATGCACATTGACCAAGTAGGCACAGCATTCGGCGCAATCTTCAACGGCGCATTCACCGGTGAAGGTGTCGCGGGTGGTGTTATCGGTGCCATGATTCAGGGCTTCAAACGAGCCGCGTTCTCGAATGAAGCAGGTGTTGGTTCGGCGGCGATTGCTCACTCAGCAGTAAAAACCAAAGAACACATGTCTGAAGGTTTCGTCTCTCTGCTGGAACCGTTCATCGATACCGTTGTTATCTGTACTATGACTGCACTGGTTATCATCATCACTGGCCAACTGTATGAAGGTCAGGAGTTGAGTGGTGTTGCACTGACTTCTGCAGCTTTCGAGGCTTCAATCTCTTGGTTCCCTCTGATCCTTGCTGTGGCAGTTGTACTGTTCGCGTTCTCAACCATGATTTCTTGGTCTTACTATGGCCTGAAAGCTTGGACTTACCTGTTCGGTGAGAGCAAACGCGCTGAGATGATTTTCAAAGTCATGTTCTGCTGCTTCGTTGTCATCGGCGCATCGATGAATCTGGGTCCAGTTATCGACTTCTCTGATGCAATGATCTTTGCAATGGCTCTGGTTAACATCATTGGTCTGTACCGTCTGGTTCCAGAAATCAAAGCGGACATGAACGATTACCTGGCGCGTCTGGAAAGCGGTGCTATCCAACGTTACAAAGGCTAATCAACATTCCTCACTTGTCTAACAAAAAAGAGATGTCAGTTGGCATCTCTTTTTTATATCACTCTGAAGAGGAAGATTAACCACCTGCCAGTTTTACCGTGTGACCTTTCTTCTCAAGGTAAGCTTTAATTTGGTCACGCTTATCGCCTTGAATTTCAATCACACCATCTTTCACTGAACCTCCACAGCCGCAGACTTTCTTAAGCTCAGCCGCAACTAATTTCAATTCTGCATCATCGAGATCCATCCCCGTAACCAGACAAACGCCTTTACCTTTGCGACCTTTGGTTTGACGTTGAATACGAACAACGCCATCACCCTTTTCACGGACTGGCGCCTGCTTTTCTTCTTTGATACGCCCGGAGTCGGTGGAATACACCAGTCGGCTATTATCGTCTCTCATCATTCACTCTTAGACGTTTGTTGATTGCGCCAATGCTACCAAAACTCACGCAGTCAGAACACGGTAAGCTTTGGATTATGGTGGAATTAGCGCGACAGCGCATTTTGGTCGATAAATTGCTTAATCTTTGGCAATGGACCTTTAAGAAGTTGCCCCCGAACCAAGATATACCAAAGGCCCGGTTGTTTGTCGTCAGACATGATCTGAATGCCTTTATAAACTTCCGAGGAAGGGCCCGTTGCGGTTCGGAAGGATTGACGTTCGAATTCGGCAGGACGACGGAAGATACGGGTGTCACTCCACCAATCTATACACTGTTTTACGCCCAGCATCGTGCCGGATACACTTCTCCCTGCAACAATTGACGTATAAACATCGTCCTTACATTCAATAGTATGGCCACGATGAGAATATCGCTTTTTCATTCACTACCTGTTCTATGGATTGCTTACCCATTAACTTAACCACCAGGGATCAGGCGCTTAACAGTGATTTGGGTATAAAGTTATTATCGCGGGCGATTTTAATGAAAAAGAAAGGATAATTCGACTATTAACGTGGTATCTGCCCAACATTTATCTTCGTAAAAACGATTCGATAAAACGGTGATAACAAGCTAACCAAGACTTGATAACGAGCCTTTTGTCGAAAAAGGTTATCAACGCATATTTGGCAAAAATCGCGTTCTTTGGCAGACCTTGAACTTATCTATATATGAAGAGTTTATGTGATCATTGGCGCTATCAACTTGTCCGATTCGGTGGAATAATAGATAACAGAAAAATAAGTTATAGTGCATTACGTCATGAAAAAGATAGAACCTATTACTGACCCGAAGGCTGTTAAATCCAGTATATTATTGTTTAAACAGGGTGCTCTCTCTCTAGAGGATTGGCATGTTCTCACTCAAGGACTTTACAGTAAAAATTCCTTGCTGAGTTTCCAGAATGACTGGCAAGTTTTCGTCGAATACTGCCGTGAAGTGAATGTTTGTCCCCTCCCTGCTGCTGTAACAGCGGTACGGCGCTTTATAGAAGCCAAATCGACATTGCGAAAAGCATCCAGTATCAAGCGCTATATCATTACAGTTTCCATGATGCATCGAGTCCATGGCCTCTCCGACCCTACCCGCCACAGAGAGGTTCGCTTCACGCTAAATAAGTTGTATCAGGAGAAAGCGGATGAAGCAGATCAAGCGACAGCATTCCACTACCACCACCTTCAATCGCTGCATTCCAAACTCTGCACTAGTGATCGGCTCAAAGACATCAGGGACTTGCTCATCTGGACGCTCTGCTTTGAATGCATGTTAAAACGCAGCGAGTTGGCTGCAATTCAATTTGAAGACATCATTAAAACTGAATATGGTTTTACGCTCCAAATTTCGGACACCTCCATGGCGCTTTCTCCTGAAGCCTCGGCCTTGATCGAACTTTGGTTTGAAATGACCGCCATAACAGACGGTCCCCTGTTGCGCAGAATTAATAAACATCAGCAGCTTGGTGATGCCCCAATGGATCACTCGTCTATTTACCGTGTGTTCCGTCGGGCAGCAGAAGAATTAGGTGTTCAGGGGACACTGACTTTCTCAGGCCAATCGCCGCGCGTGGGTGCCAGTCAGGATTTGTCAGACTCAGGTTTGACGATCAAAGAGATTCAGCAACAGGGGAGATGGAAAAGCCCCGCGATGCCAGCCCAATATGTGGGAAACAAACAGGCTCGAGACGAGGCAATGGATAAGTTCAAACGTAAACTGGATAAGGACTAATTAGTCCCTGAGCGGATACAACTCGCCAGATACTCAGAGAATGGGTGACCATTGTGCTCAACGAGCTTCGGGAACATTGAAATTGGCGTCATACCAGGGAAGGTATTGATTTCATTCAACAGCACCTCACCTTCCGGCGTTAGAAAGAAGTCTATACGAGACAAGTCTTTCAGCTTCAAGTGAACAAATGCTCTCTCTGCATACTCACGCATTTTTTCGACCTGATATTTCGTCAGATTTTCTGGCTCTACTGTCGTCTGACTGTGGCTTCCTTCGCTGTATTTCTCTTCGTAGGTGTAGAAGGTGTCTTCTGGACAAGCAATCTCACCGGGACGCGTCACAATGACTTGGCCATCATAATGATAAGCGGCAATTTCCAGTTCGCGTGGACGAACGGCTTTCTCAACCAACACTTGGTTGGAGTAGCTAAACGCACTTTCAACCGATTCACGCACGGTTTTTTTATCTGACACTTTGTAGCAACCGACAGAAGACCCCTGACACGCTGCTTTAACGAAAATTGCACCCCAGCGGTCAAAAGCTTCTTCCGCTTTTTTAATACTGTCTTCGTCGTTGTCAGTCAGGAAAACGTATGGAGTGTTCGGAATACCAATCGCATCAAACCAGAGTTTTGAAGTGATTTTGTTGAAGCAAACATTGCTGGCGGAAGAATCGCACCCCATGTAGGGAACGCCAGCCAACTCAAACAAAGATTGGATGTCACCCGTTTCGCCCGGAAACCCATGAATACACGGCACGGCAAAATCGATATTGATAACTTCATCACCGACTTTAAGCGTCTTATCCAGATTCAGACGGCAATCTTGTCCGTTACTGTCCTTCCAGCCATCATTTTTTGTGATTTCAACGCGAACAACTGAAACGGATGGCAGTTTCTTTAATTCAGATTCCAGATAGTTTGCTGACACCATCGATACTTCATGTTCAGCGCTACCGCCACCACACAGCAACAATACTTGAGTTGGGTTCATGACCATTCCTACATCGCCCTGATAAATCGCTCAGGGATAACTAAATCTAATCGCACAATCCGTGAGGCACCTACTATACCCAAACGACCTGAAGATGCTCTCACTCAGGGTGTTTGGGTATAGTAAACAAACACATTGGCGCTTTCACTCAATCAAACGCAAATAACTGGCAAATTTTGCGTGATCGCGCAAAAACCCGTCATTACTTGATTCATAAGCCACCGCAGACCCTGTGTTTCAAAAAACAAGCAAGAAAAAAGAGAGCCTTAGCCCTCTTTTCCATTTGAATTGTCTATTCAGTTCAAGCGTTTTACTTCTGGTGTCGCTGACGACTTAATGGAAGCAAATGAACGAATAAATGGACCGTATTGTTTAATGTCATTCGGCAGTGCTTTGAGTGCATTTTGCGCTTCAGTCTTGGATTTAAACTCACCGTAGAGCAAGGTGTACCAAGGGAGACCATCAACCATCTTCTTATTTGACCAAACTGGCTTATCAGACGGCAGTCTGTTCATGTATTCACTGAAGCCCTTGTTGTGGCTCAATGCGATGACCTGAATGGTGTAAGTTGATGAAGATATCGCAGATGGTTTTTTAACAGGCTTAGGTGTCGGCTTAGGTTTCTTCTGCGCAGTCATGACCGGCTTAGGTGTCGGCACTTTCGGTTTCTCCACCGAAACTGGCTTAGGCATAGGTTTTGTCATCTCTGGTTTTGAAGATGGCACCATGGTTTCAGTCACAGGCATCACTTCTTCTTCAGAAGATTGGGTTAGAATTTGTGTGGTGCTGGTTCCGCCAGCACAACCGGCAAGAGCAAGTGTGAAAGCGAGCGAAAGGATTTTCTTCATGAATATTCTACTTTTAGGAGCCACTGCCCTTATTCTGTACCCACCCTGCCATTCATTCAACTTAAACCAAGCCCACTCTGATAAGTATCTGCCACATGTCACACATCATTTCCCAGTTTCTGCCAATCTGACGATGCTTTTAGCGGCGGATCACAGCCATGCTAACCGATTGAAACATCGTGATGCGAAAAACAGTAGACTGTCTGAGAATAACCAAGTCGGAGGGCGAAATGACCAGCCTGGATACGCTGTTTAAACCTAAATCAATTGCTGTTGTTGGCGCTTCTGACACTCAGGGACGCGCAGGTAACGTGATTATTCGTAACCTGCAGTCCGGCGGTTTTCGAGGCCCAGTTATGCCTGTCACACCTAAATATCAGGCGGTTGCTGGAGTCCTTGCTTATCCAACCATTGAATCCCTTCCTCTTGTACCTGATCTCGCCATACTCTGCACCCAAGCTTCGCGCAACAGCGAACTGATTCGTCAACTGGGCGAAAAAGGCGTCAAAGTGGCAATTATTTTGGCTGCTGGTATGAAAAAAACCAAAGCAGAAGATGGCCGCAGCGAATTTGACGTAATGAGAGACATCGCTTCCCAATATGCCATGCGAGTAATAGGGCCAAACAGCCTTGGATTAATCCTACCTTGGCTTAACCTGAATGCTTCTTTCTCTCCGATTCCGGCCAACCGTGGGAACATTGCTTTTGTTTCCCAGTCCGCAGCGGTTTGTACCACTATTCTGGACTGGGCACGTAACCGCAGAATTGGTTTTTCCACCTTCATTTCTCTTGGTGAGGCCAGTGACATCGACTTTCCCGAACTGTTGGATTACCTAAGCCGCGAAAGCAAAACCGACGCCATTCTGCTGTACATCGATAATATCCAAGACGCCCGTGCTTTCATTTCTGCGGCCAGAGCAGCGTCACGTAACCGCCGCGTTCTCGTCCTGAAAAGCGGACGCACGCCTGAAGGAGCTTCGATCCTCCCTCATTTACAGGAAAGTGAAATCGGGTTGGATGGCGCTTATGACGCCGCTATCCGACGTTCAGGTATGCTGCGTGTGCGTACCACGCATGAATTGTTCGCCGCAGTGGAAACCCTCTCTCATTCAGTGCCACTTCGTGGTGAGAGACTGGCGGTTATTTCCAATGGTGGCGGCCCAGCTGTGATGGCGGTTGATACCTTACTGGAAATGGGGGGTAAACTGGCGGTCCTCAGTGAAGAAACTAAGGCAAAATTGGATGCCATACTTCCAGTCAGTTGGTCACAGTCAAACCCCGTTGATATCGTGGGTGATGCTGACACTGAACGCTATAAGAAAGTAACCGAAATTCTTCTGGAGAGTGATGAAGCTGATGCCTTGTTGATCCTTCACTCCCCTTCAGTGACAGCACCCGGTCTGAAAACAGCAAAAGCGCTTGCAGATATGCTGAAGAACTCCCAGCGCGCTAAACGCTTTAATATCCTGACGAACTGGCAAGGCGAAAGCGATGATGCGACAGTCGCCCGTCTGGCTTTTGCTCATGCAGGTTTTCCCGCTTATCGCACGCCAGAAAGTGCAGTCACAGCGTTCATGCACTTGGTCGAATACAGACGAAACCAGAAGCAACTGATGGAAACACCGACCTCTATCGGCCAAATTGATTACGATGTTGAAGGCGGAAAGGCACTCATCCAACAAGCATTGGAAGAAAACCTGCGCATACTGACCACCCATGAGGCTCGTCCTTTCCTCTCCAAGTACGGTATCAATGTGATGGCGACTTGGTTGGCGTCAGATGCAGCTGAAGCCGCCCAGATCACTGAACAGGTTGGCTACCCTGTAGCAGTCAAACTCCGCTCACCTGATATCGCCCATAAGTCCGACGTGAACGGCGTCATGCTCGATTTGAACAACGCGACTGAAGTGGCAAATGCAGCACAGTTAATGTTGAACCGTGTCGGTATGACTTACCCAACTGCCCGCATTGAAGGCCTGCAAATACAAAGTATGGCTAACCGCGCAGGTTCTCAGGAACTTCGTGTTTGTGTACGTCACGACCCTGTTTTCGGCCCAGTCATTCTTTTGGGAGAAGGTGGTTCAGAATGGGATGTAAACCGCGATGCTGCTGTAGCTATTCCACCACTCAACATGGCGCTTGCACGTTATTTAGTGATAGGTGCGATTAAGAGTGGAAAGCTCCGCCAACGTGGCCACCCGTATAATCTGGATGTGAATGCGCTGTGCCACTTTCTTGTGACACTGTCACAGATTTTAATAGACTTTCCAGAAATCACCGAGTTAGACATTCACCCTCTGCTCGTGACAGGCGATAGTTTTACTGTGCTGGATGCGTCTATCAAACTATGTGTATTTGAGGGAGATGCGAATACGCGCTTGGCAATTCGTCCTTACCCGAAAGAAATGGAAGAGCGAGCAGAGTTAAAGGATGGAAGAACAATTTTGCTGCGCCCCATTCTTCCAGAAGACGAACCAAACCATAAATCATTTATCGAGCATGTATCGGTTGAAGACCTCTACAAGCGTTTCTTCTCTGATGTCGGCGAGTTGAACCATGAAGCTTTGGCTAACCTGACACAGATTGATTATGACCGCGAGATGGCTTTTGTTGCGGTTCATCGATTAGAAAACGGTTCTGACGAGATATTGGGTGTCGTTCGAGCCCTAGCCAACCCTGAACACACAGATGCAGAGTTTGCTGTCTTGGTTCGTTCTGATCTTAAAGGCATGGGCCTTGGCGCAATTTTGATGGAAAAAATCATTAATTATGGCCGGGTGAGTGGCCTTAAACGCTTTAACGGTATGACTATGCCTTCAAACTCAGGGATGATTGCTCTTGCACAAAAAGTCGGCTTCACTATCGACGTACAACTTCAGGACGGTATTGTCGAAATGGACATGACACTATAACCTACCGCGCAGTGTTTAAATATGATCCAAAAGCCGCTTCATGATGCGGCTTTTTTCTGTTCAATGCCCGTCGAATGAAGCAACAGGTAAGGTATAATCCACCACAATAATATCTTCAATATGCGGCACAAACACTTCTTTCAACGCCTCATGCTCCGGGTGGAGTAAATAGTTCTGGCGTCCTTCTTCATCGGCAAAGGTCATAAAGACAACATGTGTGTAGCCTTTGTTTTTACCTTCAGGACTGTCATTTTCACCCCACTCAACAGAGACAACACCTTCGACACGTTCAATCATCGACATAAACTCTTCGCGAATTTCTTCAAAATCCGCTTCATTAGAAGTCGGCTTGAATTTTACCAGTAGTACGTGTCTGATCATTGATTGCTCCATGTGCAGCGTTATCCTGCTTCTTCTTCAGGAATAGGCTGAATCACTTTTAGTAATCTAGGAATTTCACGGATCATCCAGCTTTTCGCATTCCCCATTCGATTGCGCTTCCACGCCATCACCCAACAGAGCTTGTAAGGCTTGCTGCCTTTAATCACCTTCAGGCGGCCTTCCTCAATGTCTTTGCTCACCCACCAATCTGGCATGGTTCCGATACCATAACCATCAAGGATTGCGTGGTATTTTTCTGTCATTGAAGAAACCGTCAAACGTGGCTGCTCATCGAGAATGTTAAAGGTATAGGTTTTGGTACTGCGCGCAGAGTCCGCGACTGAAATACTGCGGTAAAGACGACGCACGTCTGCATCATAGGGGTTAGAGTGACGGTGAATGGGGTGATTGGCTGCCGCCACCCAATAGCCATCTGAATACCCAATTTCCTGTATTTTGATGCCTGGAGGCGCAGCAGGGGGCTTGGGACTAATCAAGATATCAGTACGATCGTCCTCAAGAGACTCCCATGCGCCAGCCAGGATCTCTTCTTGAAGACGCACACGCGTGCTGGCTTCGCGACCAAGTTTATCCACCAGCGGAAAGAAATGACGGGCGGTCAACAAGCCATCGAATGCGATCGTAATGTCCAACTCCCAACCATGAGCTAAAGATTTCGCATCCGCCACTAGCTCGTCAGCAGCGTTCATCAGAATACGTCCTCTTTCAAGCAGCAACTTACCTGCATCTGTAAAGATGGCTTTATGTCCGGAGCGGTCAAAAATCACTAGGTCTAAATCTTGTTCGAGCTTTTGAACTTGATAGCTTAACGATGAAGGAGCCCGGTTGAGTGAGTCAGCAGCGGCAGCAAAGCTGCCTTTGCGCTCGATGGCATCCAATACCTGAAGCGCTTCGAAAGATAGCATGGGTTTTCTCGTTCCTTGTTCTTATTCCAAAGCCAATTTTGATGTCTTTTCGGGCCTAGGGTCTATAGACCTTTGGTACTTATATGACCCGATAAGAGACGTTTTGTATTCGTTTCGGGATGCATAAGAAATTATGATTGTTGCAAATGTGTCACAATCAGCTGATAGAAAACAGAAAAATCTGTCAAATCAGAAAAACCGTGATGTTCACACCTCCGCTCGCTGGTTATCTGTCTTAGGCTTTAATAGAGGTGGTTATGAAGTTAGATCGCATTGAGATTTCCGGTTTCAGGGGCATTCGACGCCTTTCTTTGAGTCTTGATGAGCTCACCGTGCTCATCGGAGAAAACGCTTGGGGTAAAAGTTCCCTACTAAATAACTGATCCGAATAGTGCTACATTTTCGCCGTGCCGTGGCAACCTCCCGGGTACGGCGATACGTTATCCATAAAGTGCTTCACCTTCCTGAGCAATTGCCACATATGTTTACACCTGTGATTCCGAGTAATTGTCTCATGGAGAGCATTCCACAATCGTTCTATGACGTTGACCCAAGGGCAATAAACGGGCTGGAACAGCAGCCTGAACTTTGGGTTCTTCTTGAGCCAAGCCTTCGTTTTTTTACTTTTGTGGATGATGTAGTTATCCAGTATCAAGGTGACACTTTTGGCTCGGCGGTAGTGCCACTTTAGCTTCTCCAGCATGGCAATGAATAGGTCTGAGTCTTTCTTT
>NZ_FIZY01000011.1 GCF_900060185.1 Grimontia marina | reverse complement strand
GAACTGAGTGCCGTCGACTGAAAGTAAACTTAGGCCAAACCATTTGTCATCGCTATCTTCCTGCTGGGTCCAATGGGCTGCTGTCAGTTTAAAAAGCGCTTCCAAAGGTTGGGCGGTGAGGCGCTTTCTCGCTTGAGGGATAGCACTTGGTGCAACAGAATCCCCTAAGTGGTTGGAAAGCTTGAGGTCTAATTTATCTAAAACTTCCGTGATGGGTTTATCCCGATACAAGCCAATACCGACAATCAACCAAACGACAAGTTCGGCGGGTAACTTACGCCGTCTCATACTGGCTTTGTTGGTCGAATCAAGGGCTTGCTCTATCCATTCGAGCGGGAGTTCTTTTTGGAAGAGGGCCATTGATTCGGGTGCAGCAAACGTATCGACATCAATCAGCCAGTGAGCCAACATAAAAAATACCCTCAGCAATTAGTGTACTGAGGGTATTGTTAACCATCTGTAGGATCGTTCAACTGATCAATGCCTTAACTGATCGGTGTTAGCCAATTGGCGGGTTTATTTATCATCTATTCCTTATCTTACTGCTCAATTCCTCACTAAATTATCTCTTATTTTCATAGTCATATATTGCTTTTGGCTCCACTGAACAAACAAAACTTTCCCACCCTACAAATTTTTGTGCCTCGTCTCTTTAGCAACCCCTCCTTAGACTGAATAAAAATCACGGACAAGGAGTGACAGCATGTCAACGGATACCAAAACAGCCAGTCAGGAATACATCGAATGGAATGTAGACCTTTCTGCCCCAATCTCAATCAAAGGTGGTTCACTACCTTTTTCAGACACCCCAATGGTCGGAGTAAAACGCATGATGTTTGAACGCCGCGGTGATGAAATAGCCCGTCGCGCAACGTCTTGTGTTCGCTATGCACCGGGAAGCTCATTCAAGCCACACAGCCACCCAGGCGGTGAAGAGTACATTGTATTGGAAGGCACTTTCTCTGACCAAAATGGTGACTTTACTAAAGGCTGGTACGTGCGTAATCCGGTTGGCTCAACTCACGCTCCTTTTACAAAAGAAGGTTGTGAGATCTTCGTGAAGCTTTCTCAAGTGCCTTCATCCGAATCAGATTACTTCTATCTCAATACCAATGAAGCTGATTGGACATCAGTGTCCGAGTTCCATAAAACACTGCCACTCTGGAGTTCAGACCTCGAAGAAACATCCTTAAATCAGCTAAAAGCAGGTTATCAATCCGCTGAAGAAACATTCAGCAATGTCGTTGAGTACTTCGTTCTCTCTGGCAGTGCAACCATCAATGGTACTCAGTATGAGCACCACTCTTGGATGCGTTTCCCAGCGAACACGCCTATCACGGTCGCTACCGATAGCGGAGCAGTGATTTACAGAAAAATCGGTGCAGGCGAAGTACGCGTTTAATCCATCTGCTCAACATATTCATAAAAAACAACAGCCGGAAAAACCGGATAAGGAAAAGTCATGTCTTCGGAAAACAAAATCGCATTATATGAAACTACTGGTTTCCCTAACCCTGCTCGTATCCGCGCAGCATTGGCTGAAAAAGGCGCTTTGAATCAGGTCGAGTTTATCGAGGTTGATGTCATGAACCTTGAGCATCGAACCGAAGCGTTTTACGCCATAAACCCATTGGGAACTGTACCGGTACTACGTACGCTGGAAGGCGAACATCTTTCTGAGTCTACCGCTATTACCGAATACATTGATGCTCTGTTTGATGGGCCAGCACTCACAGGTTCTACCCCACTTGAGCGTGGCATGATTCATATGATGCAACGCCGAGCCGAATCCATGGTAATGGATGCTGTTGGTACCTACTTCCACCATGCTACAGCGGGACTGGGCCCTGCGCTCGAAACTTATCAGTGCGGTGAGTGGGGCAACCATCAGAAGCAACGTGCACTGGCGGGTTTGTCTTACTTCAATCAACATCTGGCGGATCGTCTATACGTAGCTGCGGATGCCTTCTCAATGGCTGATATCACACTGTTTTACGGTCTGGCATTCGCGGAATTTGCAGGCATAGACATCCCTGCAGAGCTAACCAACCTGATCGGATGGCGACAAGCCATGTCAGAGCGGGCTTGTTTTTCTGCAAATTGACGGAGGTGCATCATGAATGTACAACCATTCTTTCATGCTGAGACCGGCTCTCTGACGTATGTGGTCTCTGACAGTGGCCTAGCCCTGATCATTGACCCGGTTCTTGACTATGACAATGGCGATATCTCTCACTCACATATCGACACTATACTTGAATACATCAAGAGAAAAGGTCTGGAACTGCGTTACGTGCTAGATACACATATTCATGCTGATCATCTTTCGGCATCGCAATATGTGAAGAAGGTCACCGGAGCAAAAACCGTCATTAGCCACCGCATAAAGGAAGTTTTTGCTCAATGGAAAAGCAAGTTCGGCTTGGAAAACTTGGCAAACTTTGATTTTCTGGTCAATGAAAACTCAAAAATTCACTTTGGTTCCACAGTTATCGAAGTGATTGAAACGCCGGGTCACACGCCAGCTTGCGTCACCTACAAAATCGACGACAACGTGTTTGTCGGTGACACGCTTTTCGCGCCGGACAAAGGGACATCAAGAGTGGATTTCCCGGGAGGTAGCGCAGAGGATTTGTACAACTCCATTCGAAAGCTTTATGAGCTGCCAAGTGGAACTAACGTTTACCTCTGCCATGATTATCCACCCCTTGGATCATCACCTACAATGTGCGTGAAGATGGACTGGCAAAAACGCAGGAATATAATGCTCAATCAAAATACCTCCATGGGAGAGTATGTTTTTGCAAGAAGCAAAAGGGATGAGTCGCTAAAGGAACCAAAACTATTGAATGTTTCGGTACCGTTTAACCTGACGTTTAAGCTACCAGAGACGTAACCACAAAAAAGGACCGTTTAAACGGTCCTTTTTTTGTTCACGTATCACTCACAGTGGACATTAACCAGTCTCTGAAGGGCCTAGATTTTCGATCGCTATCGCCCTCTTCATTTTTCCATACCAGATAATAGCAAAAACGAGAACGAAACTGGTATGAGTCACGGTTAAAAGGGATAATCAACTCGCCTGACTCCAATTCATCTTCAATCAGCCTGCTACGCCCTAAAGCAAGGCCATTTCCACGCCGAGCTAACTCCATAACACTGGAGAAGTCATTGATTTTGAGGCCGTGCAATTTCGCCGGTAGTGGCGCTCTAACATTGTCTGACCACTCCTGCCAAGAAGGGTATCCACTGTTTGCAGGCACTGAATAATCATGTAAAAGTGGGATCCCTTCCAGTCCCTCTGGTGGTGACCGTTCCAATCCATACTTTTTGGCAAATTCTGGCGAGCATACCGGAAAGATATCTTCAAACATTAAGTGCTGGGCGCATAATCCCTCCCATTGTCCTAAGCCGTATCTAACACCGATATCAATTCCCCTCTCTGAGTAGTCAACCAGAGCCACATCAGTTTCCACCTGAATGTCGCAATCTTCATTGTCTAACTGAAACGCATTGATGCGGGCGAGCAACCATTTCGAGGCAATGGAAGGACTCGCCGAAATCGTGATGGTATTTTCTTCTGGCTCGTCAAAGAGATTACTTAGACCACGTGTAATCAAATCAAACCCGCGGTGAATATCAGGAAACGCACGTACTGCTTCTTCTGTCAGTGTCAGCCTTGTTGAACCCGACGTTGCACGGTTAAACAATCTAATATCAAGCCAGTCTTCAAGTTGCCTGACTTGCTGGCCAACTGCCGCAGGTGTCACATTCAATTCCTGTGCAGCACCCGCAAAGCTTTGATGTCTCGCGGCAGCTTCAAACGCTCTTATACCATTAAGATATGCAATTCTATTGACTTTTCCTTTAAAAAACCTCTTTTTCGATGTATCCATCATCTAAACCTCAATTGTTCCCACAGCATTCCGCTTCTCAATAATTTAACACAAAAACGCACTCCATCCCTCTACATCAAGAGTCTCAACCAGGAAATACTATTTTTTCGAACACGATATACATACAGTTTAGTAACAAATAACTTGCTTTTTAAAAGCATCACTGCAAATCACTTATCCACAACTCAAATCAAAGATGAAGAAAAAGCACTGGCACTATCTTTCTTTCTTTCCACAAGGATATATTTATTCACACTTTTCAACATTTCATTCACGAAAAAGTCTCGGTTACAATACGCTTACCATTGTAAAAAACATGCTTAACACCAAAAACAAATTATAATATCGGTGATACATGATAATGAAGAATATATTACTAAAATTCGAACATATGCAGCAGTTACACTCGGCATCCTGATATGAGCTAAATGCAGACTATAAAGCCATTTTAACGAAACACAATCTTATATTTTTCACACTTAATTAATAAAAATTGACAAAAATACATATACAAGCTTTAGCTAAAATAGCTTATTCGACCACTACTTTTGTCTTTCCCCATAAAGAAAAACAAATTAAATCCTTTTAAATCAAAAATATAACCACATTATATTTATGGTAGATAATATTGATGACACTCTTTGCCGTACAAAAGTACAAATCTACTCATTCAAAAAACTAGTCCTTTTATAGTCCTAATTTAAAATTCAATTCATCGCCACCAAGAGCCGTCTCACATTAGAGATATTATTCTTTCACTCCCCCCCCCTTCACTCGTCATCAAATTTTGTTTGTCTGTTGCACAAAGCAAGCCTTAACACCGACAGTTTTTTGAAACATAAATTATGAAAGCACCCCCATCACTGTCGGACATCGAAATGACAAAGATCATCAAAAGGTCTGAGGAAAACAACACTATGATTGTACCCAAACGACCTGGAGATATCGGATTAAGCGAGATTGACTGACGTTGTGATCGCGGCTTTCCTGTGCAGGTGTTCACCTCCATCAAAAAGGAACAACAAATAGCACGGCGTCAGTCGACTCGCTCAAGGGGAGGCATTCATGTGCCCAGTTCTTTGTTAAATCCCACGGAAATAGAGTGACTATTCCTCGTGAAATTTGACTCGAATTGGATGCATTGATGAACTCTAAATACACGCATTTTTAGATTTTTTGGGGATAGAACAGATGAAGTGCATGTCGCGCATGGTAGCAACCAAATCTAAGAGGTAACGGTACAGCGGTTTAGGCAAAGATACTCTCTAACAAATAAGAATAAGTGTCGCGTAGCCGACACTTTATTTGGGTGTTGGACAAGCCCGTCCTTTATTAAGTAAATTGCTCGGATGAGTACAGAGAGGATGCCCGCCGGTCACTGATTGACAGGCGAGCGCCGCCGGGAAGTTATCGGGTATCGCATAACTTCAAGGGGTTACGTGACTGTGTATCTCTTTATATGTGTTTTCTCCTTTGTCTAAATGGTCGCCATTTTCCTTATTCTGTTCGCCTTTCGGCTATCTCGGTCGTGCCACGCCCACACAGACCAGACGCCGCTCGCCGCACGTAGGGCAACATCGCGTTGTGTGCACGTTGACGGGGACGTCAATCGGTAATGTCCGGTGCGCCATGTGAAGCAGCATCAGCTGGATCGCGTGCCGTTTTTGTTTGGCACTGCCATGCAGCAAGCCATAATCACGTACCCGTTGCAGCCCTTTGGGTAACACATGCTGCAGTATCAACATCAAAAAGTACGGGGTTGGCAAAGAGCGCGTCATCGACTGTTTTGTGTGGCTGTCGGTGTAGCGGAAGGTCACCTGATCATCGCTGATGTCGATAATATCTTTGTCTGGTAACACCCCCCGATACAGATACCGAGAGAGGTACTTGATGGCGGGTAATCCCTGTCCTACGGCGCGACAGTCCACGACCCATTGCGCGGGCAACGAGGGTGGCAAGGTCAAGGTGGGATGGGCGTTGATGGCGGCCAACAGCCGGGCGCGCCAGACCGATGCCAGTGGCGCGTGAGGGTAAAGGAACTGTTTATTGCCCTTATGCCACTGGCGGCGCGAGGGGTGATAAAACCCCGCAGGCACAATAGCATGCAGGTGCGGGTGCATATCCCGTCGTCGGTTGTGGGTGTGGAGCACCAGGGTAAAGCCACTGTCGCCGCCATGTTTACGCTGTGCAAAATCCTTGAGTACGGACGCCGCGACAGAGAACATCAACGCATACAAGGGCTTCGCCTGCGTACGGGCTAAGTGAAGCAATGGCGCAGGCAGGGTGAAGGTCACCATAAAATACGAGGTCGGCAACAGCTTAAGCGCCTGTCGTTGGAGCCATTGCACCGTGTGAGGGTGTTGGCACTGGGGGCAGTGGCGGTGTCCGCACGAGAGCAGTGTTCGCTCATCATACTGACAGCCCTGACATGCCCATTGCGCAGTCCCCAACGCGCCGGTTCGGCATCGGGTCATGGCAAAGATAGCCCGCCCGATATCTGGGGTAAGGTGTCGAGTTTCAAGGATTCCTGCCTGCTGTTGCAGCAGTTGGATAAAGGCACTCATGGTGCCTCCCACATAATGGTGAGGCCAGAGGCGAGTTGATTTACTGCCTGATGAAGCTGGGCGTGCTTCACGTCCGTGAGTTGGGTGTAGCGAGCCGTGGTGGTGAGACTGGCGTGACCGAGCAGGCGTTGCAGGGAGCGTAAATCCAAGCCTTGTTCGAGCAGATGGGTGGCATAACAATGGCGCAGGGAATGGGGGCTGATGGCCTTATGAATACCGACATCACGACAGACCTGCTTCATGGCTTTTTGCACGCCGCCGCGGTCCATCGGCCCCTCATTGCCGAGCCCGGGAAAAAGCAAGGTCGGATGGCGATGGGTGCACCAGTATTGGCGCAACACCGTGAGGGTAGTGTCGGGCAGCGGCACCAAGCGGTCTTTGCCGCCCTTGGCATTGCGGATATGCACTTGATGGTGGGCACTGTCGATATCCCCGACAGCGAGTTGCAGCCCTTCGCCCAGGCGCAACCCGAGACAATAAAGGGTATAGAAGAAGCGTTGGTAGCGGGTTTGTCGGGTGAAGGTGATAAGTAAGCCGACTTCGTTGGGGGTTAAGATATCCGGCAGGCGTTTGACCTGAGGGGGTTTGACGATATCGAGCCATTCCCACTGCTTATTGAGGGTATAGCGGTAGAAGAACTGCAGGCCATTACGGTCGAGCTTCACGGTGCTCCAGGAGTGGGATGCGATAAGGCGCACGAAGTAGGTTTTGAGCTGTTGCTGAGAGAGGTTGTCGGGGGGAGAATCGAAGAATGCGGCAATGCGCCGGACAGCGCGGGCATAGGCGTCAATGGTGGCGGGTCGCTTGCCTTGAAGGGTTAAATTGTTGAGGTGCTGTTGGTAAAGGGCATCGAAGTGCCGTTGTTGTTGCGGGTTCATGGTGTTTCTCCTGTTTGCTGCCGATGGGCAGGGTTGGGAGAAACGTAGGCGGTAAGAGGGCATTCTGCCGCGTAGCGGCTTCATTCAACAACGCACTTAAGAGCTTTTTTGTCTATGGTGTAAGTTCTTATAGGTATCAGTTCGTCAGACTCAGCGCTTCTTATTAAAAACTAGGCTATTTCCAATGTCTGGATTTCTCTCGATCAAGGCAGCCTAAAATCCGTTCAATCAATGATGACTATTCCTCGAATTAAACGCATTGATAACCTATTAATTTCACTCACCGAACCACATACCTTTAAATCCAAAAAGTCACAAAAAAACAAAAATCATACTATCTTAATACTAAGAGCTGGTACTTTAACCATTCTTATTTTTTTTAACTATATAGATCACACTCAGAGTAAACGTTCCACACTAGGGAAGTAACCATACCATTCATAATTGTTAACCTCAGAAGATAGCTTCACATCAGAGAAATAGCCCTACTATTTATATTGTCTAATATCAAAAGATAATCTTACACCCGATAAAACATACACTTAACAAACAAATAAATATGGAAAAGGTTAAAGTCATTTAATTTTAGAGATAAATAGATTAGCGATACCTTATTAATAAATGCTAATGAGTTTATTTTTAATTAAAAGTACCACTTTTGTGTGAGAGTCTATTTCGGCATAGTTTTTCTTTATTGTGGGGAAAGTTTTGGTTACTACACTAGAAATCCAATGAACAGGTTAGCTTCTAAATATAACACCACATCCGGTTTATATTAGAGACCGCACTTTCAATAGCAAATCATGGAGTAGGTTTAAAGAGCGGTAGGCTTAAAAAGAGAGATAATAATTAGAACGCCAAATATTCATTATCACTGTTAGTGGAACTATATATTTTTTATCTTTTTAAACATGTAGATTGTAAATGGAGCGAACAAACAATGTACTCACCATCTTTTAAAAGACTTAAATCAGGGAAGATTTTTGCAGGAGCTTTACTCGCCTGCTTTTCAACTCTCTCCTATTCGGGCAGCCATAGTATTACTTGGAACGATATTGGTGATCCTCTTTGGGCTCAAAATCCACACCTAATTGGTGTAGGCGACCTTAGTCCTAGGGAGCGTATCTGGGCAGCATCTGATATTGCTTCAAGATCCGACAAAAGCGCCTCGCTAAGTCAACGCATTTCAACTCAAGACGGCACTTGGCTTAAAGGTAATCGTCACCGCGCCTTTGATCTCTATCTAGAAAGCGATATTACCCCCACCGATTCCGACGCAAAGGGTGATTTAATACAAGCGCTTATGGGAAACGAAAGTACTGACGGTAAAAATTACTGTAAAGCATTTCTTGATCTTCCAGGCGGTCTAGATGGAGTATGGAATGGCGGCTGGGCAGGACACTCAGCTGCCATTTCTGTTGGTGGGGGTTCTTCCCCTTCAACGTCAATTAGCTTAACCTTGGCTACAGAGTGTGACCCTGTTCATAACGGCTATGGGTTCAACGTTGCATTAGGTGCCTCTCTTTCAAACCCCTTCTTCGATGCAATTGAATTGATGCAATATGCACTTCCCATCAAATTCACTTTTAATGCTGGTGTAGGCGCTAATATTAAATACGCAATGGGTGGCGGTTATACTGGTTGGTTTAACTCCGTTCCTCATCCTATTTATATCAATAACAGATGGCGCACTCCAGAGTATGTTTACAACACCGTCTCATTCAACGGATGGCAAAATTTTTCAGTTGGTGTGGCAGTTGGCGTGGGAGTGACCGCTAACTTAACGGGCACAGTTAACACTATTTCAGCATCAATACCATTGCGGATTGAGGGTGGTCTAACCAGAGATAATAATCCTAAAAACTGGAAGTTTTACGTTCATGCCAAAGGGAAAGCATCGACTAAGGCATTTGGTGGCAACATAATAGGTGCAGTTAAGGCGGGCTTCCCACCTTGGACTATCACATTGTACGCCGCGACTTTAATGAGCTGGAGTGGTTATACACTTGGAGAAAGAGTTTGGTTAGATGAATATATCAAAGGAAAAATTGTTATAGATAATAATGATCCCCGTATTTCAAGACTGGGTAGTGTTCGAAGCATAATATAAGGTCTGATATACGATAAGGTGCCGTTTATTCGGCGCCTTTATTGAGGTATGAACATGAAAATAAAATTTATTCTCCCAGTTATCGTTCTATTTCTTATCGCCATGAGCTTCACCTACTTAAGTTCGGAAGGCAAAAAAAACCAAGAATCAACTGACATATCTGAAAATTCAGAAGTCAAAATGAATGACAAATTTTTATCGTCATCTAATGAAAACTCGAAGAGTACGCAGCAACCTACTCCCCTTAAAAAAAATTCAACCCCAAATTTTATTGGATATGTCGTTAATTTAAAAAACACAGCGAAGCTCGATTTTGGTAAGGAAAGTGACTCACCACCTACTGAGGCAATGCTCTCCTTTGAAGTTGTTTTCGAAAACCAAGACATTGGAAAGCGCAAAAGGCGGGGGATATTAAGGAACTTTAGGGTCACCACTCCCGACAAGGCAGCCTCACCCAGTGACGAAAATGAAATAGGGTTTCTATACGCATACAAAGCTCCACAACTTTACACATCCATAGATATGCTTGGGCTGTCAAGAGAACACCCCTTAGGTTCTGCGGCCTTTTATATATCAAACCTCTCTTATAGTCCAAACGATGAGCCAGTAACCATCAAAGAGGCATCACGTTCAGCTGTTTATCAATATCAAATTGATGGAGCATCAAACACAGTCACACGACGATTACTAGATATCCTATACACCGATCAATTCGAATTGGGTTCGATTGTAGACGACATCAAAGACTCATGGTCGGGTCAAATAGGTGACGATGGCCTTCTAACAGAAGCTAACGTGAATTTGTCCATGCATGGGGACGTTTCTCTAGACATGTCGCATAATTCATCTTCTATCGCGGAAAATAATAAAATAAAGATTGGCATGACCATCGTAGGCAACTACCAAAGATTCGACCCTGGACATGTCGAATTTAAAAATGAGCTGTTTACATTTAATGCTAACGCACGATTCAATTCAGATTTAGAATCCTATGCCACCAAAGACGATATTTCTAACGATGAGCAATACTACGAGGCGCTCAATGGGTTATCAAACTCACTTTCCTATACAGAGTCTGTCCGTGTAGGTCAGTACCTTCTTAACTTCAAAACATTGTCAGAAATAAAGTCAATGTTAAGTGATGAAGCACTTTCTCCATTGGAACGACAAGCCATATTAATGGCAATACAAGATGCTAACCAACCCGAGTCTGAGCAATACCTTGGGAATATCATCAACGATCCAGATGTTCCATACAGATACAGAGCTGCGGGTATGGTTAACCTAGCACATCTCGAGGGAGCGACAGATATCGCGATGGAAGCATTCAAAGAAGTCATCAAACGAAATGATTCTCCAATGCTTAGCGAGACTGCTATGTTCAACATTGGCAATCTCGCAAATAAGCAAACGACTTTGCGTCAAAGTGGTATTGATATGGTTTCGGCGGTATTACAAAGCAATACCTCGTCGAATAGAGAGCGGCTTATAGCACTCAAATCCGCCGCCAATATTGATGATGATGTTTTCACGCCCACATTCATTAAGTCGATGAATTCAGATCATCCTTTTGAGCGCAATGCCGCCGTAGAGGGTGCGCTTTATCGTCCTGATGGAAGAGCTGATGCAGTTGAGCATCTTCTGAACGAGGAAAAAACGGTCGTTCTGACAACAGCCTCTCGTTTTTTCAGCACAAATGAAATGACGTTTATTGAGCAAGGCCAGTTTTACAACCGTCTGGTCAAAGAAGAGTCGGACAATAAGCAGTCAGCATTGGCAACTATTCTGCTTGCAAATGAAAAGCAAAGGCCTCAAATGATATCAAAATTAGAGGAGCTTGCTCAAAATACAAATAAACCAGGTCTTACCAAAATTTTAGACATCTACCAGCAACAGACTTTAAGCGAATCAACGTTTCCTAATGTTGGAGGATAAACAAGCTTTCACAACATAGTCTGAAAGACATATAAACTCAGTTATCCCCCAATCAATCAAAAGTGGTGAATTTCATCACCGAAAGAGGATTGTGGGATATTCTAAAAGCCGTTCGTATTTCTTCTCACCGATAAAATGCCTATTTTCTCACTCACACAAGAAATACTACGCCACTGACTTACCAATACTGCCTCGCTCAACGCCAGCATTACGTTAGCATCTAATACATTAAAGCTGTATTGATGGAGAACGCAATGACAACATCAAAAGGAAAACCGCTAGCAGTGATCGCTGGTTATGGTGAGGGGCTGGGTGAAGCGATTAAACACACTTTCGAAAACGATGGTTTCCAAGTTGTCACCATCAGTCGTTCAGAAGGCATGATCATCGCAGATACAACAGATGCAAATGAAATCAACCGTGCATTTGCACAGATTGATGCACTCTATGGCACCCCGGAAGTTGTGATTTGCAATACTGCCATGTTGACTATCGATCGCTTCTTCTCAACAACGGCGACGCGTTTTGAGGAAACCTGGCGAACCTCGGTGATGAGCCTTTTCAACATCGCTCAGGCGGTTATTCCGATGATGATTAAACAAGGCGGTGGGACGCTACTGGTCACGGGAGCAACAGCTGGTATCCGCGGAAGTAAGAACTTCAGCGCATTTTCATCTGCAAAATTTGCACTGCGAGGGCTGACCCAATCCCTCGCCAGAGAATTCCAAGCACAACGCATTCATGTTTCACATGTTGTTATTGATGGTATTTTGTGGTCTCCCAAAAGTCGTGAGCGCTTCCCTGCTCTTAGACGCGAGACCGCTATCGAGCCTAACGATGCGGCAGGTGTCTATCTGAACCTGACCAAGCAACCTGCTAGCGCTTGGACGCAGGAAATAGATATTCGCCCTTATAGCGAAACATTTTAATCAGGGAGGCAGATCATGAATAGACATCCCCAAACTGTGATTATCGGTGGCGGATTAAGCGGACTTTACGCGGCCTACTTACTCGAGCAGCAGCATCAGGACTACATAGTGCTGGAAGCACGGGATCGTTTTGGTGGGCGTATTGTTTCTGCCTCACCAGATACACAAGCTGCCAGAGTTGATCTAGGCCCATCGTGGTTTTGGCCTAACATCAATCCCAAAATTTCTGCGTTAGCTGAAGAGCTGGAGATTTCGAGCTACAAGCAACACGGCGATGGGCATTATCTCGTCGAAAAAGCCCGCGGCGCGCCGCCGCAAGCGATCAATGTCGGCTATGACATTATGCCGGATACATACCGCCTCGAAGGCGGCATGCAAGCGATGATTGATGGCCTATTAGAAAAAATCCCTAGTGACAAACGCATCACTGGTAGCAAACTAAGTCAGATCTCGCTAGACAATGGCGATTACACCCTGCGTTATGAGCAAGGGGGTGAGGCCAAAACAGTACAGGCGCAAAACATTATTTTTGCGATGCCACTGAGACTGATTACACGCACGGTGAGCATTAACCCACCATTGAGCCCAGCTCTGAGCAATACTTTTGATGGTACGGAGACTTGGATGGCTGCGCATGCCAAAGCAGTGTTTATTTATGATAAACCTTTTTGGCGCGATAACGGCTTTTCAGGGTCGGCATCTAGCAACGTAGGGCCACTGGTGGAAATTCACGACGCCTCACCAGAAATGAATGGCGAAGCCACCTATGGTGCCATCATGGGATTTATGGGTATTAACGGAGCAGCAAGAAAAACGGCGGGCGACGAAACGTTGAAAAAACTCGTTCAACAGCAACTCGTCAGGTTGTTTGGACCTGAAGCTGAAAAACCGATTTCGGTCCAGTACGTTGATTGGTTTCAAGAGCCTTATACAGCAACGAATGATGACATGGCAGTGATGCATGGATTGTATGGGTTTACCCAACAAGATGAAAATCACCCAAACATTTTCTTTGCTGGGACAGAGGCCTCCCGCGCGTATGGCGGGTATCTGGAAGGCGCGCTAGACGCTGCCAACAAGGCGGTTGAAGCACTAATGACAAAATCCCTCCAGTTTTCCTGAAGGGATTCCATTAGATCCCGCTGCTAAAAATGCCGATAGGGTCGCAACCATAACGGTTGCTTCCTTTGGTGCCACGTAACAAAGTAAACACGAGAAATACCAGTGGCCCTACAACGGGTACAACGATGACTAACCACCACCAGCCTGACTTATTGATGTCGTGAAGGCGTCTAACCGTCACAGTAATTAATGGGATCAAGGTAATAGCAAACCAGAGTGGAGCAGCGTAAAAGTCGGTTATCTGGAACTCATGCACCCCAACCTCAGCAACATCAATCCCGACGCAGAGAGCCAGTACTATATTTTGAATGAGGAAAAATCCCCAAAACTCCCGTCGTCTAGCCCTGCCTGAAAACTTCGCGTAATTCCAAAACGCGGCAAACAGCCATTTCATTCGAGTATATCCTTACTTCTAATAGGCTTATTCGAATTTTTGTTGTACAGCCATGACTATACCTAAACAACCTGAAACTCAGAGATATTGAGGCCAACTGCAGGTGGCTTGGGTATTGCTTTTTAAACGCTGGTTTAACCTATCAAAACCTTTTCCTTGGTAGATGAACTAACTACACAAAAATATTGTTCCAGACCTTATTTACGTAAAGATTGTCACTTTTGAGGCGTATTTCTCAGGCCTAAAAAGTCACAAATTTTACTGAGACCATGCTGACCGAGGCTAATGCCAAGGCCGGCATACACGCATAACCGTACTTCTAAATACCCATCACCATCGCAACTTTTCCCTATCAGAATCCTCAATAACATGCCTTTTAGCGATATCCAGTTGAATAAGTAGAAGCTCAAATGTATATTGCGAACGATTTTGATAACCATTTTCATTTATGAAGAGGAGAAGTAAATGAAAACTTTCATCCAGATAGCACTGCTCTCATTAGCCACCACCTCCGCCGTGGCTGCAGACTCAGTCGTTATAGAACATCGCATGGGAAAAACCGAGGTTCGCGGTGTACCTGAGCGTGTTGTCGTGATTGGTCTCGGGTCTCTAGACGCAGTGAATGCGCTGGGTATCGACCCTGTCGCCGTTTCAAAGACATTGCCACAGGTTCCAACATATCTGGAAAAGTTCAAAGACGATAAGTATGCCAACGTCGGTAGCCTGTTCGAGCCAAACTTCGAAGAAATCTACAACCAGAACCCAGACATCATCATTGTCGGCCCACGCAGTTCACCAAGCTTCGACGAGCTATCAAAAATTGCGCCCACCGTTGTATTTGCCGCAGATACTTCGAGAGGCTATTGGGACGCGACTCAAGAGCAATGGCGAAACTTGGGTAAAGTGTTTGGCAAAGAAGAGTTGGTTGAACAAAAAATCGCAGCCATGGACAAAGAATTCAAAGCCATCAGTGATTACAACCAAACCAACGGCGTAGATGCGCTGACTATCATGAGCGCAGGCGGGAAACTGTCTTCTTTCGGCGCAGACTCCCGCTTCTCTGCAATTTATACGGACTTTGGTTTTAATGAGTCTGTGAAAGGCATCAAAGCCTCCAACCACGGCGATATGATTTCGTTTGAGTTCATCCGTAAATCTGATCCAAAGACCCTGTTGGTGATTGATCGCGATACCCTGATCAATCCTGCAGAAAGCGAAACCCGCGAACAGTTTGATAACGATCTCATCAAAGCAACCCAAGCTTACAAGAACAACAAGATGACCTATCTGGATCTGAACGCTTGGTACCTGTCTATGTCTGGCATCACTGCGACCGAACAAATGATTTCAGACATCAAAAACAGCGTTGATCTATAAGCGACCTAGGGGCTGTTGACCCTAAGAAACTGAGGTATACCTTGTTAAAGTTGTTGTTTCTTTTGGGCTTGCTGAGTCTGGCATCCCTATTTGTCGGTGTCAGCGAGTTGTCTCCTGCCCTTTTGTTGGCAGGAGACAGCCAAGCGCTCGAACTTCTCTTCACCAGTCGCCTTCCCCGTTTACTATCCATCGTGCTCGCCGGTGCAGGCTTGAGCATTGCAGGTTTGGTGATGCAGCAAATTAGCCAAAACCGCTTTGCTGCGCCTTCCACTACAGGCACCATTGAGTGTGCCATGCTCGGCTACATGCTCAGCCTTGTGTTTTTCGGCAACGGTAATCAACTCTGGCTAATCTTTTCTGTATCCATTTTCGGCACCCTACTGTTTGTTACCCTAATCCAACGCATACAATTCCGGAATGCTGTATTTGTACCGCTGATTGGCATTATCTACGGCAGTATTATCAGCTCATGCGCCACGTTCCTCGCGTACAAATATGATGCCTTGCAAATGCTAAGCAGCTGGACAGTCGCCAACTTTGCCAGCATTTTGAAAGGTGATTATGAGCTTCTCTATATCGCCCTGCCGATTGCAGCCTTCACCTATGCCTACGCCACGCGGATTTCCGCTGTCGGCATGGGACGTGATTTTGCGGTTGGTCTTGGACTGAGTTACAGACAGGTGTTAGTGATTGGCGTAATGCTGGTTTCCATTCTGTCAGCGAGTGTTGTGATGATTGTGGGCGCCTTACCCTTTATAGGTTTGCTTGTGCCTAACCTTGTCAGCATTTTCTATGGCGACAACCTTCGCAAGAACATTTCCCGCGTGGCGATTGTCGGCGCGCTTTTGGTGCTTGCCTGCGACATTGTCAGCCGTCTGATCATCTTCCCGTACGAAATTCCGGTTTCCATGCTGGTGAGTATTTTGGGTGGATTGGCCTTTATCATTCTTATCACCAAAGGGCCAAAAAATGTCTGACGCTAAGAAAATGTGGGCAATGGCTATGACAGCCCTTGTCTTTGCTGCTCTGTTTATCTGCATTGGACTCACGGCCACAAACTATGGGTATTTCCTGTCTCGTCGTGTCCCGAAAGTGCTCGCAATGGTGCTGGCCGGCATTGCGGTTGCCCAGTCGTCGTTGGTATTCCAGACCATCACCCACAACCGCATTCTCACACCAAGCATCATGGGGTTTGATTCCCTGTATGTGTTGACACAGACACTGCTGGTTGCTGTGTTTGGTGGCTTCAGCTTTTTCCTGATCAACACCTATATTAACTTCGCCATTGCCGTGACCGTGATGGTGGGGTTCTCGCTGCTGTTGTTTGGCTTCTACTTCGGCAAGGAAGGCCGCAACCTGATTGTGTTGCTCTTAATTGGCCTGATCCTCGGGCAGGTGTTTTCAAGCACCGCCTCGTTTTTCACCATGCTGATGGACCCGAACGAGTTTCTGGTGGTGCAAAGCAAGATGTTTGCAAGCTTTAACAACATCAAGATTGAGTTGGTGTATTTGTGCCTGCCACTCTTGCTGGTCGCCAGCTTCCTGCTTTACCGCATGCACCGGACATTAGATGTGTTCTGGCTGGATAAGGACAACGCCATCAGTCTGGGTGTTGATGTGCAGAAAACAACACGTAAAGCGCTCATTCTCTCCGCTGTCCTCATCGCCATGTCGACCGCATTGATTGGCCCTGTCATGTTCTTTGGCCTGTTGGTCACCAACCTGACCCGAGAACTGTTCCGCGTCTATGAGCACCGCATTTTACTAATGGGATGTTCGTTGATGTCCATTTGCACCTTGTTGGTCGGCCAATGGGTGGTAGAAAACCTGTTTAAGTTTGATACCACGCTAAGTGTTGTCGTGAATTTCGCTGGAGGACTCTACTTCCTCTGGATGCTGCTGAAGAACCGAGTTGTTTAACATGATCGCCTTAAAAAACCTGACCAAAGCTTTTGGCAAACAACGCGTCGTGGATGAAGCCTGCGGCGAATTCGAGAAGGGTAAAGTGACCGCCATCATAGGTCCAAATGGCGCGGGGAAAAGTACCCTACTTTCTATGGCAAGCCGCCTCGTTACGCCAGATGGTGGCCATGTAGTGATAGATGGCAAAGCAATAACCGAATGGGATACAGGTGAGCTGGCAAAGCGCCTTGCCGTGCTTCGTCAGGCGAACTCAATCACCATGCGCTTTACCGTGCGCGAATTAGTCTCGTTTGGGCGCTTTCCCTACTCAAAGGGAAACCTGACCAGCGAAGACAATAAAGTCATCGATAAAGCCATTGATTATCTGGACTTGAAGTCATTGGAAAACCGTTATCTCGATGAGCTAAGTGGAGGTCAAAGGCAATTGGCGTTTATTGCCATGGTCATCGCACAGGACACAGACTATGTGTTCCTTGATGAGCCCTTGAATAACCTCGATATCCGCCACTCACTGAGCATCATGCGCATCATTCAACGTTTGGCGCACGAAATGGGAAAATCCGTGGTTATCGTCATCCACGATATCAACTTTGCAGCCTGTTATGCCGACCACATCATCGCGATGAAGCAAGGCAAAATCGCCACCAATGCCGTGGTTGATGAAGTGATTCAGGAAGCCGTTTTGGAAAACATCTACGACACGCCATTCACCATTGTGGAAGCCAACGGCAAGCGAATGTGTCTTTACTACTGAGGGCGTACGCGCCCTCTTTACCCTCTTGGCAACCGGAAAGTTGTTGGCGTGGTCTTAGGTAATTCAGTCACCTGACAACGCGCAATAAACGCGCCCAATACGCTTTGGTACCGCTGGAGAATCGACTGACACCCTTCCAATGCCATCCCGAGTTCACCCATCCTGGCTTGTGCTTCGCTACCCGTTACTGGGGTATCCATCAGCAGCAAATCAGCAGGTGCTCTCTCCCTCAGGGAGTCCCAACGTGGCACGAAAAATGGACTCAGTTCAAACCAGATATCCATGCCATCTGCATTTTCCAGGATACCATTCGTTCCTGCTGCTACCGCGATGATATCCTCCGGACCTGCCATCACAGTGAATAAAATGGTACAACGCTGGGCAATGCTGGGGATGTCTTTTCCATCATACGCCCCAGCAGCAACGAGATTTTTCATTGCGATAGGGTGAACAATGTCATAGACGTAAAGGTGGCATCCATGTGTCTTGCACCAAGCCAAAACCCGAGTTGCTATCTGTTCGCCCAGCTTTCCCAAACCTATAAAGCCAATATCCATCTTCGACTCCTGAATCCTGAAGAAAGACAAATACATGTCTGTTCATCTGCCTGTCGCAACAAGATGTTGAGCTTATATCAAAGACCAGTAAAGGAGAGGGGTTAGGTGAGTTAACGCCGGAACACGACATGCTTTGCGACACGTCGCAGCCGTGTAACACATTCCTGAGAAATGAAATAAGGTGACTGCCTGACCGCTCTTTAGAGCCCTATCTGTCCAGCACGGGATATACATCACCTCAGCGCATATTGCTGTCAGCAAAGTCGCGGCTCATTAGCTGCACTTTACCGTATCTTTTAATTTGTCGTTTTGCCTGCATAAGACGTTGTTGGTTCATTCATCATCGAGGGTAGAACAAAAAGGCCACCTGCCCCAACTGTATATACAACCTATTGAAATTCAAAAGAGCAACCTATTCTCTATATACCCAATAGGAAAACCCTCTCACATCTCATTGATACAGTTCTCACTTTTCGAAAAGGCATCGTGGGCCGCTTTGTTAAATCTCATTTTTAATGACTATCAGTAATATAGGTTCTACATAGACGCTGTGACCTACAACGTTGTCGATGAAAACTCAACGGTTGGGCAAGCGATCTTACTGGTAACAGTGACCCCCTATGTTCAATCAGAACGCTCTTCAGGTAGTCTCAGTCCATTGGCCTTCATCTTGATGCTGTTGCTCTATGCAATGAGGTGTTACCTGCTGGCAGAGTCAGGAAGGAAAAGAGCCGTCGTTTCGTCTTACTCACGCGGAAAGTACACACACAGGGATCGCGCAGGTGGTTAGGCAGACGCCACCTAGCGCGATCACATCGCTTTACGCATGGTTCAAAGAGATATCAACCACTGAAAGTGCCCGTATCAGAGCGGGTCTTATGCGCTTCTGATTTTGGATCTGCGCCAAACCGGTTACTGCCTTTTGTACCATCGAATGCATTGAGCACCAGCAAAGCAATCACGCCAAATGGCAAAATACCGATTAATGCCCACCAACCCACGCGATCAGTATCATGCAGTCGACGAATGGTTACTGCCAGTGTCGGAATAAACACGGCGATCGCATAAACCATACCTGCGGTACCAAGGCCGATGTCTTCGTTAAACGTTCCCATAGCCTGATCCAAAAACGCCAGTGCGAAAGTGAACAACATACTGAACGCCAAAAACATCCAATACTCCTTGCGGCGCGCGCGGCCTTTAAAATTCGCGTATTGCTTTAAAACGCCGATATACCAATTCATCGGTCTCTCCGAATATCACTCTGGCTGACACATGGCGTCCACCAGTAAAAAATCAGCGCTTACTTTACCAAAAATCCCAACCCTTTGAACAACCGGACACAGTGAGTAACGGCACATTGCTGACTCTGAAATGTTGCATAATGGTTAACATAATGACTAACTGAATCATCCAGAAGGCTTTTTCACAGCAGAACATGGCAAATTCCTCCCAACGCGCTTCAATGGCATGGCTGCCCATTCTGCTCGCCGTTATCGCGACCATGAGTTGGGCAGGCAACATTACGCTAGCAAAACTGGTTAATGAATTTATACCGCCTATTGGGCTCGCCTTCTGGCGCTGGACAGTGGCGTCGCTGGTTTTGGCTCCATTTGTACTGCGCCCTATGCGAGAGCAGTGGCCACTTTTTAAAGCTCATTTCCGGCTGGTTTTATTGCTGGCACTTTTTGGGGTAGCCGGATATAACACCCTGGTCTATGTCGCGCTGGAAAACACACTTTCAACCAATGTGGTAATACTCCAGTCTTCGTCGCCCTTGATGATCCTGTTGGTGCAATTTCTGCTATTCCGTCAGCTTTCAACGCTCAAGCAGGCATTTGCTATTTGTGTCTCAGCCATTGGTGTTCTGCTTATCATCACCAAGGGCCAATTGGTCTCAGACTTTGCAATTGGCAACAGCGAACTCATTGCCCTGTTTGCCATTTTCGTTTGGGGCACCTATTCGGTGCTGGTCCAGAAACTTCCAGACGCACTGAAAGGTTTACCCATCCTCGGCTATACCGTGTTTATCGGCAACATGATGCTATTGCCTTTCTACCTTGGGGAATCGGTGTGGCATGAAACTATGCCCTTTACCAGAGAAAGTATTGGCATATCGCTCTACACAGGAGTTTTCGCTTCAGGTATTGCTTATTTTTGTTGGAATGCTGCCGTACAGAAAATGGGAGCAGCTACCACAGGTCAGTTTATGCATTTGATCCCGGTTTTTGGGCTAATTTTTTCGATGCTACTGCTTGGAGAACGGTTGGAGAGTTATCACTGGCTGGGAATAGCTTTTATCGTCTGTGGGCTTTTGATTGCCAATATCTCTGCAAAGCGAAAGCCAGTGGCGCCGAACAATACTGCATAGCCAAGCCCCCTCTTTTCTAACATGAGACTCCTACTACGCCAGTTTGCACAGCATTCCAGTTTGGTTATAGTTGCGCCTCATGTTAAACAAGGAGCAACAAAACCCATGTTGGTTATATCCCAGAGCGTATCAATCCCGGACGACGAGATTGATATTTCATACATCAGAGCCCAAGGCGCCGGTGGACAAAACGTGAACAAGGTATCTTCTGCCGTTCATTTACGGTTTGATATCCACGGCTCTTCGCTTCCTGAGTTCTACAAAGAACGTCTGTTGGCACTGAAAGACAACCGCCTAACCAAAGAAGGCGTTATCGTGATCAAAGCACAACAATTCAGAACACAAGAAAAGAATCGTGAAGACGCACTGCAGCGCCTTCAAGAGCTGGTTAAAAGCGTGGCTGTTGTTCAGAGAGCGCGCCGTGTCACTAAGCCAACTAAATCTTCGCAAAGAAAGCGCATGGATAGTAAAACCCAACGCGGTAAGACCAAATCACTTCGCGGTAAAGTGCAATTCTGATCCACCCGGTTGATCCTAGCTCATTGGCCTAATGTCACATTACTCAGCCCATTCAGAACGCTGACCTTGTTTGATCTGGCGTCTTGTTGTGCAATCAAAGCACAACAAAAAAGGAGGATCACACAGTGGCCAATGTAGACTTTAATGAATACCCGCTCTCACAAAGTCAGGCGATTGTCTGGAACGACATGGATGCCCTGCAACACATCAATAACACCGTTTATTTTCGCTACTTTGAAGATGTTCGCGTCGTCATGCTTGAAGAGCTAAAGGTATTCGACTTCGTCAAAAGCCACAATATCGGCCCTGTCGTCGCGTCAACGCGCTGCGACTTCCGCGCACCGCTGGTTTACCCAGACACTATCACCACGGTTTCATGGGTCGAAAACATTCAGGAAAAACGCTACACCATGAAGTACGAAATCCACAGCCATAGTCAACAGCGCTGCGTAGCTGAAGGAGAGGCCCTCGTCGTATACTGCGATTTCAGCACGGGTAAAAGCTGCCCTATTCCAGCTGACGCTCTGGAAGGCCTGCAAGCGTTTGTGGGGGGGCAATGACCGCAGACTCTCTCATTATTACTACTCTTCGCTCTGGCTATGAAAGCCAGAGCAGTACAGCGCTGGATGCTTCACTCGCGCGCGGGGAACATCTGGTGATTCACGGGCCTTCAGGTTGTGGTAAAAGTAGCCTCTTAAAAGTCATATGTGGATTACTGCCTCCTTCAAAGGGAAGCATTGAGTGGGAAGCAGGGAAAGTCACCGTCGAATCACTTCCCAGGTGGCGCAACCAGATTAACTACCTGCCACAAGAAGCGGTGATGGGCGGTGAAACTATCGAAGAAGTGCTCATGCTGCCTTGGTCGATGCAAGCAACCAGCCTCGCCAAGCCTGAAACGGTAACATGCCAGAACGTACTCCAAGCTCTCTCTCTCGAACACTCGCTCAATACCGAGATAACTTCACTCTCCGGTGGCGAGAAACAACGCCTCGCATTTGCTCGCGCCCTTCTGCTAGATAGGCCAATTTGGTTGATGGATGAACCCACGTCAGCGCTTGACGGCAACAGCAGAGATTGTTTGATATCGCTTTTGAACACCAAGGACATCATTGCGGTGTCAGTCTCCCACGATCCGATTTGGATTGCAGCGGCAGATATCGAGTTTGATATGGGGGCATCATTATGAGTGAGGCACTTGAAATCAGTCCTTGGGCGCTCTCTGGCCTTTACTGTGTTTTTATCATCCCGCTGCTGCTCTTTCAGCGCTGGCAGTTGGGACTCAGAAAAAGCCTGATTACCTCTGTGATCAGAATGACCTTGCAGCTCGCGTTGGTGGGTCTTTATCTTCAAACTCTGTTTAATTTCGCCAGTTTTTGGCTTAACACAGCATGGCTACTGGTGATGATACTGGTCGCAAGCTGGACTATCTGCAAACAGGCTGACACACCCTGGCGAAAGATGCTCCCCGCCGTTTTAAGCGGACAACTTGTTTCACTGGGCTTGGTTCTGCCGCTTTTGATGGTGGGTGTGATTCAAACATCACCTTGGTGGCAGGCACAGTATCTGATCCCCGTAGCAGGTATGCTGCTCGGCAATATGCTATCTGCCAATGTATTAGCCATTGAGCGCTTACACTCAAGCATGAAGCGACGACATGCAGAGTATCAATACTATGTTGCCCTTGGAGCGAAATCACCGTGTCAGCCTTTCCTGAGAGAGGCATTCTCTGCGGCACTAAGGCCACCGCTGGCAGCAATGAGTACACTTGGCATTGTAAGCCTACCGGGGATGATGACGGGGCAAATTCTGGGTGGTACGGAGCCATTGCTGGCAGTGAAGTATCAACTGGTGATCATGATAGCTATTTTTATCACAGCGACACTGTCCGTCGCCACCACGCTAAAACTGAGCAGCCTCCGTCTGGCTGATAACTATGGAAGGCTAAGCTAAAAAGCAAAAAGCCCGACTAAATGGTCGGGCTTTCGTTATTCAATTGGCGGTCGATTATGACACTGCCAGTACCAAGCCTGGTAGCACAACAAACACTGCACCCAAGTAGGCAACAACAGCCAGTTTGGTCTTCGCAGCATAGTCAGCCAGCAACTCAGCGGCTTTCAATGGCAGCTCACGCAGGAATGGAAGACCGAATATAACCAGAATACCCAGCACGTTGAATGACAGGTGAACCAGTGCAATCTGAAGTGCAAATACTGCATTACCACCTGTTACAGCAGTTGCTGCCAGCAGTGCGGTGATACAGGTACCGATGTTCGCGCCCAGCGTGAATGGATAAACCTGACGCACGCTCAGTACGTTGGTGCCCACCAGCGGAACGACAAGGCTTGTGGTTGTAGAAGAAGACTGAACCAGAATGGTCACCAGCGTACCAGACGCGATGCTGTGAATTGGACCACGGCCAATTGCGCCGTTCAGCACTTCACGCGCTTTACCTACCATCAGTTTCTTCATCAGTTTGCCCATCACAGTGATAGACACAACGACCAGAAGAATACCGAACAGTACCAGCGCTACACCGCCGAACGAGCCTGGGAAGATTTCGAAGACAGATTTAGCACCGCTCACAACCGGCTTCGTCAAAGGCTTGATGAAGTTCAGGCCTTTCAGGCTAAGGTTGTCAGCTTGCATCAGAGGGGATACCAGCCAAGCGGAGATTTTCGCTAGGAAGCCCGTCATCATTTCCAGAGGAAGGAAAATCGCTACCGCAAACAGGTTGAAGAAGTCGTGTACGGTGGCGCACGCAAATGCGCGGCGGAATTCATCTTTACACCGAGCGTGACCCAAACTCACCAAGGTATTTGTTACCGTGGTACCGATGTTTGCGCCCATTACCATCGGAATTGCCATTGCAACAGGCAGGCCGCCTGCAACCAGGCCAACGATAATCGCGGTGACTGTACTTGAAGATTGAATGAGAGCGGTACCAACGATACCAATCATCAATCCTGCAACAGGGTTAGAGGCAAACTCGAAAAGCTCTTTTGCCTGCTCACCTACAGCCCATTTGAAGCCACTGCCAATCATAGAGACAGAAACCAACAGAAGGTACAACATACCGATTAGCGTTGCCCACTGAATGGCGCGTTTGGGATTCGCGGACTGAGGTCCTTGTAGCGCATCAGACTGGATGCTCATAACTCACTTCCTGATAGTAATGATTTCAGTTCGAAGTGGATGCTATGAATTAAATATTACAGAAATATGAATTCCATATTTCTAAGGCACTTTTTTACGCTTTTTATGTTCAAAACATGACCGAGCAGAAACTTCCTTCATGGGTAGCAGAAAAATCGTTTATGGCAAGATAGGAAAATGTTTCGAACTGTTACTATTTTCTATGCCAATACAATCGTCAGGAGTACTTTTAAAAGCCGTTCTTTTGACTTAAACAAAATATCGTAGAGATTTATTGCTCATCACACCCGTTATGCGGGATTTCCTACCGTTCTATTTGGGGTTGATTTGAGACTCCACCAGTGCGGTGAGCTTTGATGAAACTGGCGCCACAGAACTCGGGAATGTGGCCACCACTTCACCCTTTGCATTGATCAGGTACTTGTAAAAGTTCCATCTAGGTTCCACACCCGCCTGCTTGCTAATTTCCGCAAACACAGGATTCGCCCCGCTCCCTTTTACTGCACTTCTCGCCATCATAGGGAAGGTCACGCCGTAATCGAGATAACAAACCTTCGCAGAGCGCTCCTCGTTGCCCCTGTCCTGATTGAAGTCATTGGAAGGAAAACCAATCACACTAAAACCGTCGTCTTTGTATTTCTGATGTAGCGCCTCCAATTGCTCGAATTGTGGCGTATACCCGCATTGGCTTGCCGTATTAACCACCAGCAGGGTTTTGCCTTTAAACGCCTCGCAAAGGTTAACTGTTTCAGTAGAGTTAAGCTTGCGCTGAAAGCCATTGAGGATATCCGGGCAAATCGCTGCTAAAGAAGTACCCGTGAGACTGAGAAAACCAAGTAACACCTGTATTGATATTTTCATAAACCCTCCAGCTAATCAGACTAACAACGTCACCAGACTCGCCGCGTTTTATGTGGCGGATAACGGCAGACATGATTGGTTATATCCCGAAAAGCTGCAAACCGATCAATACGACAGGCTTTCGTTTTCACAAGGATAACTATATCCAAGCAACCTGAAGTTACTCGCATTCAGAGGTCAACTTTGCTTCCAATATCACCGTGGAAAACTACGAGATGATGCATAATGCAGTAAGGCAAAAGTTAGGGGTATCTATCGCCCTTAAACAGTCTCTTTCACTAATGGCTGATGTGGCGTCTGTCGCTATCGATGAATTCAAAGAACAACACCCTCTATGCATAGTCACGACAAAACAGCGCCCAGGCTCAGCGTCGATCAGCTGCTTTATGGACAGTGTTACCTCCCCTTTGACTGACAGCATCAGATAAAAAGCCCCTTAATCGGCCAGATTAAGGGGCTTTACTTTAATGGAACATCATCAACCAGGGGGAACAGTTGAATTCGTTACGCTGAGCGCGCCACAAAGGCCTTCGTGCGTTCGTTTTGAGGGTGACCAAAAATCTGGGATGGCGGGCCTTGTTCAACAATCACGCCACCTTCCATGAAGATCACCTTGTCAGCAATCTCACGGGCAAACTGCATTTCGTGGGTCACCACAATCATGGTTTGCTTTTGCTTGGCCAGTGCTTTCATCACTGACAACACTTCTTCTACCCATTCAGGGTCGAGTGCTGACGTCGGTTCATCAAACAGGATCACTTCGCCTTTACATGCCATAGCACGGGCAATGCCGACACGTTGCTGCTGGCCACCGGAAAGCTGCGCAGGGTATTTTTCTAAATGTGCTTCCATTCCGACGCTGACCAACAATTTACGTGCAATTCCCAGCGCTTTTTCTTTTGGCTCTTTCCACACGGTGATCAGCGATTCCGCTACGTTTTCCAGTGCGGTTTTGTTGGCGAATAAGGCATAGCTCTGGAACACAAAGCTGCTTTGTTTACGAAGCTGGTGAATCTCGTTTTTCGATACCTTCCCAGCGTTAACGCGCACATCACCTATTTGTATTTCACCACCACTTGGCGTTTCCAAGTAGTTCAGACAACGCAGCAAGGTTGATTTACCCGTGCCAGACGGGCCGATGATCACCACAATCTCACCTTGTTTGACGTCGAGGTCGATTTGCTTCAGTACCTCGACATCACCAAAGCGCTTGCTCAAATTTTTCACTTCAATCATCGTGCATACGCCTTGTTCAATCGGACTTCCATCACCGTTTGAATACGGGTGAAGAAAATCACCACCAGCCAGTAAATCAATGCCACCGCCATGAAAGCTTCAAAGAACTTAAAGCTCGAAGAGGCTTCCATTTGTGCCTTCGCCATGATTTCCGCAACACCCAGCGTGAACGCCAGAGAAGTACTTTTAATCATGTCGATGAAGTAGTTCATCAATGAAGGGGTTGCAACGCGCGCTGCCTGCGGCAGGATAATGCGTTTCATCGCCTGAAGTTCAGTCATGCCGACACTCAGGCTGGCTTCCATTTGGTTCTTATCAATTCCCAAAATCGCACCGCGAATACTCTCGGCCATGTAGGCGGAAAAGTGGAGCGACAAGCCAATCACAGCGGCAGTGAAAGCATCCATCCCTACGAAAATCGGGAAGACCTGTGGCAATCCGTAATACAGTAGAAAGAGCTGAACCAGCAGCGGTGTGCCGCGGAAGAAAGAAATGTACACCGCGACGACAGAGTCGAGCACTTTAACTTTGAACACCCTTACCAGTGCCAGCAGCACCGACAGCACCAGAGCAACCGCAAAGCCAATCAGTGACATTTCCAGAGTGATTCCCAGATACTTCACCAGTATCGGGAACAACTCCAGCATGTAGCTAAAATCGAAGCTCTGCATTATTGCGTGATGTCAGAGTCAAACCACTTCTCTGAAATCTCGCTGAGGGTGCCATCAGCTTTCATTTCAGTCAGTGCCTGATCCACTTTAGCTTTGATGACGAGCTTCTCAGGAGTTTTCAGGAATGGCATCGCATTCTGGATAGTTTCGAACGGTTCACCTGCCAGTTGCAGCGGTAGACCAGATTTTTTGATCAGCTGTGCTGAAGAAACACGATCCATCACAAACGCATCGGTGCGGCCCAAAGCAACGTCTTGTTCGAAACCAGAATCGTAAGTGATGATGTTGATCTCATTAGCCTTGTCATAGTTGCGCAGCAGTTGTTCGAAGTTACTACCGAGGTTAACCGCCACTTTCTTGCCTTTCAGGTCATCAATACCAACGATGTCCTCGCGGCCTTTACGCACAACAACCTGTGCACCGTCAACCACGTAAGGCACAGAGAAAGCGTATTTCGCTTTACGCGTGTCGGTCATGGTAATTTGGTTACTGATGGTATCGATGTGACCCGCTTCCAGCATGCCGAAAAGGCCTGAGAAGTTTGCAGTCACGAATTCAACGTCATAATCCGCACGCTTGCCGATCTCATTCCATACATCGATTTCGAAGCCCTGCAGCTTGTCCATTTTCACGAAGGTGAATGGGAAGTAGCGGCCAGACATACCCACTTTAATTTCTTCTTGGGCAAGCGAAGCGGTAGAAGTGAAGCTTGCTGCAAGTGCGACGGTAGCAAGCAAAATGTTTTTCATAGAAGGCATGGTTACAACTCCAATGGTTATTTTTCCTTGAACACCTTCCGGAGAGTTCACGTATTATTCGTAAGGTGTTTCGTTTCATCGAGCCAAATGTAACTCATACATTTTTTTGTGATAAATAATGAAATGTTCTATGTAATAATCTGCAAATAAGAGCATTTGTAGATATATCCGCCACACTGGTTACTTTTTGAGCAAACTATACTCCAAGTATTCTTCACATTGTCGAATTTTTAGAAGACGAAAAATATTTCACCCCTCTTGCCCACTCGCCCGTTTATACCGACAAACCAGCAAGAAAAAGGAATCGGTATATGACATTCAATCAAATCACCATCGCTATTTTTGCGGCTCTGACAGTGGTTGTCGGCTGTTCAGAGTCCATCCACGACACCACTAACGCTGAAGCTCAGAAACAATCCCCAGCTCTTCAGAAAGAAGTGGTAGAGATGGATCACGCGCTACGTGCTGCGCCAACAACTAAAGTGGCTTATAGCCAGGTTGCTACCGATCATCAATTTATGGTGATGCCAATGTCTGGCATTGACCCTTATGTACAAATTGAGAGCCGCGACAATTACCTCGACACGCCGAGCAATGCCACAAAATTAGTGACAACGTCACCTTTGTCGACATTTTCCATTGATGTCGACACAGGTAGTTATGCCAATGTGCGCAGTTATCTGAAAATGGGCAACAAGCCGCCAGGAGATGCCATTCGTGAAGAAGCCTTCATCAACTACTTTGATTACGCCTACCCAACACCGGTAACCAAAGCCAGACCTTTTTCTCTCAGCACCGAACTTGCCCCTGCGCCATGGAATGCCGATCGCAAGCTGATGCGCATTGCACTCAAGGGTTACGACATTCCTGCCAGCGAGCGAAAAGCGTCGAATCTGGTGTTTCTGGTAGATGTGTCAGGCTCCATGAATGAACCTAATAAGCTGCCGCTGTTGGTACAAAGCCTCTCTCTACTCGCTAAAAACCTTGGAGGGAAAGATAAGGTCAGTCTGGTCACCTATGCGGGCAATTCCTCCGTCGTGCTCGAACCCACCAGCGGCGACAATCAACATGCGATCGTCGATGCACTCAAAAGCCTGCAAGCGGGCGGTGGCACCTACGGTGAAAGCGGGATAAAACTGGCTTACCAGCAAGCGAAGAAAGGCTTTATCAAAGATGGCGTAAACCGCGTTATTCTCGCGACAGACGGTGATTTTAACGTCGGCGTGACCAGCTTGGATGCGCTGAAAGATCTGGTGGAAGATGAGCGCGAGAACGGCATTTCACTTACCACATTGGGCTTTGGACGTGGCAACTACAACGATGCCATGATGGAGCAACTCGCCAACGTCGGCGACGGCAACCATGCTTATATCGATACCTTGCACGAAGCGCAAAAGGTACTGTTGCGACAGATGAGCGGCACGCTGCAAAGTATCGCGGAAGATGTGAAAATTCAGGTCGAGTTCAACCCGGACACCGTTAAGGAATACCGCCTGATTGGCTATCAAAACCGTAAGCTGCGTGATGAAGATTTCAACAACGATAAAGTCGACGCGGGTGAAATAGGCGTAGGACACACAGTCACTGCCCTTTATGAACTGACACTGGTTGGCGATCAAGGACGTATTGACAATCTGCGTTATCAGCAAAAACAGGTAGATAACTCCACGCACAGTGACGAACTCGCTCAGGTCAAAGTCCGATATAAGCTGCCGGGTAATGATAAAAGCCAGCTCACCACTCAGGTGATTAATGGCAGTAAAGGCAAGCCAACATTCGCTCAGGCCAGTGAGGATTTCCAGTTTGCCACTGCGGTTGCCGCCTTTGCGCAGAAGCTCAAAGACAACCACTATGTGAATGGTTTAGCCTACAGTCAAATTGCTGATATCGCGCGTGAAAACCGTGGCAAAGACCCATACAACTACCGCGGCGAATTTATCAGTCTGGTGGAGATTGCACAGAACCTTTAGGGGCATTTGTTAACAGGCATCCATGGATACACAAACCGACGAAACATTGATGGTGAACTTCAGCAAAGGCGACCAGCACGCCTTTGCTGAGCTCTATCAACGCCATAAAAATCCGCTGTATCGCTACTTCGTCCGTCAATTGGGTACGGCGCAACACGCCCGTGCCGAAGAGTTATATCAGGATGTTTGGTACCGCGTGATTGATAAGCGGGAAAGCTATGCGCCGTCCGCCAAGTTCACCACCTGGCTGTATCACATTGCCCATAATTTGGTGATTGATGAACACCGCAAGATGATGTCATCCAGCGCTTATGCCCAATCTCTGAAAGACGAGCAGGGCGAAACACCGGATTGGGATGGTGACAAACAAACCGCCATTAAAGCCTGCATGGCACTGCTCGCCCCTTTGCAGAGGGAAGCGTTTTTACTTCGCCATGAAGCAGGCTTTGAGCCAGCGCAGATTTGTGAGATCGTCGGTGCGAAAGCGGAGGCTGTGAAAACCCGCCTTCGCTATGCCATGGATCAGCTTCGCCAATGCCTGACCAAAAAACTCGGAGACAGACAATGACAGCGCCAATCAAAGACGAAGACATTGTCGCGCTGTACAAGGAAAGTGCGACAGAAACATCAAGCAAAGCTCTAGATAATTGCATCCTTGCCTATGCAGGCAGCCAGCACAAAAAACACATACCTTGGCGGACCTATGCTGGTGCCGCCGCAACAGTCGCTTTTGTTGCCTTGCTGGCACCTTGGAAATGGGTCGATGACACTCTAGAAGTACCTCAAGGTATCGAGCCTATTCGCGAAACTGTTATCAAACGAAATCCCTCCCCTATACGCATCAGCCCTGAAACCTTGTCTGACGATGAAACCAATGCGTTGCAATCAATGGATGCGTTGCCAACAAAACCAGAGGAACAGCGTTTCTTCCGCAACGCGCCTTCGACCATCAGGTCCCTACCGCAAATTGAGTTGGAAGAAGCCGCAGTCGCAGAATTCACAGATGTAGAAAGGCTACTAGATGCAGGTCAGGAGCAACAAGCCCGTGAGTTTTTGGAGCAGATGCTCGCGGACAATCCTGAGTTGGTTGAGAGACTGCCCGAAAGGTTGAAAACTTTGCTCAATAAATCAGGCGAATAGGTAATATCACGAGGTAAAAGAACTTTTGGACAATAAAGCTGGCGATGCTGTTAACAAACAACCACTCCGGATAAGCGCTATTTACGCAAAGTGACACACTCACTTTTCACTTTGTTGTTTTAGCTCATTGTTGGCTGAGCCCACAAAAAGAAACCGAGCCCTTGGGATAGATATGGACGCGCCCGATTCACGGATTTCACCTCTCGGTCTGGTGCAACACCGTGTTTGGGCGCGTCCATTGTGACTACTGGTATGGGCTAGTAGATGTACACCGCGCCGGCATCACCTGCATTGTCATTGTCTCCGTCACCGTTAATGCTGGTAGCATCGGATCCTTCCCCACGAGCCCCCACCGCGAGGGCGTTGCCATCCCCTGACACTGATAACGCGTAGCCAAAATAGTCATATAGGCCGGTATTCGAGGCCTTGATGTAGGCCTGCTGCGACCATTCGTCATTTTCATTTTCAAGGCGATATACATATACCGCGCCGGAATTAATTACGCTAGTACCGCTCCCGTCAGTGTTAAACCCCTGGGAACCGGAATCTTCAAAATAAGCCGCCACCGCGAGGGTGTTGCCATCCTCTGACACTGATACCGACCAGCCAAAATTGTCTTCTGACTCGGCATTCGAGGCCTTGATGTAGGCCTCCTCCGACCAATTGCTACCGTCAGAGCGGTATACATACACCGCGCCGGAATCAGTTACCCCGGTAGGGTCAGTGAGATCGGCATCGGAATCTTCTTCTTTAGCCCCCACCGCGAGGGTGTTGCCATCCCCTGACACTGATAACGCGTAGCCAAAAAAGTCTCTGTACCCGGCATTCGAGGCCTTGATGTAGTCCTGCTGCGTCCATTTGTCATTCTCAAAGCGGTACACATACGCAGCGCCAACACTATTTGAATCATTATTGCTCTCGTCAGTATTAATGGATCTTTCAAAGGGAGCCCCTACCGCGAGGGTGTTGCCATCCCCTGACACCGATACCACGAGGCCAAAACTGTCACCTGGATCCGCATTCGAGGCCTTGATGATGGCCTGCTGCGTCCAACTGCTACCGTCAAACCGGTATACATATGCCGCGCCGGAATAACCTGCTTCATTATTATTCCCGTCACCGTTAATGGTGGTAGCTTTGGAAGATTCCCCATAAGCCCCCACCACGAGGGTGTTACCATCCCCTGACACTGATACCGAGTGGCCAAAACGGTCTCCTGCATCCGCATTCAAGGCCTTGATGTAGGCCTGCTGCGTCCAACTGCCATTGGCAAAGCGGTACACATACACCGCGCCGGCAGAACTTGCACTATTATTGCTCTCGCCACTGTTAATTTCCCTGGAACTGGAATCTTCCTGATAAGCCCCCACCGCGACGGTGTTGCCATCCGATGACATTGATAACGAGTAGGCAAAATAGTCATCTTCCTCGCTATTCGAGGCCTTGATGTAGGTTATCAAGGTGGTCAGGTCTGATCGTTCTAAGGATTTGGCAACAGACGCTGTTTTGTCCGTACTGTTTTCGGCTAGCACAAAAAATTCAGCCAAATGATTTTTCAGTGGGCCCAAACTCAGAGTAAGGGACAATTCGTTCGTTTCGCCCAGCTTTTCACAGTTATCATCGAGTGCTTCATTTTTTCTGCACAAGGTATATCCCGTCGCATGGTCGGCTTCCTCCCAGTTAAAGGTGACAGGATGATAGCCATTTTCGAGCTCACCCACCCCTATCGAGAAATTCGTTGCACCAGGAGCGGGAGAGAGGGCTTGCTTAACAGACGCTGTTTTGCCCGTACCGTTAGAGGCCAATACAAAATAATTAGCCGGTTCGTCCAAATTTAGATTGACAGTAAGCGACGTATTGTTAGCTTCGGTTTGTTGTAGAAATTGACAGTTATCGTCTTCTGATCCGTCTTCTCTGCACAAGGTATAGTGCGTCGCATACTCGGCGCTATCCCAGCTAAAGGTGACAGGGTAAGAACTAGAACTAACGTTGAACGCACCCACCTGTGGCGTCGCTAAAACCGGCATCTCTGGTTTGGGAATAGATACGGCTATCTCATTAGACGCTGTTTTGCCCGTACTGTTAGAGGCCAATACAAAATAGTCAGCCGTCGTGTCCAAACTCAGAGGCAGGTTCAGTGATGTATTGGTCGTCGGTTCGCCCTGTTTTGCACAGTTATCGTCTTGTGATTCATCTTTTCTACACAGGGTATAGCCCGTCGCATTCGCCGCGCGACTCCAGCTGAAGGTGACAGGATAAGCATCATCTGTGAGCGCCCCCACCGTCGGTTGTGCTAAAACTGGTGCGCCCGGTAAAGGGAGACTATTCGTGTTCCCCGGTACGGAGGCGTCATCCCCATCCCCCCCCACAAGCGGTGAGTCCGAGCGAGAATGCCGGCACCACCCATATTGCCTTCTTGAAGAAATACATCATATGTCCTCGATAAATTACGTCTAATGGTTGTTAAGCCTAATCAGCACACCCAAATCGCAAATCGGGCGCGCGTATAATTTCGTATCGAAAAATAAGCTAGAAGAGATTGAGGGGAATTCAATGGTGAGAATATTGATTCATAAATAAGACTGAGACACTGTGGAAATCAGATTAATTGTTAAAGCAAACAGTTACTGAGAGAAATCTGGGGAAATACAGAAAGAAAGTTTCACAGATGAGACACGCGACTCCTTTAAAGAATGCGGCGCACTTCAACATAATTGGTTTTGTTTTGTTTTTTCCGCACCATCACGGACTCAGTGAAACTGGCTGGCTGTTTGGCAGAAGCCATTGAAAACAGGTAATGCCCAATATTTCTTGAGGCATCCCTATTTACACCTTCGAAAACGTCCTCGCACTCCACGTTGCTTCTACGGGTTGCTTGCCGCAACAGAGCGCCATGATGATGCCGAAGCATGCGCCTTGGGTGATCATCGCCGTGCCGCCGTAGCTGATAAATGGCAGTGGACTTCCCATTACGGGTAGCAAACCACTTACCATGCCCAAGTTGATAAAGGCATAGAGGAAGAAGCTCATCGCCAATGCGCCGCTGACTAGGCGGGAAAATGGTGAAGCCGTGTTGACTGCCAGCCATAAAGCACGGCCTGAGATAAACAGATACAGCGCAATCATGACCGCACTTCCCAGAAAGCCCCACTCTTCGGCAAAGGTCGAGAAGATAAAGTCGGTGTGGCTTTCAGGGATAAACCCCAACTGCCCTTGTGTCGCGTGCATAAAGCCTTTACCGCGCACTCCGCCTGAACCTATCGCAATCAGAGATTGGATTATCTGATAACCCGCGCCGAGTGGGTCTGATTCGGGGTTCAAAAACTGGGTGACGCGAAGTTTCTGGTAGTCGGCCATAAAGAAGAACCACATCACCGGCACTGTCGCAGCAACTGCTGCTAACACTGAGCCAATGATCTTCCAGCTCATACCTGCTAGATAAAGCACGAACAGTGCGTACATCACAGTAAAGATCGCGCCGTCCAAGTCTGGCTGAATCACAATCAGCCCTGCCGGTAATGCGGTGACCAACGCGCAAAGTCCAATTTTTTGCAGACCCGGTCTGCCGGGGTCTCGCACTATCAGCCAGGCGATTATCATAGGTACCGCCACCTTCACTATTTCTGAAGGCTGGAAACGGATTGGGCCAAGCGCGAGCCAGCGTTTGGCACCGTTGACCGTGTCTCCCGCCACAATCACGCCAAGCAGTAAAACAATCGCCAAACCAAAAAGGTGCGGTGTGAGTGCCCGGTAGGTTTTGGCAGGGATCAAGGAGAAAAACAGTAAGGCCAGAAGCGCAATCATGGCACGGGCGAGGTGCCTCTCAAGAGTGGGAACACTGTAGCCGCTCGCGCTCCATACGCTCATTGAGCCAAGAGTGATCAGCGAGACAATCGCGATCAGCAACGGAATATCCAGTCGTGGGCGCAGTATATTCATGGGTTAAAACGTCTTCGTTAAGATCAGAAAAGCCACGTCGGTTTTTCAAACCACGTGGCGATAAAACAGATCGGGGTTAAGCTTGTGCTGAAGGGGGTTTATTGCCTCTCAGCAATTTGCGCACTCGCCAGGTAATGGCAGTTAGAATCGCGGCACAAAGCGTGATAACAGGAGCAGCCATCAGCCCCATGGTTACCGCTCGTCCAAGCGCGTCTGGCAGTGAAGGCAGCAGAAATCCGATACCCGCCAGCAGGAACACCCAAAGGGTGGCACTTAACCAAGCGAAGTAGTGGAAACGTGGTGCTTCTTTCACTCGGATGCCCATCATCATTGGCACAATCGAGCGAACACCCGGAATAAAGCGCGCTGCAAAAAGCGCCACCAAACCATGCTGACGCAGTAAAGCATCCACAGTTTTCATGTTCTTTTCTGGCACTTTCTTCAGCCAGGATTGCACCATTGGCAGCTTGTTCAACCAACGACCTTGCATGAAGGCCATCCAGCTTCCCATTGAAGCCGCCACAATCAGCAGTGGGAATGCGATAGCAGGCGTTAACACACCGACGGCCGCCAAGGTGCCAACCAGTACAACCACGCTGTCGCAAGGTAGGGGAGCCGCCGGTAAAAAGCCGCTTTCAAGACAAATCAACACAGCCACGATGATGTAGATTAGGGTTGCACTGCCAGGAGCCAGCAGCGCATCGAAATCCTGGTTCCACAAGGCCACCAGCACTTCCTGAATTGCTTCAAACATATTCTCTCCAAGAATCAAAATTAACAGGGTTAAGTGATGCTGGAGAAACCTTCCCTTGAGTGGATAAAGCGGAACTGGAGATGACAAGGTGCGAAGAAGCCTGTGATGTTCTGTTGGCTTTGGCGAATGCGGAAGTAGCCTGACGACAAAAGTCCAAAGAGAAGCAGAGAAATGCCTGAAGCCGGAAACACTGGCAGTGATGAAGGTTCGTCATCGATAAACTCGACGTCATCGGGAAGAATGCGTGATGCCATGGTGCGAAGCAGCGAATACTCTTCCTTCGCCAGCGGTACGCCTTCTCTATCCTGCAAAGCAGCGTGATGCCCCTGCGCCAAGTCGACCCCAATAACCCCCACAGCGCCGCTTAACAGCAGCACCATCATCAGGGCAACATAGAGGGGAAGTCGCGTGGTCGGCGTTTTCACTGCGTATTCTCAAAGGTCAATTCAGGCAGAATTTACTGCTAAAACCACAAAAAGAACACCACTTTTTATCGCTTATGACGACCTTGCATAAGGCGGCGATTTTCCAACCAAAAACCGCCTGAAAAGCGCGCTATTTTTCGCCGTTTTTCGACCAGTATTGGCGCGCAGATTCATTAAGGAAAGTCCATGCCACAATACGCGTTACTTTCTGGCCTTGCGCCATTTCGATGGTGCGGACATCTTCGACTTTTAACGCTTTCAATTGCTTGTATATACCCGGCAGGTTTTCTTTCTTGGAAACCATGGTGGTGAACCACAGGCATTGAGTCTTGAAGTCGGCACTTTGCTCTATCATTCGCTTGATAAAAGCAGCTTCGCCACCCGGACACCAAAGCTCTGCGTTCTGACCACCAAAATTCAGCATCGGTTTACCCTTGCCTTTCATTGGCTGCGCTTTGAAGGGTTCCGAGCCTTTTTTGCGGGCATTAGCGGCCAGGTTCTTCACTTTGCGCTCAGAGCCTTTTGTTGCCTCTGCCATCGAAGCATGGAAGGGCGGGTTGCACATGGTGAAATCAAAACGCTCTTTGGCGTTAATCATGCCTGCGAAAATGTGGTCTGGATTCTTTTGAAGGCGGAATTGAATGCCCCCTTTGAGGCTTGGGTTCATCTCCACCATCAGCTTCGCGCTTTTTACGGATACTGGGTCAATATCCGCACCCACGAACTGCCAGCCATAAACACGGTGGCCGACCATGGGGTACACGCAGTTTGCGCCCATGCCAATATCCAGCCCCTTCACGGCTTTGCCTTTGGGAATTTCTACACCGTTGGATTCAGCCAGCAGATCTGCCAAGTAATGCAGGTAATCCGCGCGGCCGGGAATTGGCGGGCAAAGATAGCCTTCTGGAATATCCCAGAAACTGATTTGGTAAAAGTGTTGCAGCAGAGCCTTGTTGAGGGTTTTCACGGCCTGCGGGTTGGAAAAGTCGACAGACAGATCACCGAACGGGTTCTTCTTCACAAAGGCTTTGAGCTCTGGGGTGCCTTTCATCAGCGCCGGGAAATCGTATCGCGCTCGATGAGGATTTCTCGGGTGCAGACCTTTCTTCGGTTGTGAAGTGGTTTTGTTCGGTTTTGTCATGATGACGCCTAGTCGACTTTGTCCGGAAATTGCAGGGCAGCGATTCTAGCACGACAGCCAGAAATTCCGAGCTGATTTCCGCTAGTTGTCAGGTCTTTCGATACTGTGTTCAGTCGGCTGCGGTGTCACTGTTATCACCTTTACGCCACTTGGTGTATCAAAGCGGTGCCAAACATTTTCAGGCACCACAACCAACTCCCCGGCAGACAAGGAAATGGGTGTTTCTTCTTCGCCTTTGAGCAAGAAAATGGTGGTTTGCCCTTCCAGCACATGGACCAGTTCGTCGGCCGGATGACGCTCCCACTCACTCTTTCCTTCGTAGTGGGCAATGAAAACGCCACCATCTCGGTAATCTGCCAGTGTTGCAAAGGCATCTTCCCCTTCACCGCTCAGCGAGTGTTCCGGCGTACGGTCTTCAAGGAAAGTGACTTTCTCAAACGCATCCTTGAGGTTGACTCTGCTTCCTTTCATGCCCTTTCCCCTATATGGATAAATTAATTGAGCTTTTTAAACCACTGATCCAGCTTCTCGCCTGCTTTCTGGCCGTGTTCTGCTTTCACGTGCATCACGACCGCAGCAGCGGCTGCCGCCAGTACACCGAGGTCATCAGAGAAGCCAACCGCAGGCGTCAGGTCGGGAATGGCATCAATAGGCGCGATAAAGTAACCAAGCGCAGCGAAAATAGTGGTTTTCGCCCATTTGGGTGTATCGTCATCGGTTGCTGAGTAGTAGAGCTTGAGGGCATTTTCCAATACGTCGTAACCCGCTTTTTGCGCAAAGTTACGGGCTTTGGTCCAGAATCCATCGTCGGAAAATTCATCGAGATATTTGTTGTCACTCACGGTGCGATCCTTTTCGTAAAGAATGACTGTTTTCAATCTACACGCTAATCAATGCTGCTGCCTAACCCGAATCTGAGAACTTTTTCACAGTCGGCAAAATTGAGAAATTTGCTGATGGATTAGACTGTTATAGTGGCAAGCTAGTTTGGACTCTAAGAAGGTTAAGGAAAACGGCTGATGAACAAGTGGTACATGGTTCGCCGATGGATCACCTCTCAATTTCAGCGTTTAAGCGGGAAGCACGTCATTACTGCAGTATTGTCCTATGCGGTCATAAGCTGGGTGCTGCTTCGCTTGGCGGGAGAGCATGCTCTTACTTCTCCCTTCGTTGATTATATCTATTATCTGTTAGTGACCGCTTCTACAGTGGGTTACGGCGACATGTCTCCCACCACATCGGCGGGTAAATGGATTGTCGCGCTGTTTGTGATCCCTTGTGGACTGAGTATTTTTGCCATCGGCGTAGGCCGTTTGGCGGGTGTCACCATTGAGTATTGGCGCAAAGGACTGTTAGGAAGAAGGAGCATTGACGTGTCCGGACACATTTTGATTTTGGGTTGGAACGAAAGCCGAACCCTTCACCTCATCGACATGCTTCTGCACGAAGAAAAAGACAAGCGCCCCATCGTGCTGTGTGTGCGTGCTGACATTGAAAACCCTCTGCCAAAGGAAATCGATTTTGTCCGCACCACCAGCTTTACCGATGAAACCGCGATGAGCCGCGCAGGCGTGAGTGATGCGGACTGCATCATCATCGACAACCCGGAAGACGACATCACCTTCGCGGCGGCGCTATTCTGTGCCAGCAAAAATCCGGATGTGCACATTCTCGCTTACTTCCAGGAAGAAGTGCTGTCTGACCTTTTGAAAACCCACTGCCCGAACGCGGAGTGTATTCCTTCTGTGTCGGTGGAAATGATGGCGAAATCTGCTGTGGACCCAGGCTCTTCTGAGCTTCACCATGAGCTTTTGAACACACGAAAAGGCATGACGCAATACGCGGTCGCCTACCCTGGCGACGCACAATACACCACAGTTGAAGTGCTCTTCATGCGCATGAAGAAAGAGCATGATGCAACCCTGATTGGCTTCCGACGCGACAGTCATGTCAGGCTGAATCCGCCGCTTGATCTGGAAATCAAACCTAACGATTTGTTGTTCTATATTGCCGATGAAAGGGTGTTGGACTTCAAGTGGGACTGAGTCAAACTCACTCATAGTCAGCGCTGAATAGGAGACAAAAGAAAGGCGCTAAGTTAGCGCCTTTCTTTTTTGAAACGCCGAAGGTCAGGCGAGGTTCAAACGGTTATGCAGATTACGGCGAATCAGGTAACCAATTTCACGCCCTTGCTTACCCATGTATGCGCCGAGTAGTCCACCAAATCGTGAACCACCTCGTGAACCCTGATAAATAGAGTCAAACAGCGAATTTTCCACTTCCACCACGTAATTCATGCGGTCATCACTATCAAACCAAGCCTGTGATTGCTGATTCAGCGGTGTATCTATCAGAGTGATCTGTTTTGCTGCTGGCAGTTTCGCCACAAGTTGGTTGAGCAGCTTGATGGTGTTGAACGGCCGACGACCTTCACCATTGGTGCGCTCGAAGTCGGCGGCATAGCAAACTGGCGCAATCTCAAGGCCCGACTCATCCAACATGCAATGTCGAATCAATGCGGCTGTGCTTTCCGGCCAAATCTCCACTTCATTGGACGGTGAGTCGTTAAGAAAATCCCACCCGTAGCTATGGCTGGCAATATCCGCTTTGTTCAACCCCACCACCAGGCGGTTATCAAAATTCCTGCCTAACGCCGGTGCAATCACATCACAAATCAGCCGATAGCCCTGGTTCAGGTTTTGCTCTGCTGGATCCAGCACCACAACCGCCATATCGATGAGTGGATTACCATCGCTATCACTTTCGCTCAGGGTCGCACCAATCTGCATGTCCAGCATTTTGTCATGCTGCTCATCACCATTGTGGCCGGGGTAATCCCAGACAACCAAATGACCGTTTTGGAAACGGGTAATACCAGACACAGCATTAAACTCTTCGTTCAGGCAATTACCAAACACAGCCTTTATGGTAGAGGTTTTACCCACACCTTTTGGACCAACAACCATGATATTCAGCGGTTGATCTTCAAGCTCATGCAGATGCAGTTGCAATGTGGACTTTTTAAACTCGTCCACCAGTGAGGAGTGGCTGATATCCCAGGCCAATTGTTGAGAAAATGACTTGCTGTTTTCCATGGGCATGTCCTCGGTAAATACTTACTATACCCAAGTGCTTTGCACGCCAACAACTTCCTGTCAGCTTGGGCATATAACCAACTTTTCATCTGCAACTATAAGCAATGCACAAGTAGCAATTTGTCTCGCTCTTGATAGCAATTAACAATTTGTTTACTTAAAGAATGATGTGCGGTTTAAAGCTGATGAAACTTGGGAAGTTAAGGGCTCACCGAGTTTTGAGCCCTTTTATGTCTACCCAAGCAACCTGAAGATGTTTGTATTCAGGTTGTTTGGGTATATTTAGATAGAAATACCCAGTTGGCTGCGGATTTCATCTGAAACCATGTTTCCGAGCGCGCGTCCATGACGCCCTAAAAACACGCCTAACTGACCACCAAAGCGATCACCCTCATGTGCGCCAACATGAATGGCGTCAAAACACGCGTTTTCTATTAGTTGCAGGTAAATCAAGTTGTTATCATGCTCACGCCAATGATCATCATCTCGGCTTAAAACATGATTAAACAATGTAAGAGACTTATCTTCCGGAAGGGTTTCCATGGTACGAGCCAAGAGTTTAAGCAGGTTGTATGGACGAGCAGTTGGAGATTCACCCGCTTCCGCGCTGAAGGCTAATGGCCGGATCTGAACACTGGCATTATCAATCAACCGATACCGGAGCGCTGCTGCTGTGCAATCTAACCAGATCTCAGCATCCATCGGCATCACATCTTTTACGTATTCCCCTCTAATAGCATGGGCAACTTTGTCGCACTTGTTGAAAACTACCATCAGACGCCCATCAGCGTTACTGCCCATCATAGGAATGATCCTGCGGCAGATATCGAGGTAGCAATCGTCGATGTTGTTTGAGGAAGCATCAAGCACCACCATGACCAGGTCGACCAGTGGGGTGTTGTTTTCATCGGTTTCAGACAAAAGTGCAGATAACTCCTGAATCAAAGGGGTAGATTCTGGGCTATAGTCTGGAAGGTTGGCCTCCCAAAGCGTCACTCGATTGAGTTCTGTGCGCTGAATGTTGTAGGTTGAACGCGACCAATCTTTCTCCCCAAACAGCGCTGACAGCAAGGCAGATTTGCCAGCACCCGGCGAACCCAGCACTAGAACGTTCAATGATTCATTAGAAAGTACTTGAAGGCGGCGCTTTAATCTCGCTTTGTAGCCATACTCCATATCAGTGCTGTCTTCAATCTGACTGCGTAGGCGGTCAAAGAAAGTATATTGGGGAGTCGATGAAGCCTTTCTTTCATCTTGTAAAGCAGTGAGCTTTTTGAATAGCTGCGTATCAACGAAATGATTTCCCTGCATGATAGTGGTTCTCCTCTTTAATCAGATTCACAACGGAACCAATCATCACTATATGCATGAAATATCTTAACCAAGTGTCTCGCTGTTGATAGCACATAATGATTTTCTACTAGAAGAGTGCGATAAGCATCAGTCGCCAAAAGTCTGCAGGCGAGAAAAAACCCGCAACAGCGGGCTGTTTTTAGTACTCTCCAGAGCTCAATTTCTGTTGTGCCTCAGAAACGGTTATTCGCCCGAATAATATATCCATCATGGCCCGAATACGTTTATTGTCATCACCATATTTCGATAATTTGAGATGGTTTGGCGCTTTAAATTCTACTTCTCCCACTTGGGCATCATTCCTGTAAGCTTTGATTTTCGCATCAGCAACAAAGGTTCGAATATCCCAACTCCAGCGGGAGATATAAGTCAGAGTCAGTTCACTTGGGTCAGGCGTCGTATTGGGCTTCACCACTTTGCATTTTTTGCCTTCATCCATACACCACCTAAGCATGTTGTCGAGAAACACACTGCGTGTAGGTGGATGTTCTACGATCGTAACTTCCGCGCTTTGATTGGATTCACTGATAGGCGTTGCAGTGTACTTAGGGCCTGAGCAACCAACAAGTATGGTTCCCAGGAACAACCCAAAGGTAATTTTCTTCATCGTCGTACATCCGTGTTGTTGATTTCCTTTTGTAGAAATGAATATAGCTATGTTCCAACCCCTTACGCGTCGATTTAATAAGAAAAGCTCACCGAAGTGAGCCATTCCGAAAACTATTTTAGATTTGAGTTCGGTTTAGCGTTATCGCTTTATCGCCCCAACCAACGCCTTTAATCCCGCTTCCACTTTCGAGCACGGACAGCCCAGATTCAGGCGGACATACCCTTTGCCTGACTCCCCATATACACTGCCATCCATAATGGCGACATTGAAGTGTTCAATGAGATCGCTCTTTAGCTTCTGCATATCAGGGTTTAGAGGCGACAAATCAATCCACGCCAAATACGTCGCATCAGGCACCACATAGTTGAGTTCTGGGAACACGCTGAGTGTGTCACGCACAAGCTCGTGGCTTTCACGCACATAAGCATTCAATGCGTTTAGCCATGCTTCACCATGGTTGTAGGCGGTCATCATGCCTATCACACCGAGAATAGAAGGCGATGACAGTCCATCCACTTCTTTCAGTTTGAACAGGTAATCATTGCGCGCTTTGTCTTCTGGAATGAACGCATAAGCGCCGTTCAATGCCGGAATGTTGAAAGACTTGGAAGCTGAGGTCACCAGCGCCCAACGCTGCGTCATGCCAAAGCCCGTCCAAGGGGTATGCGCTTTGAAGGCGACATCCATATGGATTTCATCGGAGATCAGCGCCACATCATGCTCATCGCAAAGCGCTGCGATGCGCTGTAGCTCCTCTTTTTGCCAAACACGACCGGTTGGATTGTGTGGGCTGCACAGCAGGAAAATCGTGGTGTCAGCTTCTGCCAATTGCGCTTCCAGCAAGTCCCAGTCTATTTCCCAGCCGGATTCTGTTTTGATGAGGGGGTTTCGCACACAGCGACGCCCTCCCCCTTCCACCAACTTGTCGAACGCATCGTAAGCTGGCGTTTGAAAGACTACGCCATCACCCGCGTGGCTCCACTTTTCAATCAGCTTGGCGATGATGTAAATCACCGAGGGGCCGTAAACGATGGTGTCTTTGTCGATTTGCACATCGAAGCGGCGTTGATACCAGCTTTCAATCGCGCCTTTAAAGTCATCGTGATTCCAGCGCGAATAGCCCAAAACAGGATGTTCCAAGCGCGCTTTCAAGGCTTCCATCACAGGTGCTGGCGCTGCGAAGTCCATGTCTGAAATCGTGAATGGCAGCAGCCCTGCTTTGCCGAATCTGTCCTGCACATAGTCCCATTGAGTGCAGTAGGTGCCCATGCGGTCAATTGGGATATCAAAATTAAATGTCATGTGTGCCTTCTTGTTGTACACAAACAGGAAAACCCCCGACTTATTGTGTTGCGGGGGTTTAGGGGGAACAAGTTATCAGCTTGCTGTTGCGGTCATCAGTGCCTGCATTTCATTTTTCACCAGATGAACCTGAGTACCAATCACGACTTGCAGGTTGTGAGTGTCCAACTTAACCACACCCAGCGCACCGTATGATTTCAGCTTGTCAGCATCTACCAATTCCATGTTGTCGACAGACAAACGCAGGCGGGTAATACAGTTGTCCAGCGCGGTCATGTTCTCTTTACCGCCCAGCGCTGCCAGAATCGCTGCACCTTTACCAGATTCGTTGATGAACGCAGCTTCCAGCTCTGAGTCTACTTCTGCAGTATCCACTTCACGGCCCGGGGTTTTCAGGTTGAACTTGGTAATCGCGAACTTGAACACGGTGTAGTAAACCGCAAACCATGCGCCTGCCACCATTGGAACCAGATACCACTTGGTTGCTGTGCCTTGCAGAACACCGAACACCAGGAAGTCGATGATGTTGCCATCAGTGTTACCGATAGTCACATCCAGCAGACCCATAACCATGAAGCCAAGGCCAGTCAGGATAGCGTGGATGAAGTACAGAGCCGGTGCCACGAACAGGAACAGGAATTCCAGAGGCTCTGTGATACCGCCAACCACACACGCCACCAAACCAGAAATCAGAAGCGCTTTAATCTTGCTGCTGTTTTCAGGTTTCGCACAGTGGTACATCGCCAGTGCTGCACCTGGCAGACCACCTAGGAATGCTGGCATCTTGCCTTGAGACAGGAATGCGGTCACTTCTGGGCTGAAGCCGTTGGTGTCTGCACACGCCAGTTCAGAGTAGAAAATGTTCAGTGCGCCAGAGACTGTCTGACCACACACTTCCATGGTGCCACCCGCTTCAGTAAAGCGGATCAGTGCAACCAGAATGTGGTGAAGACCAACGGGCAGCAGCAGACGCTCACCAGTACCAAACAGGAACGGACCGAACGCGCCAGCACCTGCAATCAGGTTACCGATACCGTTGATGCCTGCAGCAAAGTAAGGCCATACGAATGGGATCAGTACACCCACAACACCCAGCGTGATTGCTGAAATGATTGGAACAAAACGTGCGCCACCGAAGAACGCCAGTGCATCCGGCATCTTGAAGGTGTAGAAACGCTGGTGCAGTTTGGCGACGATGATACCTACCATCACAGCACCCAGAATACCGGTGTCGATAGATTCAATGCCGATAATGCTCTTCACGCCGTAGGCTTTGCGTTCCAGTTCGTCACCCAGCACGCCGTTCACGGTCAGGAAGAAGTTTATCGCCAGGTTAAACGCGGCATAACCCACGAAACCCGCAAAGGCTGCGACGCCTTTTTCTTCTCGTGCCAGACCCAGCGGAATCGCAATCGCGAACATCACTGGCAGATAGATGAATGCCACCAAGCCAATCTTGGTCATCCACATAAACAGGTATTGAAGCAGGGTGTTATCTAAGAAAGGAATCGCTTCGCGGATGGCATTACTCGATAGCGAGCTACCTACACCGAGCAAAATACCTGAGAACGCCAACAGCGCGACAGGCAACATAAAGGTTTTACCAAGACTTTGGAGGAATTCCCACATGGTGGTTTTGGTGGCTTTCTTCGTCATGACAACTCTCCGAATTATGAGCATATGACTGGTGTGGAGTCCTCAACCAAAGCATGAATCGGTTGTCTGCCCCACACACGGGACTATGTGTTTTCTCCGCTCATATTAGGGAAACAAAATTTTGGTAAAACGTTTTATCAAAACATTTGTGATCTGCGCATCGATGCTTAATCCACAAATTTGATCAGGTTTAAATAATGGGAATTTGGCAGTATCCTTTCTGGGTAAAACGTTTTACTAATGTCACGCTAACCCATATTCAAACGACATGAGGATGCACGCTGAATCCTGCATTTTCACGTCGTCTGGTTATTAAATATCAAATAAGGAATTCACTTGAAGAAAGTGACGATCACGGATGTCGCTGAGCACGCAGGCGTCTCAGTCACCACTGTCTCGATGGTGTTGGGCAACAAAGGACGTATCTCTCCGGATACGGCTGAGAAGGTCAATAAAGCCGTGACTGAACTTGGCTATGTCCGAAACCGCGCTGCCGCTAACCTTCGCTCTAACAGCAGCGAAATTGTTGGCCTGATCCTGAAAGACATCAGTGACCCTTATTACGCGCAAGTCGCTGCCGGGCTTTGCGAAGAAACCGAAAAACAAGGCTACATGGTGTTTCTGGCGCAAAGTGGCGATGCTGAAAAATTTGAACAGTGCATGCTGACCATGGCGCGTCAGGGTGTCGGCGGCATTGCTTTCTGTCCGACCAATGAAAACCAGCAGGTTGATGTGGATGTGCTCAAAGCCCATAACTTGCCGTTGGTGTGTATCTCCCGTGCATCGGTCAACCACCAGATTGATTACGTCGGGCCGGATAACGCCAGCGCAGCGAAAATGGCGACGGAATACCTGATTGAACAAGGTCATCGTCGCATTGCATACGTCGGCGGGAAAAGCAGTTCACTTTGTCGCGCTGAACGCGTGGGAGGTTATTGCAGCACGCTAATGCAGTTTGGTTTGCCGTTTAAACCTGAATGGGTGGTGGAATGTGAACCCGGCCAGGCACCCGCCGCAAAAGCGGTCGAAGCATTGCTCGCTAGCCATCCACAAATCAGCGCGGTGCTTTGCCATTATTCGTCAACCGCAGTCGGCGCGGTGCAGGGCGTTCACCGACTTGGCAGAAATGTCGGGAACGACACCATCTTCAATAAAGAAATCTCCATCGTAGGTTTTGATGCCGTTCAAGAGGCGGAACTCACCGAGCCGCCCATCGTGTTTGTGAATTCAGATGCCAAAGAAATTGGCCGACAAGCCGCAAAACGCTTGATTGAGCAGTTGGAGAAAAGCGATTCCGCCCCGCGCAAAATCATTGTCACACCTTCATTGATCAATCAGCCTACCTAGAGAAATCCGGCGCTAATGCTGATACATTAGCGCCAACGTTTTCTGATGAAGCACTAACACTTTGGAACTATTCAACATCACCTGCCTCGGTAAGCCTCTGCGTCTTGAAGGATCGCTGGCGGGCTGGCAAGCACTTTACTGGGATAACCAACTCGTTTCTCAACTCGCCGCTAGCGCTGATAACGACGGCGAGAAAGTCCACACTTTTCAACTGACGGCCAACGACCAAATCATTACCGTCGATGTATCTTCCAGCCTCAGTTGGCAGCCATTCAACATCGACTACAAAGTCGCAGTAGATGGCGAAGTGGTGGAGTCTGGCTCGCGCAACGAAAAAGACATCGAGCGCCAACAGCCGGAAGTGAAACCCCAAGCCAAACAGAAATTCAGCCTGATTGGTCTGGCGTCACTGGGCTTAAAACTATTCAAGAGTGCCAAGGTCATCAAAGTGGTACTCGCGGGCGCGAGTGTCGCTGCCTATTCCTGGTTGTTCTCCTGGCAATTCGCTTTGGCGTTGATTGCTTGCCTAGTGGTGCATGAATACGGCCACATCCGTGCTATGAAGTACTTTGGCATGAAAACCAAAGGCATTTACCTCATCCCGTTTATGGGCGGATTGGCGCTTTCGGATGAGAAAATAAATACGCGCTGGCAGGATGTGGTGATTTCCATCATGGGGCCAACCTTCGGCCTGTTTATGTCTTTGGCGGCCCTCGTGGCTTACTGGGTAACAGGGAATGTGTTCTTTGCCGGACTCGCGACCTTTAATGCGCTATTAAACCTGTTCAACCTGTTGCCAATTCTGCCCCTTGATGGCGGACACATCCTTAAAAGCATCAGCTTTTCGATGAACAGCGTTGCGGGCTTGATAGCCTGTATTGCCGGTGCGGTGGTGGGCGTATATGTTAGTTACGCATTCGGATTGGCCCTTCTCGGCTTCCTGCTGTTGATTGGCAGTGCGGAAATTATTTTCGAATGGAAATACCGTCATCACTCGCATCTTTTGCCGTTGAGCCGTTACGGCCAAATCTTCAGTACCGTTTGGTATTTCTCAACGGTTGCCGCTTTGGTTGGCGTGATTATCTACTTCGCGACCAAGGGAGATGAGATGTTGGCACTGCCGCTGTTGATTCTGCAGAGCTAACTGAAAATACTTCTCTTAGAACGCCAGCCATTGCTGGCGTTTTTTCTTTCCAGCCTCAGTACAAATTCATGATGTGATTTATATCGCGCTAAAATGAAAACCGATGTACGATGCGCCACCTTTTTCATTTCGGTGTGTTTTACGTGATTACTCCATCATCAAATGCGCTGTATACAGATCTCTCGGGTTATTACGATCTGATGTGCGCAGACATCAACTATCAGTCTCAAAGTGACTGTGTGCGCAGACTTCATCAACTATTTGGTAACCAAGGGAAACGTCATCTGGATCTGGCGTGTGGTACAGGTCCGCACATTCGCTATTTTATTGATACCGGCTTCTCAAGCGATGGCCTTGATCTGAACCAGCCTATGCTGGATCAAGCGAAACTGCGCTGTCCGGAAGCACAATTCTCGCTGCAGAATATGTGTGAATTTGTGGTGGATGCGCCTTATGATCTCATCACCTGTTTTCTTTATTCGATCCACTACAGTGGCAATATCGAAAACCTGAGCGCTTGTATTCGCAGTGCTCACGCAGCACTTAAGCTTGGTGGTGTGTTCTGTTTTAATGCCGTTGAGAAGAACCTGATCAATAACAACTCTTTCGTGCGACATATTGTTCAGCACGAAGGCAGTGAGTTTGCTTTCAAATCCGGCTGGTTCTATTCCGGTGAAGGCGACAGACAAGCACTGAAACTGAGCATCGAAAAGACCACGGACAAGGTGACCGAGGAATGGCATGATGACCACCCAATGGTTGCCGTGAGCTTCAACGAGCTTAGAGAACTGCTTGAACCATACTTTGAAGTTACTGTGTTTGAACACGATTACGAAAAGCTGGAGATGTGGAACACCACGTCAGGTAACGCCATTTTCGTGTGCGTAAAGCGTTAAGATGAGAGAAGGCCGGATTGAATCCGGCCTTTTTTGACTAGATTGGATTGCCGTTGATGGTGGCGGAAACAAGCTTTTCAGAGCCAGTTGTGGTTTCCCCATTTTCATCTGTCGACACGAAATCTTCTCGAATGGTGATTCCATTACCGACACCAATATACTGCGTAAACACCACTTTAAGCTTGTCCCCACTCGAATCTACGTTATCTAAAACAAATTCAAGTACGCAAGTTTCAAATGTTCCTGCGGGAACCGTGATATTTTCGGTTCGCAAATACTCAAGAGAGTAGTCAGTCGTATTGCTCAGAACATTGTTTTCGTATTCTGAGACAGTAGGGAATGTTTTCTTTTCACCCAGAGCTAGATCGTAATTCAGAACAAAGCCACTGGGGCGATAGATAATTTCATCGCTACCAAGAATCTGGCCTAAAGTCGTTACACTTTTTTCTGTAGAATCTGCAAGAATGTAGAGCCGATTATCTTCACCACTCCCATCTGTGATTTTTTCTTCAATCGCATCTGAGTAGCCACGATAGGATGTTGTTTGAGTCACTTCGGTGGTTTCAGAATTCTCTGACGGTGACGCACCGTTAAAAATGACGGTATTAACTTCATTGACCACGGTACCGACGTTATAAAGCGATTCATTAAAGCAAGCCGAAGAATTGGCACGCTGGGACACTGTGTTTCCATCTCCACCACCGCCTCCACACCCTGCCAAAAGTAGTGTAATACTTACGCCGAACAGATACGACTTCATAATTATTCACTTTTCCAGCTGAAATCCATGGGATAGAACCTCAACGCAAGTTAAATCTTGATTGATTGTATCGGTGGTATTTCAGGGAATATGCATTGGAAGCGAGACGGAATACGAATAAGAAAATAACAAGGCCAAATTCGTATAGTAAAGCGGAGCCACAGCAAATTTTGTAAAATCAAATACATTGCGAAAACGCTTTCTATTTTGAGGGAATTTTTACTGAGCCCCTTTCTAATGAGCCACTATCTCTGCATTACCTAGCTGAATATAGAATGTGTATCCAAACAACCTGAAGGTTCAGGATTCAGCGAGATTGACTGGCGTTGTGATCGGGTCCTTTTGTAGACGTTGTCATCTCCATCAAAAAGGAACAACAGAGAGCACGTCATCATTCCATTCGCTCGAAGGGCGGCCCTCAATGCGCTCACTTCTTCGTTAAACCCCACGAAAGTGGAACAACTATTCCTCGTGAAATTCACCTCAAGTTGGACGCATTAATGACCTCTGAATACATGCATATTCAGGTTGCTTGGGTACGGCTGTTTTAATCAACCACCATATAAAACAGACAGTCAGAGAGGGCAATGTGGTGTTTGGTGGTAATCATGAAAAGCTTGGAAGCATGCTTTAAGCGAAGCTCGCCATCGTGCTCATAGAAAAGCGCATAAATAGGGTGGCCACCTCCTCCATCATTGGTGATCATCGCATCCAGCCCTTTCTCTCCCAACCAGCCAATCATGCTATCCGCAGCCATACAACCAAAGTTATGGCGATCAATATCCAGGGGAAGTGTCAGATCAGCGTCATCAACTTTTCGGTCGTGATAGCAAAGCTCCAACCCTTTTTTCAACTGCACACGCACTGGATGATAGAGCAAATCTAAAGGCCGAAAATCACCGTGGTTAACGAAAATATTCTCTGCTGTCAGGAAGTGATGAAGCCCATTTTGGGCCACCTCATGTGCGGCATGATCAGCAGCCCCACCACATTCAACGGTAACAATGGGTGATTGGTCGGTGGTTTGCTCCATCAATGCCCCCAGCCGTACGCTGGTACAAAGCATTCGCTCAGTAAACAACGAAGCAATTTGCTGGTGTTTTTCATCATCAACGATAGAAACAGAAAATGAGGGGCTGCTCCCCGAGGTATTGTGGAGATCGACAACTGCCTCAGGTTTCAAGTCAGTAATCCGCGCCATAATTTCAGCGGCGACACCATAGCTGTCATCCTCACCCGTCTTGCCAAAGCAACGGTTCATATCGGGCTTATCATCAAAATGGCGCGTAGTGAATGGCTTGTCATAACGCGCCGCTTTGACATTAGCGAGGCAAAAGTGCGTGGTTACAGCACACTCCGGAGGATTCTGGACGAAATGCCACAATGCTTTGACACCAGACGGCTCATTGCCGTGGAGCAAAGTCACCACCACACGATGTCGGTTGGAATCCTGGCCAGGTACCGTCAGCCAACTGGCACCAGGCAGCGTGTCTAACCAAGTAACCAATCCGCGCCTTAAGTCCTCATCGTTAGGCCAGCTAACATCATGCAGCATCATGACTTTTTTACACTCCTTGTGAAATTATTAGGGTCTGTTGACCTTTGCATCATAAAACCGGCCAATGTGAAACAGGCTCTCCTGATAAATATTGTCTTTGATACAAGGCGAACATCTTATTCAAGGCAACTTCCCGACCGTATTTCCTCTCAAGCTCCACCAAGGTCGACAGTTGCCAACTGGCGCCGTTCTGACGTTTCGCCAGCCGATGTTCAATCACCACCATCAACATGTCAGCTTCCAGTCTGGAAATGCCCAGTGCAACCAAGGAATCCGCAACCCGAGGCAATAGCTTGTCCAGCACGTCAACCAGCGGATACTCCTGTAAAGTGCCATTTTCTGACTCCCAAAGGATATTCGCGTTCACGCCATATTGGGCAGCCCGGTAGAAATTATACTTGGCGAACTCAAAGGGCAGCCTATCCATCAGTCTGTCTAGATCATTTTGGATCGCATGTGCCAAACCAATGCAAAGTGCCGCATTCGCCACCATGTCAATCGTCGTAGGCCCTGCTGGCAGGCTTCTAAGCTCAACACGCAGGTGGCCACCGTCTGCGTCGTCATAGACGGCACGGTTCCAACTCCAGATAGTGCTCTGGTGAAGACGCAGAGCATCAAGCCTTGGCCCACAGCCTTCCCTGCACTTGCTCTCAGGCATATCGGGCAAAAGCACAGGCTGAAGGCTGACACCTTGTCTGAACAGTTCCAATGCACTTTTACGCACGTACCCTTTCCCGAAAGAGACACGTGCAGGTGTGTGCCAATTCATGCCACAGAGGTTACGGCTATCGATAGATTGCTTGAACAAAGGCACCCGAGTTTCATGCCAGAGCTTTTTCTGCATGAATACAGGGGAATTAGCAGACATTGCTAGAGAAAAAATCGTGGCGATTTGTATCCCGTTGTACCATTGTGCAAACTCGTTGGGCTTAACACGATAGTGCACTTGAAAGGACGTATTTGCCCCTTCTAATGTCAAATCATCCGCATCAACTTCCAAGCTTTCTGCACCATGAATCCGGATATGGAACGGGCCACCCCGGGATTGGCAGAGAATATCGGTAAGGGCGTGGTAACGAGGAGAGTCCGTCATTGACGCCAATCCGAAGTCGCCACCTTTCAGTGTGGGCAATATTCCAATGGGCGTGACATCAATACCCTCTTCTTGCGCGATGGCCTGAAGCGATTGCAGTCGTTCGTCCATTTTTTGTTTGAGGAAGGTGAAAGGCGCGCCACTGAACTCGGTATAAGGACAATTGTATTCAACGTTAAATCGATTAATTTCAGCCGTCATGAGGGGGTCTGCGGCTTTGTCGAGAATATCGAGGTTGTAGTGTGCGGGTCGGTGGTGTTTGTCGGTGAGATAAAGCTCCAGTTCGGCACCCAGAGTGCATTTTCCTATTCCCCAACCCGGCGTGTTCAATAACCCTTCGAGTTGGTCCAGTTCTGACTTTAGCTGCTTGGCGAATTGCTCATGATCGCTGGCGCTAAACGAGGTTTTATTAATATTCTGTCCCACTGTCTTACCCTCGCTTGACTTCAATGTTTAACATAGAACAAAAAGCGCGCAGTTACAGGCAAGTAGCAACTTCCAAGCCGAGATTCACGCCAACATTCGCATTCCTGAGCTAGGGGCTGTTGACCTTTGGTGGTTAAATTTTGTTCTCGCTATAAGCGTTTTAGGCGCGGCGAGGTGTGTGACGCCTAGCCATTCTAAGCAAATACACCTCAACAAAGCATAAAACCCCCACAAACTGCTGCAAAAATCACCACCAAAGGTCAACAGCCCCTTGTATACGAGTGCGGATTATGCACGGCATTTCCGTGAAATCAGACTATCTGATACACTCGCGCCCCTTATTTATGGCGGAACTTTTTACCCATGTCAGACAACGTATTTTCACTTCTTCATCCCACTCTTCAGCAAACGCTGAGTGAACTTGGTTACAGCGAGCCCACTGATATCCAGCAGCAAGCGATTCCAAAAGTGTTGGAAGGAAAAGACGTGATGGGTGCAGCTCAAACAGGCACAGGCAAAACCGCCGCCTTTACGCTGCCTCTGATCCACCAGATTCTGGAACGTGGTGTGAAAGGTTCTGCGCGAGTGTTGATCGTCACGCCAACCCGAGAGCTTGCTCAGCAGGTATATGACAAAGTTGCAGAGTATGGCCAGCACACTTCTCTGAAATGTGTGGCGCTGTATGGCGGCGCGAACATTAATCCTCAGAAGAATCAGTTGGCGAAGAAGCCGGAAATCATTGTCGGCACGCCGGGTCGCCTGCTCGATCACCTTCATATTGGTACCTTGCAGCTTAACAGCCTGGATACGCTGGTTCTCGATGAAGCTGATCGCATGCTCGACATGGGCTTTATTTCAGACATCAAGCGCCTGATGAAGAAAATGCCAAAAGAACGCCAGACGCTGTTTTTCTCCGCCACCTATCCAAAACAGGTCATGGATTTGGCTTACCGCCTGCTGAACGATCCTGTGCGCGTGGAAGTATCGACTGCGAACAGCACTGCTGAAACCGTCAACCAGCTGGTGCACCCCGTCGACAGGAAACGGAAGCGAGAACTGCTCTCTTACCTGATTGGCAGCCGTAACCTGCAGCAAGTATTAGTTTTCGCCAAAACCCGCCAAAGTACCGAAGCACTGGCAAATGAGCTTAAACTCGACGGTCTGGCAGCAGAAGCTATTCATGGCGAGAAAACCCAAGGCGCACGTAATCGAGCATTAGAAGGATTTAAAAACGGCACTGTACGTGTGTTAGTGGCAACCGATGTTGCAGCGCGCGGTCTGGATATCCCATCACTGGATACTGTGTTCAACTACGAACTACCACATCAACCGGAAGACTATATTCACCGAATCGGCCGTACCGGTCGTGCAGGGAAATCCGGTATGGCAATATCGCTCGTCAGTCGCGAAGAAGAAGGTATGCTGAACGCAATTGAAACCCTAATTGACCAACGCCTCCCTCAGGAGTGGTTGGTGGGTTTCGAACCAGATATAAACGCAGATAAAGAGCATCATGAAAAGCGCGGGGGCCGCGGTGGAGAGAAGCGTCGCCTTAAGCGCCAGTTGTTGAAGAAAGCCGGAGCGAAAAAGCCTTAACTCAAGCTCTGCTGAAGTGTTCAAGAAAACGGCGCACCCAGCGCAGTTGTTGTTACTCAATCCTACAACTTTGCGCTTTTAGGCTACGACGGAAAGCACCTTTCCTAGGGGCTGTTGACCTTTGGTGATGATTCGTTAAGGTGTATTTGCTTAGAATGACTAGGCCGCATACACCCGACGCGCTCAAAACGCTTAAAGCTAGAACAAAATTTAACCACCAAAGGTCAACAGACCATAGTCACTGTCAATCTTTAGGCGAAAACTCAATGGCACCTACCAATGCATTATCCTTTTGGTTCAATTGTTCACACACCCTGTTTCTTCCCGCTTTCTTAGCGGCATAGAGTGCCCTATCGGCCTCGAGGAAGAGTGCATTGTGATCATCGCCTTTTTCTGGGCGGATAAAAGCGCAGCCCACACTGACTGTCACCACCTCTTCCACCGAATCAGGGTGTCTAATACCCAACGCCTCAACGTTCTGCCGGCAGCGTTCAGCGACTGATTTAGGGTCTGTCGTATTAGGCAAGAGGATGGCAAATTCCTCTCCACCGTACCTAAAGACACTATCATTTGACCTGCTCATGGATTGACTAATAGCCTTTGCCACTTCCTTAAGGCATAAGTCACCAGCCATGTGACCAAAGCTATCGTTGAAACGCTTAAAGTGGTCTATGTCAATAACCAACATAGAAATGCTCGATTCCGCGCGGATTGCCCTCTGCCATTCCTTTTTTAGTACATCATCGAAATGTCGGCGGTTGTAAAGATTTGTCAGAGGATCCCGCAATGAGATATTTTGGAGGTCGCAGTTTTTGCATTTAATTAGAGAGATGTATTTGTATATCAAATCCAGATATGCTGCTGATGCAATTACCAACAACACACCCAGTATCAAAATGATATAGGGCTGGGAACTCATACGCTGGGAGATATAATCATCGGCGATGAAAACTTCGAACCTCCAATCCCTGTCAAATAAGGCGTCAATATCAACAGAATAAGCCATTTCACCGATATACTGTTTGTCTTCATCATGGACTCTGGTATGTAAAAGCGTTTTTTGCTCCCCCGTTAGGTCATACAATAAGAGTTTGACATCATGAGGAATATTTCCAGCTTCCGATGTCTGATAGAGGTCGCCAATCCGAAATACACCTAGCACTGCACCCACGAAGAACTCTCGATGATTCACGAACGGTACAAAACCATCTCGATAAACGGGATTGAACATTAAAAAACTCGTCTGACTCCCGCTTTCCTGAACTAGCATCAGAGGTTCGGTGACACTTTCCCTGCCGCTGTCGATCGCCCTGTCAATTGAGGAGAGCCTAGCTGCACTTGTTGACATATCGTAGCCAAGGGCGACTTCATTACCAATGTAAGGTTCCACGTAGTATACGGGGTAGTAGAAATCGCGCTCTGCTGCCTTGATGACGTTCCCGCCATCGTCAAGCTCGACAAAAGTGAATCCAGTGTGAATATATTGAAGATGCTGTTCATACTCTTCTCTTTGCTCTTTACGAACAATAGGCATCCATTCCAGCGCCTGAATATCAGGGTGACGCTCTAGAACAATTTTCGCCTCATTTTTAAAGTCTGAGTAACTGAAATCCGGATTCTGACGAAACAAGGCAGTGAGTGTATGTAATGCTTCAAACTTCATGGATAGCGACAGTGTAAACGCCGCAGCTCTCCTTTCGGCATCCTTTTGCATTTCGGCCATGATCACGTCTTTCTCTGACTGATATAGCATGTATGAAAAAAGAAGCGAAAAGCCAATCCCAAAAATCAGGATTACGCTCATTATTACTTTGCTGGTTATGACCATCGCTCACTCATTCGAAAGCTCTCATTACGTTAAGTGTGGCCCAAGGGAAGATACATGCCTCAATAATAAGACATCAAAGGCTCACATATTTGAGATGTAAACCTGCGCTATTTGCATTTGTTTGTTCATTCTTCGAATTTTTGTCATTAGAAGCAGATTTTGATATCTTCGGGTCGTTTTCCCTCCGTACAATAGCTTTCCATGTCACTAACCTCACTGCGACCAGAACTATCTAGCACATAACTCTGGCGGGCTCAGCCAATCATTATCTTTGATTTAGGATGCTCTCCGTTCTCCCCTCAACATTAAAAATGTGCAACGCCATGTTAACTGGGAGTATTTGAAGCACCGCTACATGCATAACCCATCACAATGATTTCGTGTACCAACTCATTCTATCTAATTGTTACCAATCAACATCTCACACCTTTTTACAAAAGAGAGCTGAGAAAAAATTATCATCCACGATGAATAATTGAGACAGGCGTCTATATTGTTAGAAGTACAATAAGGAGGTGATAAAATGCGTGTAGCTCAACGAATTGCTGTTATCGCATCTTCTGTAATCGTTTTGAGTTTTGCCAGTTTTTCGTGGTTTCAATACCATACCGTAAAAACAACAATTCTTAACAACAAAGAACAGGCCACTCAGGAGGCAACTGCTGCACTAGGACAACAAATTACAAACTGGTTAAATGCCAAGCTATCTCTCATCGATATGATGGCCCGCTCTATAGATGCAGATTTCAGCCAGAACACTATCCAAAAAACGTTTGATAATTCTTTGCTCCAAGAAGAATTCATTCTTATTTTCGGCGGCCTAAAAACGGATGGGAAACCCATAACCAATGACGAGAAATGGGCCCCTGAAGGTTGGGACGCAAGAAAACGGCCTTGGTATCCGCTAGCCAAAGCACATGACAGAGCGATTCTCACCGATCCATATGCAGATGCTGCCTCAAACGAAATCCTCATCTCTGCTGTAGCCAATTTAACCAATAAAGGAAGTTTTGAGGGGGCATTTGGTGGTGATTTGAGCCTTGAAACGGTATCTCAGTCGATCAACACACTGACATTTAATAATGCTGGTTATGCGTTTTTGATGGATGTGGATGGCAATATCATCAGCCACCCTGATTCCTCTTTAAATGGTGAAAACATCGAGAAGCTCTTCGACGGCGGGCTTTTAGAGTTCAACCATCGACTAACACCAGCAAAGGTTGCAGGGGAGGCTGTTTTTACTGTCTTTTACCCCCTAGACAACATTTATGGAAAAAACTGGCTAATCGGCGCGGTATTGTCGGAATCAAAAGTGTTGGCGCAAGTGACTCAACTGGGATGGACGGCAATGGTTGCGACCTTGCTCAGTACGCTACTCTGTTCTATTGCTCTCATACTTACACTAAGCAGGCAACTTAAACCATTGACATTGCTTCGCTCCTCGTTAAGTGAAATTAACAATGGAGAGGGCGATCTCACTAAACGCATTCATGTAAACCGAAAGGACGAGTTTGGTCACTTATCTACCGAGTTCAACACCTTCTTGAGCTATTTACAGAAACTCGTAAAACAGATTAAAGATATCTCTGTCGAGGTAAAAAACAACACTGACTATACTTCTCGCTCTGCTGTTGACTCTTCGCGCCGGGCCCAGGAGCAACTGCATGAGCTCAACAAGCTCACTTCTGCTATGGAAAATATGTTAGAAATTGCAGGGTCTGTTTCTGATAATGCCAAACAAGCTTCAGATTCTGCGGAGGTAGCAGATAAAGCTGCACAACGCGGTTCAGAAGTCGTCTCTCATACCGTTGAATCAATTTCCGCACTAATGATAAACATGGACGAGGTTGTTAATAAGATTACTGATCTCGAAGAGTACAGCAATAACATTGCCTCCATACTTACTGTGATCACTGATATTGCCGAACAAACCAACCTTCTCGCATTGAATGCTGCTATTGAAGCAGCCAGAGCAGGCGACACTGGACGTGGGTTCGCTGTTGTGGCAGATGAAGTCAGAGCGCTTGCGTCACGTACACAGCAGTCTACAGAAGAGATAAAAAGCAAAATTAGCCAGTTACAGACTGGCGTTGCAGGCGCTGAATCAATCATAACTAAGAGTCAGGGATCCGCACAGGATGTTCAACAAGTTGCTAAAGAGGCATCCAATGTTCTGCTAGAAATACGGGAAAATATCGGCCTAATCAATACTGTCACAACAGATATTGCCAATGCAGCTGCAATGCAGAACGGTACTGTACAAGAGATTAATCAGAACACTGCAAATATTCGCAGTATCAGCCAGAGTGTTGCAGAGAAGGCTTCAGAGCAAGAACAAAAATGTAATCAAATGGTTGACCTCAATAAGCGACAAGACGACGAGCTGAATAACTTCCGTGTCTAACGTCGGCCAAGGCAACTACCCAACCCAATAAATGCCCGCCCCGCAGGCATTTTTTAGCGAGATATTGGTTTAACTGCTTAGTGCACCAAAAAGTCCTGCATCGCAGGGCTTTCTAATTCGGTCACTGGTGCGCTTTGGCGGACTCAAACCAATGAGTTGTTCTGTTCGCAAACCATACCAATGAAAGCATGACTGGTACCTCCACCAACACACCTACGACCGTCGCCAATGCGGCACCGGAGTGCAAACCAAACAACGAGATCGCAACGGCCACTGCCAATTCAAAGAAGTTAGAGGTACCAATCATACCAGCCGGAGCTGCCACGTTATGTGGGAGCTTGAGCCACTTCGCAGCGCCGTAAGCAATCGCAAAGATGCCGTAAGTTTGAATAAGCAAAGGTATCGCAATTAACAAGATGGTTTGAGGCTGACTGACGATGGTCTGCGCCTGAAAACCAAACAGCAAAACAACAGTGCCCAGTAAGCCCACAATAGACCACGGCTTCACGGCCGTCAGGAAGCTTTGCAATTTATCTTCACCTTTTGCCAGTAGGTGTTTGCGTGCCCAAGTCCCCGCTACGAGCGGAAGAACAACATACAAAGCAACAGATAGAATCAAGGTTTCCCAAGGCACTTGGATGTCTGTCACACCTAACAGGAATGCAGTAATCGGTGCGAATGCAAACACCATAATGATGTCATTCACTGACACCTGAACCAGGGTATAGTTGGCATCCCCTTTAGTCAGTTGGCTCCAAACAAAAACCATGGCGGTGCAGGGAGCCACACCCAGAAGAATCATGCCTGCGATGTATTCGCCCGCACTTTGTGGATCAACCCAATCTGAAAAGATACCTTTGAAGAACAACCAGCCCAAAGCTGCCATAGTGAAGGGCTTCACCAACCAGTTGATCACTAACGTCAGCGCAAGGCCTTTTGGCTTTTTGCCTACGTCTTTAATGGCGGAGAAATCAACCTGTACCATCATCGGGAAGATCATCACCCAAATCAGTACTGCAACCACCAGGTTTACATGTGCAAATTCTAGGTTAGCGACCACTTCAAAAGCAGAAGGAATAAGATTTCCAAGCAGTACACCTGCACCAATACACACTGCTACCCATACGGAAAGGTAGCGTTCAAACATGCCCATAACTCTATCCCGAATTATTTAATATATGAAAAATCATATGTGTTGAATTTTTAAAAACCATCATCCTCACTCTCAGCCCTTAACAACAGGTAGAAGCGCGCTCTGGGCGATCGCCCATTTTGCATAGGCGGGACATACTTTCTTGCAGGAAGACCGGATTTGAGTGGGTCGTCACGGCAAGCACCTCTTTCGCCCACGCCGGCAGCGTACTGGAAATGCTGTAAAACACCCACTGACCCTGACGGCGATCTGTCAGGAGGCGGCATTTACGCAATTGAGCAAGATGACGGGATACTTTTGGTTGGCTTTCCTCGAGCGCTTCCATTAACTCACACACGCAAAGCTCACCTTCCTGTTGCAGTAGCATTAGGGTTTTCAGACGGGTTTCATCAGCCATACATTTGTAGAACTTAACGGGAGAGATCACGCACATTCACCAAGTCATACTTAACCCTTGCATACTTTATATATGTTTTTTCATATGTAAAGTGACACTTTGATTTCAGACTCACAGATAATTGGGCTTTCGCTTTCTATGAAAGCTCAATCACCTTTCAGTGCTTTTTGAACGGCTTTGGCATTGAAGCCATGCAAAACCTTGTCACCAATCTTTATCACCGGCACGCCACGCACACCCAGCGAGGCATGTTCTTTCCTGCCTCTTGGAGTTCCTACATCGCACAGGCGGTAGGCGATTTTCTTGCTATCGAAAAACTGCTTGGCTGACTGGCAGTGAGCACAATTTTTACTGGTATATAAAACGATCCGTTTCAAGAAATAGCCTTTGTTCAATAGTGTTTTAAGGAGAGGTTATACCCAAACCACCCGAAAATGCCACATCCAGATGGTTTGAGTAAAAAGTTGAACAAAGGTAGGGGGGATACTCTGCTTTAGACGAGTCCTTTTTCCTTCAACAAACAAAGAATCGCTTCTGCCGCTTCCTGAGGGCTTGGGTTCATCATCACCTTTCCGCCCGAAGAAGCAGGCGCTGCGGTGGCGGCTTTAAAGCGATCACGACTGGACGCTTTGGCCGCGACGGTTTTGGTGCGCTTCGGACGTTTTTTGGCAGGCTGCCATTCCCAGCCCTGTTGCTCAAAATCCATTTTCACTTCAACTTCCAGCACATTCACTAACCCGTCTCTCGCTTTGGTAAACGCACTTTGCCTCGCTGCCGGTGCTGATGCACTGGCAATCAGCACGGCAGGTAGTTCTACCCTTAGTTTTCTGCGCTGACCGCCCGCCAAAGCCTGAAGCACTTCAACATGGGAATCGGTATGCCCCGTCACATTGACCACTTCCGGCACGACGGCTGCACCTAACTCATCGGCAACCAAATACGGCACCATGCCGGATGATTCCCCGTGCTCTGCCCGGGCACCACAGAAAACCAGTTGGGGCTGCTGGGATTTGACGAAATCCGCCAGTGCCGTGCTTGTGTCTGCCCCTTCGGGTTGCTTCAACACATTGACCTTGGAGACGCCCATACCGAGATACTCCCGAATAGCAGGTGATTGCGGGTCTCCGGCAAATACAACCATTGCGGATTCAGACTGGGTCATAGCCATTTCCAGCGCCTTGGCATCACGCTCTGCCCGTCTTGGGCGCCCAGAGAGCGGATGTTGGCCGGCTGAAACCAGTACCAGGATGTTTTGGTTATCCGACATTATCAAGCTCTCCTTTACCACCAGCGGTTGCGTCAACCAATGCCTGCATCACCTCGCTGCTGTCAGCAATAATGCTCAGATCAGCACGCTTAATCATGTCGCAGTTGGCATCAGTATTGAGTGCGATGACAGTTTCACAGGTCGTCATCCCCTGCAAATGCTGAATCGCGCCCGAAATACCTACCGCGATATAGACTTTGGCGTTCACGTAAGTGCCGGTTGCACCCACTTGAGTCGTTCTCGGCATATGCCCGTTATCAACAGCAACACGGCTGGCACCTTCTGTCGCACCCAATGCTTGCGCACATTGATGGAACAAGGCCCAATTACGAATACCGTTACCGCCGGAGAGAATAAAGCGGGTTTCCGCCAAAGGAATGTCTGCCGGATCAACGGCGACACCACCAAGATCAGTGACTTTGGGGATCACGCCCGCCACTTCTGCGACATCCAGAGAAGATGCTTCAGTGATAAAGCCAGCAATGAGGTCAGCCACTTGTTCTTCCACCAGCAAGATGCGGGAAAGCTTCCGGTTAACGCTTTTCGATCCGTCACCACCGCCACAATTCAGGGTGCCTTCAGCGTAAAGCTTGCCGCGAGTCACTGGTCTTACGCCCAGTGAAACCGCCAATCTTCTTGCTAAATCACCACCGACTAAGGTGCCATCCGCGAATATCCAATGTTTGGGGGAAAGCTCAGTTTCGATGGTTTGTAATATCGCGAGCCAGCTGTCAGGGGAGTAACTGGCTGCATCAAGCGCCAGTGCTCTGTCTGCCCCTGCCGAGGCGAGGTCATCTTCACGGCTGTGAAGGTTAATCATCACGACGGCTGTGCCATCATCAGCCAAAGAATGAGCAAGCCCTAACATATCTTTATCCAGCACCGTCAGCTTGGCACTGTCAGAATCCGAAAACACCACAATATAGTTGGAAGGATTAACGATTGCCCTCAGCGGCAGGCTTTGATCTTGCTGTATTTTTGCCACGCCAGCCGCCGCGACCGCAGCACCAGAGCGGTCGATCCGTTTAATGCCTTCCGCCGATAAGTACCCCTGCTTGTGGGGATTTTTGCGGTTGGTACCTCCTGACATCAGCAAATCATGGTCAACAGCCATCTCATCATACTGAGGGTGCAGGCGATTTCTCAGGATATGTTCTTTACGGGGATCGCGTCGTTTGATGTCGTCCATTTACTCCCCCACCGCTTTTACTTTGCCAGCGTCGGCATTTTCTGCCATGGCATCGAGCAGCATGACCGCAATGTCCTTCACTTCCGGCCTTGGCATCACCACACCTTCCAACATTACTGCACACTGCGGGCAGGCGACCGCCACCATGTCTGCGCCCGTCTCGCGGGCATCATCCATTCGCATGTCCGCAATGCGATGTTCGCCCGGAATATCGGTAACTGGCGCACCACCACCACCGCCGCAACAACGCGAGCGGTAACCTGAGCGTTCCATTTCACTCACCGTCAGTCCCATGCTGCTCAGAAGGTAACGGGGTGCATCATAGCCACCGTTGTAACGTCCTAGATAACAAGGATCGTGATACGTTACCGATTGGGCTTTGGCCTGATTGAGTTTGATATCACCTTGCTCAACCAGCTTTGCGAGATACTCGGTATGGTGGAAGACATCATAGCTGCCACCGAAATCCGGATACTCGTTTTTCAATACATGGAAAGCATGGGGATCCGGCGTAACAATCGACCTGAATTGGTATTTGTTCAGGGTTTTTACATTGGCAATCGCTAAGCGCTGGAAGGTCGCTTCATCACCCAGACGGCGCGCCAGATCGCCGCTATCCAATTCTTCGTTGCCCAAAATGGCGAAATCAATATTGGCGTTACGCAGCAGAGCAACCACCGCACGGAGCGTACGTTGGTAAGCCAAATCAAAGGCACCATCCCCTGCCCACAGCAGCACATCCGTGGTACCTACCTCTGACAGATGATTGAGTTTGAGATCGACGGACCAGTTCGCTCGGCTGTTTGGCGACAGACCATTCGGGTTATCGGTTGCTATCAGATTTTCCAACACTTCAGCACCTTTTCCGACCGTTTCGCCTTTTGCAAGGGTCAGGTTGCGGCGCATGTCGACGATGGCATCGACATGTTCGATCATCATCGGACATTCTTCCACACAAGCCCGACAGGTAGTGCAAGACCAGACAGTTTCAGCATCCAGCAGACCTTCAAACAGTGGCTTGTCCGGCGCGCCGCAGCGAGCCTCATCAGATTTGCCAGGGTACTGAATACCCGCATAATTCCCGGTATCACCCCCTGCCATGCCGACCACCATATCCTGAATCAGTTTCTTCGGATTCAACGGCTGACCTGCGGCAAACGCGGGACAGACTTTCTCACAGCGTCCGCATTGCACGCAGGCATCAAATCCCAATAGTTGGTTCCAATAAAAATCGGATGGCTTTTCGACGCCCAGAGTTTGCTCGTCGAGATTGATTGGCTTCAATCCCGTTGATCGGCCACCGCCAAAACGTTCCTGACGACGGTGAAAACCAAGATGCAAGGCACCGGCAAAGGCGTGTTTCATTGGGCCGCCCCAGGTCATACCAAACAGCAGCTCAGCCAAACCTAACAGAATGCCAACGATAAGCAGCGCCGCGACGATGATAGGCACATTGCCGATGCCTAATAACAACAGCAATGACATCATCAAACCAGAGAAGGAGAAAACCAGCAGACTGTTAGGTAGCCTCTGCCAAGGCCCCTTGGAAAGGTTCGCTGGAGGATTTTCGCGACGCTTTTTCACCTTTACTGCACCAAACGCCATCGCGGCAAACGTTGCACTCATTAATGCGAATGTCAGGGTATTGTCTAACCCCATAACGAAAACCAGCACCATTAAAATGCCGGATGCCACAAAGCCCCCAGCAGTGGCGACATGCGTGTTCGCAAACGCTTTGTCACGTGCAACCACGTCGTGAAGATCGACCAAGTAGCGTCGGGGAATGGCAGCAAGGGCTTTCCCGATAGAAAAGCTGGCTGGCTTTCCTTGCTGCCAGAGACGAATTCGTTTGACTGCGCCCGCAATCGCCAGCGCAATCATGATGACTAACAAGGGACCGATAAGCGACGTCCACATCACAGCTACCCCGCAGTCGGTCAGAGGTCTTTAAACAGACGCAGTGAATCGTAGATGGCAGCGTGAATATTGCGCTGCGCGCTGCAATCCCCGATGCGATAAAGTAGATAACCGTCCGCCTGTTCAGCAAATGCGGGTTGTGGTTCGAAGGCGAACAGGGTGTCGATATCTACCTGGCCGCGGTTGCGGGAGCCTTCCTTAAGCGCATAGTAGAGCGCCTCGTCCGGTCTGACCCCATTTTCAACCACTACCTGATCAACCACGCGCTCTTCGCACACACCTGTGTATTCGTTTTCGAAGCGGGCAATCAGCTTGTCACCCTCTTTGTAGACCTCTTCCAGCACCAGATCCGGCGTCATCACCACATCGCGCTCGTAGAGGCTTCGATAGTATGTGGGGAAGCTGGTGCCGCCCACTGCGACACCCGGTTTGATGTCATCGGTGACAATTTCCACCAGTGAGCCTTTCGCCGCTAGATAATCCGCGACAGACATACCCGCGAATTCGCAAATGGTGTCATACACCACCACGTTTTTGCCCGGCTCAACCGCACCACTCAGAATGTCCCAACTGCTCACCACCAAACCGTCATCACCGCCCCATTTAGCTTCCTGATTGATAAACGGTTTACCGCCGACAGCCAGCACCACCACATCGGGCGATTCAGCCATAATGGTGGCTTCATCTGCCGCCGTATCGAATACAAGGTTCACACCCAAACGGCGCAGTTCGAGATCGAACCAGCGGGTAATACCTGCGATTTGTTCACGCTGAGGCGCAGCGGCAGCCAGCGTGATTTGCCCACCAAGCTCACTGTTTTTTTCAAACAGGGTGACCTCATGACCGCGCTCGGCACAGACACGCGCTGCTTCCATGCCACCGGGACCGCCACCGACCACCACCACTTTGCGAATTGGGCCGTCTGTCTTGCTGATGATGTGTGGGACTTTGGATTCACGAGACGTGGCTGCGTTTTGGATACAGAGGACATCGATACCCTGATATTGGCGGTCGATGCAGTAGTTGGCACCAACACACTGACGGATTTGATCTGTCTGGCCCAGCTTCACTTTAGTGATGAGATGAGGGTCTGCGATGTGGGCGCGTGTCATACCGACAAAGTCAATCAATCCGCTTTCCAGCGCACGCGCAGCCTGTACCGGATCCTTGATGTTTTGTGCATGCATTACCGGCACATTCACCACGCTGCGAATACCTGCGGCGAGATGAATAAACGGCTCTGGCGGATAAGTCATATTCGGGATGACGTTAGCCAAGGTATTGTGGGTGTCACAACCTGAGCCGACCACGCTGAAGAAATCAATCATTCCCAGCCCGTCATAGTAGGCCGCGATTTCTTTCATGTTCTCGTGGTCAAGGCCATCAGGATGAAATTCGTCTCCCGTCATGCGAATACCGACCGCGAAATCAGGCCCTACTTCCGCACGTACCGCTTTCAGCACTTCAACGCCAAAGCGCATACGGTTTTCGAAGCTACCACCCCATTCATCAGTACGTCGGTTAACACGCGGACTCCAGAACTGGTCGACAAGGTGTTGGTGAGCAAATGAGAGTTCAACACCATCCAAGCCACCTTCTTTTGCACGGCGGGTTGCCTGAGCGAAATCATCGATGATGCGCCAAATCTCTTCTGTTTCGATGGTTTTACAAGTTGCACGGTGAACCGGCTCGCGGATACCACTCGGGCTCATCAAGGTCGGCCAGTGCCCCCCATCCCAACGGGAACGGCGTCCCATGTGGGTGAGCTGAATCATGATGTGTGCGCCATGCTTGTGCATAGCATCTGCAAGGTTCTGGAAGTGCGGAATAATTTCATCTGTGCTGACATTCACAGAGCTCCACCAATGCTGGGGACTATCAATGGAGACGGGACTTGAGCCACCGCAGACACAGAGGCCAATACCACCCTTGGCTTTCTCTTCGTAGTACTTGATATAGCGCTCAGTCGGCATGCCATTTTCCGTCGCATACACCTCGGCATGTGCCGTACTGATCACCCGGTTTCTGATCGTTAGCTTGTTGATCGCAAGCGGCTGAAAAATTGCGTCGAACTGAGACATTGCACTTCCTTATTTTATTTTGGGGTCCTGAGTCTTAGCGATTTCAGAAGCCTAGATTCATATTTTGCTTCAAGCTCTTTGCTCTCCCTAGGGCCTTCTTTTCCTAGGCTCCAGAACCTGCTCTTACCTGCTGTTAACCAATCGGCTTCACTTCAAATATTCCAAAATCGCAGCCTTCTTCGGACCCGCTTTGCAATTGCACTGCGTGGGTTTTAAACGGAAAGCCTACGCTCTCTGTCACCTGATCCATGGCACCGGCAAACCAGCCCGTGAACATATAATCCACCTTGCGATTGACCTTGCCGTAGTAATATACGAATGCGGAGTTTTCGAGGCGCACACGGGCAACGCCTTGGGAAACATCCAGATGCTCGATAAAAAACTGTCCCCATCCGCGCTGAGAAAGGCGCTTCATATAGTGGTCAAACACTTCTGCCCCTGAGATCCCGTGGGTTTCCCCTTCCTGTTCGCACCAGAAATATGCGGATTTGTAGCCCGCTTTGTAGAGCAATTCCGCGTATTGATCCTCGCCAATAGCGTCTTCTACTGCCGCATGGTTGTTAATAAAAAAATGTCTTGGCACATAGAGCATGGGTAAGCCATCTGTGCTCCATACACCTGTTTCGTCGTCGACCTGAATTGGAATTTCTGGCGAATGATGACCCATCAATGCTTCCTCTCTATCTCTTTTAGGCTATTCGCCCCAAACGTCTTTAAGAACTTTCACCCAGTTACCGCCCATGATTTTCTGCACCTTCTCCGGCGACCAACCGCTGTCCAGCAGGGCTGCTGTGAGGTTAGGGAACTCTCCCACCGTACGGATGCCTTTCGGGTTGATGATTTCGCCAAATTTAGTCAGCCTTCTGGCATAGCCTTTGTCATGAGTGATCCACTCGAAGAATTCCTGATCGTGGCCCTGAGTGAAATCAGTGCCGATCCCAACGCAATCTTCACCGACCAGGTTAACGATGTAGTCGATCGCTTCTACGTAATCTTCAATGGTGGAATTGATGCCATTTTTCAGGAAAGGCGCAAACATAGTGACGCCTATAAAGCCGCCGTGGTCAGCAATAAACTTCAGCTCTTCATCAGATTTATTGCGTGGATGATCTTTCAAGCCAAGTGGTAAGCAGTGTGAGTAGCAAACTGGCTTTTTCGATTCCAGAATGACTTCTTCCGAGGTTTTAGGCCCAACGTGGGAAAGATCGCACATGATGCCGACACGGTTCATTTCCGCGACGACTTCGCGGCCATAACCTGACAAGCCACCATCTCGCTCATAGCAACCCGTGCCAACCAGATTCTGGGTGTTATAAGCCATCTGCGCGATGCCTACTCCTAACTTCTTGAAGATCTCTATGTAACCGAGTTGGTCTTCAAACGCGTGAACATTCTGAAAGCCCAACATGATGCCCGTTTTACCTTCACGCTTAGCGGCGAGAATGTCTTCAGTGGTCTGAACCGGGCGAATGAGGTCGCTGTTTTCACGTAGCAGTTGGTTGAACTCGACAATGTTGTCGACAGTGCTTTGAAAGTCCTCCCAAACAGAAACTGTGCAATTGGCGGCCGTCAGCCCACCTTTTGCCATATCTTCAAACAATTCCCGGTTCCATTTGGCAATAATCAGGCCATCAATAATGATGGAATCTCGATGCAGCGCTAGAGCGTCCGACATGTGCACGTCCTTTGTTGGTTTTTCCTCTTTAATCTTTAGTTCAAGTTAACCAACAACCCCATTATTCAGCGATGCGATTGCGACGGGTTATATTTGGAATGCGGCAATATATGGCAATATGTGACGGGGTTTTTGCCCTTATTTTCAGATAGAAAAAACAAAAAAAGCGCCTATTAATTTCAGGCGCTTAGGTTTTCTTTAGCCGCTTTTAGTTGGCAGATAATTGATCGTTCTCTTTACCACTCACTTTAAAAAATGCGACTTCTCTTTTGAGCTCTTCAACCAACTTGACCATCTCGTTGTTCGATTCAATGGCGTTGTTCACTCCCGACAGATTTTCCTCAACCATCATTTTAATGTCTTCAATACTCTTGGATATTTCCTGATTCACAATTGACTGCTCCTCAGAAGCTGTTGCAACCGAAGAGTTAATATCAGAGAGCTGAGTCACTTTAGTTGAGATATCACTAAATGCGCTCTCAATTTCCTTAGAAATCGATGATAGCTCACCGGCCAACTGTAAGTTGCTATTCATTGAATCGACGGCTTTCTGCGCACCACTTTGTAACGTGGTGATGATCGTCTGGATGTTCCCTGTCGATTCTTGCGTTTTTACTGCCAATGCACGGACTTCATCCGCGACAACTGCAAATCCACGACCTTGTTGACCCGCCCTAGCTGCTTCAATAGCAGCATTGAGTGCGAGCAAATTGGTTTGGTCGGAGATATTGCCAATGACATCGACCACAGAGCTGATATTGTCAGAAAGTACTTTCAACTCTTCGAAGATATTCGCCGACTCCTGAATAGACTTGGTGACTTCTTCCACGATGACTGTTGATTTGTGCAATGTCTCCAAGCTGACTGCTGACAAGGCCAGTGTTGAGGAGGTTTCAACCTCTGCGGCTTGAGCATTTGCCGCAATCTCATTCGCCGTTGCTGCCATTTCAGCAATCGCCGTCGCGACCTGATCAATATGCACAAGCTCTGTCTCAGAACGACGGGCATTATTCAGTGCGACATCTGAAATATGGGCCTGGTGCTCAGAGAGGGTATCCATAATCGTATGTGTGGTATTGATGACGTCATTTACCCGAGATTGCATATTGCCCAACGAGGTAGAAACCTGATCAATTTCATTACCGGTCTCTGCGATTTCCACGTGGGAGAAATCGCCTTCAGACATGCTCCCAATCGTCGTTACCACATTTGGGATCTGCGCTAACTCGCGACGAACAACAATATAAAGCGTCAAGGTGAGCAACAAGCCAATCGTAATCAAAAGCACCATTAAAGCGGTTCTGATCATGGAAGCATTTTCCATTGTCTGTTTTTGCTCGGTAAAGACATACCCCGTAAAACCATGTCCCAGGCTTTCTCTCGATAGGCTATAAACACCTAACGTAGGACTGGTGATGATCCTTGGCTCATCTCCGATATCACGATAGTTCGGACGAACATCGAACAGGTTTTTGTTTAGCCACTCAAGAGAGCTTCTGTCTACAGCAACCACAATTCCTTCCTCGGTGGTGATTGCGTACTCAAGGCCAAGTTTTTCTGGCAAAACAACGTTTAGGTTGACGTTTAGAGCAATGACGCCAACGCGCTCACCCTTGTAATTCAGTGGTGCGCTTACCGTTACGACATAATTACCTCGGTTCGACTTGTATGGCTCACTGATATGAGCTTTTTTGTCGTTGTGTATGATAGAGATAAAATAGTCCCGACCCGCTTGCCTCGCGTTGAATGCACGATTCCAGCCATTTGAAGAAAACGAAAAGACATCGCCCTCTAAAGTTGCAAGAATCACGTTATCGATTGCTGGGTTAACTTCGACAATTTTACCCATTTCTGCCAATACGGAACGTTCATCAAAAGGCTGATTGATATCAAGGTTAAAAGCGGTCCCTAAAGATTGAACCTGAACCAACAACCCTTTAATGGCAGAATCGAAGCTTGCCTTGAGAACAACTGTGCTCACTTCGTCTTCATGATCCATATTCTGTTTTTTAAAACCCTCCAAGAAGTGATTTGAAATGAGGAGCGTCAGGCACAGAACTGCGACGATGACGACTCCAAATATGAGGCTGATTTTCTTTACCATTGCTACTTATGCTCTTATGTGATTTTCATCTCATATTTTCATGTAACAAAAGAAACTCAAAAGTTATAATTTTTATTCAACCGTTCGAATAATTTCATAAATTCAGTCAGCAAATAACACCGTTCGCTCAAGTACCCATCGAGTACGTATTAACACATCAGATACATTCACATCATTAATGAGTCTTAGTTTCAGACACTGATGTGTACATTGAAATGTACACTTATCGCAGTACCTCATTCGCTCAATTTTCTTTGGCTAAAGGCTAATACGCATGCTTTCTCAGCAAAGCCGTAAGCATTACAGCGCTCCCGTTTGGGTGTAGTCATCTCCGCCAAAAAGAACAACAAAGAGCAAGGCGTCAATCCGCTGCCAGAGAGAACAAACCAATACGAGCATCTTTAGATACGCGCGTCAGGGAAAGAGAAAAACCTGAAGGGGGAAGTAAAAACGCTACCCAAGGTAGCGCTTTTGAGACGATACATTGGAAAGCTAGAACAGCCCTACAATCTCGCCGTCATCATCGAGGGAAATACTGAGCGCGGCGGGTTTACGCGGCAGTCCTGGCATGGTCATCACATCACCACAAATAGCCACGACAAAACCAGCCCCTGCCATCAGGCGAAGTTCTCGTACAGGCAAGATGTGTCCTGATGGTGCACCAAGTTCAGAGGGCTCCGCGGTGAAGCTGTATGGTGTTTTCGCGATACAAACCGGCAGATGACCGTATCCCAGTTGTTGAATCTCATCAAGCTGCTTCGACGCTGCGATATTGAACTGCACATCTTCCGCCGCATACAGCGAAGTGGCAACTTTGCGGATTTTGTCATCAATTGGAAGGTCATCTTCATAGAGGAATTGCACATCTGGTGCTTCTCCGTCCAAGATGGTTTTCACTGCTTCTGCAACCGCTTTGGCACCGACTCCACCTTCTGCCCAATGCTGTGCTTCTTCGACGCGCGCGCCCAGGCTCAGGCAAACTTCTTTGATGACAGATACCTCCTTGGCATCATCGGTCGGGAAACGGTTGATCGCTACCACAGGCGTCAGGCCAAACTTCTGCATGTTTTCGATATGGCGTTTAAGGTTGGCTGAACCAAGCTTCACCGCGTCAACGTCAACTGCATCCAGATTGTCTTTCGCGACACCACCCTGCATTTTCAGAGCGCGTACGGTGCATACCAATACAGCCGCATCCGGTTTCAAACCAGAAATACGGCATTTGATGTCGATAAATTTCTCTGCGCCCAAATCCGCGCCAAAACCCGCTTCCGTCACCACAACATCGGTTAGACCCATGGCTGTGCGGGTCGCCATCACGGAGTTACAGCCATGAGCGATATTGGCGAACGGACCGCCATGGATAAGCGCTGGATTGTGCTCCAAAGTCTGGATCAAGTTTGGCTGAATCGCGTCTTTCAGAAGTACCGTCATTGCGCCTTCTGCGCCTAAATCACGCGCAGTCACTGGCATGTTGTCACGGTTGCGGCCAATGATGATGTTACCCAGACGGCGTTGGAGATCTTTTCTGTCTTCCGCCAGACAAAGGATTGCCATGATTTCAGACGCCACGGTAATGTCGAAACCAGATTCGCGCGGCTGACCATGAGCAGGGCCGCCCAATCCCACCAATGTATGGCGAAGCGCGCGGTCATTCATGTCCATCACACGACGCCATGATACTTTGCGCGCATCCAGATTAAGCTCGTTACCCCAGTGGATGTGGTTGTCAATCAAGGCTGCCAGCAGATTGTGCGCGGAGGTGATCGCGTGGAAATCGCCGTTGAAGTGAAGATTTAAATCTTCCATCGGAATGGCTTGCGCGCGGCCTCCACCCGCTGCACCACCTTTTACTCCAAAACAAGGACCCAGTGATGGCTCACGAAGGCAAACACTGGCACTCACACCAATCGCATTCAATGCATCGGTCAAACCAATACTGGTGGTCGTTTTTCCTTCTCCTGCCGGGGTTGGGGTAATTGCTGTCACCAGCACGAGTTTGCCCACTTTCGAGGTAGTGTCAATCTGCGCCAAATCCAGTTTTGCTTTGTAATGTCCATATGGGATAAGTGCGTGAGCAGCAACGCCAAGTTTTCGCTGAGCCACTTCAAAAATCGGCCAAGGTCTGACCGCGCGTGCAATTTCAATGTCCGGCGCGCCGGGTGGAGGTAAAGCTGTCATATTTTCAGTCACTAATACGGTATTATTTTGATTATTCATTAGATCCCCCCAAATTTCACTATTTCAGGGTCACACCCAGATAATTCGATTATCAGGCCTTCTTAACTAACCATTCGCTGGATTGTTTCAGCCCACCAAATGGAAACAAATGGATCCCCTTTAATACGGATTCCGGTCTTTCCGATTGAAACTCTGCCATCGCTTTCAGTAGCGAGTCCGGTGTCCATGGCCTCAGCAATCTTGCGGCATTCAGGTTTCTTGTCAGCGCCTTTGCAGACGTAGCCACGCCACATTGCGCGGCATAAGACAGCAAATTTTTCAATCGTGTAGGGCCAGCAAGCCCCAGATAAACCGGTATTCCCTCCAGTATGGTTTGATGATCTTCCAGCCACTGCTCCAAAACCGTCTGTTCAAACGAAAATTGCGTCACCACCCAAAGAGACAGCCCATGTTGAAGGGCGTAATCCCGTTTACGTTTAAGTGCGTCCACAAGTACTGCCTCACTCACAATTGGGTGCCCTTCTGGATGTCCTGCCACACCGATTCCGTCAATACCAAATTCTTGGAAAAGACCAAGTTCCATCAATTGTAAGGTGTCAGTAAAAGGACCTTTGGGATCATCAATGTCACCGGCAATCAGTAAAATTTGGGTGACACCTAACGCTTGCAGAGCCAGCAACCAAAGCCTCAGGGCTTGCTCATTTGGCACTGCACGGGCGGGTAGGTGTGGAACAGGTTCGATCCCCCATTTTTTTAGTATTTCGCAAGCCACAAAAGCGTCTTCAAACTTCGCAGAAGGCAGAAAGGGGACATACACCCGCATTCCATCCGCCAGCCAGTCTGGCTTCTCGTCACCCAGCGAAGCAATTTGCTTGGGTGTCGCTTCCAAAGACGCATTCTTTATAAGTTCTGCTGCAGCAAAAGCAGGATCGTGGAGCACAGGCTTCCGATCTACGCTGCCTGATTCAAAATTCATTGTGATGAAAATCCTGCTGGAGGGGGCGGCACTTTCCGTGCCGCCAACAGCCGGTCAGTCTACAGAATCGCTGCCGCGCGCTTTGGCGACTTCGCGGGAGTTAGGATTTACAGATGGACGGAAAGGTATCTCAACGACCTCAGCGTCGACAATCTCACCCCCATATTCCTCCGGCAAAGCCACCTTGTATTTAGTGCCGACATCACGCCCATCCCAAGGCACATGACAAAGCGCGATATTGGTTTCCAACTCAGGGCTATACCAAGGCGACGTCACATAACCGACTGCATCACCACCGTCTTCTCCGTAGACAAGCCAGAAGTCATTGGCATAGTCGATAACAGGTTTACCACCAAACACGATACCAACCATACCGAGTGGATAAGGGGATGCGCCAGCTTCGATTTGATCACGTGCTTTTTCCAGCGCCGCTTTCCCAATGTAATCGCCCTCTTTATCACGAGGAACCTGATAAGCGAGATTACACTGGAATGGCGACACTTCCTGATCAATGTCCTGTCCCCAGGACAAAATTCCCGCCGCGATACGCCGATGGTGCGCAGGAGCAATCACCATCAGATTATGTTTTTCGCCGGCTTCCAACACGCCATACCACACTTTTTCAGCATCTACGGTCGCGTTTTTGCAGTAGATTTCATATCCCTTCTCTCCAGTAAAGCCAGTCTGCGAGATAATGACATCAGCCCCGTTCAGTCTACCTTCCATCAAACCATAGAAAGGAATATCACTCACTGCTGACCCAAAGAGATCGGACATTAGCGCTTCGGATTTCGGCCCCTGAATTTGCACCGGACAGACATCAATTTCCGCAATGGTCACATCAAAACCTTTGCCGATGTTCACGCCACGCATCCAAAATTCCAGATCACTGTCTGAGATAGAGAACCAGAATTCATCCTCTGCTACACGCAAAAGCACAGGATCATTCAAAATCCCGCCTTCCTCATTACACAAGATGACGTACTTACCACGCATTGGCTTAATGAGACTCGCGGAACGGGTAATGACAAAGTCGACAAACTTTTCGGCATCAGGCCCTTTCACCTGAATCTGCCTCTCAACCGCAACGTTCCACATGGTGACATGATTGACCAGTGCTTCGTATTCCACCATCGCACCGCCTTCATCCATGCGCTGATAACCGCGCGGGTGGTAGACGCGGTTATATACCGTTGCTCGCCAGCAACCGGATTCAAAGGAAAGATGCCAATAAGGAGATTTTCTCACTCGGGTAGAAATGAGCATTTCGACGGGGGTGGGTCCTGATTGCCGCAAGTTAATGGGGACGCGGCGATTGGATTGATCGACAGATGTATTGTGCCGGGCAGCAGCGGCTCTTATCTGAAGAGGCGTTTTTTCTTTCATAGTATGGCCCTCTTTGTTATCAGGGCCTTGTTATCGGTTTCGGCATTCCTATCCCTGTTTGAGAGCGCTTGTCCTTCGCTTTACCGCAACGATAACTTACCCCTTAAATCTACCATGAGCCGTTTTAAACAATTTAAATATTCCACACGCGACGCCGAAAAAAGTAAAAGCGTCAAATTACACCAGACGAAAAACGCCCGACGGAGTAAAATATCGAGATAACAACAAAAGGACGCATCTATGCCACGGATTTTATGTTTCGGTGATACAAACACTTGGGGTTACAACCCTTCAAATGGTTCACGTTGGGGAGAGGCTATTCGCTGGACATCGCGACTCAATAACTTGTTGAACAATGACAGTACTAAAGGTGCAATAGAGAGATTTGAGGTACTCGAGGAAGGACTTAACGGCCGCACTACAGTTTGGAACGACCCAATCAAACCTTATCGTGATGGCAGCGCTGCTCTGCCAATGATATTGCTCTCTCACCGCCCGTTGAATTGGGTTGTCATTATGCTTGGCACTAATGACTTGAAATCACAATTCCCCTCAGAACCCGCTTGGATAGCGGAAGGTATCCGCAAGCTGATTGGTCAGGTCAAAGAGTGCGATAATGCCGGGCAACCAACACCACGCATTCTTATTGTTTCACCTGCCCCAATGCATGATGCCAATAACTGGGCTTCAGGCTTTCACAATGGTCGACAGAAATCATTGGATCTTGCTACTTACTTCCGAGCAGTAGCAGAAGAAGAAGAAGAAGAAGAAGGCTGCGACTTTTTTGAAGCAGCGACAGTCTGTGAAGCTTCACCCATTGATGGCCTCCATCTCGATGAAGCAGGTCATGCGGCTTTGGCTGATGCTCTCACCAAAATTTTTCGCTAAATGAAATGACCTACAAGACTTTTGGCACCGTACCTAAGTCCAATTCACAATAAAAAGAAGACTTTTGCTTATGTTTAAAGCGCTCTTGATTGCGGCCTCCCTTCTTGGCCTTACTGCCTGTCAATCTATTCCAGAAGGCGTAGAGCCTGTAACCGGATTTGACGAACAACGCTACCTAGGAAAATGGTATGAAATCGCAAGACTCGACCACTCTTTCGAACGCGGCCTTTCTTCCGTTTCAGCGGAGTATACGCTGCGAGAAGATGGTGGCATCAACGTTATCAACCGCGGTTACAACAATGAAGATAAAGAGTGGAGTGAAGCTTTAGGCCGTGCATACTTCGTTGGTGACCGTGATGTCGCCCACCTTAAGGTATCCTTTTTTGGCCCCTTCTATTCGTCGTATGTAGTCTTCAAGTTGGGAGAAAACTACGACTACGCTTTTGTGTCTGGCTTCAATACCAACTATCTCTGGTTGCTGGCGAGAACACCTAAAGTTTCAGAAGAAGTGATTCAACAATTTATTGAAGCCGCCAACTCCCGAGGATTCGATACTGGCGAGCTGATTTACCCGATTCATAGTGAGTGAACAGCACGATTTATCGATATCGCTCGCAAAAGTGTGGCATGCCAAAAACCAAACCATGTACCTTTTTTGACTGGCCCTCCTATATAGGAACCTCGATAGACAGCCTCTTAAAGTAACGTTAAGCGTCTAATTTCATTACAATTGAGTGGCTAGTCTAATATTCTGGTTAATTTCCGTCACGCCCCTGCCGCTCATGAATCCAAGCACTACACTTCGACTTACTGAAGCAATCCGTTTGAAAACCGGATTGTTTCCCTATTTCGCTTTCTGATTTAATAAGCCCGCACTAATAACAAAAAAGTCAACAAACATGCCTATTACAACTGATACACCAGCGATGCGTGATGCACTCGCTAGACTTAATAACGACGTCCTTAACTCGATGGACAACGAAGGCAACTGCACAGTAAAGGTGAGCGATCTTTCTACTCTGCTGGCTGCCTATAAAATTGAACTTAACAAAGCCCGCTCGCTGAAAAAATCCCTGTCTGAAATGTCAGAGGCATAGACTTTCAGGTTAGCTTTTCAAACAAATCTAATCACATCGAAAGACTGATATAAGGCAATCGGCAAGGCTAAGTTCTTTTTATACCTAAACAACCTGAAATAAATCGCCATCATTACGGTTCTTCTTTTTCATAGAAAGGAGAGCTGTAATGAGAAAATACGTCATATCTATCATGTCCCCCTTTTTGCTGTCTGTCGCTACAGCACCAGCTTTAGCGCAGGATAAATACAAGGATTTTGGTTTTATCGGTGCCGGACTTGCCATTGGGAAATCGGTCTTTTCACATCAAGGCACAAAGGCTGGGGTTGAACCATACCTGTTTTACAATAGTGAGCATGGCTTTATTGATGGCAGTCTTTTCACTTACAACCCTATCCCGTTTATTGGCCTTTCCGGTAACCTTCGCTTTGCTGAAGTTTCTGAGGACTTTAATGACATTCCTTCAGGGATAAACAATCGAGATAGCAATGGCGAACTCGGTATCACATTAGGTACTGTTGGCGCGCGACTCACTTATCTTCTCGATGTCACCAACGAGCAAAATGGCTATGAAATCCAACTTCATTTCGGCCGCGCGTTTGATACCCCTATCACTGATTTTGTTTTGTCACCTTATGTGGAAATAGATTATCGCGATAAGAAACTTTCCCGACACCTGTATTCCGTCTCAGCCCAAGAGTCTTCGGCTTCAGGCTTGGCTGAATTTAACGCTGACGAAACCTGGGTGTACAAAGGCGGCGTGATAGCCCTTTATGATTTTTCTGAAAACTGGCTAGCCATTTCTGCAGTTGCACTTGAGCACCATGATATAGACAGCCCCCTTGTACAAAATGATTTGGGTTGGGAGTTCAGCCTTGGGGCTATCTATAAATTTTGATAATAAAAACGGCTGCCAAGCAGCCTTTTTTATTACTCGACCCGACTAAGCAAACAGCCAAGTATGCAGTAATCTTCCCGGCGTAAACGCAAATGCACCCGCGACCAATAGCGCCAAAACGTACAAGATCACCATGCTTTGCTGATGTTTTTTCACATTACCCTTTCTAATTGCAATGAAGGACTCAGGTACGGTGTAGAGGGTGACAATATTGAGGATATGAATATAGCCAAAGTGATAGAACACCTGAGGCCCCACTTGCGCTGGGATAAATAGTGTTGAGATAGCGGTCGCTATCATGAGCAGCATATATATCTTTCCGAGCTGTTTATGCAGCGGGCTACCTTTTCTTCTGGCAAGCAAATAGGTTCCGAGCAAAAATGACAGTACTGCCGTTACCAGATGAAAATAAATCAGCCCCAAACTTTTCATGTTCTCTTGCTCCCCTTCAGATCATCTCTCCAGAAACACGCAGATTGCGGGCAACTTTCAAGCTTTCGGCGAAGGTATCAAAAGCCAGAGTTGGCTTCAGAAACAAGAGATTGCTTAGCGAGTGACCTCTCAAGCAGACCTGCCGAAGATTCAAGCTATCAAAATCGGACTGTGGACAGGACAGAAATTGCTAAACCGCGTTCGTAATAGGTTTTAGGTAGCCGTCGCTAAACAGTCTCAGTCATGATTTTGTTATATTATAACATTTCAAATAAAGAATGACTTTGAGACTGTCCATGATAGCGGAAATCGAAACAGTCACCCGGCCAGTGACGGTTCAGAATACCCACCCAGAATGCCTAACCGAAATATTCCGTGAAGACGTGAATCTTACCGTCTGGCAGCGCGAGCTTTCGCAAGATTGCAGAGAGTTTGCCGACCAGTTCGCTGCACGGGTAGGCAAATACAACCGCTTTGTCGCTCTCGAAAATTCACTGTCTATCTGGGAACTTCTGCCTAAATGGGCGTTGGAACTTAAAGGCATAGAAAGCTGGTTAGCGGATGTGGAAGATGTGGTCGAAATGTATCGATGCCTTTTCGAACCCGACGCGTTAGGCGTTCGCCTTCAGGTGTTGGATACAACCATGTGCCAGCGTTTCCATATTGACCGTGTCCCAGCCAGATTGCTGGTGACATACTCTGGTCGTGGTACGGAATGGATTGATGAGAGTAACGTTGAGCGTTCTAGCTCACCGGGGCAATTACCAGAACAATCTGTCGCCCCTTCTGGTATCAAAGAAATCCCTACCGGTGCCGTAGCGATATTGAAAGGTGAAGCCTGGGTCGGCAATGAAGGCCGCGGTATTGTTCATCGCTCTCCCGATCCCGGAAGTGCCTCACGATTACTACTCAGTCTGGATTGGTTGTCTTAACCTCTCGTTCCAACGCATAAAGCTCACATCTGTGGGCTTTTTCTTCGTTCGTACACTTACCCACTTACTCATATGAATTCATAGCCTTTTGGACGCAGTCATTTTCCTTGTTGTCGCACACTGATTGCGTTTTAATCACTTCTCGACTCACTTTCATCGCGCAAGGATTGCTGCACCATGCTGAAAAGCGCCATTCCCTTTGTCTTTGTCCTGCTTTGGAGCACAGGCTTTATCGGTGCCAAATTTGGCCTTCCGTATGCGGATGCTGCCACTTTCCTATTTATCCGCATGGTTTTGAATGTCTTGGTGTTTGTCGTGATTCTGGGCGTAATGAAACCAGTCATGCCAAAGGGCAAACTTCTATTCCACGTTTTAGTATCAGGACTTTTAATTCACGGCCTCTATCTCGGTGGAGTCTTCGCGGCCATTGGATTTGGAATGCCAGCAGGCTTGTCATCACTGCTGGTCGGCTTCCAACCTATTCTCACCGCATTACTGGTCATCAAGTTCTCTAATGAGAAGCTAAGTTCAAGCCAATGGCTAGGTTTAGTCGCAGGAATCGCCGGGATTGCATTAGTCGTGAAAGGAAAAATGACATGGGGAGCGGATGCTGAGCCTTTCTATGCCTACCTCTTTGTTATCTCCGCGCTTGCGGGGATAACACTTGGCACTCTCTATCAAAAGCGCTATTGCAAAGGGGTGGATCTCGTCTCTTGCGCGATGTGGCAGTACATAGCAGCAGGTGCTTTCTTTCTGCCTTTCGCATGGTTATACGAAGGCTTTGATGTCACTTGGTCAATCACATTCACCTTGGCGATGGCTTGGCTTGTACTGGCACTTTCCGTTACCGCTGTCTTGCTCTATCTCTATATGGTTCGACATGGCGAAGCGTCGAAGGTCACCTCTTTAATCTATCTTGTTCCGCCAGTCACAGCTATTCAGGGCTGGCTCTTCTTTGATGAAGCTTTTTCTACCGCCACCATTGTTGGCTTCGCTGTTTGTGCTCTCGCCGTCTTTCTGGTCATAAGAGCGCCTAAATTACTGCATTGATAGCTATATTCTATCACCAGCGCATAATGGCTATGGAACATGCAGGGGAATTGGGCGAAGTTTGTCTGGCGTTTTATGCTTTTACTTTTTGTCATCTCAAGTATCACAGTTGTGAGTGCACATCTTACTAGCTTCAAGTAAGCTGAAGCATTGACGACATGAATAAAGGCGGGATGATAATCTCGCCTTTTTTGAGTTTTAACGACCCACAAAATTCTTAAAAATAAGAAATGACGTAATGACGAAGTGTATTGAAGGAAACAAAATCGACGGTTTGTCAGTGATCTCATCACTAGACGTGAGCCAGCTGGATGAAGGAGAACACAAGTTTTGGTTCCGCACGGCAACCGATGCCTTGGCACAGTGGCAACATCTTCCGGTCTGGGTTTTCAAAGGCTCTGAACCGGGCAAAAACATCGTCATCACCGCAGGTGTTCACGGTGATGAATACAATGGTGTACTGTCGGCACAGGCCATTGCGCGTGGTCTTCGTGGAAAAGTGCTGAAAGGTTGTGTGACTATTATTCCTACCATCAACTTAAGTGGTATGCTGCACCGCAGCCGAGATTTCTTATCCTCTGACCCAGATGTATCCTGTGGCAACCTGAACCGCCATTTCCCGGGGAATGCACACGGCAACGAGCCACAACGTTACCTTGATCCCATTTGGCGTAACCTCCTTCATCCAAATGCTGATTTGGCGATTGACCTTCACACACAAACATCAGGGAGCTGTTATCCGCTTTATGTATTCGCTGATTTCCGCCTGGATGATTCTGTGAACATGGCGCGCCGAATGAATCCAGACGCTATTCTGGACGACCCAGGCGAGCCGGGAATTTTGGAAACCGTTTGGAATCAGAGCGGTATCCCAAGCATCACGGTTGAAGCTGGTGTAGGTCGTTACACCGATATGGAAATGGTGAAACGCACTGTTCGTGGTGTATTCAATATATTCACATTACACGGTTTGATTGATGACGAATTTGCAGAGGTTAAGCCTGCAATTGAAAGCGCCAAGGTCACCAGCATTCGCGCTGTTCAGGGTGGCTTCATTATCCCTCAAGTTGAGTTGATGCAGACAGTTGAAAAAGATCAGCTTCTGGCCATTCAATACGACAGTTTCGGTGAAGTAGAACATCGGTATCACGCGCCGGAAGGGGGTGTGGTACTCAGCCACAATGTAGAATCTATGCGTGCAGCGGGCTCGCTGGTAATTCGCCTGATTCATCCGGGTACAACACCCTAATTTCCCGATTTGACTCACAAAACAGTAACAACGCGCTGCTTAGGCGCGTTTGTTATCCTCGCCGTATTTCAGGCTTCTTGCTTTTACAACCCTAAAAATCAAATAATCACAATAGGTTAAATAAAAACGATAGCTTCAATGCTATTTATCTAACCAAAATTGTGATTTTCTGGGAGATAACAGGTTTTACATGCGGTATATGCAGGTAGTCACCAAGGAGTAACTGCAGCGTATGCTTACCCGTAGGCAGCGTTAATTGGGTCTCAGTTTGCCCACCACCAAAATGCAGGATGTTGTTCGTTGCCGGTAAGGGTAGCGAAAAATCTACCAGCGAGTCGATGTCGATCAATAAGTGGTGATGCCCTGAATTAGGGGTTTTCTCGCCCGCTTTCGCCAAACGCATACCTTCCAATCCGAACTTAACGGTAAACGTCTGAGGAACAACATCACCATCTTGTGGGGTGAGAAAAAAGACGCGCGCGCCCGGCAGCGAAGAGGTTGCGGCATTCGCCAATGTACCAAAAAGCGGGAGCGTAGGTAGAATCGACATAATGCATAAGACTAAAAACAGATGATTTTTCATGCTTACCCTAAATGCGAACCTAAAATAATCATGAACAAAAGCGACTAACAAATAGTGTCAGGATTTGGGAAAGCGGATAAAAACATCTGGTCTGGGCGCTGAGCCCAGACCAGATGACATCAATGGGAAAGCTCAGCGGTTTGAATCGTGACTTTGCGACCGCTGAAGATAAAGAGCGCAAGGAATGAAACAACACCTAACAGCCTCATCCAAAGCGGTAAACCTGGCCACACCATGACACCCGCAGCAACAACCAACACCAATCGCAATAAGGGGTTTAACACGCCTTCCAGATACCCTTCCAGCGCGCCAATCAAGGCATAAGTACCGAAAATGGCAAAGACACCCACCATCAACACTTCAGTGAAATCCCAACTTACCAGCGAGCTGTAGGCAATCAGAATTGGTACGATATAAAGTCCCTTGGCGATCTTCCATGCAGTCAGACCCGTTCGCATCGGTGGCGTGCGCGCGATAGTCGCAGCAGCGAAAGCTGTCAGACAGACAGGCGGAGTCACGTTACTGTCTTGCGACAGCCAGAATATAATCAGATGCGCAGAGAGCAATGCCAGCCCGACCGCTTCAACGCCTAGTGCCTGCTCCATCAGCGTTTCTTTGAAATCCGGTGGCACCAGCGTCAGCAGCTCTTTGGCTTGTTCTACGGACATCGCCGCGCTCAGCGATTCAAAGGTTTCCGGCCCCGCCAACATAAAGATGGCTTTCGCTTGTTCAGGCAGCTCGCCAGCGACAATCAGATCGATCAACTGGTTTTCAGCTAGTAAGGTATAAAGCGCGGGTGCGGACAAAGTACCAAGCACAATATAAGCTGCTGTCACTGGCAAACCCATCCCGAGGATCAAAGAAGCCAGCGCGATCAGCAGCAACATCACCAGAAGGTTACCGCCTGCCCAGCCATCAATCATCAGTGAGAAGGTATTACCAATGCCTGTCGTGCTGATAACGTTAACCACCAAACCAATACCAACCAGCAGAATGGCCGTCGGCGCCATGTTCTTAGCCCCCAACGCCAATGCTTCAATCACAGCACTGGGCCCCATTTTATTGTCTTTCGAGAGCCAACTGGCTGCAATGACAGAAAGAATGGAAATGCCCGCAGCATAAGTCGGTGTGAACCCCTGGATAAGCAAGAACACCAGAACAGCGAGCGGAATAAGGTTGTGCCAGCCTGAGATGAGCACACCCAGAACCGACTCTTCGTCTTCCGATACTTTCTGCACATTACTGCGTTTGGCTTCAATACGAACAAAAAAGGCAACGGAAAGGAAGTAGATCAGCGCTGGCATAAAGGAAACAGCGATGATGTCCACGTAAGGGATTTGGGTATAAGACGCCATGATGAATGCGCCAGCGCCCATGACTGGTGGCATCAACTGCCCGCCTGTGGATGCGGCCGCTTCCACTCCCGCAGCAAACCGCGCTGGAAAGCCCGCTTTTTTCATTAATGGGATCGTGATGACACCCGTCGAGACAGTATTTGCTACGCTCGATCCAGATACCGAACCCATCAAGCCCGAACCCAATACCGCAATAAAACCTGGCCCGCCAATGATTTTCCCTGCCGCCGCTTTTGATAACCGAACGATAAAGTCACCCACACCGGATCGCACCAGAAACGCACCGAACAGGATGAACATGAAGACGTAACTCCAGCTGATGCGGGAAATAGGGCCGAACATGCCCTCAGACGAGAAGAAGCTTCGGTACAACACGGTTTCCAAGCTCAAACCCGGAAAATGGAACACACCGGGCATCCACTGCCCCCACAACACCACATAGCTCAGGCATACCGCGATGAGCATAGGGATAAACCACCCCATGGTGCGGCGGACCAATTCCATCGCGATTAAAATGGCAATTGTTGCGAATAACCAATCACTCGTCACAAACTTTACGCCACGCTCATACAAGGCATCTTCCGCATAAGGGATATAGAGCAGGCAAGCAACCGCCGCGACAGCAATCCATAGATCTATTACCAACGCGATCTTGTTATGTTTCAGATGATGCGCTGCAGGAAACCAAAGCGCGCAGATCACTGCAAATCCGGCAAAGTGGGTAGCCGAAACCCAAAGCTCCGACCAAGTTGATAAGGTGTTAAACCAGATGTGAACACAGGATAGTACTACCGCCAGAGCGGTAATGGTCAGGTTCACCCAGGGAATATCGATGCGATTAGGCAGCTCGAATTTTTCGAGCTCTTTGTTTACAGCATCCGTCATGATTGACTCCAGCGCTCCTTTCGAGGAGCGTTACTACTCTGTTGCTAGACAGCCCTGATACAGGGCTGTCTGTCGTTTCCAATCTCCCAGCTCAGGGAGTAAAAAGGCTTATTGCGTTTTCAACTCTGCGGGGATTTCGATACCCACTTCTTCGTAATAACGCACGGCACCTGGGTGCAGCGGCACCGGAAGGCCAGCAATCGCTTTTTCAATCGCCATGGCTTTGGTGGCTTTATGAATGCCCTGCAAGAATGGCAGGTTTTCATAGATAGCTTTGGTCAACTGATACACGTCGTCACCCGACACATCGTCGCGCACTGCAAGAAAGTTAGGCTGAGCCACAGTAGTAATTGGCTTATCCAAACCAGGGTAGGTGTTGGCGGGAATTTCGTAAGCCGTCCAGAGATTATAAGTGTTGTTGACTTGCTTGATTTGCTCGTCGGTAAAGGAAAGGATCTTCAAATCATCACCCATTGCTGCAAATGCCTGAGTGACCGCGCCCACTGGCACACCAGCAGGGGTATTCATCCCTTCAATAGTGCCGTTTTGCAACGCATTGGCACTGGCACCGTACCCCATAAACGCTAGATGGAAGTTGTCCGGAGAGATAGAAAGCTCGCTCATTATGTGGCGGCCTGAATTCTCTGTACCTGAGTTCTTTTTACCAATCGAGAACTTCTTACCGTCCAGTTTCGATAAATCCGCCACTGTGCCGGTTTCTGCCAAGTCAGAACGCACAATAAAATGCTCAACGTTTTGCCAAAGCATCGAAACGGCGCGGATATCATCTTGCTTCACGCCCTTGTATGGACCCGAACCTTGCCACGCCCACGCGCCATAAAGCCCTTGTAAAATCGCGAACTGGGCTTCGTTCTCGTTCAGCAACTTAACGTTTTCGCCAGAGCCGGCAGAGCTAATCGCGGAAAGGGAGAACTGATACTTAGGACCCAGCTTTACCTTACTCAGCGTCGCTAGCGCAACCCCGACTGGATAGTAAGTGCCGCCAGTTGAAGCCGTTGCGAGAATATAGCTTCTCTCTTCCGCACCAGCATTCATGCTTGCGCCCATTGAAGCCACAACAGCCATCGCTGCCAGCATCTTTTTCAGTTTCATACTTCACTCCTGTTTACTACGTTCCATGTTAATAACTTGTTATTTGGATTCAGTAAGAGCAAAGTGAATGCCAGATTTTATCTATATGATTTTTAATTATTTTTTGGAAAAAAGAGAGAAGAATGAGCAAAATCCTGCTGATTGGAGGGAAAAACCATCGGCAATATCTTGCTCATTGGAGAAGTCATGTACTAGCAAGGGGTTATGGAGGTTTTCAGATAGCGATAAGCAAAAATGTGCCGATGCATATCACCCGTTCGTTCAGTCCCTAGGGGCTGTTGAACTTTGGTGGTTAAATTTTGTTCTAGCCCTAAGCGTTTTAGGCGCGGCGAGGTGTGTGCCGCCTAGTTATTCTAAGCAAATACACCTCAACAAAGCATAAAACGCTTGGGGCAGACCCCTTCGGGCAGCGTTTGTGGGAAATTTCTGCTGCGTTATCGGCTTCTCATGTAGGCTAACTACATATCGAAGCCTCTGCCTTGCATAAAATCCCCACAAACTGCTGCAAAATTCATCACCAAAGATCAACAGCCCCTAGAGTCCGTAAAATCTGCGCGGTTCAAGCCGAACTTTTGCATTTTCTGGTTCAGTGTTCGACGGGGTAAATCGAGTTCCTGCATCACATCATTGATCCGTCCTTGATGCCGGGTCAGTGCTTCTTCCAACACCTTTCTTTCAAAGTTGTGCAGTTGCACCGCCAGAGGTACGCCAGCGGCGTTGGGTTCACTGGAAGCCACAGGCCGATTGGAAAGAATCTCCAGTACTGACATGGTGTTGTCGAGCGCAAAACGCATGGCGACATTACGAAGTTCGCGTACATTTCCTGGCCAGCCATAGGACATCATGGCTTTCTTATCTGCATCACTTACTTGTCTCGCATTCGGATTGGATTCCTTGGCGAAGTGTTCAAACAGCGTGAGGATGTCTTCTCCGCGTTCACGAAGCGGCGGGATATAGATTTGCGCTACGTTCAGGCGGTAATAAAGATCTTGGCGGAACTCAGGATGATCGCGCAGATCTTCTTTGGCAGCTGCCACGACACGAAGATCGATGTTGATTTGCTTGTTGCCGCCCACCCGCTCGACAGTGTTTTCCTGCAGGCTCCGCAGCACTTTAACCTGCATGGCGGCAGGCATACTTTCTATTTCGTCGAGAAACAAGGTGCCTTTATCGGCATATTCCAGCTTACCAATGCGCTTCTTCGCAGCCCCTGTGAAAGCTCCCGCTTCATGGCCAAAAAGCTCGCTTTCAAACAGGTTTTCTGGAATGGCACCGCAATTGATGGGCACGAACTGATGGGATTTCCTGCCACTACCCTTGTGCAAACTGTTGGCGACCAACTCTTTACCACATCCGGTTTCGCCATAAATGATCACATTGGTGTCGATGAGTGCGATTCGTGCGACTTGCTCTCGCAGTCGCTTCATCACTTCGCTCTGACCGACCAGCACTTTTTCAAGCCCCGAGAGACTCGCAAGGTATTCACCACGAAGCTGGGTCGAGGTTTGCGCGCGGAATTGCTCAACCGCTTGAGAAACACGACTTGATAGCCTGTCCGGCTGGAAAGGCTTTTCAATAAAATCAAACGCGCCGAGGTGCAAGGCTTTCACGGCCATATCTACATCACCATGACCGGTAATAATAAGAACCGGCGCACTCACACCACTGTCGATAAGTTTTTCGAGTAGCGTGATCCCATCAATATCCGGTAACCTGACATCACTGATAATTGCATCAAATGCCTGATGCTGAATCGCATCGAATGCATCATCCCCCAAGCCAAACTCAACCACATCAAAACCTGCCAATTGTAGCCATTGAGATGTCGCCTGCCTGACGATTTCATCGTCTTCAATCAGGGCAATCCTTGCACTCTGCGTTGTTTCCATATCCCTCAACTCTCTGCCCGCGCCATGCTCCAACCGTAGGAAAAGCGCTTATAGTGTTAATATACTCAACGTTCTACAAGAAACGAAACCAGCAAATGGAATCTTGCTATGCGCCGTAAATGGAGTCTAATCGGTATTTCACTGATCTTGGTATCAGTGTTTTTCTTAGGTGGCAGGGAAACCGCACGCCAATGGCTAACCGTGCAGGCACAAAATTCCGCCCAACAGGATTTGCTCAACGCGATCGCTGAAATTCGCCACGCCTTGCTGCGCTTCTATCACCTACCTTATTTGCTGAACAACAACCCAGATGTGGTTGCACTGACTTTGGGCGATAGATCAATCACAGCAGAAGTAGAGGGTGTACTTAGTCAACTGGACAAAGCCGCCAACACCAAGGGTTGGTACATCCTTTCAGATCAAGGAAAAGTACTGGCTTCAAGTGTGAATGGAGACTACATCACCAATCAGGATTTGGATGCGATTGTGCACGATGTCCACGCCCTAGGTGAAGGCACCTCGATGGTACGAAAAACTAAGGGAGTGAGTCCATTTTATTATCTTTCGTCACCGATTTTCAGCGGACTGAACATCGTGGGCATCGTTGTGGTGCAACTCGATTTACGCCTGCTGACCGACCAGTGGCTGGCAAGCTCAGACATCATGTTACTGCAAAACCCGGAAGGGCAATTCTTCCTTTCCAGTAGCGATAAGTTCTCTGCCGATGCGTTAAACGATGGCGAAATCGACATCAAAACCAAGGTCTCTAGCCTCTGGCAAGGTGACATTATCCGTGTCTGGCAACTCGGCCGCACGCACTATTTTGCCCAGACCATTCAACTGGACGACCTGAAATGGAAGCTGAGTTACCTCACACCTATCAGCGCTGTAGAAACAAACGCAGCTGCAGCAGGCTGGAGCGTCGCTATGCTGCTTTTGTTATTGTTCATGCTAGGCGTGATAAGCTATCAGCGTCGACAGAAAAACCTTAGCCAGCGACGTATTCAAGCCTTGATTGAAGAATCAGAGCACAAGCTTAATCAGATGATCAACAAGACCCAGGTCGGGCTCTTGTTGCTTGATGAAAAGGGGCGGGTCGTTGATATCAATGCTATGGCCATCAGCATGTTTGGTTTTGACAGTGAGTCAACTTCAGACATCAAGATCTCACAACTCATTGAGGGCAGGCACTCCCCCATCGTGTCTCTGTTTGATCAATACAAAAATGTGATTGAGGATATCAACATCAATGCTCAGGAAAGCCTCGCAGTGAGGAAGGATGGGAGCACGTTTCCCGCTCTGGTTTCCCTTACCGCTTTCCCGTTCCATGGTCGTCATTTCTATCTTGTTACTCTACTGGATATTACTAAGCGGAAAAAGGCAGAAGAAGCCCTGTTTGAAGCCAACACACTTTTAGCGCAGCGGGTGGAGGAGAGAACGAAAGAACTCCATGAAGCGCAAGCTCAGTTGATTGAATCCAGCAAAATGGCAGCGATGGGTAGAATGTCGAGCGCCATTGCCCATGAGTTGAACCAACCACTCACCGGACTTCGCACTCTCGTTACAACCAACGGGGTGTTATTCGATCGAGGTGAAGGAGATAAAATCCTCTCGAACAACCTGCTGATTGATAAGCTCATTGAACGCATGGTCGACATGACCACGCAGCTTAAAACCTTCGCCTACAGCAAACCGGATAAACTTAATGCCATTGCGCTCCCAGCCGTATTGGAGGAAGTCCTTCGCATCTACCAACAGCCTCTGGAGCGAGTGAACGTGAGGATTCGTTTGCCGGAAAACACGCCATGTATTCTGGCAGAAGAGCAACGCCTCAGACAGGTGTTGGGCAACCTGATTTCCAACGCCTGTGATGCCATGGCAAATACCCTACAGCCTCACCTCATCATCTCAGTTATCCCAGAGGTGCCATCAATCACCGTCACCGTGTCAGACAATGGTATCGGTGTCGAAGAAGACGCCATGGAAACCTTGTTTGAACCTTTCACCACCAGCAAAAAAATAGGTAAGGGCTTAGGTTTGGGTCTTTCGATTTGTGCAAACAATATGCGGGACATGGAGGGAAGTATTGCAGCCAGGAAGAACAAAGATGGTGGCATGGATTTTGACCTCATCTTCCAGCTGGGAAAAGATAAACCAGATGAATAAACCAACTTCCTAGATGATTCATAGTCAGTAATTAATTAATATCTAATTTAGAATTGACTTATATTTAGACTCCATTAGAATTTTAAGTATTGGCAGTCACAGAAATTGCGGCAAGTACATTGAAATTCGGGAGTGTTTATGACGTTTCAGATTCCGTGGGATGCACTGCTGGGCGGTGTGCTACTTGGCCTATCCGGTTTGATTCTTTTGGCGCTAAATGGTCGCATTGCTGGGATTAGCAGCATCATGGGAGGTGTGATTAAGCCAAAGAAATTAGGTATTTCATGGCAATTATTGTTTCTTGGCGGCATGATAGCAGCGGGCTTGATCGCTCCAGTAAGTGGTTTTGACTATCCCGATTTTTCATCAGTATCAGAAGAGACTTCCCCTCTTTTCATCATCTCAGCCGGCCTATTCGTCGGTGTTGGAACCACACTAGCCAATGGCTGTACAAGCGGCCACGGAATATGCGGCATAGGTCGCCTCTCCAGGCGTTCTATTGTGGCCACACTTACTTTCATGGCAGCTGCGTCTGTCACTGTATTTGCCCGTCTGCACCTGTAAGGAAGGTCATTATGCTAATTAGACTTGTTTCGTTGTTTTCTGGCTTTCTTTTTGGGTTAGGGATGATGATTTCCGGTATGATCAATCCTGCTAGAGTTATCGGGTTTTTAGACGTATTTGGGCAATGGGATCCGAGTTTGGCTTTTGTTATGGGTGGTGCGGTATTAGTGTTTGCGCCTAGTTACTTCCTGTTCCTTCGCCATCAATCCAAACCAGTATTGGCAACTGAATTTTCCATCAGTAATAAACAGCAAATTGATAAAAAACTGGTTAGCGGTTCTCTCCTTTTTGGTATTGGTTGGGGAATGGCGGGCATCTGCCCTGGGCCCGCAGTCACTGCACTTGGTTCAGGATCGGGGAAGGTTCTCCTTTTTGTCGCCAGTATGGCCCTCGGCATATATCTGGTTAACACTTACTCTGACAAGAAAACCAAGTTGTCCTATCAAGTTCAGGGATAACATTAAAATCCTTCAAAATCGCTGGGTGGTATTTAATTTCAACAGGCGTTGTTCCATCTCCACCTCCGCTCAAAAATTGATCAGAATCAATAAGCTAAGTCTTTTTATTCACTTTTCTGCTCAAAAAATATTCATAATTCACACCTAATACAATTCTAATCTAATGGAAAATTTGTCTACATTAAAAGTCATTATGTATAATCAACACTGCACTTAAATATGTTTTCTCTCACATATTTATCAAACTAATTGCAATAAAGACATAATATTTAACATTTCCCTGACGAAAATATTCGTGACTAAAGTCAAACAAAGTAAAAATTTATAACTGCTCTTATATGGTTTAATCATTAGACAAGAAAACTTGTTTCATATTTATTTTTGAGACTTTAATCATATTTTAACTTTATTTATATTCAACATGATAACTATTCAACAGAGATACAACCCTGCCCACATGTCTCATTATTGATTTTCTGGATCATTATTGACATGATAAGTTTATGAGCCTAGGTAGATTAATTTTTATATCAGATATATCTTATCTATCGGCTTTGGTTATTTTAGTGAAGTTTTTACGTTTCCATTTACCACTAAAAATAATGAAAGTTAGAATTCACATACTATATAAATGGAGTTGTCTCATGTTTCTTTCAAAGATCGCAAAACGCTTCGGGCGTGACGAACGAGGTGTAACCTCAATTGAGTATGCTGTAATCGGTGTAGCTATCTCTGCACTCGTTGTTGCTGTTTTTTCCAACAGTGGGACCTTGAAAACGACGTTAGACAAAGCTCTGACGAACATAGCAGCTAACATAGAAAGTGCCAACAAGACCAATTAATTAGCTAACAATTATAGCAACTTAATCTAGTATCGCCGTGTTGGATTTAATCTTGGTAGCCAGCTCCACCTGTATCGTGTTCACTGACGTATTGTGGAGAAAGATAAGTAACCTCACAGTTGTGTGCATACTTATAACATGTGTTTTGCTTGTCCTGACTGATAGTAATTACTCATTCAATATCTCTCAATCTTTGATGGTATTGGTAACAGGGCTGGCTTTATTTTACTTTGGCGTTCTAGCTGCTGGTGATACTAAGTTGTTGTCGACATATATGCTTATCATTGACACAGAGTATTTTATATTTTGTATTGTGATGATTAGCTTCTTGGGGTTCATTACAGCAATAATCACTTGGTCAATCTATAAATTAAGGAAGGTTACCGATCCCACTGTGCCTTATGGAGTACCCATAGTGATGTCTTCTTTACTCTGTATTTATCTAACCAAACTGAGTTAAAGCATGAGCCAACGTCTTTTTTTCATTACCGCTATGTTGTCGATCAGTATTGGTGTGCTTGGCTTAAGTGGTGTATTTCAGACCCAACCATCTACAGCATCACCTGTCTCTCACATCTCCTATCAAGTTGCCCAACTCAAAGAGCCGCTCAAAAAGGGGCAGATACTAGAGAGTGGAAATTTTCGTTATTTTCGGATTAATGAGGAAACTGCCTTAGAAAAGGGGGTTTCTTACAACACGAATATCTCTATCAATCCCGGCATGATTGCTAAACGCAACATTTCGACAAAGGAATATTTATCCCAAAATGATTTTATCAATCCAGACGATCCCGGTTATGTCGATGCTGTGATCAAAGCTGGCATGACTCCCTATTCACTGACCATTGAAAAAAAGAAATTCATTGGTTCAGGTATCTCTGTTGGAGACAAGGTAGACATTATGATCTTGACGTCTGATGATCAAAATATTGGTGAGTCATCAAGGAATAAGTTTATTGAATCATTCAGGACACTTTCAGTTTCGCCTCTACTACAGAATGTGCGGATCTTAGCTATCGATGAGGAAAATGATGAACTATTGCCTCTGACCATAGAGTTAGACCGCGCGCAAGTCGCCAAAATGGTTATTGCTCGTCGTATCGGCATCCTAGAAGTCATCAAATCAACTGACAATTATTTAAAACCTTCACTTGGATTAAGTGCAGATACGCACGATGTCTTACCCAATTTTAAATCGGTCACAGAAATTCGCGGTCAACAAAAGGCCTTTAATTAGAGTGCAGGGATATGCTACACCTTCAGATTCTATTTGTTACTTTTTCGATCCTGCTTATCAGCACGCTTTATGACAGTAAAGTACAAGCTGCAACCATTATGAACTTGGGTGTTGGCGACGCAAGATCGCTTCAATTTGAGCAAGTTATCGGCACCGTATTCATCGCTGACCCAGAAACCGCAGATTATCAAGTGATCGATAATCACAAATTGGTGGTGTTTGGAAGAAAAATTGGGCAGACCTCATTAATTGTTTTTGGTGAAAATAGTAACACACTTTCAAATAGCAAAGTTGTTGTGAATAAAAGCCTTACCAAAGTAGAGCAGATCCTAAATTTGCACTATCCGAATATCAATATCTCTGTACAAAATTTGGGTGATCAAGTTGTTCTCTCCGGATTTGTTCCGACACAAAAAGAGAAAAATGACATTTACGCCATGGTTGGTGAGTTGCTCAAAAAGGATTTCACTGAAAAACGCCTGGAATGGAAAACAACAGACAACGAAAGTTACGACATTGACTTTATGGCGCGCCGTACTTACGAAGGTTTGCTAAATAATCTGGAAGTTAGCGTTTCCAAACAAGTCAACGTCAAACTCACTATTGCTGAAGTCAACAGCTCTCTTGTTAACGAACTAGGTATCAAATGGGGAACGATTCTAAGCGACGGTTTTGCCGGTAACGGGCAATTCTTCAGAGGAATTTCAGGACTAGGCGGAAGTGCGACCAATGTCGCAGCGTACATTTCTGCTATCAACGACGACACCGTTGGACAGGTACTTTCAGAGCCCAACATATCAGTGATTTCAGGCGAAACAGCAAGCTTTTTGGTGGGTGGTGAAATCCCTATTACCTATCGTGTAGATGATGGATACCGGATCCAATATAAGGAGTTCGGTATCGGCTTAGACCTCGCTGCAGAAGTCTTACGAGACGACAAAATCAAGCTATCCATTGTTCCCCAAGTTAGCTCTGTGGATTCTCAGTTTGGTGATGAGCTACTCGATATCCCTTCATTCAAGGTAAGGCGTGCCAGAACTACCCTGGAATTGGGTGACGGAGATAGCTTTGTATTGGCGGGGCTTCTGAGCACCGAAGATCAAGAAGCCCTCTCCAAAATCCCCTTTATCGGTGATGTACCTATCCTAGGCGCTTTTTTTCGCAATACGACAACGCAGCGCAGGAAAACTGAGTTAGTTATTGTCGCGACTGTTTCACTCGTTGAACCTATATCTTCTGGTAGCGTTCGCATCCCTTCGATGCAAAGAACGTCTACGCTATCCCGGTTTTTCGGCGTGAACCTCAACGCTTCACCGGAAGTTGCCCAATGGCAAGAGGAAATACTATCAACCGGAGGATTCAAAAAATGATCTCTTTAAGATTGTCTCTGATCACCAGCTTCACGGTTCTGGCTTTAGCCGCTTGTTCAACGAATTCACCGACAGTTGATGGTAGCCACTTGTCAGTCGCGCCAGTGAGTTACCAATACAGTATTTCCGTAAAAAAAGATGGCATTATGCGAGCGCGTGAAGAAATCGACGCTTATCTGCTCCTTAACCGCAAAGCCCTCTTGGTGTATGGCGCCAAGATATCTTGGAAAGGTAAACAGGGGCAAAAACTAGCCCAAAAAAGCTATCTTTGGCTAATTCGCCAAGGTTTATCGCCAGAAAAAGTTTCTCTACAAACGTCTTCAGGGCTAGAAATGGATAGCATCACAATATCTAGCCTGATATACCAAGTTCAAGCGCCATCATGCGACTACGTTATTATCTCAGGTGACAACCGAGGAAATGATGGTTGCACTGTCGAGACTATGCGTTGGGAGTCAATGGTTTATCCGGAGAGAAAGATATCGGGTCAATCTCAAATTTCCGGCGTATTGCCGCAGAATCCAATGTAAAGGGGTCGTCAATGTTAGATTTCGGCGATCTATTAAAGAAAGAACCAAAAGAAGCGCGAGGCTCATCAACATCCAAGAATGCTTTGGATACGATACAGTTTTATCGTTCAAATGAGTTACGTGTCTTAATTGAGGAGACTTTCCGTTTCGACGGATATGAGCCTCCACTTGCCCAACCTTACAAGTTCAAAGATGTCGCAGTTCAAGTTGAAGAAAATAAAGCCCAACTCGCCGTCATTGACCTACTGGGCTGTCCCGACACATTAAAAGAGTGCCGCCAACTGTCGGCGCGCCTGCCAACATCACTTTCAATTATCATCATTGGTAATGTTGACTCTATTTCAGTTGTGAGAGAACTCAAGTCTCTCGGTTTCTATTACCTTCTTTGGCCAGTAGACAAAGCCGATCTGGCGGAGTTCGTTCAGTCTGTTGTCTCTAGGCACATAGAAACATCATCCCTAAAAAACCGTCGTCGTGCTAAGCGAGTGGGGATTGTGGGAACAAGAGGTGGTGTTGGCGCGTCATTACTTACCGCTGAGCTCAGTTGGGTACTAACGAACGACAAACAAACTTCCTGCATGGTGGTCGACCACAACTACCTTTCAGGAAACCTCGATCTTCTCCTTGGCTTAAAAAATCCAGACAAGCGACGACTAACAGATACCGAAATAGGTACAGAATTAGACCACACTTCGGCCAAAAGCCTCGTTACTCGGATCTCCAACCGTTTGGATTACCTAGCTTTAGGGCTGAACAATCAAAGTTCATCGCACCTCTTCGAAACGAACGGTTTAGTCGTCTCTTATCTAACATCCGAAACCAATTTCATCTTGGATGATCTCTCTTCATCCGTGAGTTTCGACGTGCAGCCACATACTCTTCATCAAATGCTTGATGTAGCCATCATTGTGATGGAACCAACCATTTCCTGTTTACGCGAAACTTCCGCCATGTTGAATAAACTCGCCAAGCAAATTCAAGAAGCAGACAGACCAAAGATTTTCCGTACTCTTATAGTGTTAAACCAACATAGAGCGCCAAGATTTACCAGCGTGACGCAGGCTGAAATAGAAAAATATCTCAACAGACCTGTTGATATTGTGTTGCCATATGAAACAAAACTTGAGGAGTTTTTGGTGAGTGGCACGAATGCTGGTAGCACTAAATCCAAGTTTGCTGGGGAAGTTCGCCGTTTGTGCTCGCTTATTATTGGCGAAGATTTGGCACCCAAGCGAAAGTCACTTTTCTCTTTTTCTCGTTTTAGAGGTAAATAACTCTATATGCAGGGAACAAGAGACTTATATCGTTCTCTCCGCGAGAGAATATTTGATGCCATTGATGCGGAAGCCATTGCCTCATTAAAGCGTGAAGAGCTGCAGCAACAGTTAATTGAAGCCATCAACCTATTGGCCGATCAAGACAACGTCCCTATCAACAATGCGTTGCGAAGCGACTTCGTCCGAATGATGTACGATGAGCTTCGTGGTTTAGGGCCCATTCAGCCCTTGATCGAAGACGATACGATCTCAGACATCATGATCAATGGGCCATCTAACGTTTTCATTGAACGGAATGGCTTGGTGGAGAAATCTCCCATCACTTTCATTGACAGCCAACAACTTATTAATGTTGCTAAGCGGATCGCTGGGCGAGTGGGTCGTCGGGTGGACGAGTCTGTGCCAATGTGTGATGCGCGTTTGGAAGATGGTAGCCGGGTAAACATCGTACTCCCTCCAATCGCCATTGACGGTGCTTCCGTTTCCATCCGTAAATTTAAGAAGCAAAGCATCATGTTTGCAGATTTGGTTGAGTTTGGAGCCATGACTCCTGAACTTGCTAAATTGATGGTCATTGCTTCGCGATGCCGCGCAAACATCGTGATATCAGGAGGCACAGGCTCTGGTAAAACCACCATGATGAATGCTCTGTCTCACTATATTTCTGAAAAAGAGCGAGTCGTCACCATTGAGGACGCGGCAGAACTGAGATTGCAGCAACCCCATGTAGTCCGTCTTGAAACCCGCACAGCAGGCATAGAGGGTACCGGTGAAGTCAATCAACGCCAGCTGGTGATTAACGCTCTGCGTATGCGTCCAGACAGAATCATTATTGGTGAGTGTCGTGGTTCCGAAGCGTTTGAAATGCTCCAAGCAATGAATACCGGCCATGATGGTTCAATGACAACACTTCATGCCAACAACCCCCGCGATGCCATATCTCGTATCGAGAGTATGGTAATGATGGCAACGTCTTCACTGCCTTTGGAAGCGATTAGGCGAACAATAGTCAGTGCTATCGATGTCATCATCCAAATCAGTCGCCTTCATGATGGTAGCCGCAAGGTGCTGAGTATTAGTGAGGTCGTTGGCATGGAGGGCAACAACGTTGTCATGGAGGAGATCTTTCGTTTCGAACACCGCGGAATTAGTGAAAACGGGAAAGTACTTGGTGATTTTATCACCTCAGGCTTGCTTCAACGTTCGGTACTTTATGAAAAGGCCCGTTACTTCGGTTTAGATAAAGAACTGAGCAGTATCTTCAGCGGGAGACATTCATGATTGCTAACGCCATCTATTGTTTGCTCTTGGCATTTGGGCTTTACCTACTCCACAAACAAACCCGTCTCAAATCTCGCCGAGAAACTCTGTTAAGAGACAATAACCAGTTACCGGAAACCCAATTTTTAGAAAACCGCGCAGTCGACATGGATGCACTGACGCAGACCACCTATCCGCAAAGAGTGAAACGTGCCTTTGACAATGTGTTGGCTGATATTGGCCAGTTTGCATTTCTAAAAATCATCGTTTTCTATGCTGTTGTATCGATGCTTGGGGTATACGTATTGGGGACTTTGTTCCATTTTACGATGCTCACTAGCTTAGTCATTACTATCCCTCTTTCAACAGCACTGGGGCTAACGTACCTCAATAACCGTGCTCAAAAAGCTTTTGAGGATAGTTTTCCTGACGCTCTGAACATGATTGCCAGCTCAGTATCCGCTGGTGAGAGCCTACTACATGCCATCGTTTTTGTTGGTGGCAACCTTGACACCATTGTCGGTAAAGAATTCAAGCGTATGGGAGAGCGCTTAAACATGGGAGAGTCTACTGATGCCGTCTTCCGTAAAGCGTGTTTGCGGTTTCCCACACCATCGTTTCAATTCTTCGTTATCGCAATGCGCGTCAACGTCAATCGCGGCGGCCAATTACGAGAGGTTATATCCCGGTTGAATCGCGTTCTGTTTGACGCACGTTCTATCGAAATGAAAAAGCGGGCGATGACCGCAGAGGCGCGTATGTCAGCATATATTGTTTGCGCTATACCGTTCATTTTCCTTTTTTTCATTATGCGCATACTCAGCCCTGAAAACTATGATTTCGTGATGAATCATGAGGATGGTCGGCCACTACTCTATTACACCCTGATCAGCGAAGCGATTGGTATGGCAATTATCACTGGCCTAATGCGGAGCGTGAAGTAATGACGGGCATTTATATCGTTTTCTATACACTACTGATTTCCGTTGGTGCATCAATTATTCTGACTGGAATCTACGTTTCTTTTTACCGCCGTCATCGCCTCCGTCAAGTATTGGACATGAATGATGCCCCAGTAAAAAAATCAGCGTTGTCAGTCGCAGCTAGCCTCATTGCTAGCTACTTCGCTGGGACAAACAAGGCAATTGAAGAAAAGTTTATTGGCGCGGGATTCTATGACATTGCCCTGGCTCCCTATTACTTCCTTATAAAATATACCGTCTGCGGTGTAGGTACACTGATTATCCTTTTTTCGGGTGATACCTCTTTTAGCGAGGCAGCCACGTCAAAAGTTATTTCCTTGAGCATACTTGTTATCGCAGTCGTTATTGTGCCAGACCTTTACTTAGACATGCGCCGCAGAGCGTTATCAGCAAAGTTAACCAGAAAGCTGCCATACCTTCTTGATTTGATGGGCGTCTGTGTCCAAACGGGAATGACTATAGAGACAACGCTATTTTATCTCACTTCCGAAATGACAGCGTTTGATAGGGATATGGCATATATGCTCAAACGTCTTCGGGACAGGGCGCAAACAGTGGGTCTTGAGAAGGCGTTGAGAGAGTTATACGAAAGAGTACCCGCACCGGAAATGCGCAGCTTCGTCATGACACTCTCTCAAAGTATGCAGCACGGAACTTCGATATACGGAGTTCTTTCAACATTGGCGAAAGATATCCGTGAAATTCAACTGCTATCTCTGGAAGAGAAAGCAGGCAAGCTCGCGTCAAAAATGTCAGTCCCTCTGATTATTTTCATCATGATGCCAATTGTAATTCTTATTACCACACCTGGAATTATGAGGATGTTAGGTTAATGAAAGCCTCTGCTTATGTTTTTGCAGCCACCCTTATCGTAGGCTGTACCTCTTCTTCGCCTTCACAGTACGTGAAAGAAAATGGGGAAGATATTCTGATTAATTCTGGAAATTATTCAGCGCTTATAAAGCGCTATGAGAATCAGCTGCAAGATGACCCATCGGCCACCACCCGATTTAAGCTTGCTTCAGCACATTACAAGTTGGGAGATACAGAAGCCGCCACATTCCAGCTATCCCAAATATCACCAAGGGAGCTAGACAGCGCAGAACTTGCTCTTCTTCGTGCAAATGTTTTTCTTGATCAAGGTAAGCTGACGTTGGCCGAACAGCATGCGAATACAGCCATCCGTAAGAAAAAAGGGTTAGGCGAAGCACACAATCTCAAGGGACTAATTCTTGCAGAACAAGGAAAGTTCGCTGATGCAACCTTTGCTTTTGAAACGGCAAGAAAAAATCATTACAACGATGCGGCAATAAAAAATAACTTAGCGATGATGGCAATTTTGAAAGGTGACTACAATGAAGCCATCAGCATTCTAAGTCCGCTTGTCCAAGCCGGCCGAGCAGATGACAAAGCTAAAGCCAACCTTCTTCTTGCTTACGCAAAAGCGGGGAAGACACGTGCGTTCAGTCAATTGCTCGCAAACAGTCAAAATGACACTAATCTTGCCGAGAAGTTTACAGGGCTTCGAAACACAACCTTAAACATTAGTGCACTAACATATATTGATGAATCCACTCCCGCGTCAGTGGCATATCAAACCAAACCACCACAGCCGATTCAAACGCAAAAATTAAAGACAGAGGCTACCGCCAATATAGGAAAAGCTACAGATAAGCTTGAGGCCCCTCTCCTAACTGCGAATACCACGGCACACACCAGTAAAACTTCAAATGACCAAATGGCTAAGCTCCGAGCAAAGCTTGAAGAAGCAAATGCCAAGAATGCTCAACGCGCGCTTAAAGAGAAAAAACGAGCAGAGTTGCTGGCAGAAACCAAGAGAAAGCGTCAACTCGCTAAATCGCGTCGTTTGGTAACTCATGTCGAATATAAATCAACCGCCGAAGGCGAAGAGTATATTGCGACGTCTGATTTCCCAATGGGAAAAATCAATACAGAGTATTTAGAGAAACGCAGAAAATGGGTGTTTGACATTGAAGGCGCAAAAGACTTCACCACAAAACGGCGCCGATACTATAAAGAAGGTCCCGCCAAAAAATTGGTCCTAGGAGAGCATGAAAACTTTGTGCGTATCGTGCTAGAGATGAGGGACGACAAACAGGGGAACCCTGAAGTTTGGGTAGAGGGAAACAAACTGTTCATTCGATGGAAAGCTTAGAGATACGGAAATGCAAAATAAAAATAGTATGAACAGGCAACGTGGCGTCGTTGCTATCGAGTTCGTTCTGGGATTCATGGCCCTATTTTTTGTTCTGATTTTTTGGGTTGAGGTATGCGTTTTGGGCTTTATGTCATCGGCAATCGACTATGCCATTGCTGAATCATCTCGCAATGCCAGAACATCGGCTAACAGTGACTATAAAGACGTATTCATGCGTACGCTGAATGACAATGATAGTGCATGGGTTAAATTCCTTGACCGCAATAAATTCAATATCTCAGTCAGATATTACGAATCGTATAACCAGGCAACTAATCCTAGCAGTGAGGGTAGTGAAGAGCGAGAGGACAATCCAATTGCGCTCTATAGAGTAAGTTACGATTACTCATCCATATTTAACTGGGAAGGTGGTATACAGAACTTTACTTTAGCCCGCGAAGTCTTTGGTATTCAGGAGTTTGAGCGTGACCAGTTTAGCCAATAAACAACGCGGGGTATTCACCATAGAACTGGTCTTGGTTTTGATTGGTTTTAGTCTGATCTTAGTATTCACCATGGATGTGGTCGCTAAGCAATCCATTAAAGGAAAACTGGATAGGCTGTCCTATTCGCTAGCAAGCCTTATCAAAGAGCGCACCCAACTCTTTGACGGTGACGAAACGATCACCTACGACGAAGCCACAAAAGGCATGGATCTGGTTTCAAAGTCTCTCAAAGATACTATCGGCGATTTCGAAGCCTCACGATTAGGACTTTATATCGAGCAGCAGCAATTCGATGACAATAAGCAGCCAATCAGCCCAGTTGTTAATGTTCACCGCTTTAGTCTCGGTCAATATGCATGTCAGCCGGACACGGCGCTATCCGACATGACAGATATGTCTCCCATCACTCAGTTCGACAACAAACTTACGCTTTACCAAGTCACCATTTGCTATCGCTCAAAGAACTGGTATGGCGACATCGTCGGTGAAAAGTTCGAACGTGTCCGTTCCAATTCAATGTCATTTGGTCGCTAGGGAATAAAAATGAAATTCAGTTCACCAAAAAAGCAAAAAGGCATAGCCACTATTATTTTTGTGATTATGTACCCTTTATTCTTTAGTATTTTTGTTTTTTCTGTTGAATCAACGCGCTACTTGCAAACCCATGCAAGGCTTGGTGATGCGGTCGAAATGGCTTCGTTGGCTGTTGCCGCAAATGCATCCAAAGTCGAGAGCGAAAACAAAGAGCTTGCACAAAAAGTCACGAACGTTTTTGTTCCTGATGGCAAAATCGAACAATCAGATATTGCTATCGTCCGGAAAAGTTGTGATGAGATTTATGGTAACGATTGCGGTAAGCCAGGTGTCTATGACGAGGAAGGGCTAATATTTACAGAATACAAAGTCGTAATTAATGCCGATTTTGACTCTTGGTTTCCGCAAAATGACTATAACCTTGGCTATGACGAAGTCCAGGAAATGGGCAGCAAGGCAGTAGCCCGAAAATATCAAGGTTATACTATCGACGTTGCTTTTGTTGCAGATTTTTCTGGCTCAATGCTAGATGACTGGAGTGGAGATGATGACGATGACGAGTTTGCCAATATCAATACAAAATATGAAGGTGTTATCGAAGTTATTAAACGTGTAACAGAAAGGTTGGAGTCTTATAACGACTCTACCGAGCAAGAAATTAACGGCGAGCTGTTAGCCAATAAAGCTGCATTCGTTGGATATAACATGTACCCATATAATGGTTTCAATTTCTACAGCGACGTTCAGTATTTTAATAGTTCAGGAACGAGTTCTTGGCGTTGGTGGCAAAATATCCCAAACATCGACTATGGTTCGACGGTTGCTAATCCATTGGGGGGCACCCAAACTCTCATCTCTGATAGAGATCCAAATGACAACTCCACCTTCAGCACGTTAGCTCTCACTGATGATTTTCCAACTTTCCGTTCAATCATAGATGGATTCTATCCCAGTCACGGTACAGCCTCGTATGAAGGCATTATTAGTGCTGCAAAGATTGTTAACAATGGTGAAAATGTACGGAAATTGATCATCGTCTTGTCAGACGGAGCGGATTGGCATCCTGACTATGCTAATGACAGGCGCTACCCGGCCTACGCAGCACTTAGACTTTATAATGCCGGCCTTTGTGACAACATTATTAGTCGACTAGAGCAAAGACAGATTAATGGCCGCAACGTTGAAGCACGTATATTTATTATTGGTTTTGGCTATGACATCGACAGAAACCCGGGCCTTCAAACCTGTGCCGGTGCTGAGAATATTCAGTCTGCAAATTCATATCAGGATATTTATGATACGGTTCTTGAGCTTATCAGTGAAGAAGTTGGCCACCTTTACTACCGCCATTACGATAAATAACGGAGTATTTATGAAAGCCACCTTCACCCTCCCTGCGCTCATAATCGTATTGAACACTGTGGCGATGCCAACTCTCGCATCTAACGTATCCGCAACTGCCTTTGAGGACATATGTGCTGACAAGCAGACAGAAGTACGATTCAAAATCGATGTTGGCCAATCAACCGACGTGTTCTTCCATAAAGCGCATTACCTTCAACTTGAACGCCAAGACAATTCTTTTCCAACGACTCCCATCTTCATTGGTGCTTTAATGAACGCTGGTCTTAATAAAGAATGTGCGGAACTTTTGTTACGAGAAACACCAAGTGTTGAGCAGGGGACAAGCGGCCTGATTGCTAAAGTACACTTTGGGTTTGATAAGTCTTCACTGACACCAACAGGAAAGAAGATCCTGGCAGGTATAGTGGATTCCATCAAAACCTCATCAACACCACTTTCCATCACAGGCCATACAGACAGCGTAGGTTCGCACGCATATAACCTGACTCTGGGGCTAAAACGTGCTGAGTCTGTGGAAAGATATTTGGTTGATGCTGGTAGTGACAAGAAGCTCTTGAAAACAGTCTCAGCAGGTGAAACCAAGCCAGTGAAAAGCAACAAAAATGCGGCAGGTAGAACCGAAAACCGACGTGTAGAACTGGTGGCCTTGCCCTTATCTGATACCGAGAAAGCAACAAAGTAAAATTTGCGCAATGATCGGTAGCGAGTTTTCACTCTTTGGGTAAGACTGTTAATAAAGGACTCTGCGAGAGGAAATTGAGATGATCAAATGCGACGTCCATGACTATGTTGAAATCGCCTGTATGTTTCACTACCCCGTAAGATTAGAGTTTCACACAGGTGATCATAAAGAAGGCATTGCAAAAGATACCGCCAGAAATATAGAGAAAGAAGAGTGCATCGTATTAGATGTAGAGGGGGAAGACGTATTGGTTGTGCTTGATACCGTGGCCTCTATGAAAGCACTGGTAGATAATCCACATTTTAGTGAAGTCACGTTCAGCTAGTACCTCCCTGAGTTATACCCCATTAGGAAATGGAATAAAAATTCCATTTCCTATTTATCAACGGAACATTACACTTGCCATAGATGTGCACAATCAGGAAATGCTATGGCAACTGCAACTCACCTCGCTGAATTACAACAACAAATTCGTCATCGTTACCACGACCTGAGTAAACGACTTCAACAGGTAGCGCATTATGTATTGGATAATCCAAACAGCATTGCCTTTGATACTGTCGCTGTGATTGCTACACACGCCAATGTTCCCCCTTCTACACTCATCCGCTTTGCTAATGCTTTTGAATTCAGTGGCTTTAACGAAATGAAGCAACTGTTCCGCAAAAACCTCGTTGAGGAAACCAGCAGTTATACTGAGCGTGCCCGCCTTCTGCAAAACGCCCAAGGTGAAGAAAGAGAACTGGAAACGCCGTCTGACATTCTCCAACAATTTAGTCACGCCAATACCGTCGCGCTTCAAGAGCTTTCAAACGCCATTGCACCAGAGCAGTTGAACGCAGCCGTGGAACTATTGGAAAGTGCTGAGACGATTTATATCGTGGCAATGAGGCGTGCTTTCAGTATCGCCTCATACTTAGGTTATGCACTTCGTCATCTCGAACGCCGAGTTGTGATTGTCGACGGATTCGGCGCTATGTCGTCGGAACAGTTGGCACTGGTGGGTAATAAAGATGTCGTGATAGGTGCCAGCTTCTCCCCTTACTCTCCAGAAACGGTTGAGCTATGCGAATTTGCAGCCACGACAAAGGCCAAACAAATCATTTTTACCGACAGTCAGGTAAGCCCGTTGGCAGCAAACAGTGACGTCTGCTTTGTGATCAAAGAAGCGGAAGTGGAGTCGTTTCGTTCTCAAACTGCAACACTTTGTCTGGCACAGAGCCTGGCGGTATCACTGGCATTTACGCTCAGCCGGAAATAATTCAAAGAAGCCCGTTAATCCCATCCACAGAAAGTTTCAAACCTGATAGAAAAAGGAACAGATAGCAGAGCTGGTAAATGCGCGCCTGACTCACACGGTGCAAAAGCCTCACACCTAATACGACGCCCAAAGGCGCCAATGGCATCAGGATTAGAGCCGTTGATAGATTATTGGCATCGAATTCGCCCAAGGCCGCATAAGGGATCAATTTGACTACATTCAAAATAGCAAAAAACACCGCCATGGTTGCCACCAGCGAGACTTTCTCAAGCCGCAACGGCAGCAGGTAAATGCTAATCGGGCCACCACCTGCGTGAATTGTAGTGCTGGAAAAGCCACTAACGCCACCCCACATCGTCGCTGAAAGCGCATTGTTGCGTCCTCTGGCAGGGTTCGCTATTCCTAACAAGCTCAATAAATACTGACCACAAAACCATAACGACAATATGCCAATCGTTAGCTTCAACCCTGACTGAGAAACGGCCTGCATATACAATCCCGCTAGAACAACGCCCGCTAATGCTCCGGGCAGCATTTGCTTGATCACGAAATAGTCCGCATTGCGGTAGTGATACCGAACGGCAAACACGTCCATCACAAGAAGAATAGGTAGCAAGATAGCAGCAGCTTGAGTGGGCGCTATCGTCAAGGCCATCAAAGGCACCGCAATAATGCCCAGTGCGCCACCTAACCCGCCTTTGCCAATGCCATAAATCAGCACGGCAGGAATAGCCATCAGGTAAAACAAAGGGTCAGTGATAAAGTCCAAGTGCGCCATCTCGTTGTTGTTTAATACCCAAAAACCTGAAGATGCATGATTCAGCGAGTTTGACTGGCGTTGTGATCGCGGGGTTCCTTTGTAGGTGTAGTCACCTCCATCAAAAAGGAACAACAAAGAGCACGACGTCAGTCAACTCACCCGAAGGGAGGCCCTCAATGCGAGCAACTTCAGGTTGCTTGGGTATATAGACAATATCACTAATGCAGATGGGTAATGCGTCGCGCGGCTAAGAAAAACAAAGCCCGCAAGAAGCGGGCAATGAGTATTGAGTTAGCAGTCCAGCGCCAATCCGTATTCGTCGGCAGATTGCTGGATCCAGAGTGCGATATAATCGGCAAAACTCCGGCGCACAATCAGGTCAAAACAGTTTTCGCTGTGATGACGCATAAACACCTGTCCTTTCGCGAAAGATGTGCCCACACACTTACCCATGGTGAAGTGGCTACTATTCACATCGTAAGAAACAGACTTCTTCAACACGTCTTTAGCATGCGAGCCAGTCAGCGTTAGTAATGTCTGCCCGCCACTCACATCCGTGATTTGGAAATGCCCTGTCAACGCTTCCCGAAGTTTCTGCTCAATGGTACCTGCATCCTGAACAAAGCTGAGGATCAGCCACTCATCTGGCGATTGCCACCAAACCTGTAGCGAATCATTCACTGATGAGGTACAGGGCGAAACAGGAAGCGCCAGCCCCAACACACTTTCCACGGCGGCAGAGAACTCTGCAGTGGGCTCACCACGTAGCACTAGATGGCTGACACCATCGCGCTCATGCAAATGCACCCCCGGTGAAGATGGGTTCGACTTACCAAGATGATGCACAGGTGTACGTTTAATCGGCTCATAGTTTTCTGACAGTGCCAATACGTCATCTTCATGCGCATTTAATGGCTTTTCATTCTTAGTGTCGTAAAACACTGAGCTGCATATTTCCGCCTTGAGTGTTTTGCCATTGGCCAATGGGAAGTAAACATATTCCCCCATACGGTTGAGGCCATCTTTGATTAGGCCAAATGCAATGGAACGCCCCAATACCGCACTGTAGTAGGATGAGGAAACATGCCCAACCATGGTCATAGGAACTGGTTGGTCAGGGTTATCCACTGCCTGCGCCCCTTCTGGGATTACTTTGTGCGATTCCACGCATTTAAGACCCACCAGCTGTTTTCTGTCGGTACGGGAGGTGTCCTCCCGCGACCATGAACGACGTCCCAAGAAGCTGTAGGTTTTCTGTTTACCCGTTATCCAGCCCATATTGAGATCCTGCGGTGTCACCGATCCATCGGTATCCTGCCCGACAATGATAAAGCCTTTCTCCGCACGAAGAATGTGCATGGTTTCGGTGCCGTAAGGAGTGATGTTGTAGGCTTCCCCGGCTTTCATCACCTGCTCCCACACATAGAGGCCATAGTTGGCATTCACGTTAATTTCGAACGACAGTTCACCGGTGAAACTGATGCGGAAAACACGAGCATCCACGCCTGCCACTTTCATCGGCTTCCAGCTCATAAATGGCATGGCCTCTTCTGAGACATCTTCATCCCCAACCAACTGACGCAACACGTTGCGGCAGTTAGGACCAGAAATCGTCATGGTCGCCCATTGATCAGTCACACTGGTGAAATAAACTTCCAGCTCTGGCCATTCGGTCTGGTGCCACACTTCCAGCCATTGCAGCACGCCTGCTGCGCCGCCCGATGTGGTGGTCATGATGAAGTGAGAATCAGATATACATGACGTCACACCATCATCGAACACCATGCCGTCTTCGTGACACATTAGCCCATAGCGGCAGCGTCCCGGCGCCAGCTTGTCCCAACCGTTGGTATAGATACGGTTCAGAAATTCACGCACGTCTTTACCCTGAATGTCGATTTTTCCGAGCGTTGATGCATCCAGAATGCCGACACTTTCGCGGGTAGCCTTACACTCACGCGCCAAAGCTTCATCCATGGTTTCCCCGTTTTTTGGGTAGTACCAAGGGCGTTTCCATTGACCTACGTTTTCGAACAATGCCCCTTCTTTGACATGCCACTCGTGCATCGCGGTGTAACGCGCAGGATCGAATAGCTTGCCGACATGCTGCCCCGCCAGCGCGCCAAAGGTCACAGGCGTATACATAGGGCGGAAAATTGTGGTTCCGGTTTCCGCAATGGATTTGCCCATCGCATTGGCGGCAATCGCCATTCCATTGATGTTGCCCGTTTTACCCTGATCGGTACCAAAACCCATCGCGGTGTAACGCTTAATGTGCTCTATGGATTCGTAACCTTCCCGAACTGCCAGCTCAATACCTGCAGCTGTGACATCGTTCTGGAAATCAACGAACTGTTTTGGTGCTCGACTGACAGGTAAGCGATGGGGCACCAAATACATCGCCATGGCCGCATCAGCTTGCAGCGTATCGACAACCGGGACTGACATATCAGCCAGTTCAACCCCCAAAGCATCCGCAATAACCTTGGCTTTGGTTACCCCGTCCTGAATCACTTCAAGTAACGCACTCTGGCCATTGACCGACCCTGCGTAATCCATCCCTTCAACGGTATTTGAAGGCACAAAGCCAGCAATATCATCGCGCCAAGTTGGACGACCGCCCGTGTGACAACTGAGATGCAGCGCAGGGCTCCATCCGCCGCTGGTCGCCACTGTGTCGCAGCTAAGCACCTTGATTGCGCCATTGACGCTCTTTCCATCACGGTCGATTGGCGCAATTTCAGCTCCCGCAATATGGCTGCCACCTTGGAGGTTAGTGATGGCATGGCCATGCAATACAGGAATACCTAAAGCTTTGGCTTCTTTCACGCGGTCGCCATCTGAAAATGAGCGCGTGTCGACAATAGCCACCACTGTCTTACCACTGTTGTGCCACTCAATCGCAGTATCATAGGCTTCGTCATTGGTGGTCATAACTACCAGTTCATCACCGGGTACAACCGCATATCGACGAAGGTAAATCTGAACGGCCGATGCCAACATGCTCCCTGGCAAATCGTTGTTACCAAACACTAAAGGACGCTCAATCGCCCCTGTTGTCAGCAGGACATGTTCTGCACGGATATGATGGATGCGCTGGCGGACGCCGCTGACTTCATCGCCAAAATGATCGGTAAGCCTTTCCACAACACCCACAAAATTGTGGTCGTAATAGCCAAACGCGGTACTTCTTGGCAACAACATGAAGTTATGGTCAGCCTCCAACTGCTCCACGGTTTCGGCAACCCAGTCCGTCGCGGGATTACCATTTATACTTTCGCGACAATGCAGCAGGCTACCGCCAAATTCTGACTGTTCATCCACCAGAATCACACGCTGACCCAAACCCAGCAACCGTCTTGCCGCAGCCAGACCTGCAGCACCTCCGCCAACAATGAGTACTTCACAATGCTGATGCATGTGATCGTATTTGTCCGGATCGTTCGCACGTGGAATTTCTCCCAGACCCGCAGCCTTACGAATATATTTTTCGTATGTCGGCCAAAGAGATTCGGGGTACATAAAAGTCTTGTAGTAAAAACCGGCAGGCATCATTGCACCGCCAATTTTCCCGACCACCGACAGGAAGTCCTTATCAAGACTCGGCCAGGCATTCGCCACGCGAGCAGTTAAGCCATCATACAGTTCTGTCTGTGTCGCACGCTGATTTGGCAAAGAGGTTGCTTCATTAGAACCAAGCTGCAAAATCGCATTAGGCTCTTCCGCACCAGCGCCCAAAATGCCGCGTGGGCGGTGATATTTGAAGCTGCGTCCTACGACTTTTACACCATTGGCCAAAAGGGCAGAAGCTAACGTGTCTCCTTTATGCCCTTGATACGCCTTACCTTCAAAAGTAAAGGTGAGAGACGAGCTACGGTCGATACGTCCGCCTTCGTTTAAACGATTTACCTGACTCATTTACCTGCCTCCCCACTTTCCTCGGGAGCGGACTCACCGATTTTGTATACCGCTTCAATTTTGTAAGTCACTGTGTTGCGTTGCACGTTGAAGAACTTGCGACAGCCTGCGGCGTGATACCACATTTCACGATGGCTGCCTTTAATGTTCTTACGGTGGAACAGGTAATGTCCCCACTCTTTATCGCTTAAGGATTCCGGCTCCAGCGGGCGCACGATATGTGCCTCACCGCCATAGCTGAATTCGTCTTCTTCTCTGTATTCTTCACAGTAGGGGCAATAAATCCGTAGCATTTGCGTTCCTTTCCCTATGGTCTGTTGACCCTAATGCGCAACACCGGCAGCGCCGTGTTCGTCAATCAAATGACCCGTTACAAAACGGTTGAGGTTAAATGGTGCCGCGATGGGGTGCGGCGAATCATTCGCGATGGTGTGTGCAAATACGTGGCCTGAGCCCGGCGTGGCTTTAAAGCCACCAGTGCCCCAACCGCAGTTGAAGTAGAGCCCTTGAATGTCAGTCTTACTGATGATGGGACAAGCATCCGGGCAAGTATCGACAATCCCACCCCAGTGGCGGTTCATACGCACCCGGCTGAGGAATGGGAACATCTCAACGATCGCAGAAATAGTGTGTTCGATAACAGGGAAGGATCCACGTTGCCCAAACCCGTTATAGCTGTCGATACCTGCACCAATCACCAAGTCCCCCTTGTCCGACTGACTGATGTATCCATGAACAGCATTAGACATGATGACGGTGTCGATACATGGCTTCACAGGCTCAGAAACCATCGCCTGCAAGGGGTGGGATTCCAGCGGCATCGTCATTCCCGCCATGCGCGCCAACTCACCAGAGTTACCCGCGACGACACAGCCAACCTTTTCTCCACCAATAAAGCCACGTGAAGTTTCGACACCTTTCACCTTGCCTTCTTCAATGCGCAGACCTGTCACCTCCGTTTGCTGGATTAAATCTACGCCCAACTGGTCAGCAGCGCGGGCATATCCCCATGCAACGGCATCATGTCGAGCAACCCCGGCACGCGGCTGCCAACTGGCGCCCAGCACCGGGTAACGCGCATTATCGGAGCAATCGAGAAGCGGGACTAGCTCTTGAACACCTCTGGTATCCAGTACTTCACTGTCGATACCATTTAATCGGTTAGCGCTGACACGACGTTCAATGTCACGCATGTCTTGGAGGTTATGACCCAAGTTCAACACACCGCGCTGACTGAACATCAAGTTGAAGTTAAGCTCCTGTGAAAGGCCCTCCCAAAGTTTGAGTGAGTGCTCGTAAAGATGAGCAGCTTCATCCCAAAGGTAATTCGAACGCACAATCGTCGTATTACGCGCCGTATTACCACCACCGAGCCAGCCTTTTTCAATCACCGCGACATTCTTAACACCACATTCCTTCGCGAGATAGTAGGCCGTTGCAAGGCCATGACCACCGCCACCCACAATAATCACATCGTAAAGAGGTTTTGGCGTTGGGTTGTGCCAAGCACGCTGCCAGTTTTCATGGAAAGAGAGCGCGTGTTTGAACATCCCAAATCCTGAGTAATCTGTCATTCCATTGTCCTGAATTCCGAAAAATCTAACGCCGCCACCGAATTTGTCACGGCACTGAAAAGTGTAGTCTTTTCATTGCTATCAGGCGGAAAAACGCCACCGTATTTTAGGCATGGTAAAGGGGTGATCTCGGCAAGAAATGTGCAAATGCGCCCGCCCGAAATGCGTTTGCGACAAGTAGTGATGTCACCTTTTCACTCATAGGTTCTGCGCGGTAAACTGGATGGCGCTATGATTCGTGAGAAACCCACTATTCGGGGCAGAGAATGACCATTAGAAAAATAAAAGACAACGACACGCATCCGGATGCGCCACTTCCTCCGCACTCGTTGCATCACTACATCGATGACGCAAGTCAGGTCACATCGTTTGCTACCTTACCGACAGAAACTCCGCTTGCTATTGGTTACAACGGTGTCAGTCATGCTGTGATGATGGTAACACCACAGGATATTGAGGACTTCATCTACGGTTTTTCCTTCAGTGAACGGATAATACGTACCGGCAGCGAAATCCACGACATCAACATTCAGCATAGAAGTGATGCGCTGATAGCCGATGTTCAGCTTGCCAACCGTGCGCAAGCGAGGCTTTCCCTGACCAAACGGCACTTGGCTGGCCGCACTGGCTGCGGTATTTGCGGTACCGAGTCCCTCGACCATGCCATTCCCAAGCTCGAACCTTTACCTTACGTCGACACCTTAAGTAACGACAGCGTGTTGAAATTACGGGAATCACTCCGTCACTGGCAATCGCTAGGACATATCAGCGGTGCGATTCATGCGGCGATGTTGTTGGATGAAAAAGGTGACATTTTGCTGTGTCGCGAAGATATTGGCCGCCATAATGCATTGGATAAAACTCTGGGAACCGCACTTCGCAGTAAAGCACTGACACCGAATCTAGCTTTGCTGGTCACCAGCCGCTGCAGTATTGAGTTAGTACAGAAAGCGGTTTTATCCGGTGTAGGTACTCTCATCACTCTCGGCACACCAACCTCACTGGCGGTAAACACTGCGATTCAAGCCAACCTAAATCTCGTGCACCTCCCGCGACAGGATGCTCCTCGGTTTTACAACCGCGCTTCCCGCTAAGTGCCTCGCAGATTCAAACCTCGTAATGCAAAAACTCGATAGTTCGCTTTATTCTTCTGCATCAGAACCTTAGATAAGAATACGGGAACGAATATGGAACTCGACAGACGCTTTTATAGGTGGGGAGAAGAACGCCGCTACGGAAAGTTTTCCCACATCATCCGTACCGCGCTTTTTTTTAGCATCGTTCTGCTATCATCGCGCCTAACCACACTGTTTATCTACGAACCTGTATCCACCATTGATGTCTTCTTTATCCACTTCCCATCCCAATTGCTGATGATCATATTGGTATCAGCACTCCTTGGTACACTTGGATGGTACATAAAAGAGGCACGATACAAATCAAAAGCAAGACGCCGCGGTTTGCCCATCACATCGCTGTAACCCACGCAAAAAGTCCAAATTTAAAGGCAAGTGTCTTATCATCGCGTCAAAGAGGAAACATGCTTAACATTCTAGGCATAGTTCATCTCGTTCTCAGAACTGAAAAACGCGATGCGATATTCACATTTTATACTGTCGCACTCGGCTGTTACTTGGAGCGGGAAACAATCCCTGAAACAGGATTAACCCAGTGGTTCGCAGACCGCGTATTGATTGACTTTGTCGATATTCATAGTCAGCTGGGAAGGCAAGGATGCGGTGCTCCAACAGAGACAGAGAACAATCTGGATCACCAGTGCCTACTGATCTTTCTAATCAATGAAAACAGGATCTTTGCTCATTTCGACTAACACGTCATTGAGCAATGATGGTTTTGTGTATCGTCATGGTTCAAAAGGTCAAAGGCATTCCATCTACCTTACCGGACCGCATAGTCATACGGTCGAATTCCGTTGCACGAAGATCGGTCAAGCTAATTGGCTTGACTAGGGTTTTCGTTGTGTGAACCCCAAACACAGAGTCACGTTCGGCAAATAGGAAATTTATGCTTCTTTCGATGATGTTTACGAAAACCACCCACCAGCAAAGGGTGTCTAACTGATGCCTTCTAACATGACTTTTAGCGAGGTGACTCCACAGCACATTCCGGCTTCGTTACTTCTAGAAGCAGACCCTTCAGCATCCAGTATTGCTTCCTACATACTCGACTCCTGGTGCGTAGTTGCTAGTTTTGGTGACAAGGTTGTGGCCGCATGTGTGGTGAAGCCCATTGGCGACAAGCGCGCTGAGTTGTTTAACATTGCCGTTTCCCCAGAATTTCAGGGCAAAGGCTGTGGAACACAACTGCTTCGTTACATGATCCAGTTTGTTCGTGCGAAAGACATGAAGAGATTGGAACTAGGTACGGGGACCTTTGGCTATCAGTTAACTTTCTATCAGCGAATGGGGTTTCGGGTGTTTGATGTTGTCACAGGCCATTTTTTGGACAACTATGATGAGCCCATTTGGGAGAATGGGGTGCAACATAAAGATATGCTGAGGCTTTATCTGGATCTGTAAAACCTACTCAAATCAAACTTATGGGGGTGCGTTTCATGCTGCTAGAGACTTTTCTGCTTTATCTCTTCGTCTCGTTTTTCTATGTGACCAGTCCGGGTCCAGCTATTTTGCTGGCCATCCGCAATGGTCTCACCGGCAAAATGTCAGTGGTTGCTACGTCAAGCTTCGCCAACATCGTCGGATTGTTCATTCTGTCGGTGGTGTCTATGCTTGGCCTTGGCGCACTCTTGATGACATCCTCCTTCGTCTTTACAGTATTTAAAGCCATTGGTGCTGTTTATCTTATTTACCTTGGCATCAAGATTTTCCGCTCTAGTCGAATAGGCAATTCAAAGGTTGAAGAGAGTGACAAACCGAACAAGCGCTATCGCCATTACTTCGGTGAAAGCTTGCTATTGGCGATAACCAACCCCAAAGCCATCGTCTTTTTTGCGTCCTTCTTTCCGCAGTTTCTGGATACCAGTGCACGTGTCGCACCGCAGTTTTTCATCATGACGCTAACTTTTATGGTGCTCTCTTTTGGTTCTTTGATGTTTTATGGCGGAGCCGCAAAGTTGATGAAGCAGACTCTGGCAAAGCTTCAGTTTATTCGCTGGTTTAACAGGGTTACAGGAACATTGTTTGTCGGACTGGGTATCAAACTGGCGTTGACCCAGCGGTAAGTGTAAATCTTGAAATAAAGGCACCGGGTTTCAGGCACCTTTATACCCAAACAACCTGAAGATGCATGATTCAGCGAGATTAACTGGCTTTGTGATCGCGGCGTTCCTTTGTAGGTGTAGTCATCTCCATCAAAAAGGAACAACAATGAGCACGGCGTCAGTCAACTCGCCCGAAGGGAGGCGATCAATGCGCCCACTTCTTTGTTAAACTCCACGGAAATAGAATGACTGTTCCTCGTGAAATTTGCCTAGAATTGAACGCATTGATGACTTCTGAAAACAAGCATCTTCAGGTTGTTTGGGTATAATATGTATTGAGTGGTTAATTATGGTAACCTTGACCTTATTTTCAACCAGTTTACTTTTTGTAACTTAGATCTAATGTAGGGTTATTGAGAACGAGGCATTCCAAGTTGACAGCTAAAGTTGAAACCGATAGTCGTGGCAGAAAAGCTTGCACCGAACCATGTGCAATTGAACGAGCGATGCGATTGATTGGTGGAAAGTGGAAAGGCTCCATTATTTACCACCTTAAAGATGGACCTGTTCGTTTTAACGATCTCGCCCGCCAGTTGGGCGGTGCCAGCAAAAAGATGATCGATCAGCGTTTGAAAGAATTAGAAAGTGAAGGCATGGTTTTGCGCCAAGTGATAAGTGACCGGCCGATCGCCGTCAGCTATGAACTCACTGAGTTTGGGCAATCTGCATTAAAAATTCTTGATGACCTAAGAAATTGGTCAGAAACACACCAAATCGAATTAAAGAAATAGCAACCATCAGGTAACTAGGCAAAGTTTGAATATTAATTAATACACGCCTTACCTTTTAAAACTCATGAAATGCATCCATGTGGATATATGATAAAACAAATCTCTCTTTTTATTAAATAAGATACAAGTCCCTTATTTTCCTCTCATGTAACTTTGCAAAGAAATAATTTTTCATACCCAAACAACCTAAGGCGATCGCACTCAGAGGTGATCACAATGCCTGTCATACTCATTGGATTCGGTGTCTTCCGGTTGTTTGAGTACATTTGCTCACATTGGTTAGGAAAAGGAATTAATAATGAAATGGGGAACCGCATTGCTATTTTCCGCACTGACTTCAGTTGCAACACAAGCTTATGAACAGGATTTCTATATTGCGGGAAGCCTCGCAGCACATGAATTAGCTGATGAAACAGGTCAAAAGGTTGCTGTACATATTGGGGCTAAAAATATCGCAGACAATAATTTTTTCCTTGGCGGGGAATTAGAGTTTGCGCTATTGAAAAATAATCATTTTCAAGATACCTACGATGGCTACAAAGAAGATTATTCGTATTCTGCAAATATTCCTGTAGGTAAACGCTTTCCCATCAGTTCAGGAAGTTCTGTTGATGTTTATGGTCTTGCGGGCTATTCATCGCTGAGAATTTACAAAGGCAGTGACGATATGACGGCGGATGGTTTCCGTTGGGGGGCCGGTGTTGATGGTAACTTTTCTGACCTGATGATAGGTCTGCGCTACACTCAAGGTAAGCTGAACGGCAGTCGGGATGGCGCCTCAGAATTTGATGATACTGAAAAAAACCTCAGCCTAATGCTTGGATACAGAATCCAACTCTAAGCGCTGTCCTGACACCATTGAAAATGCCTCTGTTGGTGACTCGATTGAGGTATTTTTATTGTCCGCAACTTTCCGAAATCCATCCTAGATAAGCATCCAATCCTATTTCTATTGGAAGTTGGATAACCTCTGGCACGTCATAATCATGTAATAGGCAGATCTCGGCTTCAACTTCTTTATAAAGTGATTTTTTGGTTTTGATCATCACCTGCTTTTCCGCATCCGATATGATTTTTCCCTGCCAGTGATAGTAGCTCTGAATAGGTAACACCTGAATGCAAGCGGCCAGTTTCTTTTCCAGTAGAGACTCAATGATTCGCTTTCCGATGCTGTCATCAGCAAAGGTCGTCATCACAACCACATAAGATTCAGGCAATGCGTTCACAGTCAGCCTTCGTTAACACCGCCCCTTCTTGGCTTGTCCCGGTGGACAGAATTTGCCCTCTGAGTGACCGCTATTTTCATCTTCTTTGGAATTCACTTTTATTTCGACGTCTTTCGTTTCACCCTCAATACTGGTGATTTTGCAGCCACTGGCGAAAAACAGCGTTAAGAACATAATCGCAATCAATTTCATGATTTTCCCCTTGCATACCCAAACGACCTGGAAATGTCCGAATTCAGGTCGTTTGGGTATATAAACCGTTTTACTTAGCTTAGACAAAAGACTCCTCATACATGCGAAAAGGCACAAGAAGTCTCATTATTTGAAAGCGACTCACCCACTGACGGGTCTCTGTAGTAACTAGCCATGAAAAGGATTCACTATGCGTACCTTGTTGTCTTTTGCGCTTGCTGCGACCGCTTTAGCCTCCAACGCGCTCTCTGCCCAGAGCTGGGAAAACCGTGGCTCTCCTGCAACAGTCGTCGAGCTATACACCTCGGAAGGATGCAGCAGTTGCCCGCCAGCAGAAGCCGCGCTCAACAATTTGAAAGGCAATGATGAACTTTGGACGAGCGTGATCCCAATGGCTTTCCACGTTGATTATTGGAACTACATTGGCTGGACAGACAAATATGCCAAGCCGGAATTCAGCAAGAGGCAGCGACAAAAAGTTTCTCAAACTCGCGCCAGTGGTGTGTACACCCCAGGTTGGTTTATTAATGATCAGGAATGGCTGGGATTCTTCGCCAGACAAACGGTTCCTTATGCCAACGGCCCAATAGCACCGAGGCTTAAGGCATCTATAGAGGGTAAGACCTTACGCGTGAATTACGAAGGTAGTGGGCTATTCCAGGCACAGTATGTTCTGCTCGCTATGAACATTACTACTCAGGTCAAACGTGGCGAAAACCGAGGAAAAACACTGGAACATGATTTTGTGGTCGTCGATTTCGACACGAAAATTGGACAGCGAAGTTGGCAATTTGCGCTAGAGAGGGACACTGTTGCCGTTCCTTCCGCCATTGCGGTTTGGTTAACACCCCAGAGTGGTGGCGATCCCGTACAAACTGTTGCTGGGTGGCTGGAATAGCTATATCCAAGTAACGTGAAGATATAGGGTTCAGGGAGATTGACTGGCGTTGTGATCGCGGTGTTCTTTTGCAGGTGTAGTCTTCTTCATCAAAAAGGAACAACAAAGAGCGCGACATCAATCAACTCGTTCGAAGGGAGGCCCTCTATGCGCCCACTTCTTTGTTAAATTTCACGGAAATAGGACCACTATTCATCACGAAATTCGCCTCGAATTGAACACATTGATTACTGCTGAATCCGAGCATCTTCAGATTGTTTGGGTATATACACAAAAGGGAGCCGTAACTCCGTTGATAAATCCCACGAATTGCTCAGGTCGCCCTGGCGTTTTTCGCATTTTCCTCGCTTGTTGTGGATTCATTTTCAGAATCACCCAGCAGGGCTTTCAGGCTTTTGATATCCAATGGGCGACTAAGGTAGAAACCTTGGGCCAAATCACACCCCTTCGATTTCAACATTTCCAATTGTTCTTCGGTTTCCACACCTTCTGCAACAGTTTTCATTTTCAATCCCTGCGCCATGGAAATCACTGCGGTAGCGAGGGCTTCGTTAAGTTCCACATCCGTAATACCGTCAACGAACTCTCGATCGATTTTCAGCGCGTCAAAGGGGAATTGCAGCAAATAACTGAGGGATGAATAACCGGTACCAAAGTCGTCCATGGAGAGTGCTGTCCCCAAATCATGTAACCTATTCAACATCTCCCTCACATTGGGTTGATTACTGAGGAGCAACCCTTCCGTCACTTCCAGTTCGAGACGCTCGGGTTCAAAACTGTGTTTATCCATGATCTTCATAAAATCTTCGATAAAATGTGGCTGACGGACTTGCTGCGGCGAAATATTCACTGCGAGATGCAGTAAATCACCACCGCAATTTTGAAGCTTGGCAAAATCTCCCATTGCGGTATCCAGTGCGAATTTGCCTATTTCATATATTAGATTCGACTGCTCTGCGATGGGGATAAACTCGGCAGGAGAAACGATGCCCAGCTCTTCATTAGTCCAACGCAGCAAGGCTTCCGCACCGGAAATGCGATTGGTTTTAAGATCATACAATGGCTGATAGACCACTGAAAATTCGCCCCGTGACAGAGCCCATACCAGATGGTATTCCAGCCGTAAACGGCGGTGAGCATTGTCGTTCATCTCACTTGTAAATAATCGGTAGCTGTCTTTGCCACCTTCTTTAGCTTGATGTTTCGCTACGTCTGCATTACCAAAAAGACGTTTGAAATCGTCAGAATCCAATGGGCAGAGTGAAATACCGATACTTACCGTCACATGCACTTCACCACCACCTGCGATTTCCACCGGTTTGTTGATGGCTTTGCGAAGTTTGCTGGCAATCTGGCAGGCATTTTCGGTCTGGTGCAATCCAGGAAGTACAATCAGGAACTCATCACCGCTGACGCGCCCAACCGTATCTATCTCGCGGACCGTTTTGACGATGCGGCGGGACAGTTCGATCAGCACCTGATCACCGACATCATGACTCAGGGTGTCATTAATGATTTTAAAATTATCGAGATCCACCAACATCACGCCCGTCATCAAACCACGACGCAAATCGTGGGCAATCGCGTAACGCAGTCGATCCAATGTCAGGTTACGGTTGGCCAGCCCTGTCAACGAATCATAGAGTGCGCGTTGCATGATCAACTCTTCATTGCGACGAATGCGTAACTGGTTGTATATTCGAAGCTTTACTTCAGCCGGAGATACCGGTTTGGAGATATAATCGGCACAACCAATTCTCAGCCCCATCTCACGGCCTTCGTCTTCTGAATGTTCAGTGATAAGAATGACAGGTACGTCTTTTGTCTCCGGCTCTGTTTTAAAATACTGGCAGAGCTTAAAGCCATCAATGTCTGGCAACTCGATGTCCATCAAGATCAATTTTGGCGATTCTGATTTTGCCAGTACTTTGGCCGTTGCCCCGGTGGTTGAAAAAATCACCCTATATTCTTCACCCAATATGGCGTTAAGAATACGGATACTGTTTGGCGACGAATCAACGATGAGGACTGTGTCTTTATCCGGAGCAGTATGATTAGCGTTCATGCGAAGCTCCTTTTACTTCAGCCGGTGAGATATCCAGCTTGCTCTCCTTCAAATAGGCGTTGAATGCCGCCAGAGCTTTGACATAATCAAGTTCGATCAACTTGTCTCCCACAGGTTTCAGCTTTGGCGCTAAATCGCAGTAGTCAATCATCAGTTGATAGTAAGTATCAATAGCAATCAAATCCTGCGACATCATTTGGCTCCTGAACACTTTTAAGCGAGCCAGTTTGGCCTGATCCACGTTCGACTCTTTTTTCTTTATCGTCTCACCACCGGCACTTTCCGCATTCAGCAATTCAGTTGATATCGAAGCTTGGTTTCGCTGTAGCAGGATCTCCCCAATTTCTTTAATCGCATTATCCATGTCCCGCTTAAAATGATCGAGCGGAGGCTGATGGTCTTCCAAAGCCAACAAAGTATTTTGGAGCTGCTTGGCTGAACGCCGAAGTCCAACGATTGACAAATTCCCTGCACTGCCTGCGATGTTGTGGGCATTTTCAGAAGCTTCTGTCAGCTGTCCAGCGTCAATCTGCTGGTAAATCTTGTTTTCCTGCGCACGCGCCTGATGTACAAAGTCACTAAGTAGTTTGAAATAGAGGGACTCATTGCCCATCACGCGCTTGATACCGTCTTCCACATCGACGTATTCGTGGTCCTCCATCGGAGAGTCTGTATCTCCTTCGCAATAAGACTGTGAGGTGACGGCTAGCCCTAAGCACACCGCCAGTTTTTGTAGCAGGTTGTCGGCATCAAGTGGCTTAGGAATGTGTTCATTCATACCAGCGTCTGAACAACGTTGGCGGTCACGCTCCATGGTATGGGCGGTCAATGCAAAAATAGGCAAGCTTTCTTTGTCAGAGGTTTCCCGAATGATCCGGGTGGCTTCCAAACCATTCATTTCAGGCATTTCAAGATCCATCAGAATGGCGTCGTAAAGCTCCGGAGCAGGGCAAACTTTAACTATCGCTTCGCGACCCGACGCTGCTAGCTCTACCTGAAAGTCATTACTCATCAATACTTCACGGGCAATTTGCTGGTTGATTGGCATGTCATCGACCACCAGTATTCGTCGACCTCCTCCGTTTACTGTAACAGCGGAACCATGTTGTTTATTGCCCATTACCCGACGGTGTGTTTTGGGTAGGTTCTGTCCCATTACTCCCATAATGGTATCAAACATTACCGATGCTGAAATCGGTTTGTGAAGGTAGCCATCAATCTTGCCCTGCCCTCGTTCTTTGTCGATCATCCTTTTTTCATAGGCACTGATCACAATCACTAACGGGTGCTTCTCCGGTTCCAGATCGTTTTTGATTTTCTCCAGAAGATGGAAGCCTTTCTTCCCTGGCATGTGCCAATCAAGCAGCACCAGATCAAAAGGCTCCATTTCCAAATCTAAGTGCCCTTCCACAATTGCAGTGAAAGCACTGTCAACATCGCTGGCGGAATCCACTTTAAAACCCAGCGATTCAACAATCGCCTTGTGCACCGCTATTGAAGACGGATTATCATCAACCACCAAGACACGCAGCTCTCGCAAATCAACGGGAACAGAAAAACTTTTGTCTGATGTGGCTTTCGCCAGTTGCAACTCCATATTGAAGTAGACACCAGGCTCACCGTCATCATAGTCATAATGTACCTGCCCCCCCATTTTCTCGATCAGATAAGACGCGATAAGCAGGTTAATCGATTCATCGACTTCGGATTTCGACATCACCAACCGTTCAGTAAGCTCTTCCAAGTCATCGAATGACTCGTCGCCATCCGTCACCTTTTGGTTTATCGCGAATTCGAGTACAGCGCAGTGATCTTTCATTTGCCCAGATCTGATGCTGAGGATCAATGGGCTACCTTCGCCTACTACCATGGCTTCATCAATGATATTCAGAAGTACACGCCGTAATCTATCTGGATCGCCCACCAAAGAGCGCGGTACATCCAGCGGTACATTGAACAACAACTCCACTTCTCGGCTTTCTGCCTCGCTGAGCAGGTATTCCCTTAGACTTTCCAATAATTGGTCAAGGTCAAAGGGAGTATTTTCGAGGGTAAGGTAATGCGATGATAGCTCTTGAAAATCTCGCAAATTATCACAGATTACTCCAGTGCGCTTCAGTGAGCGGGTCAGGCTATTAAGGTAAAGTGCTTGTTTGTTGCTGAGGGAAGTTTGGTTCAGCATTTGGGCACAACTCAGAGCAGCCGCCATCATGGGATACAGCGCCATATTTGACTCGGAAAGCACATTGAAGCTTCTACTCAATGCGCTGGATACATTTTTTCTCGCCCCTGCGGTTAAATGGGTACCCATCTTCAAGAACAGCTCTTCAGGCGTGATAGGGTAAACCATATAGTCAGCGCCGCCACTGCGGTAGGCCAGTTGTTTTTGCTCGGAAGAGAATTGAGTGCTCGTCATCACAATCTGCGTATCACGGCAGGAGGGTAGTTGCTTGATCTTCGCAATCTCTGCTGTCAGGGAGCCTCCACCTTCAAATGGAAAATCCATGTTGATAACGAGAATGTTAACCGGATGCTGCTGGAGAATAGTCATCAACTTTGCGGGGGTCGCCACGGAGCGCAACCAGTAACCACTTTCACTCAAAACTTGCTGATAGAAATCAATGTGGGAGAGATCTTCGTCGACGAGCACAATCAGCGGCTCATGCTTTACCAAACCTGTCATTCGGCCTTCCTTTGAGACTTTTCAAGACGCATTTTGTCTTAGGCTGAGATCGCCAATCGATGTTACGAAGTGGCCTGTTTCTGTCGGCCTTTTTAAGCAAGAAATACCGCTACTAGTAGCTTTTTTTATCACCGAATATCATTGACGAAACACTGCTTTGTTTAATAAAGCTAGTGGCTTTTTGCTGGGACTGCCAAATCCACACCTCACTTATTTACAAGTTTCTCAGTTGCATATACACGCATTTCCTAAAGGAAAACATCATGTCCAATCAGATAGCTATCAATATCAACGAATGGATTAGTTTAATCTCAATTATGAAACACATTGCAAAGAAAAAGTACTTATCTTCATTCACCTCTCTTATCACCGTAGATATTTATGTACTACTTTTAACATTCCGCTCATAAGGCAAACACTTAGAACAAAAATGAGTCATCATTTGTCGGGAGAAAGTTATGGCTATGAACTTGGTCCTCAGTCAGGTCGTAGGACAGGCATTTGTGGTGAAACCAGATGGAGAAATGGTTCCTGCTGCAGAAAATACAGTGGTACAAACCGGCGATGTGTTGTCTGTACCAAACGGAAAAAATGCCTGGCTGGTGACTAAAGATGGCGAGCAGGTTGATTTGTTGGATGAGGCATTGCTTGTTAGCGAAGAGGGCTTTGAAGACCTAGACCTGCCTTCAGACGTTGCTGAAATCATTACAGCCATAGAAGAAGGTGATGACCCAACCCAAAAAGAAGGTACTGAGACAGCGGCCGGTGAAGCGGCCTCGGGCTCTGCACTGACGGCGGCCTCCGTCATTGAATATAACGCTTCCAAGGGCGGTGCCGCAGCCGGTTTAAGTACCATTGTGACCTTCGACAGCACCGGGCTTTTATCGTCACGTTTATCTCAAGAGCAGGCTGATACCCTCATAAGCACACGCTATGCGCAGTTTCTTGAAAATCCCGCACAAGATTCAGATGGTGACGGAGAAGGTAGCCAATACAGGCCGCCCTCTTTCGAAGGCATTAATATCTCAATGCAAGAAGATGGTGAAATTACCCTTAGTCGAGATGACATTCTTAGCGCCGTTTCAGGTGGTGACCCTTCGAGTATCCGTGTGTCCAGCATTCAGGCTAATACACCTGGTGCTACCGTCACCGAAAATGCAGATGGCTCCTTTACCCTAACCCCACCTCCTGATTTCAGTGGCACTGTCAATTTCGCGATAGAAATAACAGATGGCCAGAATTCTGTTACAGGTAATGTAACTATCAGCGTATCTGAGGTTGAGGACGACCCAGAAATATCCGTCACACCAGTAGAATTGACAGAAGACGAGAATGTTTCCGAAGGCAGTGTGATTGCTTCTATCGATGCTAGCGATGCTGATGGTGATGAACTAACCATTACGATCTCCAACGACCCCAATGGTTATTTCGCGGTTGAAAACGGTAAAGTCGTGCTCACAGCAGCCGGGGCTGCTGCCATAGATGATGACACGCTGAATCTACAACAAATCAGCGTTACCGTCAGTGTTTCAGACGGCAAAACAACAGTAGAAGAAACAGTTACGCTGCCCATTACTCGTAAAGATGACGACGCCACCGTTCAAGGCGATACCATCGCCACCGTGACTGACAATAATGGCACTACCCCGGCATCAGCATCTGGCACCCTGAATATCGTTGACCCGGACTCTAACAATGAAACCACTCTGGATGATGGAATCTACAAGGGTGAATACGGTACCCTCGTGGTTGAAAATGGTTCCTGGGTCTACACCGTAGAAAAAGTATTGGTTACTCCCTTGGTAGATGGTGACAAAGTTACTGATGTCATCTCCATCACTGCCTCTGACGGCAGCACCCACGAAATCATACTGAACATTGAAGGTACCAACGATCCGGCACTGATTTCCGGTGATGTAACTGCTACTGTGGTCGGCAACAATGGAACAATGACCGCAACAGGATCGCTAACGTCATCTGATGTCGATGGCACAGATAATAAATTTATCGCTGAAACCATCACCACACTGCGCGGTGAAGTGTCCATAGATGAAAATGGCAACTGGACATACACCACCACCGACCCAACCGGCGCAATTCAGCGCCTGTCAGAGGGTGAGACGTTAACGGAAGTTGTCACGGTTCGCTCGGAAGATGGCACGGCGCAACAGATCGTCCTGACTATCGAAGGCGTGAATGATCGCCCGGTGTTCTCAGCAATTACTGAACGAGATGTTTACGAGAGTAACGAGGTTGTCAACGTCTCAGGCTCCATCAATGTGGTCGATCCTGACGAAGGACAAAGCTACATGGATGCGGGGACGTACGTTGGCGAACTCGGCTCTGTCACAATGGACCGTAATGGTAATTGGACTTACTCCTCCGATCCGTCGCAAAACGCCGTACTGGATTCCCTGAAAGAAGGCGAGCAGCGCGTCGATACCATCACAGTGCGCTCTCAAGACGGCACAGAAACCGAAATAAAAGTCACCATTATCGGCACCAATGACCCTGCTCAGATTACTGGCGATATCGTCGGCACAATTGTCGAAGCTGACGGCACCATGTCGACGTCCGGACAATTGATCAGTACCGATATTGATGGTAATAACAACACCTTCACCGCGCAGACCATTGAAGGGCTTTGGGGCGAAATTACCATCGAAGCAAACGGCAGTTGGAACTACTCCACTACTGACGAAACAGACGCAATCAACCTTTTAGGCGAAGGTAATCAACTCACTGATACTCTCTCAGTGCGTGCAGAAGATGGCACAGTACAAACCATCACAATCACCATTGATGGCACTAACGATACAGCTGTTTTCAGCGGCAAAACCAGTGCGACTGTTGATGAAACCGATGGCCAAATTTCTACCAGCGGACGCGCAATAGTTTCTGATGCAGATTACGGTGAGCATTTCTTCCAGGAAGGTACTTATAGCGGAACTTACGGTGATATCACCATAGACAAAGTAGGTAATTGGACGTACATCTCTTCACCGGAAAACACAGCAACCTTTGATACGCTGGACGCAGGTGACACGATACCTGAGTCCATCACCGTTTACTCGTTGGATGGCACACCACTCACGATCGACATCACCATTCAAGGCACCGATGATCTGCCTGTTGTCGGAGGCCAAACAGTGGGCTCATTAACCGACACCACGAGCGGTGCAGTGCAGACTGTCTCGGGATCACTGTCAATTATCGACGTAGATGCCGACGACACACCAACTTTCGAAGATACAAGTATTGAGGGCGAATTCGGTGTGCTTGAAATGGTCGACGGAAAGTGGACCTACACCCTTGATAAAGCAGACGCTTCAACACTGAACGCCGGTGAAACCGACACTGATGTTATCACCCTGACTGCTAACGACGGCACCGAGCAGAAAATTGTTATTACGTTAACAGGTACCGACGATGAGCCTTTACTGACGGGTAATACTGTCGGTTCCATCAGTGACAACGGCTCGCCGACCACTTCTGGCTTCATTGATGTTTTCGACCCGGATTCTGATAATTCGCCAATGCTCCCAGATGCAGAGGTCAATGGTCAGTACGGCTCGCTTACACTGGTGGATGGCAAATGGATCTACACGCTGACACCTGATTCAGTCGCTGCCTTACCTGATGGTGAAACCACAATTGACGTGGTGACAGTTGAAGCTTCTGACGGTTCAAAGCATGAAATCACTATTACGATTACCGGTACCGATCAGGAGCCAGTGCTTACTGGCAATACCACAGGCATAATCACTGAAGGCAGTGCTGCGTTAACTGTCTCTGGCTCAGTTGAATTGGTTGATGTAGACACAGGCGAAAACCCAACCCTGCCAAACGGTACAACGGCTGGGCAATACGGCTCGTTAAACTTGGTAGATGGAGAATGGACTTACACTCTTGATCCTGATCTTGCTCAGTATCTGGATGAAGGCGAGTCAACTTCCGACACCATCAGTATCACAGCTTCTGATGGTACAGTGCATGACATTGTTATCACTATTACGGGTAGCGAGGATTCCGCTGTACTGAGTGGCGATACTACGGGTGGTGTCACCGATGAAACAGGCTCATTGACGGCGAGCGGTTCATTAACTGTTAGCGACCCAGATAGCAGTGATACCCCAACCCTGCCAGATATCAACCAACAGGGGCAATATGGCTCCTTCACTATGGTAGATGGCAACTGGACATATACCTTGGATCCTGAACTGGCCGCTGAAATAGACGAAGGGGTAACGGTCACCGATACCATCACCATTACCGATTCCATGGGCGGGAAACATGAACTGGCGATTAGTGTTACTGGTACCGATAACTCAGCACAGTTAACCGGAGACACATCGGCCAATTTGGTGGAAGGGTCCGACATCACTGCAACTGGCTCCATCGAAGTGATTGATTCGGATAGTGGCGATACACCCGTTATCGCCAACACAAACGTTGACGGTCAGTACGGTTCACTATCACTGGTAGATGGTGATTGGACCTACACTCTCGATCCGTCCGTTGCTCAGGGGTTGAATTCCGGCCAAACAGCCACTGATACCATCACACTCACTGACAGTGAAAACAATGAACATCAGATAGTTATCACCATTGAAGGTACAGCAGATACAGCCGTAGTTTCAGGTAAATTCACGGGTTCCGTTTCTACGGAGACAAGCCCTGTAGTCGAAATCACTAACCTATTTGTGTTTGGTGAAGATGTTGATGGTGATTCCTCTGATTTTAATGCCAACAGCCAACCAAGCGGACTGAACTTCAGCTCGACAGGTTTCAGTGCCAACATCACAGACAGCGATGGCAGACTAAATAACGACGGTTCCCAGTCCATCGAATTGAATGGCGAATCATATCCAGTTTCTGTTAATGCGACAGTCCAATACACCGATGCTTATGGCAATGTTTTCACCATGGCAGTACTGACAGTTTCGGTAACCCAAACAGGAGAATATTTTGGCAGTAAGGCCGAACCAACGACCATGCTGGTTCAAATTGATGGCCCTAATATCACATCCGGCACTGATTTAACTCTGGTTGATGGCTCTTACAACGAAGTAAGCAGCATCAATTACCTTGATGTGTCCGATGCCGTGACAGCAACTGGTCAAATCGGCATTTCAGATGCAGACACTAACGACACACCGGAATTTGCCAATACTACTATTGAAGGGCAATACGGAACCTTTGAATTGGTCGACGGTAACTGGACTTACACCTTGGATCCGTCCAAAGCAGAAGCATTGGGATCAGACGACATTGCGACCGAAACCTTTACTCTCACTGCATCCGACAACACCCAGCAGAGCATTACTATCGAAGTGACCGGTACTGACGATGCTGCCGTCATCACAGGTGACATGACAGCATCCATTACCGACCAGGACACATCTACTTCCGGATCCATTAACATTACGGATCCAGATGGTGGTCAGGCATCGATAGGTAACACCACCATGGAAGGCAACTACGGCACCTTCGAACTGGTGGACGGCGAGTGGACGTACACCGTCGATCCGGACAAAGCCCAGTCCCTGCCGGACGGTCAGGCCGCCAACGACACCTTTACCCTCACCGCCTCTGACGGCTCAACCCATGAGATTGTGGTGACCGTGACCGGCACCAATGATGCCGCTGTCGTCACCGGCGATACCACCGCACAGGTCACTGACCAGGATACCTCAACAACCGGGACTATCACGGTCACTGACCCTGACAGTGGCGACACCGCCACCATTGGCAACACCACCATCGAAGGCAACTACGGCACCTTCGAATTGGTGGACGGCGAGTGGACGTACACCGTCGATCCGGACAAAGCCCAGTCCCTGCCAGAAGGACAGGAAGCCAACGACACCTTTACCCTCACCGCCTCTGACGGCTCAACCCATGAGATTGTGGTGACGGTGACGGGTACGGATGATGCGGCTGTCGTCACCGGCGATACCACTGGACAGGTCACTGACCAGGATACCTCAACAACCGGGACTATCACGGTCACTGACCCTGACAGTGGCGAAACCGCCACCATCGACAATGTCACCATGGAAGGCAACTACGGCACCTTCGAATTAGTGGACGGCAACTGGACGTACACCGTCGATCCGGACAAAGCCCAGTCCCTGCCAGAAGGACAGGAAGCCAACGACACCTTTACCCTCACCGCCTCTGACGGCTCAACCCATGAGATTGTGGTGACGGTGACGGGTACGG
>NZ_FIZY01000010.1 GCF_900060185.1 Grimontia marina | reverse complement strand
AGATTGTGGTGACCGTGACCGGCACCAATGATGCGGCTGTCGTCACCGGGGACACCACCGGACAGGTCACTGACCAGGATACCTCAACAACCGGGACTATCACGGTCACTGACCCTGACAGTGGCGACACCGCCACCATCGACAATGTCACCATGGAAGGCAACTACGGCACCTTTACGCTGGTGGATGGGAACTGGACCTACACGGTAGACCCAGACAAAGCGCAAGCCCTGCCGGAAGGTGAAGAGGCCAACGACACCTTTACCCTCACCGCTTCTGACGGTTCAACCCATGAGATTGTGGTGACCGTGACCGGCACCAATGATGCGGCTGTCGTTACCGGCGATACCACCGGACAGGTGACCGATCAGGATACCTCAACAACCGGGACTATCACGGTCACTGACCCTGACAGTGGCGACACCGCCACCATCGACAATGTCACCATGGAAGGCAACTACGGCACCTTCGAATTAGTGGACGGCGAGTGGACGTACACCGTCGATCCGGACAAAGCCCAGTCCCTGCCAGAAGGACAGGAAGCCAACGACACCTTTACCCTCACCGCCTCTGACGGCTCAACCCATGAGATTGTGGTGACCGTGACCGGCACCAATGATGCGGCTGTCGTCACCGGGGACACCACCGGACAGGTCACTGACCAGGATACCTCAACAACCGGGACTATCACGGTCACTGACCCTGACAGTGGCGAAACCGCCACCATCGGCAATACCACGATGGAAGGCAACTACGGCACCTTTGAATTAGTGGACGGCGAGTGGACGTACACCGTCGATCCGGACAAAGCAGAGCCTCTGCCTGAAGGCCAGTCGGCAGAAGATACCTTTACCCTGACGGCCTCTGATGGTTCTACCCATGATGTCACGGTCACCGTGACCGGCACCGACAATGCCGGCGTTGTCACAGGCACCACCTCAGGCAGCGTGGACGCAGCAGGCTTTACGCTGAATGTGGAAGAGAGTGGCAACCTCACCGCTGGTGATGTCACCCAGGGCGATAACAATGGCGGTTGGAATACCACCACCACCACGATTGACGGTGTACCTTACGTGATTTCCACCGCCTTTGTTAACGGCGGCACCACCATTATCTCCCGTGTAGAAGATGATGGCTCGCTCACCGAAACTGACCGTATTGTCTACGACTACCAGACCGGCACGGTGACGTCAACATCTGGCGGTGATTTGACTGCCGCATTGCAAGAGGCCGGTATTCCTGTCGGTGCGCTCGGCAATGGTCTCACACAGTCAAATGTCTCGAATATCGACGGTCAACCTACCCTATTCCTGACGTCGCAAAACAGCGGTTCAATTTCTGCCTGGGAGATTTCGGGTAACGGCCAGCTCACCGTCAATGGTGGGTTGACCTTCGGTAACTCGCAAACAGGCATTGTGCGCGAAAACGTCACTTTCGAAACGGATGATGGTGAGACACTGATTTTCGCTACCCGTCCTCAGGGTGATACCGTCGATGTCCTCTCCTACAACCCGCAAACCGGTGAAATTGCTGAAACAGGCAACTCCTACACCTCCTGTGACTGGGTGTCAGGCATCGACATTATTACGATTGATGGCAATACCTTTGTCTCCGCAAGCGGCAATGACGTTGTCAGTCTGTATGCGGTCGACAGCGCTACCGGTAACCTCACTCTGGTTGACAGTGAGCCGGTCACCTCCGGCAATGGCAACTCGGTGAACTTTTATCAAACCCCTGATGGCACCACCTATGCCATCAGCTCCAGCAGCAGTGCCGATGTGACCACGGTGTTTGAAGTCGCCGCTGACGGCACCCTGACACAGACTGATGTCATTGAGAATGCCGGCGCGTATATGTCGACCGCCGGTTATGTCGACGGGGAGCCTGTTTTCGTTGCGCCGAACCCGGATGGTGGTGTCGACCTCTACACCATTAACAGCGAAGGCTCGCTGGTACATCAGGGTAACGTCTCCTCCATAGAGAATGACAACACCCCGCCGGTTATCGTCCAAACCGCCGACGGCAGTTACTACCTGGTCGATGCTGATGGCAATACCGCCACCGTGAAACTGGAAATTGGCGAGTCTCTCATCACCACCTCTGGTTCCCTGGATGTGGTGGATGTCGACGGTGGTGATACCACGGTGTTTGAAAACACGACGGTGGAAGGCACCTACGGGACACTTGAACTGGTCGACGGTAACTGGACCTACACCCTGGATGAAGCCAAGTCTAAATCACTGGGAGAAGGGGATACCGCCCAGGATGTGATCACGCTCACCGCCACCGACGGCACTCAACAAGACATCACTATCACGGTCACCGGTACCGATGAACTGGCTGAACTGATCGGTGATGTGACGGCAACAGTGACGGATACGGATGCTTCTGTCTCCGGCTCTATCACTGTTGTTGACCCCGATACCGGTGATAACACCACCATCGCCAACACCACCATGCAGGGCGAATACGGCACCTTCCAGTTGGTGGATGGCGATTGGACTTACACCGTCGACCCCGCCAAAGCAGAGCCTCTGCCTGAAGGCCAGTCGGCAGAAGATACCTTTACCCTGACGGCCTCTGATGGTTCGACCCATGATGTCACGGTCACCGTCACCGGCACCGACAATGCCGGCGTTGTCACGGGCACCACCTCAGGCAGCGTCGATGCCGCGGGCTTTACGCTGAATGTGGAAGAGAGTGGCAGCCTCACGGGCGGTGAAGTGACAGAGGCAGATGCCAATGGTGGAAGGAGCACGACTGCCGTCACCATTGATGGCGTCCCTTACGTGATTTCCACCGCCTTTGGTTACAGCGGCACCACCATTATCTCCCGTGTAGAAGATGATGGCTCGCTCACTGAAACTGACCGTATTGTCTATGACCGCTATACCGGAACGGTGACGTCAACATCTGGCGGTGATTTGACTGCCGCATTGCAAGAGGCCGGTATTCCTGTCGGTGCGCTCGGCAATGGTCTGACTCAGTCCAATGTCTCCTCCATTGATGGACAACCAACCCTGTTCCTGACATCGCAAAACAGCGGCTCCATTACCACGTGGGAGGTTTCACCCGATGGACAATTAAGTGTCACTGCAGGCCTCAACTTTGGTAACTCACAAACGGGTATTGTCCGCGAGAATGTCACCTTTGAAACCGATGATGGCACCGAACTTATCTTCGCGACCCGTCCTCAAGGTCACACCATTGACACACTGACTTATGACCCTGATGCTGGCACTATCGTTGAAAATGGCACCTCCATTGCTGGCGGTAATGTGGTGTCAGGTATTGATATCGTCAGTAATGAGCACGGTGACTTACTGGTATCAAGCAGCGCAGATATGATCAACACCTATGCCATTGACAGCACAACCGGTGAGCTCACCCTGATTGACAGTGAAGCCGTATCCTTTTCGTCAGCCAATACAGTTAATTTCTACGAAGCTGACGATGGCACCACCTATGCCATTGCTTCCTCCACCTCAGGCACCACCGTAATCTATGAAATCGCTGAAGATGGCTCAATGACCCAGACAGATGTTCTGGAAGGCGCAGGTGCCTACTCCTCATCCGCGGGCTATGTCGACGGACAACCTGTCTTTGTCGTTCCGAATGCTACTGAGGGCGTTGACTTATACACGATTGGCAGTGATGGTAATCTCGTTCACCAAGGGCATATCACCGGCATTGAAAATGACAATACCCCGCCGGTTATCGTCCAAACCGCTGACGGCAGCTACTACCTGGTCGATGCTGATGGCAACGCGGCCACGGTGAAACTGGAGATTGGCGAGTCTCTCATCACCACCTCTGGTTCGCTGGATGTGGTCGATGTCGACGGTGGCGACACCACGGTGTTTGAAAACACGACCCTGGAAGGCACCTACGGAACCCTTGAACTGGTTGACGGTAACTGGACCTACACCCTGGATGAAGCCAAGTCTGAATCACTGGGAGAAGGGGATACCGCCCAGGATGTGATCACGCTGACCGCCACCGACGGTACCCAGCAGGACATCACTATCACGGTCACCGGTACCAATGAACTGGCTGAACTGACGGGTGATGTGACAGCAACGGTGACGGACGCGGATGCTTCGGTCTCCGGCTCTATCACTGTTGTTGACCCTGATACCGGTGATAACACCACCATCGCCAACACCACCATGCAGGGCGAATACGGCACCTTCGAGTTGGTAGATGGCGATTGGACTTATACCGTCGACCCCGCCAAAGCAGAGCCTCTGCCTGAAGGCCAGTCGGCAGAAGATACCTTTACCCTGACGGCCTCTGATGGTTCAACCCATGATGTCACGGTCACCGTGACCGGCACCGACAATGCCGGCGTCGTCACAGGCACCACCTCAGGCAGTGTTACCGGAGATGGCACGGATGTGCACACCATTGGTAACGCGTTCATTATGGATGAGAATGTCAGCTTCGACAGCGGCTCTTTTGTAACCTGGAGTTTCCCTCCTGAACTTAACTTCAGTAGCGACGCAACACAGGTACAAATCATCGACGATGAGGGGCAACTCAATAGTGATGATGGCTCAAACGAACGCAGTCAAGACGCCACACAAACCATCAGCCTTGATGGCGAAACCTATAACGTCAATGTAGATTATGCCCTGACTTACAAAGACACAGAAGGCAGTACTTATACCTTCGCCGTTGTCGATGTCGACATCAATGGAGATGATAGCAATGCTGTCAACGGCACAGAAAGTGGTAAGGTTCTGATCCAGCTTGACGGACCCGAGATCTCTGCAGATACGTCACTGGCGCTTGTCCCTAACTCCTATCAGAATATCAGTAGCTTGGATTATAGCGATCTCCACGATCCAATCACCACATCTGGTTCACTGGATGTGGTGGATGTCGACGGTGGTGACACCACGGTGTTTGAAAACACAACTGTGGAAGGCACCTACGGGACACTTGAACTGGTCGACGGTAACTGGACCTACACCCTGGATGAAGCCAAGTCTGAATCACTGGGAGAAGGGGATACCGCCCAGGATGTGATCACGCTGACCGCCACCGACGGTACCCAGCAGGACATCACTATCACGGTCACCGGTACCGATGAACTGGCTGAACTGACGGGTGATCTCTCCGCGCAGATCTCTGAAGACTCGCAATCGCAAACCGTCAGCGGCACCCTGTCGATTACCGATGTGGATGCCAACGACACACCAAGCTTTGCTAATACGACAGTAGCAGGCCAGTACGGCGCACTATCCTTGGTTGATGGTGAGTGGACTTACACTTTGAGTGATGCAGCACAATCGCTCAGTGAAGGGCAGCAAGTTGAGGATGTCATAACGCTGACAGCGACTGATGGCACCACTCAGGACATCGTAATCACGGTGACAGGCGCTGATGACGCGTCGTTCATCTCAGGCACGACTTCCGGCAGCGTGACCGAAGGGGATGCGGGTGATGTGATAACAACCAGCGGCAAGCTCTCGGTTAGCGACATCGATAGTGACAACGTCACAATTCCGGATAGCAATCAATCTGGCACCTATGGCTCACTCTCGCTTGTTGACGGCGAGTGGACGTACACGCTCGACAACAGCAAGGCAGATAGTCTCAACGAAGGCCAGAACGTAACAGATACCTTCACTGTTGAGGCTTCAGACGGTTCCACACAAGAGATTGTGGTGAACATCACCGGTAGTGATGATGCTGCCACGTTGACAGGTGACACCACAGCCACCATATCTGACACTTCTTCAACGTCGGAAAACGTCACTATTAACCGTGGCTCCGATGGTACCTGGGATGTGGGGGATGGTGATAATCTCTATCTCAATCTGAGTAACATCACATCTGATGCGGCTTACAGCAACAGTGTGGGTTACTACGTGATGGATGGTAGCGGCAACGTCATCCGTTCGGCGATCATCTTCGATAATGCTCACTCAGTAAACAACTCGAGCGTAAATATCAATACCGCTGGCGGTGAAAAAGTGGGGCTGTTCCTCATCCCTGACGGTGACAGCAAAGGCTTTAATGTCGGTAGTGTAAGTCTGAGCTTCGGAAGCGGTGGAGTAACAGCCTATCAAGGTGGAGCATCAGGCACGACATTTGTGTCTGAATCATCGAAAAATGGCAGTGACTTCGATTATGAGATTAACTCAGGTACATACTCCGGATGGGAAGATCTTGTAGGCGGCGGCGATGGCGACTACGACGATGTTGCCTTCTACGTCACCGCTACGCAGCAACAAGACCAGCCTATCTCAGCCAGCGGCTCAATCGGCGTATCAGACGTTGATAGCGGTGACACACCAACTCTACCGAACACCACAGTTCAAGGTGAGTTCGGTGAGCTTGTCCTGACTAACGGTAACTGGACCTACACCTTCGATGAAAGCAAATCGCAACAAATCGATGAAGAGACTCTAGAAACCATCGTCATTACTGACTCAGAAGGCGGACAACATGAAATTGTAATTGCCATTCAAGGTACTGATGACGCGCCAATCGTTACTGGCGTATTCAGTGGTGCCGTTACAGAGGGTGACTTCGGAGATACAGTAACAGTCAGCGGTACTATCGCTATTAGTGACCCGGACGCCGATGACACCCCAGAGTTCCAAAACACCATCGTTCAGGGTGACTACGGTACACTCACACTGACTAATGGAGTCTGGACGTATGAGCTCGACGACACGAAAGCAGAAGTGCTCTCAAGTTCAGACTATGTCACTGACACCATCACATTGACCGCCACTGACGGCACAGTGCAAAACATCAATGTTTCCATCACAGGTAGCAACGATGATCCATTTGTCGTCGGCACCAACACAGCAGCTATCGTGGCGCCAGACTCTGTGACCAGTGAGTATGTAGACATTCGAAATGCGTTTGTCCTGAATGAAGGTTATACCTTCTCTGGCGGCGACATGCAGTACTATGGGAACGAGTCGACATTCCAGTTCAATGACTCCGGTTCGACGATACGTTTTTATGACAACGACACCACAGTGGACGGTGACAACTACATAAATGAGTATGTACAAGACTCAACCCAGAAAGTAGAAATCAACGGGGTGCAGTACACTGCCACTTACGACTATCAAATCGATTATCAAGATTCAGCGGGGAATATTTACTCCTTCGCTATCTTTGATGTTGACCTTGATGGTGATGGCAGCTTCATCTATGACGCCAACGAGTGGGGCCGTGTTATCGTGCAGATCGACGGACCACAGATCGCGCCCGGGATCACCATGGATTTTCTACGTTACACGCCTAATCAGCCATCTTCGATGTCGTATTCTGACTTTACCGATTTTTCTGGCGCCAAGCTCGAAGCAAAAGGTGTTCTCTCTGTCGTTGATTTAGATACCAATGATGCACAAGCTGAATTTACTGACACCACAGTGAACGGACAGTATGGCTCATTGGTTTTAACCGACGGGGCTTGGACATACACGCTTGACCCGCACTCAACGCCAGCTTTGGGTGAAAACGATACTTTAGCTGAGGTTATCACCCTCACCGCCACAAATGGCATGCAAACACAGGTAAATGTCACCATTGGTGGCTCAGAGACTGCGGTGACCAACGCGTCGCTGAGCGGTGTTAGCAACGATCTGGATGATGTTATATCACTTGATGACGTAACCTTCTCTGGTGGAGACGGAAACGATAGAATTGCGGGTAGCAGTGACGCCGATGTGTTGCTTGGTAACGCTGGGAATGACGTCATTTACGGTAATGCCGGCAATGACATTATCGACGGTGGTCTTGGTGACGACCTGCTCTTTGGTGGTCAGGGCAATGACCTTCTGGCCGGAGGCGCAGGTTCGGATACCTTCGCTTTCTTACGCGGTGACCAAGGCACAACCAACGAGCCAGCTGTAGACCACATTGCTGATTTCGATGCCCAGCAGGATGCGATTAACCTCTCCGATCTTTTGAACAATGAAACAGCCGATTCGCTCGGTGAGTATCTATCGTTCAGTGACGACGGTGAAGGGCATGCCATGCTCAATATATCCTCTCAAGGCGACGGTAATGTTGACCAACAGGTTGTGTTTGACAACATGAGCGTGGAGGACATGGCCGACGCCTACAGTATTGATATCTCGGGAATGACATCCGAGCAAATCAGTTCGTCAGTCATTGATGCGATGGTGATGCAAAGCAAAATGATCATAGACTGATAATAAGAAGCCCAAGAGCCTAGCGCTCATTGCCAGCCGCCCTCCGGCTGGCATTTTTTTGCTTTGAATTTCATAGCATGATTTACACCCCAATAACCCTGGAGGTGCTCGTATTCAGGCCATCTGGGTATATACTCGAACAACCTGAAGATGCTCGCATTCAGAGGTCATCAATGCGTTCAATGTGAGGCAAATTTCGCGAGGCATAGTGGTTCTATTTCCGTGGAATTTAACGAAGAAGTGGGCGCATTGAGGGCCTCCCTTCGGGCGACTTGACTGACGCCGTGCTCTTTGTTGTTCCTTTTTGATGGAGGTAACTGCACCTGCAAAGGAACGCCGCGATCATAACGCCAGTAAAACTTGCTGAATCCTGCATCTTCAGGTCGTTTGGGTATATACTCGTCCATCTAAGTTCCATCCCTGCGAACCTCGACTCGCTACAAATAGTGATTTAGTTTATGAACCTGAAACGTTTCTTTTTCTCTTTACTCGCTGCACTTGCTCTAACCGCATGTAGCGACGAAGCTCCCCAAAACGACAAATACCGCACACTAAAAGCACCGGTCACCGTGGAAAATCTTCCAGTTGTTACCGAAGTATTCAGCCTTTCATGCGGACACTGCCGTTCCATGGAAGCGGCCATCCCAGCCATTGAGGCGTCGGCCGGTGTAAAAATCGGCAAAGCACACGTAACCTTCAACGAAAGCGCTACGTTTGCAGCAATGATCTACTACTCCGCGATGAGTCAGGTCGAAGGCACGCCACCAAGAGGACTGACTGAAGATCTATTTAAGTTTGTTCAGGAAGAGCAGTCTGAAGACGCCGAAAAGAACAAAGCAATCCTGAGCACCCTGTTCTCTAAGTACAATCTCGTCAGTCCTTTTGATATGACGGAAGCCCAGCAAGAAGCGTTATTTGCAGATTTGGAGAGGGCTGACCATATAACCGTTGAGTCAGAAATCACATCAGTCCCAACTTTCGTGGTCAACGGAAAATATGTGGTGAATACCAGCGCACACCAAAGTGCTGAAGAGCTGGCTGACACACTGAAAATGCTGATGGCAAAAAAACAGTAACCGTCAAACTCAAGTGCTGCAGGAAATTCAAGGAGTGAATATGATTCTGGAAGTTGCCATATTAAATGTTCTTCCCAGCCAAAAAACGGAATTCGAAACCGCGTTCGCCAAAGCACAGACCATCATCTCAGCGCAGAAGGGTTACATAAGCCATGAAGTCCGCAGATGTTTGTAGTAGGAAAACCGTTACATACTGCTGGTAAACTGGGAAACGCTGGAAGATCATACCGAGGGTTTCCGGTAGTCCGAAGGGTATTTGCAATGGAAAGCGTTGCTACACCACTTCTACGACCCTTTCCCTACCATTGAGCACTATGAATCTGTGCCCAAACTGAAAGGCTGAAAACATAAACGGCGCATGATGCGCCGTTTATGTTTTCAAATTGAAGCCAACTTACTTCATGCGATCAAAGCCCGCTTCCAAATCAGTAATCAGATCTTCGACGTCTTCCAGACCAATATGCAGACGCACCAATGTTCCGTTGAAATCCACAGGGCCCACAGGACGAATAGTATTTAAATCTTCCGGCTGGTTAGCCAGTACCAGAGACTCGTAACCACCCCATGAATACGCCATGCTGAAGTGAGTGAAGTTATCCAGATAATTTGCGATCTGCTCGTCAGTGAGTTTCTCTTTCAGCACAAAGGAAAACAAACCACAGCTACCAGTGAAATCACGTTGGTAATTGCAGTGACCAACACTTTCTGGCAGCGCTGGATGGTTCACCCGTGCGACTTCTTCGCGCGTACTCAGCCACTCGGCGATCGCGATGCTGTTTTCTTGGTGCTGCTTCAGGCGAACGCCTAACGTTCTCAGACCGCGGGATGCCATATATGCCGTGTCCGCATCAACCATCTGTCCCATCAGATAAGAGCGCTCACGAAGACGCTCCCAGGTTCGCTCGTTTGCCACTGCAGTGCCAATCATGGCATCAGAATGTCCGACGATATACTTGGTACCGGCCTGGATAGAAATATCAATATCGTGTTCCAACGCTTTGAACAGTATGCCTGCAGCCCAAGTGTTATCAACCATGATCACCACGTCAGGATTCACTTTACGCACCGATTTAACAATGGCTGGAATGTCCGGCACTTCCATGGTGATAGAACTTGGCGATTCGAGAAAAATAACGGAGGTTTCTGGTTTCACCAACTCACCGACTTCGGCGCCATCCATCGGATCGTAGTAAGTGGTGGAAACACCCATATCAGCAAGAATGGTGTTACAAAACGCTTGGGTTGGCTCATACGCACCACCTGTCATTAAGACATGGTCGCCAGTTTTTACGAAAGAAAGAATACTGTTGGCAATCGCAGCAGCGCCGCATGGGTAAAGCACACAACCTGCACCACCTTCGAGTTCAGTCATCGCATCCTGAAAAGCAAAATGTGTCAGCGTGCCACGACGACCATAAAACAGTTCACGCTCACCTCGGTGTTTCATCGCGACTTTTTTCTGTTCAACAGAATCAAAAACAATGGATGATGCGCGCTGAATCACGCTGTTGACGCTGCCTTTGCAGTAAGCGGATTTACGACCCGCAGATACCAACGTGGTATTCAGTTTCCCTGATGACATTAACGCTCCCTATTCAACCGCAAAAATATCCAAACACAACCCCAGCGTCTATTGACCTTAGGTATTAGACCTAAACAACCTGAAGATGCAGGATTCAGCGAGCATCTACAGTTATTTGGGCATAGATAACATCAAAATTCGAACTGCCAAGATTACCTCAGTTCCTATTGAATTGCAGCGGTTGCATCCCAGGATATTCCTGACTGGTGTGGCAGACAATGTCACTTACCTTAGTAGTGGGGCTGAAGCACTGGCATATTACAAGAAGAATCTATTCCAGATACTGGTTACAGATGTGTCCATGCCTAACATCGACGGGTATGAGCTGACCGCCCAACTTCGCTAGTTTGAAAAGGAACACGACGTACCGCCGCTTTTTATTATCGGACTGTCAGCTCATGCTGGGAACAGATTTTGAACGTGCACTGAATGCGGGTATGGATAGTTACCTAGCCAAACCCTTAAAGCGCCCAGATCTGATTGACGCTTTAAATCAAGCTGCTGCTTCCAGAGTCGAAGCTACAAAAACTTGATTAACTATCGATGAAAGCATTGAGGCTTGCCAGATCTGGCAGTGCCGTCATCGCCCCTTTTTGTGTGGTCGCCAAGGCCCCACAAGCATTTGCCCAGACTACTGCTCCTTTTGCCTTTTCAGCATGTTTCCAGCTATCACCGGAAAGGCGAGAGAAATATCCTAGTAAGCCACCCACAAATGCATCTCCAGCACCAGTGGTGTCTACCGGGCTCACCACTTTACCTGTAATAAGCGACTGAATACCGTCCATCACAAGCCAAGCACCTTCTTTACCTTGGGTGATCAAAATCATCGGTATGCCAAGTGCTTTTACTTCTTGCAAGGCTTCTTCCAGTTCATTTTTCTGGGTTAGAAACAATAATTCATCATCTGAAAATTTCACGACATCTGCCATTGCAACGGCTCGCATCACAACAGGAATAATCTCAGATTGCTCTTGCCAGACTTCATCGCGAAGGTTGGGGTCAAAACTGACAAATCCACCAGCAGCCTTGATGCGCTCCATCGCTTCAAACGTAGTGGCACGTGTCGGTTCATTAGCTAATGCGATGGAGCAAGTGTGTAACCAGTCGCCTGAGGCGAAGCAAGGAATATCTTCTGGCTGCATAAACTGATCAGCACTGGGTTTGACCATAAAGGTGAAACTACGCTCGCCGCTGTCATCCAGATCGACCACCACAGTTGAAGTGCGTTTTTCTTCATCCAGAGCCAGATGTTGAATGTCTACCGTTTCATCTTTCAGCGTTTTCGCCAGAAATCGACCAAACGGATCGTTTCCTACACGGCCAAAGAATCCCACTTCACCATCCAGCCTTGCCACCGCTACTGCCACATTCGCAGGTGCACCACCTGGGCATTTCAGGTAAGTCATCTCTGTATCGGGGATCAAGTCTACAACCGCATCCCCCGTTAACCACACTTTGCTCATCAACTCTCTTCCCTGTCAAAATCCACTACGGTCAGCGTAGGCCGCGAGTTTTGACTATACCCAAGCAACACAACGCAAGTTGCTTTGTTTGTTAGACTTTCCCTACCCACAACAAAAAAGGAAGCCTCACGGCTTCCTATCGATTAAATCAAATCGTCAATGTCATCAAGATCCACTCTCCAGAGCTTCCACTGGTTCAACCATAAACTTACCAACATCGACAGCAGTAACTCTCACGGAGCCGCCAGCAGGGACGATTTCATTGCGGTGTATTGACCCCAAAACCAGCTTCCAACTTACGCCTGAATATTTCACCATCACGGGATGATCTGCATCCAACGGTTCCTCAAGCTCAAACACAAGTCCGATAAAATCGCTGTGAATATTGTACTCAGGGCGTGGGCTTTTTTGAGAACGTTTGAGTGGACGCCACAGAATTGCTGTCAGCACACCTGCGCCAATACCCGAACCGGCGATGACCGACGTTAGAGTCTCTGGAAAAATGCCGACCCATACCAAGCTACCAGTGATAATCGCAGAGACGCCAAACGCAAGTAGGACAATAGTGGAAAGCCCTAACAGCCAGACTTCAATGATTAGCAGAACCAAACCGATAATTATCGTCGATTCAGCCAGATTGGTTTGTAGGTACGACATTAAATCCATCTCTTACTTCCCAGTATTCAGCTTGTTAATAATGCTCATTGATTCAGCCACCAGCGATGCAGCACTGGATTGGCTATCAGGCAGCAATACTACTGAAGATTCCTTCGCAATTGCCTTCTTCGCTTCAATCGCTTTGTCTGCAAGATCTAGCTGAATGGCTTTCTGGCCTTCTTCAGTAGCGGCCGTGCGGCCAACCACCTCCAGCGCTTCCGCCTGTGCTTGCGCAACGGCAAGAATCGCCTGGGCCTCACCTTCCGCTTTCAAGATTTGCTCAGACTTTTCTGCTTCCGCGGCCAGTACACGTGCCTGCTTTTGACCTTCAGCCACGTTAATGTCAGCTTGACGGGCACCTTCTGATTCCAGAATAGCAGCACGCTTTTCACGCTCTGCTTTCATTTGACGTTCCATCGCGTCCAATACTGAACGAGGTGGATCGATATCTTTAATTTCGTAACGCAGTACCTGAACGCCCCAAGGCTGTGCCGCTTCGTTGATAGCCGACACGATAGCCGTATTGAGGCTTTCACGTTCTTCGAAGGTTTTGTCAAGTTCCATACGGCCAATTTCAGAACGCATAGAAGTTTGTGCCAGTTGGGTGACCGAGAAGATATAGTCATCCACGCCGTAGCAGGCTTTCACAGGGTCGAGCACCTTGATATACAACACGCCATCTACAACCAATGAGATGTTGTCGCGAGTGATCGCTGATTGCGAAGGGACATCAAACGCTTGCTCTTTCAGTGTTCTTACATACGCCATACGGTCAATAAACGGTACCAACACATTTAGGCCTGCTTCCATGGTTTTGTTGTATTTACCGAAGCGCTCGATCACATAGGCTGTATTCTGAGGAACGAATTTGACTGCTGAACGCAGCGCGATAACCACCAAAACCGCAAGAATGACCCAGGTATTGATGAGTGAAGGTAAGATCTCCAGAAAGTCCATTTTTACCACCCCAACTGTTTGAAATTTCACCCATCATATCGAATAGGGTAAGACAACTGTGCATCAATATATGGAAATTGGGACGGGGAGAGAAATTTATTGAGTCAACACGTCCTTGGCTCAGAACATATCTCTAACTTCTTCAATGTCTACTTTGTAGCCCCGGCCTTGAAGCTCCTTGTTTAGCTTATGGATATCCTCCAACACTTTGAGATATTTCGTTTTCTTATCCTCTTTTTCCCAGAAGCCCTGCTCCGATTCAACCACAACCAGCTCATTCCTTAACTGGCTCAATACATCCAGCACATTGAGGTTTACCGCTGCCAAGGCTGAGAAGTCTGAACTCTCAAGCTTGTGCAGGAAGCACTTATAGAACGCCAGCAAATCCTCTGATTCGTGGATCAAATTTTCGGTTAGTACTGCACCAATCCCTCTCGCCGTTCCTTTGAGCGAGTGATACTCTGTAAAAAACTTGTCCAACAACTCTTCGGGCGAATCCTCGCTTTTGTCGCTCCCCAGTTTTTCAATCGCAAGAATCATCAATTCCAGTGCTATCTCTTTTTCCTCGGAGAAAAGGTCAAGATATTCGGACGTATTTCCCTCTGACGCTGTTGAAAAGTCAGGCTCATAGTTGATTTCTGGCATACCTTTGCCAGCAGAATCTTCAGATAGATCCAAAATGACGTTTTCGGAAAAAAGCGCAAAGTCATTGTTGTTTTCAGAACGGTAAGCGTGATAGTGCTTGATAACAGATAATAGAGCGGGTGGGTCGATGAGCTCTCGTTCAACTAAAAGTTGTCCCAGCGTCCCCCTGCGCTGTTCAACCTCTTTATTGATGATGTCGATAAACTCGCTTTTCCAGATACTTAGTTGTAGACAAGCGGTTCTAAAATCCAGGTTTTCATCACTCTGAAGTGTAACAATCGCCAGAAGTTGCTCAGGAGAAATTACACCTTTCTCGTACAGGATTTCCACGCTATGCGGCGTTTTCCTAACCAGCTCAACCATTGCATCAGCAAGATCTGAGGCTGAAATCAATCCCTCTTCCAGCAAAAAGCTTCCGAGAGTCTTCATCTGTCACCCCAATCATGAAATTGTATCCGTCTTAAGTATAAGATTAGCATCTGCAATTCGGGCGACAGATCCCGATTATCCGTAACGCACAAAACGCAGCACTCTCTTCAGGTTGATCACCAACGCCAAATCACCATTTCCCAGCAAAGTTGCGCCAGAGAATATGTTTTCATGGTTCATGCTTTTATCTAATGGCTTAATAACGATATCCAGAAATGCCCTGACCTCATCAACTACCAACCCCCAGTATTGCCCCCTATCTTTGAAGGTCACTACGCTTAACGACTTCCCTTGTTCATACAGAGACTGAAAACTCTCCCCGTTTACCAGTTCACCAAGGTAGTCTTTAGCTTCAATCAAGGGCGTGACTTTGCCTTTTCTCAGCATGGTTGCAGAGCCGCTTTCAAATCGAATGGAGATTTCGTCGTCAATACGGCTGACACCTACAATGCCTGAGATTTCTGAGGAAGGAATGGCGTAGTTAAGACCACCAACCTGGAACAGGGCGACTCTCAGCGTTGCCATTGTGAGCGGGAACATCAGCGAAATCTCAGTACCCACACCGATTTTCGAATAGATATCGACCGTGCCTTTTATCTCTTCCACCTTTCGTTTCACGGCATCCATTCCCACTCCACGGCCTGACACTGAACTCACTTGCTCCGAGGTAGAAAGCCCAGAATAGAAAATCAACTCCATGATTTCCTTATCCGACATTCTCTCCGCCTGCTCTGACGAAATCACACCGTTATTAATGGCTTTGTTCAACACTTTTTCGGTATCAATGCCTTTGCCATCATCTTCAATGTTGATCACCACTTTCCCCGACTCGTTATAAGCATGAATCAGCAGACGACCAGTCAAAGGTTTTCCCGCCCCAGTGCGCTCATCTGGCATTTCAAAGCCGTGGTCTATTGCATTTCTGACAAGGTGTGTCAGTGGCTCATTGATGGCATCCAGGACATTATTATCGAGTTCGATATTTTCACCAATGATGTCGACATCGACTTTTTTGCCCAACTCATTAGAAAGATCCCGCACCATTCTTCGATACTTGCTCAGCAAGTTGCCCATTGGGCGCATTCGGGTTTTCAGCAAGTCGCCCAGCATATTGTCGGAAATAGTCATCAGCTTGTTAGAAAGCTCAGTTAAGCGCTGATTCTCTTCCTGTTCAGCGAGATCGACCATCATATTGCGGATCTGAACCAGCTCTTCGGTGTGGCTCATGAGCTTTTCAAGCAATTGGGATTTCACACGTGTGGTCTGCTCAAAGTTCGACTGAACCGAAGAGGTTTTTGGCGTTTTAGTTTTAGACAGGAACTTTCGTCCAGACAACGACTTAGGTGAGTTTTCCTGACCTTCATGTTCCACCAATGAACACAGGTACGCCAGCTCATCAGCTACATCACCATCGAAAGCAAAAGTGTCTTCACAAAAACGAATATCAAACGACTCTCTATTGAGAAAACAGGTCGCCATGCCTGCCAGCAAGGCTTCTTTGTGGTTGCTGTATTCCTCGTTAGGCTGACCATTGATAAATGAGCGTAAGTCTTCTTCCACCTCTTCTATAGCACGCATCAATAACTCTCGGCTTTGCTGGTCAAGCTCACTGCTTCCAGCAGCCAGATAATCAGTAAGGGCTTGAATATTTATTAACAAATCATCGACAGCACGATAAGAGGTCATGTCCTTTTCTTTGTGACCTTCGTGGAAGGTGAGGAGGTCTCCGATTTCTTCATTCACCTTGGAAAGTGAAGACTTTTCCCCCAGTAAGGCTTGAATGTGACCAGCTTTCTCTGCCAGGGATTTTAAATGGGTGGTTTTAGATGCCTCCCTTTTCATCCTTCATCCCCACTTATTAGCAAACTCTTTGGTAAGCTTTTTGACTCTGTTTTTTGGAACAACTTCACCGCAAACTCAATCGCATCTGCAATGCCAGATAAAGGGACAGTTCTGCATGCAGCCTCCAGCTCTTCAGCTGCCCGAGGCATACCATAAACAGCACAGCTCTCTTTATCCTGTGTAATGGTGAATGCCCCGTTGCGCTTGAGGTTAAGCAACCCTTTTGCGCCATCCCGCCCCATGCCCGTCATTAAGACTGCTACCTTGTTAAGCTTCTTGAGCTTGAGAGCGGACTGAAACAGGTAATCAACTGATGGACGAAATCCATTCACCAAGGGATCCTCAGTGACCCTCACCACGACACGCTCATCCGGCAGTTGCATTAATCTGATGTGCTTACCCCCGGGCGCGACATACACATGTGAGCCTTCAAGAAGCGCACCGTCTTCCGCTTCACATACTTTTAGTTCACATGACTTGTTAAGCTTCTCCGCCAGTGAGTGAGAATAATCAGGGGGAATATGTTGGACAATGCAAACCGGCGGAAACGGCGAAGGCAAGTGCTTGACTACACAATCCAGCGCATCAATACCGCCTGTTGATGCGCCAAGAAGCACCACTATATCAAAGGGGGCTGGGGTTTTATGCGCCTCCGCTAAACAGCCTCCCGCATTGAGGTTTTCAATCGAAGCTTTTGCTGCCAGTGCTGAGGCTAATACCTGATTCAACGTTGTAGGTGTCGTCACAAAATTATATCGGCCAACTACCTGATTGAGCTTGCGGTATTCTATGCCACTAAGCGAACGTGCGGCGCGAGAAACTAAAATGGTTGGAATGGTTTTATTACTCTTCGCACCTCCCAGCCAATCATTGCCACTGATATGATAGGGGTCCATCACTACCACATCAGGTGCGAGCTTTGCGGCTCGATCAAACAACACTTTTGCATCAGCAAAGTGTTCTACCCTGACATCATCGCTGCCACAAACTCTATCCGTCCACGAAGTGTCAAGGTGAGATCTCCCCAATGTCGTGTAGATCCTTCTTACATCCGAGGTCTTTGGGTGGCAATTTAGGGGGGGCGTATCATGCTCGGACACAAAGCGAAAATCTACGTCGCCAGTGAAGGGGTTAAAGCGGACTTGACGGCCTTCAACACCGCCTATTGATACCCCAAGGACTGGCAAACCGTAAAGCGCCAGAAGTTCAAGGGCGATGGAAATGTTCCTGACGCCAATTTGCTGCGACTGCAGGAAGTCACCGCCCTGCAACTGTGCACCACCAAGTACCCGAGCCGTTAGATTTTCCAGTCGAGAAGAGGTTTGCTTAAAACGACGCAGTAAGTTAGGAATTGCAAAACTGCCAAAGTCATTGGCATCACTACTTTGTGAGAAGTTATTCTGTGCGCTAGGCAGTCTATAATGGCACATACCTCCACTTTGATTTTCCCTGTCACAGATACAAACGGTGACACAAGTCCCTACCAGCGTCTGCATCCATGCATTTTTGCGAAAGAAAAAGCACAGATCGCCGGAACTCACCTGAATATCAGCCATCGCTCTTTCCTCTGTGAGTAACCTTTCTATATACCGAGGTACCCACTTGCTCGAGTCCAAGATCCAAATTGTTCAGCGTTTCTGTCAGCCCAACGAAAATCATCCCTCCATGTTGTAGTTGGCTCAACATAGAGCGAACCACTTTTTCTGCCGTGGAGGGTGGGAAATAAAACAGTACATTACGCAGAAAGATGTAATGAAACTGGATGCCAAATTTGTCAGAAAAATGAACAAGATTGTATTGTCGAAACTTAATTTGCTGGCGAAGTATATCCGCAACATGAAAAGTGTCATCCTGAGGGTCATCAGAGAACTTGGTATACCGGTGCCGAAACTGAATAGGAATCTCACTCAAACGCTCTTTTTCGTATCTGGCGCTCTCGCAAATCGCGAGCCTCTGGGTATCAATATCGGTCGCGAGAATTTTAGCTTCAAACCCCGGGTTATCGTGTTGGAGTTCATCACATACCATGGCAATGGAATAAGGCTCTTCACCACTTGCACACGCGGCGGACCAGATGAAAATCGTGTCTGAACGGTGTTGGTCAATGATATCCTTTCTCATCAACTCAAAATGGCAGGCTCCGCGAAAGAACTCGGTTTTATTAGTGGTGATGGCATTAGTGAATTCTGTTAACTCCCGTCCACTCATGTCGCTTTTCAGATAATCGGCATATTGTTTAAATGAGTGGATTTTTAGCGCGTAAAGGCGTTTTTTCAGCCTGCTTTCCAGCATGGTTCGTTTGTCGGAAGAAATACGGATACCCGCGTGGTGATAGATCAGATGGGTAAAGTGTCGAAATTCCACAGAAGACAGCCGCACCATTGAGGTATCAAAGTTTTCTCTGCCTTCCGCAGCAGCATCAGCTTGGCTAGTGAAAAGACGATCGACTTTTTGCACCACGACCCATCACCCCGTTCAAAGCCGGTTCCAGGCGCTGTTGTTGTTCCCTTCCATCGTTACATCATCACTTTGCGCATTCGCTTTCTGCACATGATTATTTCGTTCAAAGTCATGTTCAATGCTCTCCTCCCAATTCAGAGGCTTCTCTACTTTATTTTCTTCCTTGGCTTCCGCTTCATGACCACACAGAAAGTTGCTCATGTGCAAGACAAGCTTATTGAGATCTTCAGCCTGTCTGGTCAACTCTGAACTGGAGTTAGAGGCCTGATCGGCAATAGACGCCGCGTGCTGCGTCGCTCTGTTGATAGACTCAACCGCATTGCTGATTTCTTGTATGCCCCTTGCTTGCTCATTCGAAGCTTCAAAAATGTTGGTTGCACCTTCCACCATCGACTGCGCCTGCTGGCGGGTTTCCGACACAATGCCTCCCCCATTTTCTACCCGTATGGTGTTTTCCTTCGCGATTGTTTCGGCTTCGCTGATACTTTGCTTCACAATGGCAGAAATGTCTGTTGCTGCTTTCCCGCTCATTTGAGCCAAATTCCCAACTTCCTGAGCCACAACAGCAAATCCTCTGCCATGCTCTCCCGCCCTTTCCGCTTCGACTGAGGCATTGAATGAAAGCAGTTTGGTTTGGAAGACAATCTCGTCGATGATTTCGGTCTTTGCACCAATTTCCGCAATGATCTTAACCAGCTCTGTAATTTTATGATTTGATTCAGAAATCTGGCACATAGCTTCGTCCAAGTCTGTCATTCTATTCCCAACCTCTTTGGACAGGTCCCGGGAGTGTTCGGCGGATTGAACGTTATTTTGGACCATGCTGGAGATCTCTTCCGCACTCGCAGATGTTTCCTCCACTGAACTGGCTTGTCGATTAGAAATTTGGGAAAGGTTCTGAGAAACATCCTCAATGTTGGCGGCGATCATTGCTACTCTGGACGCCCCTGTATTCATGCGTCGCACCACTTCATTGAACGAAACGCGTAAATCCCCCAGTTCCTTCGAGCTGAACACCGTCAGCCCTTTAAAAATATCTTGGAATGGGCGCATGATGGCCGCACTCAAGAAGTTAGCAACAAGCACTGATGCAATAACGGCAAACACCATGCCAGCAATAATGGTGATGTAGGTACTGGTGACACTTTCGTGTGCAGCCTGTGTTCGCGCTGCCATCAGAGTGTCTTCCCGCTCGATAAAAGTCCTCATTTGGCTTCTAAATTTGTCGAAGTACTGCTTCCCGCGCTCCTGAGCCACCAGATCAGAAATATCATCCATGGTTTTGGCATCACCTATCTCACGTCTTAACGTAATATAGTTTTCAGCCACATTCCCACGCCAGTCACCCAAAACATCTTCTATGTTTTCCAGCACTGACACTTGAATGGGGTTGTCCCTGACTTCCAGCTTAAGCCCTGTCAGTAATCGGCTTATTTGGTTGCTCCCTTGAGCATAAGGTTCCAAAAAAGCCTCTTGCCCTGTTAGTAAGAAGCCTCTCATCCCTGTCTCCATATCCAATACTGCGATTTTAATCAGCAGAGCTTTTTGGGCTATGTCGCTAAAGCCCTCTCTATCTTCGTCGGATTGGGAAGCGGGGAAGTTATCGTTCGATATCGAGCGTTGTTGGGCAATAAAGGTATCTAGCAAACCTCTCGCTTTGTCGATGTACGCTTTTCCTTTGGCTTCTCCCACAGTCACGCTCATGTCGTTCATGGTTTTAGCATTACCTATAGAGCGTCTCAGCGAAATCATGTCCTCGGTAACATTGCGTTGCCAGTCTGCAATCGTAACTTCAACGTCTTGAAGTAAAGAAACCTGTCGGGGGTTGTCGCTGACTTTTTGTTTCAGGTCCTCAACGATGCTCTCAAACTCTCGCTTTCCCTCATCATAAGGCTCAAGGAACTGTTCTTTGCCTGCCAACAGATAACCCCTCATCCCGGTTTCCATATTGATGGCGGCAGCAATCAAATTCTGCGCTTTGTTGATAACTTCGTGGGTATGCTCCACCCACCTTTCAGTAGCGCTCAGATTTTTCATGCTATTGAGACTTAGCAACCCAAGCGCAATGAGAAACAAAAGCACTACACCATTACCCAAAAATATTTTTGCTCGTAAAGACAGGTTTTCAAGCATGGCTATCATCCTCGGCTAAATATCAAAATTCGTGTTGCCAGTTGTCGGCTGCACAGAAACGTGTGTGCTAATCAAATCTAATTCCTCTGGCTCAAGCACGTTGAGAATGTCCAGCAATAACACCAGACTGCTATCCTCGGCCTTCGCCACGCCATAGATGTACTCTCGCTTTATACTGCTGGATATTTGAATTTTGGTTTCGATTTGCTCATCCGTGAAGCCTATAACCTCATTCACGTCATCCACGATGGTGCCGACAGTCAGTGAATTGACGTCGCTGATAATGATGGAGGTCTTCTTGGGCTCATAGGCTTTTTCTTCGAACCCGAGTTTCAGCCTGAGGTCGATAACGGAAATGATTTTCCCACGAAGGTTGATAAGGCCTTTAAAAAAGCTCGGCATATGAGGGATGGGCGTCACCTTCACCATACCAATCACCTCTTTCACGGAAGACAGAGGAATTCCATACTGCTCCTCAGCCAGAGAAAAGATGAGTTTCTTCTGTTTTAACCTCGTTCCGCGATGATGACCGACTTGTCTATCTCCCGAATTCAGGACAGCGCTTTTTTCCAAGTATCGCTCAGCTGCATTATCCATGGCTAGCCCTTCAAGCTACAGGCTTACAAAACAACGGATTAGACAAACCCGCCCATAGAGCAACCTCATGTTTCAATTTTGAGAAAGTATTGAGGCTTTGATTTAACAGTAGGCCAGCTTGTCCCAATGTCAAAGCTATCAATAAGCATCTGTAATCTTGGCAATAGGCCAATAACAACATGAAATAGTAGGGAAATTAGAAGGAAGGTTGATGTGATTATCTACCCGAACGAGCAGATAATCACACATCTGACTTACACGATACCGATATTAATAAAGGATTCTGTCTTGTTCAGCTCATCAAACAACCCATGCATTTTTCTCTTTGTAATGGGTTTGCGCATGTAGCCTGAGGCACCGTAATACTCTACAACCTGTACAGGATCTAATCTCAACTTTTCACAACCAATCAGAATAGAGTTGATTTTGCCTTCCTCCACTTCATCGTCAATGACGCGGTGCGCAATCTTATCGAGCAACGCCAGCTTTTCTTCCGTGTCAGCATCCACTTTTATCTTTTCTGCCCGAGAGATTGAGACAAAGCTTTCATTGGAAATGACCACGATATTTTTGATATTACAGTTTGCCTTCAGATAGACTAGCGCTGACAAACCATCCATGTTGGGCATCCTCAAGTCAGTCAAAACCAAATCGACAGAAGGATTTCGCTCAACCAAAGAAATAAGCTCTCTACCATCTTTGGCCTGCCCAAGGATTTCTAATGGCCCAAAGTCTTCATTCAATGCATTCAAAGACTCCAAAATGCTGTCGCGCATGTCTGCCATATCGTCTGCAAAAATGATCTTCATACGTCCCCTTACAATGCCATCAAACACTAAAAGTATTAGAAATGAGAATCACTTTGTAACTATAGAGGCATTCGTTGAGGTTGGCGTGAAGAAGAAAAATTGAGGAAAACAAGAAAGCAGGGGTATGGTGGAAGACACCACCATACCACAATGAATCATTACCAGAGCCAGGCTGCCCCACGTACGCCGCTCGAATCGCCATATTTAGCTTTCACAATTGGCGTGTCACACTCGCCACCCATGACCCATCTTTTCATCAATGCTGGAACATTTTTGTAAATACGTTCAACGTTGGACATCCCGCCGCCAAGTACAATCACATCGGGGTCTAGAGTATTAACAACCGATGCCAATGCGCGGGCTAAACGGTCTTCATAGCGTTGGATGCAAGCTTCAGCGTCTTTATCGCCTCTCTCTACACGGTCCATGATATCTGGCCCTCGCAGTGTTTCACCATGCGTCAACTCGAAATCTTTCCAGAAGCCAGTGCCGGAAATAAATACCTCAAGACAACTTGGTCTGCCACAATAGCAGTGAATGTGCTCAGCATGGTGGCGATCCTGTTCGGTCTGCCAAGGCAGTGGATTGTGGCCCCATTCGCCCGAAACACCATTACCACCTGCATGGACTTTACCGCCAATCGAGATTCCTCCACCGCAACCCGTGCCAATGATCACCCCAAATACTAGGTGCTTGCCTGCCCCTGAACCGTCGACGGCTTCAGAGACCGCGAAGCAGTTTGCATCATTTGCAATACGAACTTCACGGCCAAGTAAGGTGCTAAGGTCTTTATCAAGTGGCTGACCATTAAGCCAGACTGAATTGGCATTCTTTACTTTCCCTGTCACTGGAGAAAGTGTACCTGGGATCCCCATACCGACGGTGCATTTTTCGCCAACGGCGGTCTCCGCACGATCTACTAGCCCTTTTATCGCGTCCAACGTCCCCTGATAGTCATGCTGTGGCGTGGGAACTCGCTCAACAAAAAGCTGTTCACCGTTATTGTTTAAAACAACGGCTTCAATTTTTGTGCCGCCCAGATCAATCCCAATTTTCACTAATAATCCTCCCGAACTTTCGATTCTTTAGTGATGATTTTATTTTTTTCCATTAATTCAAACAGTGACAGGATCGAAACATCACAACTGGATGCCTCAGTAGGATAGGTGGTTTTTGATCGCTATTTTGAAAGCAGTGTGACAATTTTGCTTCAACTTACTATCTAACGTTATGATTCTTAGAACAAATACACTTCCCCTTTCGAAAATCGAGAGATGTCTCACTTTCTTTTCTCAGAATTCCGACTATTTTTACGTTGTGCTTATTTTCGCCAACTTTCAGCGTAATTTGCGAAGAAGTAGTGGACCTAATGCACAAGGTGACGCAGAAGAGCCATAAATTAACTATACAATTGGCACCTCTGTGGTACTATCGTTCGGCCTGGTTAATAGAGCTCTTTATGCTGCAATTGAAAACTTCGTTACACCCTACCTTCGCAAAAGTAAGTTGTCCTGAAGATGTTCGCTACATTTGCCACCATAAGTGATTCGTTAATAGGTCTTAATGCGCGTGTGCGCAATGATACAAATAGAAATACATTCAGGAGACAACATGTCTAAATCTACCGGTACCGTGAAGTGGTTTAACGAAGAAAAAGGTTTTGGTTTCATTCAGCAAGAAAATGGCCCAGACGTTTTCGTTCACTTCCGTGCTATCACTGGCGAAGGTTTCAAAACTCTGGCTGAAGGCCAAAAAGTGGCGTTTGAGATCGAGCAAGGTCAAAAAGGCCCACAAGCTGCAAACGTAGAAAAAATCTAATTTTTTCTTCTCGCAGAGAATTTGAAAGGACGCCCCATGGCGTCCTTTTTCTTTTCCCAATTCCACTTATCCGTTCTTTTTGCATCGCACCCGCCATCACTATCGCAATTTTGTACAAATTTTTATCGTCGTCCTTGGGTATACTCGTAAGACTTAGAACGCCAGCCCCTTATCGATAGAGCAAGGAGTGTAATGGAACACGCGAAATTTGATTCTTCACCTCTATTAGGCGGCTTGGAAGTATTGGAAGCCTCTTACGAAAAACAAGCTTTTTCCCGCCATACCCATGAGGGCTATACCGTCGGTGTCATTCGCAAAGGCGCACAGCGTTTCTGGCGAACCGGTGGCTATCATATCGCGCCAGCCAGTAGCATTATTCTTGTCAACGCAGATCAGGTACATGATGGGCATTCCGCCACCGAAGGAGGCTGGACTTACGAAGCTATGTATCCCACCGAGGCGCAATTCATAGCCATTTCTAAAGATCTTGGGCTGGCATCCAAAGTGCCATATTTCCCTTTTGCGGTTGAAGAAGACCCCAAGCTATCCAATCAACTTTTAATGCTCTTCTCTCTGCTGCGCAGCAATGAAGATCCGCTGCTTACTGAAACCTTCACCCATCATGTCCTGCTTTCATTGACGTGTCGGTTCAACAAGCGCCCCCAATTGCCAGAGGACATCACCAAGATTGGTCCCAAAATGGATTTAGTACGGGAATATCTACATCAAAACGCAACGGAAACAGTCACTTTGGACACCTTAAGTCAGCTTTCTGGGGTCAGCCCATATCATTTGGTTAGACAGTTCAAAGCCCGTTATGGGTTGCCACCTCACGCCTACCAGATACAGCTACGTGTCCGTCGCGCGCAACATATGATGAAAAATGGGTTCGGCCTTGCCGACTGCGCAATCTCCTGTGGTTTCCACGACCAAAGCCATTTCCACCGACATTTTTGCCGTGCCATTGGCGTAACACCGAAGCAATACCAGAAAGCAATTTTGTGCAATTCTTCGATACGTGTGGCTGATAAAACAGAAAGCATTCTCCCGCATTCGAAGGATAAGCATGAACAAAGACAACCCCTCATTACTCATGAAGAATAAAGTTTGGCTCAATGCCTGCTCAGACATGTTGCCGCTCAGCGTGGCAGTGATCCCTTGGGGCGTGCTTTGCGGCTCGCTAGGAGTCCAAATGGGCCTAACACCTTTACAGGCGCAAGCTATGTCACTTTTTGTGTTTGCCGGAGCAGCACAACTTTCAGGTGTGACCATGATGGGCGTGGGTGTGCCAGGAAGCACGCTGTTTGGTACCACTTTTGTCATCAGTGCCCGTCATCTGCTCTATTCTGTTAACTTTCGTCAGTACATTCGACAATTACCCCTGAGATGGAGAGTCACTCTTGGCTTTCTGCTGACTGATGAGATGTATGCACTCTGTGCTGCCAATATTGAGAGAACGGGAGAATTCGACAAGCACTACGCCCTGTTCAGTGGTGCATTTTTCTACTTCTGCTGGAACCTTGCGACTCTCTTGGGTGTGCTTGGCGGCACGCAGTTTGAGAACATTGAAGAACTAGGACTGGAATTTGCCATCGCTGCGACATTCCTCGCCTTAGTCATACCTACAATTAAAGACATTCCGGTCCTAGTCTGTGTGTTGGTCTCATTCGCGGTAATGACGACATTGACACTGGCAGGCTATGGCAATGCACTGATTGCTGCCGCTATCACTGGTATGATCGCTGGGTTTGTGTCTGAAAGTGCTATGCCTATACACACCAAGAGGGAGGGGAAGAGAAAATGAATACTTGGCTTATTATTATCGGCATGGCAGGCATTACTTTTTCGGTGCGTTACTTCTTTCTCGCTCAGAGCATCCCATTCCGCGTAACCCCAGTGATGCAACGTATCCTGAAATACTCGGCACCAGCAGTGCTAATGGCATTAACCGTACCTATCCTACTTTTTCCTCAAGGAAGCATCGACATATCATTGCACAACCCATTCCTGTTGGCGGGTGGATTCGTATGCGCACTCAGTCTGTTGCGCCTTAGCACCCTGAAAACGGTCATAATTTCAATGATTTTTTTCTGGTTAATCCGCTAACGGGATCTGTATCAGAATTAGGAATCTCAATTCTAAAACCAACGTCTCTTTAATTGAAAAAACAGCCCTCTAGGCTATTTTTATTAGGGGAGACTGTACTTAAGTTGGGGTAGCTAATGCTTGAAAAGTGCTTAGTTGTTGATGACCATGAAATGATCCGTGAGACCATTGCCATTATGGCAAAGTCTCAAGGGTTTAATGAGTGCATCACAGCTACTGACGGCGCAGATGCCATGTCTAAACTATACCATGAGCGCCCCTCGTTCATCATTACTGATCTACAGATGGAACCCATTGATGGACTAGAAATGCTTCGACTTATCAGAAGTGGCCGTTATGGGCTGCCTCATGACATCCCAATCATTATCCTCACAGCTAATGCCGCAGAGACTGTTATTGCTCAGTGTATCGCTTTCGATGTGGACGCTTTCCTCGTGAAGCCAGTAAATAAGCAATCGCTTCAAGATAGAATCAGCCAGCTCTCGCAACAAGCCAAACCAAAGAAGGGTATCGAACACTACTTTGCTATGTACGAGCAAGATCCTGCTAAATCAACAGCATTCAAGGTGAACGGTACCGTTGCATTTACTGACGATGTTTTAAAAGAAGTTGATGCAGTAATTCATGAGCATAAAGAATCAGGAACAGCAGAGCCTATGCTCGCAAATGCCACAGAAAATGTAACACCAAGCTCTACAGAACATTCTTCTCCACCGCCGGTTGCTCCCGCAGCAGAAGAAGGGCAACCAGAGTCAGACAACCGTAAGAAATTTATTAAGTGGCAGGACCGCTTCACTGTCGGTCATCCAGAACTAGACCAGAGCAACAAAGAGTTGCTCAGTATCATCAACGACACCTATGACCTTGTTGTTACTCATCATGAAGGCAATGAGTTTGATGACATTGCAAAGCGCTTTCAGCATTACGTTGAGGACCATATTGAGTTAGAAGAGGATCTGCTCACTGATGCCAACTATCCAAGATTAAAAATGCACAAAGACATGCATGCGCGCCTTGTTAAACAGGCAGAGTTTGTGATTCTTAAGTGCCAAGCGGATCCCGGCTTTTATAAGACCGATTTTTTCCGTCTGTTGCGTTTTTGGTGGGTGAAACATGTGGTACAGGAAGACACTAAATACAAATCCCTATTTTAATATGCTCACATGACGAGGACTAAATGGCTAACAACTTCCGCCTAGCTAGCCAGGAATCTCGCTATACACTGGCCCAACTCTTCCTTAGCGGCGGTGCAGTCGTCATTATTCTGCTGCTATCTTTCCTTTGGTTTTATCGCTCCATCTATCAGGACACGCAGGAAAAACTTTCTTACTTTCTTACAACAGAAATCAGCAATCTCAGCTCATCAGTTGATGACTGGTATCACCACCGTGAACGCGAGTTGGGGATTATTGCCACTGATAATCAACTGATTCAGGCGCTGGATATTGGCGGCGCATTCAACGGAGAAGCCCTAACCAATGCCGGCGAAGTAACAAAAATCTTAGATTTATATCGAGAATCCTTTTCACTCGACGAAGTCACTCTATTTTCCCCGGAGGGAGAAATTCTTCTTGAGCTTGCTTACGAGTTTTCAGATGTAGCCGTCAATATCTATCCAAACATCATTCCTATGGTCAAACGACAAACTCTGTTTATTAGCCCTCCTCACCTGTCTGATGATGAAAAGCCATTGACGGAAATCATTATGGCTCTCGCCTTTTTTAACGGTTCCAGTCATACAGATCCTGTTGTTTTGGTGGCAACCCGGAAAAGTTCGGACTTCGACAAATTGTTTTTCAGTCAGGAAACTATCCCTTCTCGCATTGCTTTCGCTATCAATGATAATGGTCAAATCATCGCCCCAACTAAGAATCGCCTTCTGCTGCCTGACACAATTGAAACAGTCAATCGGATAAGGAAAACACCATCAGACTTACTTTATCGCTCAGATAAATCCATCAGGCTCAATGCAGAAGGCTTTCAAGGACACCTCCCTGATCCTTCGATTGGCGTCTGGCAATGGTACCAAGAACTCCCTATTGGGCTTGTCATTGAGTTTGATGCAAACAGCGCACTTAGTGCCGTTACATATACCCGAAACTACCTTTCAGTGACATTTTTTGTTGTTACCGGTGCATTTATACTGTTTCTTATGAAACACGCCAACTCACTACTGCGTATTGGGTTCACCAAACAGTACCTTGAATCTATTTTAAAGAACTATGCTGACGGCGTGATTGTCCTCGACAGCCGCGGTAATGTTATGACGGTGAATCACCGTGCTTCCACACTCGTCGATTTGCCGAACGTGCCAGAAAAAGGCACGCCATTGAATACCCTCAGTACTGACATCAACCAACAACTTATTCGAACCATTGAACAGGTATACCAAAACTCGCTCGTCAGCGAGGAAGCTAGCAAAATATTTCACGGTGGAGATAATGATTCCCTGTTCCTCCGCCTTGTAGGGAATAAGCAGCGCATTGGTGATCGGGATTATGTGGTCATGAACGTTCGTGACATTACCCAGCGCACACTTATGGAAGCCAAACTTAGTCGAAGTAATGCACTGTATTCTGTTTTTAACTCTGTGCAGGACATGTACATGACCACGGGGAACTCCGAGCGGTCATTCAAAAAAGCGTTGGTGGTATTGGCAACGTTTACCGACAGTAAGCTGGTAGCAATGTTGTCTATAAAAGGCGGCGTTCAGAAGCTACTTTTCAAGCACCAAGTCAATAACCTCAAGCAAGAATTTAAGGAGCTACCGCTTCCACTGCTACCGTTTGCCGAGTCCGCTATCCGCCTCAAACGTACAGCGTATTCTTCACCCCACCAAGGTGTACTCAACGATGATTGCGACTTTTTTGAGCACTATGCATTCCTACCGTTGGTCACGATGGGAGAAGAAGTCGGTATCATTGTGTTAGCGGGTCGTGATAACCCTTACACTGGTGAGATCGTGGATTGGATTGCTCCCGTCGTGAAAAGCATCTGTAGCATGCTCTATTCCGACCGCCAGACGCAACTTAACAGGGAAGTAAATGAAGCCTTGGTGCGCGCGAAAGACGATGCCGAACAGGCCAACGAGGCCAAATCCAATTTCCTGGCCATGATGAGCCATGAGATTCGTACGCCAATTAATGGCATCATGGGTATGTCGGAAGTACTCTCACACACCCAGCTATCCAACGAACAGCGGCAATACAATGACACCATTGCGGTATCGGCAAGTGCATTGCTAGATATTATCAATGATGTGCTAGACCTTTCGAAGATTGAAGCAGGTAAAATGACCGTTCGACAGGAAATCTTCTGTATTCATGAACTCATTGAAAATGTTACTAATATCGTTGCGCCCCGAGTGAAAGACAACGTCAGTTTTACCACATTTACCGACCCCAATTTACCCTGCTCAATCATGTCGGATTTTTCCAAGTTGAGGCAGATACTGGTTAATCTGGCTGGTAACGCTGCTAAGTTCACCAACAGTGGTTATGTGGATGTCTCTATCACCCAGCTCCGTCGGAATGGTTCTGACTGTGAACTGGCGATAAAGGTAGCAGATACTGGCATTGGGATCGAGCCAGCGCAACTGGACAAGGTTTTCGAAAACTTCTCACAGATTGATAACTCCAGTAGGCGTCGCTATCAGGGGACAGGGCTTGGCCTACCTATCTGTCGTAAGTTTGCTGATCTTCTCGGGGGTGACATTCAAGCTAAAAGTGCCATTGGTCACGGCTCCACCTTCAGCGCTCGCTTTACTGTCAAAGTCCCTGATACATCGCGAGAGCAAATGCCTTCACACACATCATTACTTCAAGGAATGAAGACGCTGCTTATCTCCCGCAGCGTTACTCAGGTAAGTAACCTGTATAAATATTTCACCCTGTTAGGGCTTTGCGTCACAATCGCCCGCGATGAAAATGCTGCATCTGCTGCACTTCAGTCTAACCAATTCGATGTGACCTTGCTTGATCACACTATTTCTCTTGAAAAGCTCAAAGCCTCTATGCTCCTACAAGGTAATTCACATACGGTGCTTTACCTCGCTGATATCCGCGGTGTGTTGATACAGAATACAGAAGTCATTTCAGCGTCAATCAGCGCACCTTTTAATATTGAGTCTATTTACGAGATACTTTCGACAGTCATCAAACTGGATGCCAAAGGACTCAGCCGTAAACAGATTTTCCGCCAGATGACCCACAATGAGGAAACTTCTCGCAATGTCGGCAACAGCCTTTATGTTAAAGGTCTATCAGTACTGATTGCGGAAGACCACCCAGTCAATCAAGAGCTCATCAATACAGTTCTCACTAAACTCGGCTGCAAGACCACACTTGCTGACAACGGATCTATCGCCTTCGAGCGATTTATGTCTAATCGCTATGACATGATTTTTATGGACTGCCAAATGCCTGTAATGGACGGATTCGAAACCACACGGAAAATCCGCCAGTTAGAAATTGAGAACAATTTGCCTGAAGTACCGATTATCGCTATGACTGCCAATGCCATGAGTGGTGATCGTGAGAAGTGCCTCAATGCCGGAATGACGGAGTACATCGCCAAACCCTTTAAACAGCACGACCTGATCGTTCTGATGAACAGCTTTCTAACAGAGCCTGAACCCTGCTCTGAAAGCTCTTCATCTACAACGGTTTCTCCTTCGCTTGCAACAACTGCAGCATCAAGTGCTGTCAAAACCCAAACGCAACAAGCAGAAGTGGAAAGCGAAACGCTTGAGCCTTTTGACCTTTCAACACTGAAAGAGAACACAGGTGACGACCCTGAGCTCATTGGTATGTTGATAGACCGCTACCTCTCCGCGCAGGAAAGTGACATCAAAGAACTAGTTAAGGCTTGGGAAAGCGAGCGCTATGTGGATGTAAAGAAAATTGCCCACAAAATGAAAGGGGCGGCGTTGATGGTTGGAGCGGTTGATTTTTCTACTGATTGTAAAGCGTTGGAACAATACAATTTTGACGGCGGCAACCGACCCGAAGAGCTTTACGAAAAGCTTCAACGAAGCTCAATACAACTGTGTGAAAGGATGTCCGCCAGCAAACCCTGAGATCAGGCTCCTATTAGTTTTCATGGGTAGTAGAACATTTGCAATTGTGCAAGTGTCATATAGTCACTATTTGCATTCTTTTTATTAAGATTGCAAACCGAACTCCACTATCTAAAGCCCTTACTGGTCAACGTGGCTGGTTTTACTAAACTATTCAATAAATAAGAAAAAAGCCGCCTAACAGGCGGAAATCAATAATTATTATATATTAAAGAGATTACGCTATGCCGACTCTGATTCCTTTCCCTGCTGAAGGGGGTTCAACACGTGAGCCTCAGAGCAGCCCCATGACTGATATGATTCGCGAAGAACTGAATCAACTCAGCTCCAATGATTACATGGTCAACTGCATTTTGGAGCGTATGAAACCGTTCATTGCCACGCTCGATTGCGACCTAAGCTTGGACATGGAAATCACGGCTGAGAACGAAGCTGGTGTGATGCAGGTGATACCGTCGATTCAGGATCTTCAAAGCCGTTTCGATGGCATCATCTCAGAAATTATTTCTGAGCGAATCTTGCATGAAATCCATCTTTTTCACATCGAGCGGGCCACTAAATTCTGAACGATGACAACAGAATGATGAAAGCGGCTAGCAAGCCGCTTTTTGGTTTCTCTGACGCTTACAGTTAATATTATCCCCTATCTCTTGTAGCGCTTTTCAAACAAACCAATCACAACGTCCGCTGATTTCCAACGGGAACCATAATATTCTCTGGCGAAGATCACTCTATCTCTCATGAAATAAAACGGTGGCTTCCGCATTTAGAAACCACCGCTGCATTCAGTGCACTACTTATCTTTGTCATGCTGCTTTACGGATGACAGCGATACGCTTTTGCCAAAAAAGTTACTGACGTAGAGAAGGGGTTCGGCGCATAAAGAAGGACAATATCAGAATTCAATACCATCGCTTTATTTCTCAGTTCATTGACCGCACCTTGCGTCAAGATGCCATTGTCAATCAACCAGTAGTCATACCAATGCCCCTGTGAGCCAACAATATTGCCCCAAGTGGTGTTGCCCATTTATTCATTTTATCTTCAGAGAGTTGGATTTTGAGACCTGTGAGTATATCGGCAATCTAAGTACTTAACGAGCCGCTTTTCTGTTCATCCATGACGGAACAATATGCATCAAAACACACTTGCTCTGATGAAGATCTCTCACTAGAATAACACTGTACATATATACAGTGTTATTTGCTTATGCTCGATAATTTTCTCGCCCTGCATTCAGGGATCTGGACGGCCAACCGTCTCTATCAACCTAAAGCACACTGTCGCCCCAGCGGCCACACGGTGATTGATGAAAAGCTGGATGGCGGCTGGCCAGAATCCGGTGTGGTTGAACTACAATTGCCCTGTTTCGGCATTGGCGAATTACGCCTGATCCTGCCAGCGGTCGTCAGTGCCCTGAAAGACAGTGAGCTCACCGTGTTTGCTGCTCCGCCAGGAGAGCTCAACCCGATAGCCTTGTGTCAGGCTGGATTGGATCTGGAAAAAGTGATCATTCTGGATGCCTCCATCGCATCCAGCCTTTGGTGTGTAGAGCAGGCTCTGAAAAGTGGCTGTTGTCGCTCTGCAGTACTCTGGGGAGATGCCCTTTCCGTGACGCAAGCCAGACGCTTGCAACTCGCTGCGACCGAAAATGACTGCCTGTTGTTTATGATTACTCACCAAAAGAGTGTTCAAGGCTTACCGATCAGTTGTCGCCTGTCAGTTATCCCCGATGAAGTAGGACTGAAAGTGACGGTCGTTAAGCGTCGTGGCCTTCCCGTTGAACCCTTTCATGTGCCATTGGAACCTGTTTTTCATTCTTTCTCGCTAGCTGAAAAAGCTAAAAAGTCTGAAGTTATCACACTTGAATCGCTCCAATTGGCAGACACCTCCAATGTGGTGCCACTCTTTCGATGATCCTCTGGTTATATCTGCACTTTCCAGCCTTACAGCTTGACACCCTTATCCGTGACAACAGGGTGGAGACGCCACTGATTGTGCTTTCCCGCGCCACTGGCAGTGTTTATCAAGCTAACGCACAAGCGCGGGAGCATGGCATTGTAGTAGGCAATGACCTCGGCACTGCCAGCGCTCTGTGTCATGGTCTGGATGTCGCAGATTATGACGAGCAGGCAGAGGCTGATCGCCTAATGCAACTGGCTTCCCTTTTGTATCAGGTCAACGCGGATATCATCCCCTATGCGCCGGATGGGCTTCTGCTGAAAGTCACTCCTATGCTCAAGCTTTACGGCTCACTCGACAGATATTGGCAGTCGCTACTACCTGTACTCAGTGGTGAGCAAGTGCAATATCATTTCTCGCTCAGCCCTTATCCAGAAGCGGCTCGCTGGCTGGCCCGTGCAAAAGCGGACTGCGGCTACCTGACACCGGAAGCGACCGAGCAAGCGCTCGCCGTGCTTTCAGTACGTGAACTGGGGTTCACTGCTAAGCACGTTGTTCAGCTGGAACGTATGGGGATACGACATGCCCAACAATTACTAGCGTTGCCTGTGGATTCACTCGGTCAACGTTTTGGCAAACCGCTGACTGCGCATTTACGCTCTCTGACCCAGAAAAGTCTCGCATTACCTGCGAGCTTTACACCGCCTGAGCACTTCTATCAGTCACTTGAGCTTTTGCATGAAATTGCAAATAGCCAGACGCTTTGCTTTCCGCTTCAGCGCATGCTCAAGGAAATGGAGAAGTTCCTGCATGTCAGAGAAGCCGTAACACCCGCTATTACCATTGCGCTGACACAGCGCGAGCATGACGACAAGGTATTGGAGATCACTGCTGCAGCACCCGAGTCTTCCTCCAGTCGATGGATGTCATTGCTCCAGCTTCATCTGGAAAAGATCAAGCTGGATGCGCCTGTCACCCACCTTCGGCTGGAAGCCAATACCCTATTACCAAGGCAGTCCCCCACCCAGGATTTGTTCGCCGGGAAACGTGGACAGCTCACGCCGGGAGAACTCATCAGCCTGATGCAGGCGAAAGCGGGGAAACATGGGGTTTACAGCCTGTCATTGGAAAGTGACCACCGCCCAGAGCGCGCCTTCAAACGTCAATTGCCACTGCAGAAAAGTACGCAAATGTTACCTCCTTTCCTGCCAACACGCCCTGCGTTACTTCATGTATCGCCACGCCCTTTGCTATCTCGTCCTGACACCCTCACAGGCCCTGAACGCGTCAGTGGCGGTTGGTGGGATGAATCGCCCATACAGCGCGACTACTTTGTTGCCCGTAATAAACGGGGGCAACTTTGCTGGGTATTTCGAACCGCACAGGGAGAGTGGTTTGAGCATGGCCTTTTTTGTTGATCCGCAGTTTGAGATCGCTTCCTATGACAACACCTTCTGATAATCGCCCACTCACGTTTTCAGAGCTCCACTGTAAAACCAATTACAGCTTCTTAACTGGTGCTTCCCACCCAGAAGAACTGGTCGTTCGCGCCGCAACATTAGGTTATCACGCACTCGCTATTACTGATGAATGCTCACTTGCTGGCGTAGTGCGTGCTCACACCGCAAACCGAGACCAGAACCTAGGCCTCAAGCTTATTATTGGTTCAGAAATCACCTTTCAGGACGAAAAGCTGGTACTGCTTTGCCCAAACCGGCAAGCCTATGGTGAGCTCGCACGCCTTATTACCCAAGCCAGAATGCGCAGTGAAAAAGGGCACTATCAGGTATTCAGTGATGATTTCAGCCACATCACACAGTGTCTTTGCATCTGGTTGCCGACACTCAAACATGAAGAAAAAACCAAGCCTTCGGATTTTCAGAACTGGCTGAAGAGCACTTTTGAAGAAAGACTCTGGATCGGTGTTGAGCGGCTGTTATTGCCCAATGAATCTACCTATCTGACTATGGTCGAATCACTGTCAAAGGAGCTCAACCTGCCGATTGTCTGCACCAACGATGTATTAATGCATCACACTCGTCGCCAGCCGTTGTTAGATGTGATTACTGCCATTCGACTCGGCAGGCCCTTACAGCAATGCGGCTTTGATTTGCCCAGGAATGGCGAACAGGCACTCAAACCCGTTGAGAAACTGGAAAAGCTCTACCCAGAAAGATGGCGAAGAGAGACCCAGTGTATTGCCACCAAATGTACTTTCTGCCTCAGTCAGCTTCGCTATGAATACCCCGCAGAACTGGTTCCAGATGGATTTACCGCCAGCAGTTACTTGCGCCACTTGGTGGAAGAAGGCATTGGAAAACGTTTCCCGAATGGTATTAAGCCAGAGATCCGCACCACCATTGATAAAGAGCTGGGGCTGATTGCCGAACAGCAGTACGAGTATTTTTTCCTCACCATTTACGACATTGTGCAGTATGCGAAATCACAGGGCATTCTATATCAAGGCCGAGGGTCAGCAGCTAACTCTGTGGTGTGTTATTGCCTTGAAATCACCGCGGTGAACCCGGAGAAAATCAAGGTCCTGTTCGAACGTTTTATCTCTAAAGAACGTAATGAGCCCCCAGATATTGATGTCGACTTCGAGCACGAACGACGGGAAGAAGTATTTCGCTACATCTATCAGAAATATGGCCGTCAGCGTGCAGCTATTGCCGCGACTGTGATTACCTACCGTTTTAAAAGTGCGCTCCGCGATGTCGGCAAAGCGCTAGGGCTCAATGAAACCCAACTGGATTACTACATCAAAAACCTTAACCACCGCGACAAAGGGCTGGATAAAGGCGAACAGCTTGAAGCGCTGGGGTTGGACACCCACTCACACCTTGGACGCTGGCTGATGGAGCTGGTTGAAGAAATCCGCGGCTTTCCACGTCACCTTAGCCAACATGTCGGCGGTTTTATTATCTCCGCAGGCCCTTTGTATGAACTGGTGCCAGTAGAAAATGCCGCAATGGCAGAGCGCAGCGTGATCCAGTGGGACAAAGATGATTTGGAATCCCTTGGACTGCTGAAAGTCGATATCCTTGCACTGGGGATGTTGAGCGCAATCCGCAAAGCTTTTGCCATCATCGAAAGCCAGCATCAGCGCAGATTGTCTATCAGTGATATCGTTACTATGGGTGATGATCCTATTGTCTATCAACAGCTCCAGAAGGCAGACTCTGTCGGCGTGTTTCAGGTCGAGTCCCGTGCCCAGATGAGCATGTTGCCAAGACTTCGCCCAAACTGTTATTACGATCTGGTGATTCAGATTGCCATTGTCCGCCCTGGTCCGATTCAAGGCGACATGGTACACCCCTACCTCAAACGACGTTGGGGAGAAGAACAGATCACCTACCCATCAAAAGAGGTGGAATCCGTTTTAGAACGAACCAAGGGTGTGCCCATTTTTCAGGAGCAGGTGATCCAACTTGCTATGGTCGCCGCCGGATTCAGTGGCGGTGAAGCCGACCAACTTCGCCGAGCAATGGCAGCCTGGAAGCGCAGTGGAAAGCTCGCCCCTTTCCGTGAAAAGCTGATCAATGGCATGCAAGAACGCGGTTATGACATTGAGTTTGCTGAGCAAATTTTCCGCCAGATTCAGGGGTTCGGTGAATACGGCTTCCCTGAATCTCACAGTGCTTCCTTCGCGGTATTGGCTTACACCTCATCATGGTTAAAACACTACTATCCGGTCGCCTTTTACTGCTCACTACTCAATAGTCAGCCTATGGGCTTCTATAGCCCTTCGCAGCTGTTGCAGGATGCCTCCCGCCATCAGGTTCAAATTCTTCCTGTCTGCGTCAATCGAAGCCAGTGGGATCATCAGCAGGTCACAGTGCAAGATCAACCCGCGCTGCAACTTGGTTTTCGTATCGTCAAAGGATTATCTGAACTCGGCACAGAAAAGCTGCTTCAGTGTCGTCCACGTATTGGATTCCAGCATCTGAACGACATTAGAAAATGTGGTTTGAGCAGAGGCGATCTGGAAGCGCTCGCCAGTGCCAACGCCACCAAAATACTGGCGGATAATCGCTTTTCTGCTCGCTGGCAAATGATGGATGACAGCCATGTTTTGCCACTGTTTTCCAGCGCTCCACCAGACAGTTCGGACGCCAACGCGATTGCAGCGCCTTCTGCGGTAGAAGATTTAATTGAGGATTATGCAGCTACAGGCCTGACGCTCGGCAAGCACCCTATCGCACTGTTGGATGAAAGCGGCAAATTGGGCAAGCACCGGTTGGCCAATGAACTCAATACCATTCGCTCAGGCTCAGCGATAACAGTTGCCGGTGTGGTGACTGGCAGACAGCGCCCCGGGACAGCCAGCGGCGTAACTTTTGTGACGTTGGAAGACCACACTGGAAATATCAATATAGTGGTGTGGCTTGCCACTGCGCGCGCACAGAACACACCGTTTGTTTCGGCAAAGATATTAAAAGTGAAAGGAATTCTGGAACGGGAAGGCGATGTGGTACATGTGGTGGCAGGAAGATTAATCGACATGACTCACACCCTCGATCAGCTACTCATCCATTCACGGGATTTTCACTGATCAAAAAGCTTAGGTCTGTTGACCCTGTATTCACGAAAATACTTCCTCTACATCAATCACTTTGGAACGATTCACCGTGATTTTCCAGCGCTGGATGGTGAAGCTGCCGTCCTGATTCTTCTGCTTGGAAACCAGATTAAATTGATGACGTTTATCGATAGATTCACGTGTCACCTGACCATCGCTCAGCGCATAGTAACGCTCTTTACCACGCGCCATCAGGCGAGAAAAGGGACGAAAATCAATTCGCCACACTTCACGGGTCATGTCGTAGCCGCTAAGAAACTTGGTGGTGGACATCTGGGTCACCATCTTTATTTTGACCACGGACTCTTCGCGCTGACGCAGCTTACCTTTTCGCATCTTGCGAACATCATCAGGGATTTTGTCGAACGGAATGTAGTCCAACCACTCCAACTGGCTGCCGATACGCTGACCGGAGGTTGGGTCAGTGAACATTTTCCGCCACTTCGGACGTCCTTTGCGAATGAAGCGCCAAAGCACATCACGCAGGTCATCCTTGAAGATCTCTCGCATGGCATACAAACCCGCCATTGCGAGCGCAAATGACAAGGTAATTTCGCCAAGGAAACTACGCATACGAATAATGGCAACCGTCACGAAAATCATCACCAAACCAGCAGCAGCACCTTTGGCAAGTTTATTCAGGTTTTGCCCCAGCACCACATCCTTCTGGCGAATAGTGACCGGGTATTCAATCAAACGACGGGCGAGGCGCATCTTATTCACCATACGCGTCGCATCGGTTTGTGCTTTCGACGAATTGTAGTTTTGCTCAATGCGATAAGCCGCTTCAGATTCACAGAATGCCAGAAGCTGCTCTTTAATCGGTTTAAATGCCGCACTCCTTGGCATATGAGCGATCAGCGACAGGAATCGCTGCTCAGTCAACCAGGAAAGGTAGTTGTCGACATTGTTGTAATACTTGATGAGGCTTTCATCTTTTGGCACATAACGACGGAGACGACGAAGGATCTCAACCGCCATGTCAGTGATCACTTCCAGTTGTTCAACCGCCTCTTCCTCTTCGACATCAGCCAAGGTGTCAAAGAAACGGTGCGTTGTTTTTTCCAGTGACAGCGCATATTGATAGGCATACAAACTCAAGCTGACGCGGTATTTGTCGGAAGGCAGTTTATCCCGGCTAGCGAGTCGTGAATGTACAAGTGGTAAGTGGTGCTGCGACGTAAAGTAGGTACGGGTGTTTGACAGTACCTTATAGTAAAACTCATCTTCGCTGAGTATGCTCTTGGAGAAACTCAGCTCTCCAGGAACAAATAGGTAGAATTCGACGTCCTGTCTTTTTATCTCTTCATTGATCAGCGCAATCCGTGCGGTTAACCCCTCATATTTTTCTACAGAGATCAATTATGTACTCCAAAACATTCTCTATTTACGGGTCTTTCCGCGAAGGAGGAAGAACGCATAGTTTATACCGAAACATTCTCTGTGCGCATGCCCCCAACAGACTTAATTGCGCTGAACAGATGGAAAAACCCAGCAATCAATGATTGTGCATTTTTTAACCATCACGAGCGGATCAATTCGTAACTTCGATGGCTAGGGCTTGCCTGAGGGTTAAACCCTAAGAGTTAACTGGTTTATCCACAGAAAAAGTGAATAAGTCGCAGTAGTCAGATCGTCTTGCTTACTATTACCGTCTAAAAATTCAACCGTTTAGGATAATCAAGGAACAGAACGTGCTTGTCTGCTACCGACCAGTTTGACCAACTGTCGCTGTGAAGCGTAATCACCGCTATACCGCAAGTTGGAAGGTTATCTATTTCAAAAGGGATATGGGATAGAAACTCGTTGAATGCTGGATTATGTCCAACCAGCATGACGCTGTCTTTTTCATCATCAAACCGCTCTACAACCCTTACCAAGGTTTCCCAATCCTCTGTGTAAACATCATTTTTAATGATCACAGGTGGTGAATGAGGCAGTTGCTCAGCCATCAGCAACGCGGTCGTTTTTGCTCGGAGTGCACTGCTGGAGACTATCGCTTTAGGTCTGTTAGTCCAAGCCGCAAGTCGTGCACCCATTTCAGGGGCATTTCGACGACCACGCGGATTTAGTGGCCTGTCATGATCGTCGAGGGAAGGATCATCCCAACTGGACTTTGCATGGCGGGTCAAGAAAAGTAACTTCACCCGCGCCTACTTGCTGAGCGCTTCGCGCATGCGGGTTTGCACCACATCCACCAAGAGATCAGGTTGAAACTTAGAAACAAAACGATTGCAGCCAACCTTTTCCACCATGGCTTCATTGAAGCTGCCGCTCAGAGATGTGTTCAACGCAATGTATAGGTCGTGCATACGGCTATCAGCACGCACTTCCGATGTCAGCTTGTAGCCGTCCATCTCCGGCATTTCGGCGTCCGTGATCATCAGCAAGATTTCATTACGTGGGTCCTTTCCTTCGTCACACCAGGATTTGAGAAGATTAAGCGCTTGTTGGCCATTTTTCTTCTCAATGCATTCAATGCCTAGTTGACCCAATGTTTCGGTAACCTGCTTACGCGCGGTAGAAGAGTCGTCCACCACCAGTACTTTCTGACCCACAAGATGATTAGAGAGATCATCATCCAACACACCATCTGATATACCAATGTCATAGGAAATGATTTCCGCCAACACTTTTTCGACATCAATAATCTCAACCAACTTTGGCTCGTTTTCATGGTCAAGCTTGGTAATCGCTGTGAGATAATTAGAGCGCCCCGTGCTTGGCGGCTCCATGATTTCATCCCAACCCATGTTTTTTATATATACCACCTTGCCCACCAAAAACGCCTGTACCGAACGGTTGTACTCAGTCACAATGAGATTGCTTTCTTCATCCTTGCTGAGAGGACGTAACCCTATAGATTGTCGCATATCAATAACAGGGATAGAGCGTCCACGAATGGTGGCAACACCACTGATTTTGGGGTGAGAACCTGGCATTTGGTTAAGGTGCGGAACTTGCAACACTTCCCTGACTTTAAAAACGTTAATCGCAAAAAGCTGTCTTGTTCCTAGCTGGAATATCAACAATTCTAAGCGGTTTTCGCCAACCAGATTGGTTCGGGAGTCTACTGAATCTAAAATACTTGTCATGGGTTACTAACCACTCTCAGATCACATCACTGTGATTTCTCATTGTCTTATCTCTGATTGCCAGTAAAACACATAGTGAGAAGCTACTCACTCCGTCATTACTTTTTAGCGCGTTACTTCTTAATAATAGAAAAACTCCTTGAATAAAGCGAAATTACACCGACTCTAATTTCATTTATATCAATAGGCTGTAAATACTTTTTCACACAGTAGGTTAGCAACATTATGATCATACTGGAAATTTGCGAAAATATACTGAACCAGTTTCATAAAATGGTAAATCATAGGTGTGATGATCGCGTTGAAACGCTACAATCAAGAGAGATAATGTGGTGTTGCTGGAAGGCAACTTATCACTGTTCTCGATTTATCATTCTGGCTAATAACAGGCGCTATATGAAAAGCAAAGCCAATGAATCGCAGGGAATGTTGTTGTTCCGACTCTCTGCCACACAGATTTTTGCCATTGGCACTCTCAAGGTCAGAGAGATCGTTCCTTTCTGCCCATTAACTGCACTTCCTGGCTCTCATCAAACCGTAGTAGGCACTGCCAACATGCGCGGGATCACGACACCTGTTATCGACATGGCAAAAGCCATCGGTTATCAACCTATCGACAAAAGTGAGTATAAGAACTGCTTTATCATCATTACCGACTGTCAACGTCGTGTGGTGGGTTTTTTGGTACGCGGCATAGAGAAAATCAGTGAATGTGACTGGCACAATATTACCCCACCACCTGAGACGCTGGGTACGCGCGCTTTTCTCACCGGTGTTATGAATGTCGAAAACAAGTTGGTCCAACTACTTGATGTAGAGCTGGTGATGTCCAAGATCTTCCCTGTACCAGAAGACAAGCTGCACCCCATTCTCGCCGACGTAGATCGCGAGAAGCTAAAGCCGATGCATATTCTGCTGGTTGATGACAGTAGTCTTGCTAGACGTCAGCTTTCAGAAGCCCTCGACAGTATCAATATTCCTTATGTGGTCAGCACTAACGGGATTGATGCCCTCGAGAAGCTAAAAATCTCAGCCAGAGATGGTCGACCGTTTGACATCGTGGTGAGTGATATCGAAATGCCGGGAATTGATGGGTACGAACTGGCATTTGAGATCCGAAGCAATGAGCCGCTCTCAGAAGCTTATCTGATCCTTCATACCTCACTTTCCAGTGAAATCAGTGTAGACCGAGCCCACCAAGTGGGGGCTCATGAAGCCCTGACTAAATTTGATGCGAACGAGTTGGTGAATGCCATGCTTCGCGGTGCAAACCTCAAACTGGAAGGTGAAAATGTCCGCCTTGAAGGGGCAGTGGAGTAATTTACTTTCACTTTCGTCAAAGGCACGCTTCCACGCGTGCCTTTCTCTTTCCTATCAACATGCTATATGGTTGATTTGTGCACGATTCGTGTGCCTCGAATATTCTGAGCTCACGAGGTTATAGCACATATTTTCCCGCCCAAGCTGTCACTAAAAGTTCTCGCAAAATACTGAGCTTTCCTTGATCAAAAGACTGTTTCCGACGGTCACCTTGTGGTTTAATTTCATCAGGATCACACAAAGAAGGTTACAGACCTATGAACAATGTATTCGAGATCGTTAAGTTCTCTCGTCGCAAGAATAAACTGAAGCGGGAAATTCAGGATAACGATAAGAAAATCCGCGACAACCAGAAGCGCGTGACTTTGCTTGAGAACCTGCTTGATTACATTCAGCCAGAAATGACTCACGATGAAATCGTAGAGATCGTTAAAAACATGAAAGCTGACTACGAAGATCGTGTTGATGACCACATCATCAAGAGTGCAGAGATTTCAAAAGAGCGCCGCGAGATCAGCCGTCAAATCAAAGAACTGACCCGTCTGGACAAAGAAGGCAAAAAATAAGCTTTCTTTCTGTTGTGGCTGGAACCATAAGATAGTCCTAGCCACATCTGTTATGGCTGGAACCAACCCACATTCCTAGCCGCATCTGTAATAGCTCAGCCGCCTAACCGCGGGAATAACAAGACTACCCTCTCGGTGGTCTTTTTGTTTTTAGCCATACCAAACTAAATTAGCTTGTAGGTAATTGCATCGGTCGTAAATTCGGTGACACCAACAGTGGTGCTTCCGTGGCAGCCTGTACCTCTTCAATGGAAAACTCTGGCGCAAGCTCTGTCAGAACCATGCCGCTCTCATTGATTTCAAACACGCCCATTTCCGTCACAATCAGATTCACCTGATTGGCAGCAGTCAGAGGCAAAGAGCACTGTTTCAGCAGTTTCGGCTGACCTTTCACCGTGTGCTCCATGGCGACAATCACCTTCTTCGCACCGACGACCAAATCCATCGCGCCGCCCATGCCGGGTACCATTTTCCCTGGGATAATCCAGTTGGCGAGATTCCCGCGCTCATCCACTTGCAGTGCCCCCAGCACCGTCGCATCAACATGACCGCCACGGATAATGGCAAATGAGTCCGCACTGTTGAAGTAACAGGCACCGTCGACAGCGGTAATATGCTGGCCGCCCGCATTAACCAGATCCGCATCTTTCGTCGCTTCGCAAGCCAGTTGATCGATACCGAGTAGGCCGTTCTCGGCTTGGAGTAACAACTCAACCTCTTTGTCGACATGGTTCGCCACCAGCGTTGGCAGGCCAATCCCAAGATTCACGATATCGCCGTCATTCATCTCGCGGGCAACGCGCCATGCGATGCGTTGACGGACGGTCTCTTTATCGAGTTGCGCTGTCATTGGATGTCCTCCACTGAGCGCTGACCGACGTAGCTGTGATCAACAAGGATGTGGTCGACAAAGATACTTGGCGTGTGAACCGCTTCTGGCTCAATATCGCCAAGCTCAACAAGCTGTTCCGGCTCCACAATCACCGTCTCTGCTGCAGTCGCCATTAACGGGTTAAAGTTCTGGGTCGTTTTGCTGTAAAAGACGTTCCCACGACGATCGACTTTCGAACCCCGGATCAGTGCCAAATCCGCTTTCAGCGGCGTTTCCAACAGGTAGGCTTTACCATCGACTTCAATCACCCGCTTGTTCTCCGCCACAATGGTGCCAAGACCAGTTGGCGTGAGCACACCTCCCAAACCCGCACCGCCGCTTCGAATACGTTCTGCCAGCGTACCTTGGGGAACCAGCTCGACTTCAAGCGTGCCATCGTTCATTTGCTTGCCCGTTTCCGGGTTGGTGCCAATGTGAGAGGCATACAGCTTCTTCACCCGCTTCTCTGCAATAAGGCGGCTTGATCCTCGACCGGGAGAGCCGGTATCTGTGGTGATCAAGGTGATATCTTTGATGTCTTTTTTGATCAGCAGATCAATCAGTCGCTCTGGAGCACCTGTTGCCATAAAGCCCCCAATCATAATGGTCATGCCATCGTGCAAAAGGCTTTCTATCTGTTGAGCGGTCGCGGCTTTTTTCATGGTATTCACGCCCTCAGCAACGTTTCAGGATGAGAGCGGTGCCCATACCGCCACCGATACACAAGGAGGCAAGACCATAGTCTTTCTCGGTACGTTGCAGTTGGTAAACCAGTGTCGTCACGATCCGGTTACCGGAGGTACCAATGGGATGACCAAGCGCAATTGCTCCACCGCTGAGGTTACTGCGCTCAAGCAGCCAGTTTTCATCGACATTGTGTGCTTCTGCCAGCCCCTGAATCACCCCCAAAGCTTGCGCAGCAAAGGCTTCGTTCAGTTCGAATACTTCGATGTCCTCGATGGTCATTTTGGCTTTCTTCAAGGTATTAGCGACAGCAGAAACTGGGCCGAGTCCCATGATTTCGGGGGCAAGCGCACCTTGGCCGTATTCCACCAGCTCTGCCAGAGGCGTGAGATTATGCTGCTTCACCGCACTTTCTGATGCCAGCAGGATGGCCGAAGCACCATCGTTGATACCGGATGCGTTACCAGCAGTGACACTGCCTTGCTTATCAAACGCGGGACGAAGTGCCTGCAAACCTTCGAGAGTGGCACCCGCTTTCGGGTATTCGTCGTCTTTCACTTCAAACTGGCGTTTACGCTCAGTGACAGTGATTGGGGAAATTTCTGCCGAAAAGTGGCCTTTTTCGATCGCGTTAACCGCTTTCTGTTGGCTATTTAGGGCGAATTCATCCTGCGCGTCGCGGCTGATATTGCATTGGGTCGCGACGTTTTCTGCCGTCACGCCCATGTGGTAGTGATGGAAGGCATCGGTCAAACCGTCTTTGATGATGCTGTCTTCCTGCATTTGATGACCCATACGAACGCCACGGCGGATCTGCCCTGACGTTACGTAAGCGGCATTGGACATGCTTTCCATGCCGCATGTCAGCACAAGCTTCGCGTCACCTGCACGGATATGACTTGCACCGTCCATAATCACTTTCATGCCGCTGCCGCATATCATGTTGAGGGTGTATGCAGGAACCGTATCTGGCACGCCCGCCTTGATAGCGGCTTGTCGACCCGGCCCCATGCCAACGCCACCTGTCAACACGTTACCGACGATCACTTCGTCGATGTGCGCAGGTTCAATACCCGCTTGCTCGACCACCGCTTTCATCGCGTGCGCGCCGAGTTCAACGCCTGATAATGACGCCAGAGAACCGTTAAAGCTGCCGATTGGCGTGCGCTTTGCCGCCACAATAAAGATGCGTTCCATACCGCCCATACTCCCATATCCACTGTTTGGTTTTCAGTGTATGGGAGAGGCGAAATTGGCGATATAGACAGAAATTCAAAGCGGCTTTGCGAAAATGCAAAGCAAAAGAATATACCCAAACAACCTGAAGATGCAGGATTCAGCGAGATTGACTGGCGTTGTGATCGCGGCGTTCCTTTGCCGGTGTAGTCATCTCCATCAAAAAGGAACAACAAAGAGCACGGCGTCAGTCAACTCGCCCGAAGGGAGGCCATCAATGCGCCCACTTCTTCGTTAAACTCCACGGAAATAGAATGACTATTCCTCGCGGAATTTGCCTCGAATTGAACGCATTGATGACCTCTGAATGCGCGCAGCTTCAGGTCGTTTGGGTATAATATCAGCAGGGGTTTTCCAGTAGAAAGTCCTTGAACTTGCTGGCAACGGGAGAGGCAACCCCAGAGGGGTGATAATAGAGATTAAGACTCCAGGTACTGGTTTCAAAGTCTTTCATCAGCGGGATAAGCGCGCCATTTTCAATCGCAGGCTCAGTCACAAACTTTGGCAGATAAGCCACGCCAGCCCCTTGAGTCACGCCACGAAGCAACAGGTCGCTGTCATTCACTTCAATGGTTTTCGGCACTTTCATGACGATGGTTTCCACGCCTTTTTGGAAAATCCATTCGTTACTGCCCGTAAGTGTGGTCGCCACCAGACAGGCATGATCCTGCAAATCTTCCGGCTGCGTCGGTAAGCCCTGCTTTTCTGTGTAATTGGGAGAAGCAACAACCACAAAGGGGGAGGCCAACAACTCCCGCTTAACCAGCATAAGGTCCTTTTCTCGGTAACCCTGAAACCGTGCATTAGCACTGATCATCAAATCGCTGGTGCTGGCGTGGTCGAGCGCCCAAGGCGTGACATTGACATTGAACGTCACTTTCGGGTTGAGCCTGGAGTACTCGGTGATTTTATCCATCAGGTAATGGTTGGCATAAACCGGCGTGCAGGCGATGTTGATGTGGCCTTTCTCATGATCCTGAAAGCCTTCCAGCTTGCGACTGATACACTCAGCTCGGTCGACAATGGGCGAGAACTCTTCATAGAGCGTCTGGCCTGCCGGGGTTGCTTCTAAAAGGCGGTTGGAACGATGGCAAAGTGTTGTGCCGAAATGCTGCTCTAGCTCCTGAAGCCAGCGACTGCCTGCCGACACTGAAACGTTAAACTGGCGCGCTGCAGAGGAAATAGACCCAGTGCGGATCACATAGGTAAAGAACGCCATTTTATCGAGCATGGAATCTCTCCGAAGCTGAGTCAGAACATGTGCCAAATCTCTTTGTAAAAGATTCGGTTAACTTTTGCACGTGCACCACGGGCAGTTTTTGGATTTGTTCTCAACACAACAAGCAGATACAACAAAGCCCAGCATCCTGCTGGGCTTTAAAGACAGTGTGAAGTTTAAGCGTGATTTACTGGGTAATTACCAAGATACGCGAGCACCGATTGCGTAAAGCATTTCGCCATCGTATGCAGTGCCAGGTTTCACTGACATGTCATTTTTGTTGTTGGTCAAGCCGATAGAGGTAGAACCATCAACGTATGCCGCTTCACCGTATACGCGGAAGTAGCTATTGAACTTGTACACGGAACCTACATAAGCAACATCAGCTTCGCCTTTGCTCTTGCCGTCGATAGCTAGATTCTTAAGCTCCCAATCAGAAAACTCGTACGCACCGTAAACAGAAGCTTTATCGCTTAGGCTGTAGCTAAGTGCCAGTGCATAACCAGTGCGCTCCAGCCCTTCAGTGCCATTCTTACGTTCAATGTCACTTGAAGCATATTGAGCACCTACATAAAGATCTCCAAATGAGCGCTCTACCCACACTGTGTGGAAAGTGTCTTCAAAGGTTGACTCTGGGTAGGTAGTTTTAACCAGATTGCCCTGCTCATCGCGAGACTCAACATCTTTTTGCTCAGCATTGAACTTTTCAGCTTTAGAAACACCAGCTGTAATGTCAAAGCCAGCAACGTTTACGCGACCAAAAAGTTCTGCTACTTCAGCATTCGCACCATCTTCTGGGAAAGCGTAAGTCGCATCCAGGTAGATTACGTCGTTTTCATATGTGTAACGAACTGCACTGTCATGAACACCGCCAGATACTGCGCCCTCAACAATATGTGTGCCACCGAAGAAGTAAGAGTTATCTACACCCCACAGATCGTCAGCAGTCACATACTGCTTACCGATTTTGACTGTACCCCATGAACCGTTTGCACCGATGTAACTGTAACGGTTTTTTAGCTCACCTGGACGAACTGAAAACTCAACGTTACCAAACACGTCAAAATTGTCTGCTACGCCGAAAGTACCTGCCAAACCGGCACGGGAACTGCCGTCATCCAGTTTAGGATCTGCATCTGGAGTCTTGGTCAGTTTTGCACGAAGAGAGCCGTAAAAATCAACCGAACCGTTCTCGCTGCTGTAGATCTCCGCTGCGTTTACATTGCCTGCTAAAAGTACCGCTGGGATTGCTACTGCTAAAAGTGTCTTTTTCATAGAATACGTTCCTGTATTTCTTATAAATTCCATTTGCAAAAATGCTGCGAGATGAAAATTAACATTCCAGAAACACAGGGTAAAACGTCACAAAAATTAACAAATTAGATGCTTGACAGACGTTTTGACTAACATAAAACCAACAAGCCAACATTCATAAAATTGACATATAACCGCATAAAAAGTCGTATTTTTGATTTGTTAGAAGCAATTTTGAGACTATAAATGCAAAAAGTGAGGTACGACTAGAAAGGTCAAAGTCTCACACGGGCGTTCAAAAAACACACAAAAAGATGAGTATTTATAAAACCGTGATTTGCGACACACTTCTCGTATCGATAAATCCAATATTGGGCATTACAGGGATTTTTACGGGTTACATGCTAAAAAACCGTGCAACAGGACGCTAATAATGCAGATATGTTCACAAGAAAAAGTATTCAAATACAGCAAGTTAACTACTTAATCCCAAGCTCACGTAGACGTTTATAGATGGTGTTTCGGCTTACACCGGAAAGTTCCGCAATACGGGTAATGTTTCCCTCTGTTGCAGAATAAAGTTCTGGCAGGCTCTCTCGCCAACTTACGACTAGTGACGGAGTCATTTCAATTTGTTCGTGAGGAGTCGCCTCTGGTTTTTCAGATGGCGTTTCTAGATCGAGGAAGAAATCATCGGGTAGATGGTGAAGGTGGATCATACTGCCACCTGACAATGCCAACGCAACACGTAAAGTGTTCACCAACTGGCGAATATTGCCCGGCCAGGGATGCTGCTCAAACAAGCGAAGCACCTCATTACTGATAGGAGGAGAATCCCCTACCGTCAGTCCATCAAGTAAATGAATAACTAGCGCGTTGATGTCCGATCTTTCTGATAGGGAAGGAAGAAACAGGGTTAGCCCGTTAATACGGTAATACAAGTCATCGCGGAATTGCTTCTTGAATACCGCTTCCCTTAGCGGTTGGTGAGTCGCACTGATCACGCGGAAATCAACAGGGTAACTTTCCGTACTTCCGAGCGGGGTTACTGCTTTTTCCTGCAGTACACGCAGCAATCTTGCCTGCACATGAAGCGGCATATCGCCAATTTCATCTAACAGTAAGGTGCCGCCATCAGCTTGCCTGATATAACCCATGCTGCCTTTGTTATTGGCACCGGTAAACGCCCCTTTCACATAACCAAAAAGCTCTGACTCCACCAGCTCAGTGGGAATCGCGGCACAGTTCACCGCCACAAACTTCTTATCCGCGCGGTCGGAAGATGCATGCACCGCTTTAGCAAATACTTCCTTGCCCGCACCGGTCTCGCCCTGAATCACCAGGGGAATATCACTGTTGGCGACGCTGGCTGCCCGCTTAATCGCTTTCTGCATTTTCATGTCGCCAAGATCCAAGTCTGAAAGTTGGCGTTCACCTGAGGCTATTTTTGTTGGCTTCGGCTCTGATTTTATTTTGACTGAAGACAAAGGCGATTGCGGTGCACGGATCATGTTAGTGAGGGGGCGTTTGAGCGTACCAAACAAGCGATAGTTAGAGATGCCAAGGAAGGAGAGTGTTTGGTTCTCTGGATGCGCTGATAATTTTAGCGTGGTGATCCCAGTCACCATTTCGATGTTCAGCCCTTTCAGCACATGCCCAACTAACAGATCTGCCCGTCGGTTGGCGGCGACAATCTCACCTGCGTCATTAAAAACCAGTAATCCCGCCCACTGACTGGTGTGGTTATCCTCGCTGTTATTGAACACCAAGGTGTAATAGTGCTGGCGATACGTCGCCATGATGAGCTGGTTCTCAACCGATTGCGTCATCACTTTCACCATCCCATTCACATGGGAAGTAGGTAGATAAGCATCAGATGAGATATTCAATACCCCAACAAGCTCACGCTCACTGTTAAAGATAGGTGCAGCAGAAGCGGTCATATAGCGGTTGGCGATCAGATAGTGCTCATCCCGACCGACGACAACTGATTCGCCTGTTTGTAATGCCGTGCCAACCGCATTAGTACCATTAAACCGTTCCAGCCAACTGGTTCCCTGCTCGAAAAGATGGCTTTCCATTTGGTTAATAAAGCCCGGACGTCCCCAACGGCTCAATAAGTTTCCGCTGCTGTCAGCCAGTAAAACCAAGCTGTTGCTGTTTACCAGAATATTTTCGTAGTAAGGCAGCACCTGCTCTTGCGTCGTGACAATCAGGTCTCGTGACTTCCCCTGAGCATCTTCCCAGTCCCCCTTGTTCAAACGAATGATCGCCGGTGCACTCTTTGGATTTAGTCCAAAGGAACGGCAGCGCTTCCATGAAGCCTCTATAACCTCATTGTGAGACTGAGTTAGATCGCTCATTTCACCACCCATCCATGCGCGTTCGAACAGAAAGAAGACTGTCAAGCATTGTTCACATTTTGTTAACAGTCAACAAATATGTTCACACTACTTACACAGTGACGCTGTTCACACTTATTTTTATCCCTTCAAATTCATTTAATTAACATTAATTTAACTTCTGGCACGAATCTAGCGTATGACATTCGGATTCGAAAATTAGTGCGCGTTCGCGCAATTGACGATGTCGCCAGTACAGCACGTCGTTATTTATACAGGGAGTTTACATGTCACTCGAATTGGAGAACGTCACAAGGATCAGCAACCATGAAACGTGGTTGGACGATATCAACCTGAGGATAGAACCCGGTTCTTTTAACGTCCTACTCGGCAGAACACTGGCGGGGAAAACGAGCTTGATGCGCCTGATGGCAGGGCTGGATAAACCCACCAACGGCCGCGTGCTCTTTAATGGACAGGATGTCACTGGCATACCCGTAAGGGAACGCAATGTCTCCATGGTCTATCAGCAATTTATCAATTACCCCAACCTGACTGTCTTCGAAAACATCGCCTCACCGTTGCGATTGGAAAAACAACCTGAAGCACTCATTAAGCAGAAAGTGCAGGAAACGGCAGAGATGCTTCACATTGAACAGTTTCTTGACCGACTGCCTCTCGAACTGTCAGGCGGTCAGCAACAACGCACCGCGATGGCAAGGGCACTGGTGAAAAACGCTGACTTGATTCTGTTTGATGAGCCTCTGGTCAATCTCGACTACAAACTGCGTGAGGAGCTTCGTCAGGAAATGCGCGAGCTGTTTGCTGAGCGCAACACCATTGCGGTTTACGCCACCACAGAGCCTAACGAAGCCCTTGCTCTTGGCGGCAATGTGGTTCTGATGCATGAAGGTAAGGTGATTCAATCCGGGCCGACCGCAGAGGTTTACCACCACCCCTCTTCAGTCACCAGTGCTGAACTCTTTGGTGAGCCGCCCATTAATCTGATCCGTGGCCGTGTCGGCGGCGGCAATGTTTCTTTCGACGAACACATTCACTTTCCACTCAACACTGACCTTGGCGAGCTAACCGACGGGGAATATCAATTTGGCATCCGCCCTAACCACCTCAGTTTGGTGCCGAACAATGATGACGATTTAGAACTGACCGTTGATGTCGAACTGGCGGAGATCAGCGGCAGTGAAACTTTCCTGCACGTCAGAAACCGCGACATCAATATGGTGCTTCACTTACCGGGGGTTCACGACTACGACGTTGATCAGAAGATCAGTATTTATGTGCCTACCCACAAACTTTATGTCTTCGATGAGTCACAAAAGCTCATTCAGTCTGCGCGTCGCGTCCAGTCAATGCCGGGCATAGGGGGGTAACAATATGGCAGAAATCATTCTTAATTCCTTGGCACATTCCTACAAGGCTTCACCACAAAGCCGAGAGGATTATGCTATCCGGAAAATGACCCACACCTGGCGCAATGGTGGTGCCTATGCCTTGTTGGGCCCTTCCGGTTGCGGCAAAAGCACCATGCTGAACATTATCTCCGGCCTGCTGACACCGTCAGAAGGGGAAGTGATGTTTGATAATCAGGATGTCAGCCAACTTGCGCCACAAGAGCGCAACATCGCGCAGGTTTTCCAGTTCCCTGTGGTATACGACACCATGACGGTATACGACAACCTCGCCTTTCCCCTCCGCAACATGAAAACACCGGAAGCCAAGGTGCGTTCACGTGTCAGTGAAGTGGCTGAGCTATTGGAACTCAACAGCGTGCTGGATAAGCGCGCCAGCAACCTCAACGCAGATGAAAAACAGAAAGTCTCCATGGGTCGCGGTCTGGTGCGTGAAGATGTCTCCGCCATTCTGTTTGATGAACCACTCACTGTTATCGACCCACACCTTAAATGGAAACTGCGCCGCAAGCTTCGCCAGATCCATGAACAGTTCAACATCACCATGATTTACGTGACCCACGATCAACTCGAAGCCGCCACCTTCGCAGAAGAGATCGCCGTGATGTTTGACGGGACAATCGTACAGTTTGGCTCTCCACGCGAACTGTTCGAGCGCCCCAACCACACCTTCGTGGGTTTTTTCATTGGCAGCCCAGGCATGAACCTCTTGCCTGTTCAGCGCTCCACTGACGGCAATGTGTCTTTTGAAGACATGCCTATCACCTTAACGGACACTCAGCGCCAGATGCTGGAAAACACCAGCAGCAACAACATCAAGGTCGGAATACGCCCTGAGTTTGTGCATGTGTGGCAGGAAAAAAGGGAGGATTCTTGGGAAGTCCCCGTACAGCACGTTGAAGATTTGGGCACCTACAAAATCGTCACCGCCATGTTCGGTACCCAACCTATCAAACTGCGCATCGCTGAAGAAGCGCCGATTCCTCAAGAACACGCCCATATCAGCTTCCCAGCTCAGTGGCTGAAGCTCTACATCGATGAGTATCTGGCCGGAGAGCCGGAAGAAAGCACAAGCGCGACAGGAGGTCAGGATGCAAACTAAGACGGAAAATAACCGCGCCTGGCTACTGGTTCTCCCAGTATTCCTGCTGGTCGCCTTCTCCGCCATCATCCCGTTGATGACGGTGGTGAACTACTCGATTCAGGATATTTTCGATCAGAACACCCGCTACTTTGTGGGTACAGAATGGTACAAGGAAATCCTGAACGACCCTCGTTTACACGACTCTCTGGTTCGTCAGTTTATCTACTCTTTCTGCGTACTGGCGATTGAAATCCCGCTGGGTATCGCGGTGGCGCTTTGTATGCCGGCACGCGGTTTCAAAGCCTCGCTGGTGTTGATCGTTCTCGCCATTCCCCTTCTTATCCCCTGGAACGTTGTCGGCACCATCTGGCAGATATTCGGGCGGGCAGATATCGGCTTACTCGGCTGGTTCCTCAACAACCTTGGGGTGGAATACAACTATGCCTCCGATCCGGTCGATGCGTGGATTACCGTGCTGGTGATGGATGTCTGGCACTGGACATCACTCGTCGCCCTGCTTTGTTACTCCGGCCTTCGTGCCATTCCTGATGTTTACTATCAAGCGGCGAAAATCGACCGCGCATCGAACTGGGCTGTGTTCCGCTACATTCAATTGCCCAAACTGAAGAGTGTGCTGCTCCTCGGTGTCCTGCTGCGGTTTATGGACAGCTTCATGATCTATACCGAGCCCTTCGTGCTGACAGGCGGTGGTCCGGGTAACGCCACCACTTTCCTCTCACAGGCGTTAACCAAGATGGCCGTCGGTCAGTTTGATATCGGCCCTGCCGCCGCCTTCTCGATCATTTACTTCCTCATCATCTTACTGGTGTGTTGGGTGTTCTATACCGCAATGACCAACATGGACAAAAGGAGCTAAGCCATGAACAGAAAAACCTTTGGCCTGCTCGCCTACATTGTGTTTCTGATGACGCCAATTTACTGGCTGCTGATGATGTCATTTAAAACCAACGAAGAGATTTTAGGTGGCCTCACCTTCTGGCCACAGAGCTTCACGTTGGAGAACTATGCGGTCATCTTCTCCGACCCAAGTTGGTATTCGGGGTATCTGAACTCACTCACCTACGTGAGTATCAACACCCTGCTATCACTGGCGGTTGCGTTGCCTGCCGCTTATGCGTTCTCGCGCTATAAGTTTATCGGCGACAAGCACCTCTTTTTCTGGCTGCTGACCAACAGAATGGCACCACCTGCAGTATTCCTGTTGCCCTTCTTCCAGCTCTACAGCTCCGTGGGTTTGTTCGATACGCACATTGCGGTCGCACTCGCCCACTGCCTTTTCAACGTACCGCTCGCGGTATGGATTCTGGAAGGCTTTATGAGCGGTGTGCCAAAGGAGATTGATGAAACCGCCTACATTGACGGATATAGCTTCCCGCGCTTCTTTAGGCGGATCTTTATCCCGATGATCCGCTCAGGGATCGGCGTTACCGCGTTCTTCTGCTTTATGTTCAGCTGGGTTGAGCTACTGCTGGCACGAACACTGACTTCTGTAAACGCTAAACCCATTGTGGCAACCATGACCCGAACCGTCAGTGCCTCTGGTATCGACTGGGGTGTGCTCGCCGCAGCGGGTGTGTTGACCATTGTTCCCGGCCTGTTGGTGATTTGGTTCGTGCGTAACCACGTTGCCAAAGGCTTTGCACTCGGACGTGTATAAGGAGAAATGACATGAATTGGATGGCCTGGACACTCCCGAGCGCCCTGTTTTTTATCACCATCGCCTGCATGTTGGTGGCGATGACCGTATTCGAAGTACTCCGTCCCTGTGTGGAAAGGAAGGGATTCCTGCCTATCCGCACAACCCGGGGTGATCAACTCTTTATAGGGCTGCTTGGCAGTGCCTATATCCACCTTTTCTTCATCGGTATGACGGATCTGCCTATCTGGTATCCCTTCGGGATCGCCATCGTGTGGCTTATCTCGGTTTTACGTTGGGGTTAGGACAAAACGACAAAGGAGCGAAACTATGAAGCAATTGCCTGCTGTAAACAAATGGACACCACTTGGGTTCATGATCAGCTTGCTACTGGCACCGGCGGCCCTCGCCGATCAGTACAGCGACGCAGCAAAGAAGTGGGTTGGCGATGAGTTTACCCCTTCCACGCTAAGCCAAGAGGAACAGCTCAAGGAAATGGCCTGGTTTACAGACGCTGCCAAACCTTTCCGTGGCATGGAAATCAAGGTTGTATCAGAAACCATTACCACCCATGAATATGAGTCCAAAGTGCTGGCGAAAGCCTTCGAGGAAATTACCGGCATTAAGGTCACCCATGACCTGATTCAGGAAGGCGACGTGGTGGAAAAACTGCAAACGGAGATGCAGTCTAACCGCAGTATCTACGATGCCTATATCAATGACTCTGATTTGATTGGTACCCACTTCCGCTACGGCAAGGTATTCCCAATCAGCGATTACATGGTCGGCGAAGGGAAAGACGTCACCCTGCCTACTCTGGATTTGGACGATTTTATTGGCATCAGTTTCACCACCGGCCCGGACGGCAAAATCTACCAACTGCCTGATCAGCAGTTCGCTAACCTCTACTGGTTCCGCGCTGACTGGTTTGCCCGTGATGACCTGAAAGCCAAGTTCAAAGAGATTTACGGCTATGAACTCGGTGTACCGGTCAACTGGTCTGCCTATGAAGACATCGCTGAATTCTTCTCTGTTCACGTAAAAGAGATTGATGGCGAGCGCGTATACGGCCACATGGATTACGGTAAAAAAGACCCGTCTCTGGGTTGGCGCTTCACCGATGCCTGGTTCTCAATGGCAGGTGCCGGTGACAAAGGTATTCCAAACGGTACGCCCGTTGATGAGTGGGGTATCCGTGCTGAAGGCTGTTCACCCGTTGGTTCCAGCGTTGAGCGTGGCGGCGCCACTAACGGCCCTGCGGCAGTGTATGCCACCACCAAATACGTTGACTGGTTGAGTGATTACGCGCCACCGGAAGCACAGGGCATGACCTTCTCGGAAGCAGGTCCGGTTCCAGCACAGGGCTCTATTGCTCAGCAAATCTTCTGGTACACCGCCTTTACTGCTGACATGACCAAACCGGGTCTGGCCGTTGTGAATGAAGATGGCACACCAAAATGGCGCATGGCACCTTCGCCTCGCGGTCCTTACTGGGAAGATGGCATGAAGCTCGGTTATCAGGATGCCGGTTCATGGACTCTGATGAAATCGACCGATCCAAAACGCCGCATGGCGGCATGGCTTTACGCGCAGTTCACTGTGGCGAAATCCGTGTCTCTTAAGAAAACGCTGGTGGGTCTGACGCCTATCCGTGAGTCTGATATCAACTCTCAGGCCATGACAGATGCAGCACCAAAACTGGGTGGCTTGGTGGAATTCTACCGCAGCCCAGCGCGCGTGCAGTGGACGCCAACCGGTACCAACGTGCCTGACTATCCAAAACTTGCTCAACTGTGGTGGCAATTCATTGCTGAAGCAGCAAACGGCGAGAAAACACCGCAGGAAGCACTGGACGGTTTGGCGAAAGCACAAGACCGCGTACTTCAACGTCTTGAGCGTGCAAAAGTACAAGGCGATTGTGGTCCTAAGCTGAATGAGCCACGTGATGCTGAATACTGGCTGAACCTGCCGGGCGCACCGAAAGCCAAGCTGAGTAACGAGAAGCCGCAAGGCCAGACCATCAACTACGATGAACTGCTCCAGCAATGGAAGTCAGCATTGTAAATATTGAAGTAAAGAGCAACGACGACGAGATGTTTTATCTTGTTGAAGATGTAATACCAATCACAGTAGGTAGGTGATCAGAGATAGCGTAGGAAAAGTGCTCGAGAACAAGGCGAAAAATTTCGATAAGTAGTTCTTCTACAATCAAATTTTTCAACGCAGTTATCGAGTGTTTTTACAAGCTAGGATGAGCAGATATTTACTACGATTGGTATAATGTAACGAGTCCAAGTAAGCAAAACGCCTGCGGTAGCAGGCGTTTTTATTTGACTTAAAAGGTTCTAAACGTTAGAGCGTTTTAGCTTCCCCATGCTGTGAGCCAGGCATGTGTGCCTTAATCATTCGCTCCAACTCTGCCCTACTCACTGGCTTCGCAATGTAATCGTCCATGCCGCTTTTAAGGCATTCATCCCTATCTTGTGCTGTTGCATTTGCCGTCAGGGCAACAATCGGCGTGTGCGGGGCATACTCATGCTCACGGAGAAGCCTGGAAGCCTGATAGCCATCCATCACTGGCATCTGGCAATCCATAAAAATCAGGTCAAACATATCTTCTTTGCAATAATCAATCGCCACCTGACCATTCTCAGCAACCACAACCTCCACACCAAGCTTTGATAGCATCGCCTGTGTCACTCGCTGATTTACCAAGGTGTCTTCCACCACCAACACTCGTCCTGAATAGGTGGGCGCTTCTGCTACTTTGACTTCCCGTGACTCTTGCTCGGCTTTATGGCTAGCCATGGAAATCACACCAAGGTTGGCTTGCTGACCACGCAGGATACGGCTCAGGTGACTGCGCAGATCGTTAAATTTGTAAGGCCTGGAGAGGTAGCCTTCAATATTCAAGTCCTTTAACTTTATATTGTCTTGCACCTCAGGCGCTGCAGTGATCATCATTAGGCTTGGACAGCACTTACCAAAGCGCTTTCGCAATTGGGAAGCAATGGAAAAGCCATCTGAGTTTGGCATCAACTTATCGAGAATAACGATTTTGAACGGCTTGGCAGTATCGATTCGCTCTTCAATCATCCCTTCCGCATCTTCCGGATGAACGCAGCAGGAGACCTGACAACCAAGGTTACCCAGTTGCGCACTGGTTATCCTCATATTCAGGCGACTGTCATCCACTAACAACATAGCGGCATCTGAGAATAGCAAGGCATCGGTAGGTGTTGCTTCAGGCATTTGAGCGCGCTCTAAGGTGACGGTAAAGTAAAAACAACTCCCTTGACCTTCCTGACTTTCCACAAAAATGTGTCCCCCCATAAGCTCAACGATTTGGCTGGAAATAGCCAGACCAAGCCCGGTTCCGCCAAAATTACGGCTCATGCTGCCATCAGCTTGCTCAAACTTCTCAAAAACGGTGTCGAGCTTATCGCGGGGAATCCCAATGCCCGTATCTGTGACTTCAAAGCGCACCGAAATGTTGTCACCCGCTTCCGCGACTTGGTGAATATCCACAGTCACACTGCCGTGCTGAGTAAACTTGACAGCATTACCAACAAGGTTAATCATGACTTGACGCAATCGCGGTGCATCGCCCATCAGTAATGGTGTGAGGTCTTTGTCGAGATGGCAGGCAAATGCTAGTCCTTTCTCTTTTGTACGTAAGCGGAAGAGGTGCTCAATGTCTTTGCATAGCTCGCACAAATTTAACTCCACCACATCCAGCTCGAGCTTTCCTGCTTCAATTTTAGAGAAATCAAGAATGTCGTTAATGATATCGAGCAAAGAAAGGGAAGAGGTTTCCAACATTTCGATAAACTCTCGCTGCTCTTCATCCAACCGCGTACCCTTCAGTAAAGAAGCCATACCAATGATACCGTTCATCGGCGTTCGAATTTCATGGCTCATATTGGCAAGAAATTCACTCTTCTTCTGGTTTGCGGTTTCTGCTTGTACCTTAGCGCTTTTAAGTTCTGCGCTGTACTCTCGCATTTTTTCGATAGTGTGATTGTATTGGGTGTAGAGCGTGACCAGCTCCTCGCCCATTTTCTGGCTGGGTGGTTCAATCGGTTTAGGTAGATTATCCGTACCAAATTTGGTGACGCCGTGAGATATCCATACCAGCGGCCGCACAACATCCACGTAAACAATAAAGAAAACCAAACCACCGAGGACAAGGGTTGCGCCACCCAAGAAGAGCAACAGCGTGACAAACCGTTCAGTGAGTGCACTGTAAATGCCCTCCAGACTCACTTCTATTTGTAAGAAACCAAGATGATAGGTTTTTCCGAATTGCTCGTGCACCAATGGCCATTGATACGCAAACTTTGGCTCTGATGGGAGGACACCATGTTCAGATAAAGTACGATCTTCATCGAAGACACGGATGTAGCTGATCTCGGGGTCGCGGAAGATCCCAAGTGTGGTCACCTCCAATTGCACCATGTCTTCTTGCCATACACTATTCGTAATACTGGCAAGATCGGTCTTTTGTATTAACAAAGCATTTCTACGCATTTGTTCAGTACGTGACTGATAATCCAAGTACAGAGCAAAAGCCGCGACAAGGAATGCAAGAAGACTACAAACAAGAAGAACACGACCGACTAACCGTGCTGCCATGCTTGAAGGCTGATGAAGATTCTCTTTTTGATTCAACATAGTCTAGGCTTATTAATGTCTTAAATTCAGATCAACCACATGTAAGAATAGCCACGATTTGTAAACATGGATGGTCAAAACTATGTCTGGAAAGCAATCCATTCGCCGTATTGTTAATCGCGTCATCTTCTACCCGATGCCACTTTTCCTTTTATCTGCAACTACTTTCTCTGCGACGTTGGACTACTACGTTATCCAAGATCAGGCTGAACCGCTGCAAATTCAGGACAACGGTGCTAACCATCGTGGCATAGTCACGGACGTACTTAAACAGGCTTTTTATGGTACTGATCACCAGCTCGTTATTCATACTTACCCATTCAATCGCTATCTTGCTGAATTAAATAAAAATAAAGACAAAAACTGGGTAACATATGGCAGTCCTGTCTGGGGCGACATGCAAGCGGTCAATCTATCAAAGTATCCAATTCTTGAGGTAGAGCACAGTATCCTTAGCCGAACTGATTCAGATTTTGTTTACCAAACCCCGGAAGATCTGAACGGGAAAATCGCTGTGCTGCTGTTTGGGTTTGACTATCCCGGCCTTGAAGAACAAATCAAAAAAGGAGCCGTCAGTGAAGTGCGCGTAAAGAACTATGACTCCGCATTTCGCGTCGTTAACCGTCTTAAAAGTGTCGGGGGATTCGTCGAAATGGATCTTCGGCTTAAGTATCACCTTAAACGTCTCGGATACACCCAGAACGAATACACCCTGTATGAGGTCAATAACCTCATTCCAAAATACAACATTTATCTCGCCTACTCACCAGGCATCAATTCGGAGCTTAAAGAGTTTATGGATAAACGATTACAGGAAATGCTCGATAACGGGGAGTTGGCAAGCATCATTGGCGAATATTTATGATCTTCTTAGTGGGCAGAGAATACATTTATGCAGGTAGTAAGAAAAGACTCTCCTGACAGTTTTTACCGGCTGTTATCGGTAGGGGCTAGACTGAACATTGAGCTTTCAAACGACCCACGAAAAACTCAGGTAACGTCAAGGATTGTCGGTTATCGCAAAGACCAATTTTTGCTGATTGATTGCCCATACGGTCAGGACCCCATTATTGAACGTTTCTACATACCCAATAACGAACTCATCATCCGCGCGGTCACATACAGTGAGTTTCGCGATGTGATCGCATTTCGCTCCTTGGTCATGGGGGTTATCAAGAAACCTATTCGCATGCTAATTGTCTCCCTACCGGAAAGCATTGCTTATCGACAAATCCGACAGGAACCTCGCATAGATACAAACCTCACGGTGCGTGTAAAGGCAGACGAGGGTTTATTCAAAGGACGCCTTGTCGATTACTCTGTTTCAGGTTGTTGCCTTTCGGCTTCCGGTGACGAACACCTTTTTTTCGAAGACGAAACGCTGAAAATCCAGATTGAATATAGCAGCGATTTAAAAGGCACCATCACTGGCAAAGTTATCTCCGTCAACAACGAAAAAGAGCCTCCTTTCGCAGGCATACGCTTTGATGAAAGCAGTTCGACTTTGCGCAAAGAGTTTTTCTATCAATTGTTATTCGATATGCGGGTGAACGACAGGTCGCTAGATGTATAAAGAAAAAACAGGCCGATTGGCCTGTTTTCATCTTCAGAGGTTAACGAGCTTATCCGGCATCCAGCACCCCGCGGCGAATTTGGTCAAGTTCAATTGATTCAAACAACGCCTGAAAGTTACCTTCACCAAAGCCTTGATTACCTTTGCGTTGGATGATTTCAAAGAAAACAGGGCCAATCACGGTATCTGTGAATATCTGCAGCAAGATGCCTGTTTCCGCATTACCATCAATCAAAACCCTCAGGTCGCGGAGTTGGTCAACGCTTTCTTCATGGCCTCCCACACGCGAGTTCACGTTCTCGTAGTACGTGTCTGGTGTATCCATAAAGCGCATACCACGACTTCTCAGTGACTCCACGGTTTTGTAGATGTCATCAGTGCTTAGCGCGATGTGCTGGATACCTTCGCCATTGTACTCTTTGAGGTATTCAGCGATTTGAGACTTGTCATCACTAGACTCATTGATGGGGATGCGAATTTTACCGCAAGGTGCGGTTAGCGCACGAGATTTCAATCCGGTGTGTTTACCCTCGATATCAAAAAATCGAATTTCCTTGAAGTTGGCGATGCGGTCGTAAAAGTCAGCCCATACATCCATATTGCCTTTTTCAACATTGTGGGTGAGATGGTCAATCACCTGCAGGCCCGCATTCGACGCGTCAAGGCGCTCACGCCAGTCTGAGTAGTAATCAAAATCGATGTCGTAGATTTCGTTGTCACCATAACGGTCAACGAGGTACAAGTAGGAATCACCGATGCCATAAATAGCTGGAATGTTTAGCTCCATGGGCCCAACACGTGCATCACAGGCTTTAGCGCCTTGCTTTACAGCGTAGTCGACCGCATGACGAGCATTCTGCACCCGAAAAGCCATGGCATTCACACTGGCACCATGAACCTTGGCAAAGCCTTGCGCTTGCGAATCAATTTCGCCATTTACAATGAAATTGATGTCCCCTTGGCGATAAAGCCACACATCTTTGTGTTTATGTTTAGCGATTTCCGCGAATCCCATCAGCGAAAACAGATTCTTCAGATCAGCAATGCCCTTCTCATTCGGCGCGGTGTATTCAACAAATTCGAAGCCGTCAGTCCCCATCGGGTTGATTGTTGTCTGTGCCATCGTTAATCCTCCTAACCTGCGATCCCTTGCGAGTGGTCGAAACAATACAAATAACTGTTAAAAGCTTGTTAATTTACTTAAATAGGAATAGCAGTCGTTAAGTGTGGAAAGCAACGCAAGAGTGCGCACTAAAGGTGGGTTAGGTGTAAAGAAGATTTTGTACACCCAGGTTGACAGAATTTATTAACACTCTATTTTAAATGAAATTTATTAGCCAGTTCGACAGGTTCAACTTCTTCTCCGCTGAGATTAATACCCCAATCAGGACCCAACATCACCGCATCATTCGCCAGACCTATCAGCCACTCATCGACAAATTCTTCGAGTGGAATAGCAACAGGTGCAAAGTCAGCCCACTCATCAATACAGTGAATTTCCGCCGCTTCACGGGATGACCAAAACGGCATCACATCCGTATCTTCGTAGATAGCTGAATCACAAATCACCCAACCATCTTTACAGTGTAAACCCCATATCGCGCCCGTTTCTCGGGAAGCGTGCACGAAATGCTCTAAAGGCGTGGTGTTCTCGGTCGTCATGCAGGCTCTCCTATGCATCGCAATAATTGACCAGTCAGCGGGAAATCAGTTTTCCCAACTTCTCAATCTATGCGCCATGAGAGCAAAGGCGTGTATTAAAAGTGAGGATCGTGCAGAAGCGCTTTCTAACTGGCCTTAACGTCGGTTTTGTGCCTTACGAAAAGCAGCGGGTGTGCTGCCGACACGTTGCTTGAACTGCTGGGAAAGGTGTTGTTGAGAAGAGAAGCCACAGGCGTCGGCAATATCTGCAAGCGGAAGAATGTTTTCCTGGAGTAAATCCTTGGCCCTTGCGATTCGGCGCGACAATACATATTGGTGGGGCGTACAGTCAAAGCTGGTTTTGAACATGCGGGCAAAGTGGAACTCACTGAGCTGTGTTAGCGTCGCTAAATCCGACAAGGTAAATGACTGCATCAGGTGGCTTTCGATGTAATCCATAACCAAACGTTGGTTTTGTGGCGACAGCCCACCTTGCGTTTTTGGTAATTGCAGTGGCAATTGGCAATAACGCCGCACCAGATGAAGCAATAACATTTGCTGGGCATGGGACATCATGATCTTGTCCGTATCGCTGGCCCAGTCCAACTGCAGCATGGTCTGGCGCACCAGTTGATTGACGAAAGGATCATCAACAAAGGTGCACTCTTTAAGCTCAATATGTCGGCCTTCTTTGTCGAACACTTGCTCGGCAAAGTTCTGTAAATGCTTTTGCTCGAAGTAGAAATGGAAGAAGCTGAAAGGATCGGCAAAAGACCATTGCGAGCGATGATCGGTCGGCATCAGACACAGCTTGTCTTCACCACCAAACATGTCACCACCGGACAGACAGCGCTTGGTATTCTGTCCGCCGCTAAGATAAAAACTCAACGTATGATGCCCCGGCTTTTCATAGCTGGCACTGCCGTGGCTATTACTCCACACGGCAGCCCCAAGACCATTATCCTGCCAGATTTCATTGTGCAGTCGCGCCGTGTTGTCCTTCAACACATTGTAAACGCGCTGCCTTTTAAGGTAATCAGACGAATCCTTATCCATTGATATATCGCTCCTTTTTAGGGTCTGTTGACCCTAGTCTCAATATATCGGCACTTCCTCTGGTTGAACATGCTTCGAACAAAAAAAGCGCAAGAATCTATAAAAACCGCAAGATGCTGAAAGCCTAAAAAATTGCCCGAAGATAGATTGACGAAAAAACAACGATAGTTGGCGCGAGAAAAGGGGGAGTCATGAACGCATCGCTTTACATCATCACGGTTTTAATCTGGGGAACCACCTGGTTGGCGATCACCTTCCAGATTGGAGACACCCCAGTTGTTGTCTCTGTGGGTTGGCGGTTTGCTATCGCATCCGCTGCGCTTCTGGCTTGGCTTGCCCTGCGCGGCAAGCTGCCCCGACTTTCCAAAGAAAACCACAAAATGGCAGTGCTGTTGGCGCTTTGCCTGTTCTCCAACAACTTTCTCTGTTTCTATTTCGCCACCCAGTACATTCCAAGTGGGCTCAACGCGGTCGTCTTTTCTCTCGCCCCGATCCTGAATGCGCTCAACCTCTGGTGGCTTGAGAAAAAACGTCCCGACGTATCTTTCATCCAAGGGGCACTCATGGGTTTTTCTGGCATCTTGATGCTGTTTGGCGCCCAGTTCATTCACTCCGCCATGGATCTCACCATTTTGCTCGGTCTTGGCGTCACCTTTGTTGGCACTTACTTTTTTTCCATGGGTAATCTGGTTTCTGCCCGCGCACAACAAAAAGGCATGCCACTACTGCCAACCACGGGCTGGGCCATGGGTTATGGTGCGCTGTATCTGTTCGCCATCGCCTTGTTCATGGGTCATTCACTCGCCTTCACCACCACGCCGCTGTATGTATCCGCGTTGGCCTATCTCGCCATCATCGGCTCTGTGATCGGTTTCAATACTTATCTTGCGTTGGTTGGGCACATTGGCGCGGCTAAAGCGGCTTACTGCACCGTCCTCTTCCCGCTGGTTGCCCTGTCTTTGTCGACCATTTTTGAAGGCTATGAATGGACATGGCAATCGGTGCTCGGCGTAATGTTGGTGGTTGGCGGGAACCTGAGAGTATTTGGCTTACCTGAGCCTGTAAAACGCTGGTACCACGCACACCGCTAAGCACTCTCGTTTTATTCTGCCGCCAGCTGAATCACCCAAACCATGCTGATCAAAACCGGCCAAAGCCAGGATGGGATGCCGAGCGTAAATGAGTATTTGTTTGGTTGCTTTTTCATCGTCTTGCCCTCTCTTGTTTGATTGGGTGATTAAAGCGAACAAAGCGGGCAATACAGGCGTTAAGAAATGGCATTATGACGAACAATAGTGACCAAAATATGGCAGTAACGTTCACGCTACCTAGGAATACTGAGATGGACAAAATTACCCTGACCGACAAATATTCTCTGTTTGATGAAATCTGGACGCCCAAAATCATCACGGAATCTAACGGACAATTAGTGAAGATCGCCAAAGGCAGCGGCGAATTAGTCTGGCATAGCCATGAGAATGAGGATGAACTGTTTCTGGTGCTGAAGGGTCAGCTGACCTTAAAGCTTCACGACGGAGAAATTGTGCTCAATCCGGGGGAATTGTTTGTGGTGCCAAAAGGTGTGGAACATTGTCCGATGGCAAAGGAAGATACCCACTTCATGATGATTGAACCAGCGTCCACCCAGCACACAGGCGCGCTGGAAACTGATGTCACAGTGTCAGCAGATGCGCAGGAGTGGATTTAGACCTTGAAGTTGTAACTCGTCTCGCCTTCGTTCGGCGTAATGGTTTTCTCGACTTGTTTTAAGAGTTGCTGCTGACCTTGAGTGTAAGCCGAAAACTTGGCCATTTTTGCTTCCTGCTCCGCCACGCGGTCTATCAAGCCGCGGTAATCACCGCGCTGTGGCGAATCTTCCTGTGCTTTGTCCGCCTGCATTTTCTCTTCGCGCTCTTTTCGTAGCATTTCTGCTCGTTCTGCGGGAGTCAATGACTGATCAGTTTTCACGCCTTCATTACGCGCGCCATACTGCGCCTCATCTTTCTCACGCTGACGCGCGCTGAGGTACATGTTGTTCGAGTAACTGGCGTTGATCAGATTTGGCATTGCCCTTTCCTGTCAGCAATTCATTTTACACATCGGGATCTTAAATTTAGTACAGGGTGTTAGAGTACAGCATATATTTTCCTCTTTTACATGCCTAAACCACTTGTGCAAAAAAGAAGCAAGCGTTATGCCAACAACGCTTGCTTCTGATTCTAAAGGGTTGATATATCGGTTATTACTTGAAAGTACGCTGACGCGTTTTTTCCAGTTTCTCAAGAATCTTGTCGATACGGTCTGGGTGAACCATATATTGCTGGAAGCCCTTCATACCTTCTTTCGCCATTGCCGGGTCGGTATCACGGTCATAAAACTGCGCAGTACCCGCCGCTTCACCCAACATCACCACACCTGCGTTCAAGTATTCATCATCTTTAGGGGTCGCTTTGTTATTGGTTGGGATTTGCAGTAGCGCTTCATTGATCATGGTCTGGATTTCAGGTTGCGCCACAAACGCCAGGAACTTACGCGCATCTTCTTTATTCTTCGCTTTTGAAGGAATATGTAGCGTATCCATTGGCGCGTCTTCTGCCATTGGCACATCTGGATTAATCACAGGGAACTGAAAGAAACCCATGTTTGGACGCACTTCATCGGTAAAGTTCGCTGCCAGGAAGTTGCCCATAAGGTACATGGCTGCCTCACCGTTGTAGAGGAAGGGTTGCGCTTCTTGCCAGGAATAGGAAGCATGGTTGTCAAGGTAGTAGCCAGGCTCAACCAGATCATTCCATTTCTCAAACACCGCTTTCACGCGTGGGTCCGTGTAAGGCACCTTGCCGTCCATAAGGTCAATGTGGAAATCGAGACCATTCACACGCATGTTGAGGTAGTCAAACCAGCCTGCTGCTGTCCAAAGGTATTTGGTTCCGATAGTAAATGGTGTCACGCCGTTGTCTTTCAATTTCTTCGCAGCAGCGACTAAATCTTCCCAAGTCTTAGGCACTGCAATACCATACTTATCGAACAGGTCTTGACGGTAATAGATACCCCATTGGTAATAGGTGTAAGGCACACCATACTGCTTGCCGTCTACTGACATAGCGGGCATCGCGCTCGAGAATTCAGTGTTCATATTGTTGGTTTTCCACAGATCACTGACATCTTCAAACAAACCACGATCGACGAAAGTTTTCATACGGTTTCCCGCATACCAGAATACGACGTCTGGCGGTGAAGTCACCAACCAGTTACGAATAGTAGTCTTGTATGCTTCGTGGTCATAAAGGTTATATTTCACCTCAATGTCCGGATAAGCCTCTTCAAACTTTTCAATCACCTCTGCCCACGCTTTCTTTGGTGCGGGGTCTGAGGCATCAGAGTTTATCACCAGCGTCCCTGCGGTTACTGAACCGCTGAGCGCTAGCATCAGACCACTGAACATCCCCAAGCTTTTCTTAGCAAGCGTTCTCATATCCTTCATCCTTACTTTCGTTAAACCAGGCTTAGCCTTTGGTAGCACCCAGCGTTAACCCGGCAATAAAGTGACGTTGCATCGTAAAAAACAGCGCAACAGGCGGGAGTGCAGCGATCACTGCGCCTGCTGACATGTACTGCCAGGATGCAAGCCATTGTCCTTGCAATGCGTTCAGGCCTGCTGTGACAGGACGAACCTCATCGCTTTGAACCAGCACCAGAGCCCAGAAAAAGTCGTTCCAAATAAAGGTAAAGACTAAAACAGACAAAGCTGCCAGTGCGGGTCTCACCAACGGGAGAACCACGAACCAGAAAATACGCCACTCGCTGACCCCTTCCACACGGGCTGCTTCGATCAGGGCATCCGGAATGCCGACAATAAAGTTGCGCATAAAGAGGGTACAGAACCCGGCCTGAAACGCGATATGGAAGAAAATGAGTGCCCAATGAGAATCATAGAGACCAAAGCTGATGGTGAGATCGCGAACTGGAATCATCAATATCTGAAACGGGACAAAATTGCCGCCGATAAACAGAGCAAACAGCCAAACATTGGCTCGGAACTTATACTTTGCCAACGCAAAGCCTGCGAGGGTCGATTGCACCACGGCTCCAGCCACAGCCGGAATGCAAATTAGCAAACTGTTAAGCAGGTAACGCCCCATCGGAGTGGCCGTAAACACCTGAGTGTAGTTTTCAACAAGCTGCAGTTCATCCGGCATACCCCAGTAGTTACCGGCATTGATATCCGCAATGGAGCGGACTGATGTCATCAAAACCGCTACAAGCGGGATCAGCCAAAGGCAAACAGCGATGTAGAGTGAAATGCGATAGGTGGCGTTAGCAACTTTGCCACGCTGCTCAATGGGTCTTGGAAACATATCAGCGCTCTCCTTTCAGCATCCGCCACAGGAACCAGGCGATATAGATATCCATAATCAGGAAGAGCACCACGGCGACCGCGGCGCCATAACCCATGCGGTAATTGAAAATTGACTCTTCATACATGAGGTAAGCAAGCACCGTTGAGCTACCCCACGGGCCGCCAGCTGTCATGGTCGCTACCAAGTCGAACGACCTTAGAGCACCGATAACCGTCACAACCACAGCAATGAAAGTGGCAGGTTTGAGTTGTGGTACCACCACATACCAGAGCATTCGCCAACCTTTTGCGCCGTCAAGGCGAGCGGCTTCAAGCTGTTCAGGGTCAAGGTTGTTAAGCCCCGTCAAATACAGAATCATGCAATAGGCCACCTGAGGCCAGAGACCCGCAGCAATGATCCCGTAGGTCACCAGATCTTCATCGGCAAGAATGGAGATAGGATCAAACCCCAACGCCACAACAAATTGGGTCAGCAGACCAAATGAAGGGTCATAAAACCAGGCAAATACCAAGCCCACCACCACTTGGGAAATCACAAACGGGAAGAAGAACAACGCCTTAATAAGACGGATACCTGCCACTTGCTGATTAAGGAAAAGAGCAATCAGTAAACCAATAGGAGGGGCAAGCATGAAAAGGACCATCCAGAGAAAGTTATTCACCAAAGAGGTGTAAAACGCATCGGAATCGAAAAGCTCGATATAGTTTTCCCAGCCCACCCAGGTCTTTTCACCCAGACCGTCCCACTCAAAAAAGCTGAGCCAGACGCTTTGACCAATGGGGTACAGCACATACACCGCAAACACGAAAATAGCGGGAGTCAGGAAGAGCCAGGGGGCAATAGCCAGCTGGCTTCGCTGTGCAGCAGAAGGTCTTGTTGCTGAAGAAAAGTTCCCTGTCATGTTACGTCCTGTATTTCGTACTTAGAGATTTTCCATGGGAATATCTGACGCGCTTTTTGTTATCAAAATGTAATCTCCACAAATTCGCAGGTTAAAACTAGTTCACAAAACAGATAATGTAAACGTTTCCATTTATCGAAAAACCGCCTATTTTTATAAAAGGGTGACCGAAACGACGAAATTTAACCGCCCTAAAAGGAATTGATTGCATAGGGACTGCAGTATGGCCGACATCACACTGAGAAATGTTGTTAAACGTTTCGGCAAAATCGAAACAATTCACGGTATCGATCTCGATATCAATGGGGGAGAGTTCGTGGTGTTTGTTGGTCCTTCCGGTTGCGGAAAGTCAACGTTACTACGTCTTATAGCAGGGCTCGAAACCATCTCTGAGGGCACCATCTCTATCAACGGCACAGAGATCAATGATGTTGACCCTGCCGATCGCGGTGTCGCCATGGTGTTCCAGTCTTATGCGCTTTATCCGCACATGACAGTCCGGGAAAACATGGGCTTTGGTCTAAAAATGAACGGGGTAGACAAAGCGGAGATCGACAAAAACGTCAACCGCGCAGCGAAAACCTTACAACTCGAAGCCCTGTTGGATCGCAAGCCAAAAGCTCTTTCTGGTGGACAGCGACAACGTGTCGCCATTGGCCGGGCAATTGTGAGGGATCCCAAGGTCTTTTTGTTTGATGAGCCGCTCTCCAATCTTGATGCAGAACTTCGTGTCGAAATGCGCCTGCAGATCGCCAAACTGCATCAGGAGCTCAAAAACACCATGATTTACGTGACCCACGATCAGGTTGAAGCAATGACACTGGCTGACAAAATCGTGGTGCTCCGTGCGGGAAATGTTGAACAAGTAGGCTCGCCTTTGGTGCTATATCACAATCCCGCCAATCTGTTCGTGGCAGGTTTCATTGGTTCACCGAAAATGAACTTTGTGCCCGGGCGCGTTTCAGCCAGCAATGGTAATGAAGTCGCTGTTACCATGCCTGATGAACAAATACTCACCATCAAAGTTGCTCGACAGGTTAACGAAGGCGAGCAAGTGACGGTTGGTATCCGGCCTGAACACATTCAGATTGGCAATGGCCCTGGGTTTAATTTCGAATTTAACAGTGAAGTGGTGGAACGCCTTGGCAACAGTACATACCTGTTCGGCCAATATTGCGGCGAGGACGGATTTAAGGTTCACATTCCCGGCGACAACGCCGTGAAAGCATTCCAGACCGTCTCCTTGCACTGTTCACCGGACGACATTCACCTGTTCGACAGTCACGAACTGGCGTTAACCCATCGTCCAGAAGGCACGGAAGATCCTTTACCACTCACTGCCAACGCGCAGGAATAATAATAATGCCGTTTTTAGGCAAAACGAAGGAGGCTTCACATCATGGCAACGATTAAAGACGTCGCACGTCATGCAGGCGTGTCGGTTGCCACGGTTTCCCGGGTAATAAACGGCTCGCCGCTGACCAAGCCGGATACTGCCGACTTAGTAAAACGCACCATGCGCGAGCTGGGTTACCGCCCAAATGCCGCAGCCCGAACTTTAGTGAGCAAGCGAAGCCTCGCCATAGGCGTGGTTGTGGCAGATGTCTCTGATCCCTTCTTTGGCTCACTGGTCAAATACGTCGACAACGTGGCCCATAAGCAAGGCCATCACCTTTTGATTGGTAACGGCTACCATGAAGCAGCAAGAGAAAAACAGGCGATTGAATCGCTGATCCAGAACCAGGTCACTGCACTTATTGTGCACAGCAAAGCACTCGATAACGACACCCTCCGTGCTTATGCACAAGAGCATGGGGCAATGGTATTTATTAACCGATTAATCCCTGGGCTGGAAGATCGCTGCATCTATCTAGACAATTATCACGGTGCATTTCTGGCGACGGAACATCTCATCGAGCAAGGTCACCGCTATGTGGCGTACATCGGCTCAAGCCACGCTATCGAAGATACCGAACAGCGACAGCAAGGCTATGAAGATGCCCTGAATACCTGCCGCGTCACCGATGAAACCCATCCAGTCATGATGGCATTCGATACACCAGAAGAGACCGGCGGTGAGCGTGCTATGGCAGCCCTGTTGGAAGAGAACGACAGTCTCAGCGCCGTGTTTTGCTACAACGATGTCATGGCTGCTGGTGCCATCACTGCGCTGACAGATCGAGGTTATCGTGTGCCGGAAGATGTCTCGGTGGTCGGCTTCGATGACAGCCTTATCGCACGTTATCTCCATCCAAAACTCACATCGGTGCGCTATCCGATTGAAGAAATGGCCGAGCTTGCTGCAGAGCAAGCCATTGCGCTATCAACCAAACAGCCAATGCGCAATGAAAAAGGCAGCTACGCACCTACACTGATTAAAAGAAACTCTGTCACTAAATCAAGCGAGTAACTTCAAAAACAAGTAATTTTTGTGGCGTTTAACGCCACATGAGGGGAATGGATTCATGGCGAAAGTGCCTGTGCAGAGAAACCATGTTGCATCTGAACGTTACGTGCATCTTCAATCATCGCACACTAGCCTAATCCTGATGATGCAACCTGTCCCAGCCATTGTTTACTGGGGCAAGAAAATCAATGCAGATATGCCACTTAATGGCGCTCTTTTCGATCTTCCTGTCCCACAGGCAAGGTTGGACGACGCTATGCCACTGGCGTTGCTCCCAGAACAGGGACGTGGCGACTTCGGAAGCCCTGGCGTTGAAGGACACCGCAACAGCAAAGACTGGGCGCCGGTCTTTGAGGTCATTTCCGTTACCACGACGCATAGCAGTGCCACGATCACCATGAGCGATCCCCGCGCAGGACTTGAAGTGAGATCAACGCTGGTACTGGATGAAGATAGCGATGTGCTGACACTGAACCACAAACTCACCAACACAGGCTCTAAGGATTATTCACTCCACCGACTCGCTCTCACGCTGCCAGTTAACGATGATTTTCTTGATTTAATCAGCTTTCACGGACGTTGGTCCCATGAATTCCAACAGCAACGCCTTTCATTCAAGCACGGCGGATTGATGCAGGAAAACCGCCGAGGACGAACCTCACACGAGTCTTTCCCCGGCTTGATTGCCTTACAAAAAGACACCAATGAATTGCAAGGGGATGTTATTGGGGTGCACCTGGGCTGGAGCGGCAATCATCGTATTCAGGCACAGGTGAAAAGCGACGGAAGAAGGTATCTACAAGCTGAAGCTCTACTGGCACCGGGCGAGATCTCTATTGCGCCGGGCGAAAGCTTCTCTACACCTAACCTGTATGCGGTATTCAGTACTCAAGGACTGAACGGCATGATGCAGCGATTCCACCATTTCGTGCGCAATCAGGTGGTCAACTTCCCGCAAACCGCAATGCGCCCTGTGCATTTCAACACCTGGGAAGGGATCTATTTTGACCACAAGCCGCAACGCATCATGGAGATGGCAACCGCAGTCGCAAGACTTGGCGTAGAGCGTTTTATTCTCGATGACGGCTGGTTCACTAACCGGGATGACGACACACGTGCCTTGGGCGACTGGCAGGTGGACAAACGCAAGTATCCTGAAGGGTTGAAGCCGGTTATCGAACATATTAACCAGCTAGGCATGGAGTTTGGCCTTTGGGTGGAGCCGGAAATGGTCAGCAAGAACTCTGCGCTTTTCCGCGCCCATCCAGACTGGATGCTTGGCATGGATGAGCTGGGTTATCAACAACCGGCTGGCCGGAATCAGTTTGTGCTCGACTTGCAAAACCCTGATGCCTTCGACTACTTGCTGTCGTCCCTCAACAACCTGATGACCGAATACAACATTGGTTATCTTAAGTGGGACATGAACCGCGAGCTGGTGCAACCTGCCCATCAGGGCAATGCGGCTTATCACGGACAAACACTCGCGTTTTACCGATTAATTGATGCGCTTCGGGAGAAGCATCCGTATGTGGAAATAGAATCCTGTGCCTCTGGCGGTGGCCGTGTTGATTTTGAAGTGCTGAAACGTACCCAGAGATTCTGGACATCCGACTGCAATGACGCACTGGAACGCCAAACGATTCAACGCGGCATGCAGTTATTTTTCCCGCCGGAAGTGATGGGCAGCCACATTGGCCCTAGACTCAGCCACACCACAAGGCGCAATCATGATATGTCGCTTCGCGGTATTACCGCACTCTTCGGACACATGGGTGCAGAGCTTGATCCTCAAGGATTGGAAGACTGTGAGATACGTGCATTCTCCAAATACATCGCATTGCATAAGCAATACCGTCCCCTCATTCACAGTGGTAAATCCTATATCCTGCCATCAGTCGATCCTGGCACCCATATATACGGGGTGATGGATGAAAGTGTGGCGTTACTCGCTGTCGTACAGTTGGCCATGCCGGAACATGCGCTCGGCCAGAGACTGCGGTTACACAAAACACTACCGCGTTGAAGTGATCGATGCCCCTGCTGCTTTTAGCAAGACAATGAAGCATCTTCCTGTCTGGATTGAAAAAACTCAGGTCGTTAGCGGTGACCAGCTCAGTCAAATTGGACTAAGCTTGCCAGTAATGGATCCTGAAAGTGCCATGCTGTTGTCCTTTACCGTTGAATTGTAAACGTTCCATGGCCCGCATTGAATAAACGAGTGTGAGAAGCACAACATGACCCGATTTGCAGAGTTGATCCGCCGTCGTCAATGGGAAAATCCGACCGTCACCCAGTTAAACCGACTTCCGGCACATTGCCCCATGGCATCTTATCCCAGTGTCGAAGCTGCACTGGACGACCAATACAACGCCATCCCCGTCTCCCGATGCCGCATTTCGCTTAATGGTGACTGGCAGTTCTCACTTTATGATGCACCTGAATATGTGCCTTCAGAAACCACAAAACGCAAGTTCGACGACACAAGTTGGCGTAAGATCCCCGTGCCCTCCAACTGGCAACTCGAAGACACAACTGACATCCCGATTTACACCAATGTGCAGTACCCCTTTGAGGTCAACCCACCCAAAGTGCCAGAGAAAAACCCAACTGCCGTGTATCGCACTACGTTCCAATTACCGGAAGGCTGGCTGGACGAACAAACTCTGATCTGTTTTGACGGTGTCAGCTCGGCGTTTTACCTCTTCTGTAATGGCCATTTTGTCGGGTACAGCCAAGACAGCCGTCTACCAGCGGAGTTCGACCTCAGTCATTTTGTCACACTGGGCGAAAACCAGATCACCGCAGTCGTACTTCGCTGGAGCGATGGCAGCTACCTCGAAGATCAGGATATGTGGTGGCTTAGCGGTATTTTCCGTGACGTTACCCTGCGCAAAAAGCCTACAAACCAAATCGCAGATTTCAATGTTCAGACATTACTCGACCCAACTCACCACGTCGGCACATTGAATGTCACCACCAAGCTTCATGGCAAGCACAATAAAGTCGCTATTCAGCTTTTCGATGAAGGTACAGATCTCAGTGGACTGGTGATAGCAGAATCCGGTCAACGCGTGATTGACGAACGCGGTGCATGGGGCGATCGCTGCGAACATTCGCTGATTGTTTCCTGCCCGAGGCTTTGGAGCGATGAAGATCCGCACCTTTACCGATTAGTCGTCATGCTGCTGGATGAGAATGACGACCCCGTTGATATCGAAGCCTGCAACGTAGGCTTTCGGCAGGTAGGCATCAGTGATGGTGTTCTGAAAATCAATGACCTTACAGCGCTTATCCGCGGCGTTAACCGTCACGAATTTCACCCTGAAAAAGGGTATGTACAGACAATCGAAGACATCGAAGAAGATCTCAAACTCATCAAGCAATTCAACTTCAATGCCGTACGAACCTCGCATTATCCCAATCATCCTGCTTTCTACAACCTGTGCGATAAGCTTGGGCTTTATGTGGTCGACGAAGCCAATATCGAAACCCATGGCATGGTGCCAATGTGCCAACTGTCTGACAATGCAGAATGGCTGAGTGCATACACTGAACGGGTCACCCGAATGGTCGAGCGCGATAAAAACCATCCTTGCGTCATCATCTGGTCGCTTGGCAACGAGTCCGGTATTGGAAACAACCATCATGCCATGTACCAGTGGGTAAAACAGCGTGACCCAAGCCGCCCGGTGCAGTACGAAGGTGGCGGGGCTGATACTGCGGCCACGGACATCATCTGCCCCATGTATGCCCGCGTCGAGCAGGACCAAACTGACCTTGGCCTACCCAAGTGGGCATTGCCAAAATGGATTGGCCTGCCAAACGAAAACCGTCCTCTGATCCTTTGTGAATACGCCCACGCAATGGGCAATAGTCTCGGCAGTTTTGATAAATACTGGGAAGCATTCCGTCGCTACCCCCGTCTTCAAGGCGGCTTCATTTGGGATTGGGCCGATCAGGGCATATCCCGGAAAGATGATCAAGTTACTCAATGGTGCTATGGCGGTGACTTTGGCGATACACCGAACGATCGCCAGTTCTGTATCAACGGTCTCATGTTCCCCGACAGAACGCCCCACCCCGCTGCTTTCGAAGCCAAGTACCACCAGCAGCGCTTCAGCTTTGCGCTGGAAGGCACCTACCCGCTGATGGTGCTACTTAGCAATGAATACCAGTTCCATGCTCCAGAGAACCTTTCGCTTCGATGGTCAATTCAGGGCAATGGCACACAGGTTGCCAGTGGCGAAGCAGCCCTTCACCTGCTGGCAGGGAAGGATGCTCATATTGAACTCGCCAAGTCCTTGCCATACCCCAAACACAATCAAGAGTACTTCCTGAACCTTGAAATCGTGCTTTCAGCCGATGAACCTTGGGCACCGGAAGGTTCAGTCATTGGATGGGAGCAATTGGTCCTGCCGGTTTACCGCGCGTTGCAATCCCCCGAACAGGCTCCCGACAGATTACCGGATGTGATTGATGAACCCGATCACTGGACGGTAAAAGGTGACCACTTTGAGCTCAACTTTGACAAACAAAGCGGCCATTTGGTGCGTTGGATGATCGACGGCGAAGAGCAACTCCTCGATGCACCGAAGGACAACTTTATCCGCCCACCTATTGACAATGATATTGGTGCGAGTGAAGCCGACCAGCCAGATCCTAATGCCTGGTTTGGTAAGTGGCAGCAATCTGGCCTGTTTGATTTGCGCCATGAGAATCTGTTCAACACCGTCGATGTGCTGTCTGATACGGCGCAAATCCGCTCCCACCATGGTTATTTCATTGGTGGAGCTATGGTGATCAGCACGCTCTGGCGCTATGAAGTCGATCTTTCCGGTACTATCGCGCTGACCGTCGATGTCAACGTGGCGCAGGATATGCCATCACTGCCTCGTGTTGGTCTGGAGCTTGCTTTACCGCTCACTAACTCTGTGGCTTGGTTTGGCCGCGGGCCTTTCGAGAACTACCCAGACCGTAAAGCCGGTGCCATGGTGAGCCGCTATCTCGCCAGCATCGACGACATGCACACGCCTTACATTTTTCCTTCAGAAAATGGGCTGCGCTGTGATGTTCGTCAGTTAGATATCGACAACCTGCGCATTGAGGGCATGTTCCACTTTTCGGTCAGTCGCTACAGTCAGGAAAATCTGGCGGAAGCCAAGCATCAGGAAGAACTGGTGCAGGACGATCATATTTACCTGCGCATTGATGGCTATCACATGGGCGTGGGTGGTGATGACTCATGGAGTCCTAGCGTGCATCCGGAATTCCTACTCGACGCTGCGCATTATCGCTACGCACTGACGCTCTCTATGAAAAGGGATTAAGTTTGTTAACATGGCCATCAAGCTTAGAAACAGGGAATCATGATGGCCAACGCTTCCAAAAACATGCTCATCACGGGTGCTAACCGTGGCATTGGACTCGCACTCACCCAAATCTATCTCAACGCTGGCTGGCAGGTTGATGCCTGTTGCCGGCAACCAGTCGGAGCTGTCACGTTAAACGATCTTGCCGCCAAATATGATTCACTGCGGATTCACGCGTTGGATGTGACTGATCACGCCGCCATTGACGCGCTCTCGCAATTACTCTCCGACAAGCACTACGATATTATTCTCAACAATGCCGGATATTATGGCCCAAAAGGTTATGGTTTTGGTCATGTGGATATGGATGAATGGCGCAAGGTACTTGAAGTCAACACGATTGCGCCACTCAAAATCGCGGAAGCATTTTATTCCCAACTTTTAGCAGCCAAAGGTACCTTCGCGGCAATCTCATCCAAAGTGGGTAGCATCGCGGAAAACACATCAGGTGGCGGATATATCTACCGCTCATCTAAAGCGGCACTTAATTCTGTCGTGAAAAGTCTGTCGAATGATTTATCACCACAGGGCATTATCGCTGTGGCCTTACATCCGGGTTGGGTGCAAACCGAAATGGGCGGGCCAAATGCGTTGATATCAACGGAGGAATCTGCGCACGGACTTTATACGGTCTTAGAGGGCCTTGAAGCAAAAGACAGTGGGCGTTTTCTGAATTACCAAGGCGAAGAAATCCCTTGGTGATTAGGCTTATACCCAAACGACCCGAAGATGCATAATTCAGCGAGTTTGACCGGTGTTGTGATCACGACCTCCCTTTGCAGGTGACTTCACCTCCATCACACGCCCGAAGGGAGGGCCTCAATGCTGGCATCTTCAGGTTGTTTGGGTATATTACATTAGCGTTGAATAAAATAATCAAAAAGACAGGTCTTGTAACGAGCAACACAATACGTAATCAAAAAGGAAGATGTATGCCTGATTTAAATGCTCATAGCCTTTACCACAAAGCCTACTGCCCATTCTGCCTCAAAGTCCGCGCGGCATTGAAGATGATGAATCTTGATGTGGCGTTGGTCGATGCGGGTGCTGATCGAGAAGCTTACCAAGAGCTGGTGAGTAAAGGCGGCCGAGGAATGGTGCCTTGTCTGCGTATTGAGCATGAAAATGGTGCGGTTGAGTGGATGTATGAGTCAGATGACATCATCGAGTACTTTGAAGAGAACTTCGCCAATTAACCATTGGGGCCAGCCAATGTAAAAAGCCGCAATTGCGGCTTTTTTTGTCAGTCTAATTAATAAGCCCATTGCGCCTCACTAACACGCTTTGAACAATGCTATATCAGCTTAAATCATGGCTATTTGGTCGGTTCGCGAGCAAAATAGCGCATTATTAGAGAATTCTGAGATTTCGACATATGAAACCTAATAAGACTGGCCTGAAGCGCGTTCTGTATGCTACCGGGTATTCTTTTCAGGGACTTCGCGCTGCATGGAACAATGAAGCGGCATTTCGACAGGAATTGGTTCTGTTAATTGTGATGACCACCCTTTCGTTCTTTCTCCCTGTGACGAAAGTTGAACAGCTTTTAATGGTGGCATCTTTGTTTATCGTGGTGATTGTTGAGTTGATCAATTCCGCCATTGAAGCCGTCGTCGATCGCATTGGCCCTGAGCGTCATGAACTAAGTGGCCGTGCCAAAGATATTGGCTCTGCCGCTGTCTTTATTTCACTGCTTCTGGTTGTGATCACCTGGGGTTCATTTTTACTGTTCTGACCGATTTAAAAAAAGCAAACTCCTGTCGCCTTTTTGTATTCTGATAAACCCCAGCTTCTAGGGTCTATTGACCTTTGGTGATAATTTTTGCAGCAGTTTGTGGGTTTTTTATGCAAGGCAGAATCGTCTTTAACCTATTGTTTTTAAAGTTTTTCTAAAAAGGTTAGCGGCGTAATATAGGCAGAGGTTTGAGATTGAGAATTGTCGCTATCAGATGTCACTGCAACGATTGAGAGCCTTTTATAGTCCTTCCCGTAAAGGCGTTTGAAATCTTCCCGGACATTTCGGGTCACCGTTACCCATTGATTTTTCTGGTCACCCGACGTGGCGGCCAGCATCTTGAAACGTTTTGGCGCGAAAGGATTTGGCCAGAAGCTGTTCTGCGGTTGGTTTGGCGTCCATACATATACAACAGTTTTGCTGCTCATCATGGTCATACCTGGCACCACAGTTACGGATATTCTCCAGACAAAATCATCCTGCGCTTTAAGCTTCTCATTGTCTGTTGTCGGAAAGGTGTCCACTTTCCATTGCCAGCTCAACCAAGGCGTTTCTGTCAGATCAATCTCCTTTTCCATGATCAGCGCAGAAGCGGCATCCTGGCTTTGCCCATGCAATACCTGTTTATCGATTGATTCGTCATCAATCAGACGATAGATCGTTTCGTTTTTAAATACTTTTGCCCGCCATTCAGAAAGGTCACGAAAATCAAGCATCTCCTTCGCTTCTATCGAGAAATGAAGAACAAATAGCGAGGGCAGCAGTGTGTAAGTCCATCTATGCAAAAATTCATTCCCTCGAAAGCAAAACCAATAAGAACTGACTTCCGATTTTTCTATTTCAACGTAACGACATTTTCTCCAAAGCGATGACTTCTCCTTAAGAATACGCAATACAAACTTAAAACGAGACGTAAAAAAAGTCACCTGAAGTACAAGATATGAGACAAAATTCCCTCTTGTGATTACTTAATATACTCAGAGAAGAACATGTACCTGATGCACTCATATGAAATGAAAGGTTGCTTGATGGAAGCAACTCTAATAAATAAGGCATTGATTTAAGGTAATTTATGCGGAAAATTAGTTTTTTCTTAGGCTTGTTTTTACAACCAGCTTTCGCCTCTACTGAACAACCATTACGTGTGGTCTCCGAGACCCTGCCTCCGTTTCAGGTTATTCATAATAACGGTCAGTTTGGGGGTCGTGCGGTCGAAATGGTTCAGGCGATTTTGGATGAGGCGGACTTTGATTCCCCCATTGATGTTATGCCTTGGGCCAGAGCATATAAAACAGCGCAGAAAGAAAAAAACGTCGCAATATTCTCCATCGCATTCTCTAAAAAACGCAAAGATTTGTTCCATTGGATTGGTGCGTTGTATGCGCTTGAGCGTTCCTCATTAATCGGCCTGAAAAGCCGCACAGAGCTCGCAAAAAACTCCCTCGACGAAGCAAAACAGTTCCGTACCTGCTCAGAGTTGGAAACTTATTCCTATCAATATCTAGTTAACAAAGGGTTTGTTCCGGGCAAAAGCTTACTCACGCTTCGGGGCACACTTTCCGCTATCCAAACTAAGTCTGGCGGTATTGCTCGGCCAGCCAAACACTTGTTACTCCTACAAAACCGCAATTGCGATTATGTTACTGGCCTTTGGTCTGTTTACGCTTTCAGCGAAAACTACAATGATGAGCTGAAAGCCTACTTCTACCTAGGTGACACACAACAGCCTCTGGTCTTGAATCTGGCCATCAGTCTTAGCTCAGATCAAAAGGTGATTGATCGCTTGAGCTCGGCCTACACTACTCTGTTGGAAAACGGAACACTTCATCAAATTTGTTCAAGAGACGACCCCGAAAAAACCTATGAGCTTTCCTGCGCTCCAATTATCCCACCAAGTCGAGCCGAGGATTTATGATTTCCAAGTTATTCGGTACCGAGGCACCACTACTAAGACGGTTTGTTGCGTCTGTCATGCTGTTGAGCATCATCGGCGGCCTGGTGATCAGTATTGTGATTGCAACTGCCAAGCTCAATCACCTCAACACCGAAAAAGAGCAGGCTGCCCGCCTTCAATTGGAAAACATTCTCGATAGCGCAGCTTATGCAGCATTCAACCTCGATTCTGCGCAAGGCCTTTCACTATTAAAAGGGTTTGAAGGTGACCACCTGTTTCAAGCCGTCATCATTTTCGATAACTACGAAGACGTGGTGGCATCCATTGAGCAGCCAAGCGAAGAGGAACATTTAACGGGATGGATGCACTACCTTCTTCCTGTTCATGAGAACTTTACCCTCTCATACCCATTAAGCTTCAAAATTTACAGAGACAGCCAGTTTGTTGACCAACATGTTGGTAACTTGATTGGAAAAGTGAGCTTCCATACCTCCGAGAGCGAGTTTTATGATCTGGTGTCGACGATCTGCCTCTCGACCATGGTCGAGGTGCTATTGATCGCCATTATCCTATCCATTTTTTTCCACAACCAAATTGGGCGACCTCTTACCAAAATCATCCATTCCATCGAAAAAAATGCCAAACTGGAGCGCCAGAAAAACGCCCGTCCACTTGAAATCAATGGTCATGAAAACGATGAGTTCGGTTTACTTGTAAATGCTTACAACAATTCTGTGCAACAGGCTGTCAACTACATGCGTGAGTTGGAATGTGCCAAAGCAGAACTGAAAGCCTTGTCGGAAATCGACCCACTGACCAATGTTTCCAATCGGCGCGCTCTGCTTGGTGAGCTCAATACCCTATGTAACAACGAACACCCTTTCGCGCTTGTCTCTCTTGATATTGATTACTTTGGCGGCTACAACGATGCTAACGGCCACCAGGCGGGAGACATCCTCTTAGTTCGCTTTGCCAACGTACTGAAGCAGCACCTTCCACAGGCCTCTATCAGCCGAACAGGCGGTGATGAATTTGTCTGCATTATTCCATCCCTGTACCATCAGCAGAGCGTCGAAGATTTGCTGATGCCTTTGCTGAATATTGCTGTCAAAGAAGATGTAGTCAGCACACCTTGGCTCTCCACTTCGATCGGCGTGGCTTTTTTCCCGGAAAACGGACAAACCCCCAGGCAGTTGCTACACGCCACAGATATAGCGCTCTATGTTGCTAAAGAAGCCGGACGCCGTTGTATTCGCTTTTACGACAAAGATGCCGATATCGCTCGCAGCAACCGAGAGGCCGTGCGCAAAGCACTGCAGCGTATTATCGAGACTAAAGAGTTCACACTCTACTATCAGCCCAAAGTCAGCATGAAAACAGGGTTGGTCACAGGCTGTGAAGCATTGCTGCGGCTTAACCATAGTGAAAGGCAACAGAGTGTGGCTCACGTGGATATTGTCGAGGAGGCAGAACGCACAGGGCTAATTGTCGCTCTAGGCCGTGAGATCATGCGCAGGGCATTTCTCGATGTCAGCCAGGTCATGGAGCACTTACCTGATGACTTCCGATTCAGTGTGAATGTTTCACCACAACAGCTCACATCTGAAGGTTTTATTGCTGAACTACTTTCTTGCTCGGAAGACAATGATGTACCGCTACAGAGTCTGGACATTGAAATTACCGAATCATCCCAGATGATTAACACTGACTCTACATACAAGGTACGTAACTGGCTCAAAAACGCAGGAGTAACAGTTTCACTGGATGACTTTGGCACTGGCTTTGCCTCTCTCGAATACCTGCTCACCTATGGCTTTGACCAAATTAAGATTGACCGTCAGTTCACCCAGGTACTGCCGGGAGATGACGATGCAAAAGCTATCTTCAATGTCGTCAAATACCTTGCTGACAAGCTCGACATGGCAGTTATCGCCGAAGGTGTAGAAACACTCGATCAGGAAACCTATCTCCTAAACCAAGGCTTTGAGTTAGCTCAGGGCTATTTCTATGCCAAGCCTCTCACCATTGAAGACTTCATGCGGTTTGTCGCCAGTCGCCAGGCCAAACACAGCTCCTGCTTAGATTCGTAGTTTTTCTATTTATTTACACTCCCTCCTACTTGCAGGTTTTCTGCTCACTTGTATCTTCTCTTTTATTATATAAATCAATATGTTGGATACTAAATGTGCGAGTCACAAAAGCGCGACACACTAGAATCCCAACAATCGACCATTAAATAAACCGACAGTTTTGTTTCATTTTATTTACAGTCGTTAAACATTATGTGAATTTTTACTTTTAAAATTTTGCTTCTTGAATAAAGCTTAAGTCAGAAAAATCGTCTTAGACGAATATTGTGATTGAACTTGCAGCTGTAATAAGTACAACAAGCAGGTTATTGAACATTAGGGGAATGGCTCTTTTTCTTGAGTCAAATAAAAATTTGATTAAGCAGAGTGTTTACACTCACTAACAAAATGGGAGATATCCCATGAAAAAAGTAAAATGCTTAGCCATAACATTTTCGAGTTTTTTATTAACAGCTTGTATTGTTAATAATAACCATGATCTCGAATCTGATTTGAATTCAGCATTAAGACAAGGTGGATACTATTATTCCCACTTTGGTATAGATAGAGAGTTAACACGCGAAAAAGTCACGATTGAGGACAAAGAGGCGAGGATTGCCTCAGTATCTCGAGTTACCGTAACAAGAACCCCTGACGGTTCAGTTACTAAGGCATTGAAGCAAAGGGTAAGAGGTAATTATAGGATTGATTGTCAGACAGGCGAACACTTTTGCTTTCTGGTGATAGGTACGTTGATCAACGGACAGAAAGTCGATCAAAGATATCACATGAATAGATCAGGATTACTCGTTAGGGAAAACGGAATATCCAAGCGCTTTATTCATAATGACAGCGAAAGTATTGAACAGCTTTAAGTTTTTATTTTTGGCTAATGTAGCGAGCCTTTAGGTTGGTAATAAATTGATGCACCCAATACATTACCGCCTCTCACTTACTGGCATCATCAGGCAGCGTTGATGGTATCTAGTAAAAAACATGGAAGTTCCTTGTAGTTGGTGTAATTTAATTCAGTGCAAATACTTGCATTTGGACAGGCAATGCTCACTTAGTTGACTCCATACTGCCTGTCCTTTTTTCTTTTCTATCTTTTCATACCCTAACCAACAAACATGTTGTACCCAAATGAGCTTAGATGGGGAAAAATGTCATTGAAGCCACACCATGAACAACTTGGTTAATGTGACGATTGGTACTGTCAGATACCATTTTGGCCATCATATCCTGAATGACAATCATTTTAGCCAGCACTCGTTCGTAGCTGTAATTAGGCGTGCCATCAAGCGCGATGCCATTGCTCAGCAGCATTAACTCATCATTAGTGTCTTTACGTGTATTGAGCATCCAGGCCACCGTTTCCAGGTTTCGGGCGCTGTTATAGAGCTTTTGCTGATCGATGTCGTCCAGAAGGTAAAATTCCAACTGGTTGTTATAGCTCGCACTTATCATGCCCGTAATACCGACCATCAAGGCAAAGACCCTGTCGCCTTCAAACTCCTCAGAAAATGCCAGATACAATGCCTCAACTCCGTCTAAACCACCAAGCTCTGTATAACCTCCTTCAGGTCGCTGCACCGTCATGAACGAATCCAAACGGTCTGAAACTGTCATCTCTGGCGCTTTAGCCAGTTCGCGAGGGTTGCGCTTGTATAGTTTAAGGGCGAGATCGCGGATTGCATGGCGAATTTCCACAATGTGGATATCCGTAATTAGGTCCATGTCAGATTTGGCGAGGTTTTTAAGTTCAAAGGGACGGTTATTCGCACTGCAAGCCATTAATGACAATGCCAACAGCGCCATAATCCCAGCACGAAGCAGCATTTTAACTCTATATCTTATCCATCTAAGCAATGAGTTTAGGCGAGCTCCATCCTTTGGGAAAATGTTCATGCTCAACTCTGAGTTATGTCTCTAACTTCGCGGGATTATTTACGCGTTTTTAACTTCCGTTTGGGTTCAGTTCCGTTTCCAGCCAAAGACCTGAAATAAACTCGATATTACGTCCACAGCTATTTGCAAAATACATTGAACCAAGTTTTTGGCGAGATTCAAGAAAAGCAGTCTTTCTCCTCGCTCATTTGATGTAACAGCCATATTGTTCGTTGTCTTCGCTTTGACTAAAATCATCGCCATTTCCAAGTACACATATTGAGCAAAAACAATGAACAAAAGCTTTTTGACCAATCTTATCGCTGCAGCCGTTTTCGCAGCGGGATACTATTTTGAAGAACCACTGGCACTTTATGGTGGTTTGTTTGCGCTGTCAGGTTCGCTGACCAACTTGTTGGCCGTGCACATGCTGTTTGAAAAGGTGCCGGGGCTGTATGGTTCTGGTGTTATTCAAGCACGTTTTGAGGCGTTTAAGCTTGGCATCAAATCATTGATGATGGATCAGTTCTTCACCCAGGAAAATGTTGATCGTTTCCTGAATAAAGAAATGTCTGGCGGTGCAGCTTTGAACCTTGAACCTGTGATTGAACAAATCGACTTCAATCCAACGTTTGATGGCTTAGTAGAAGTCATCAACAACAGTCCATTTGGTGGCATGCTAGCCATGATGGGCGGTTCGGAAGCACTGGCACCACTGCGTCAGCCATTCGTAGAGAAAATGAAAAACTCAGTGGTCGACATTACTCAGCAGGATAACTTCCGCGAAGCGCTGAAAGGCCAAATTGAACAACCGGAAATGATGGGCGATATCACGGCTAACATCGAGTCTGTCATTGAACAGCGTCTGGATGAACTGACACCGGAAATGGTGAAGGAAATTGTTCAGAAGATGATCCGCGAGCACCTGGGCTGGCTGGTGGTCTGGGGTGGTGTTTTCGGTGGTGTGATTGGTGTGATTTCCGCGCTTGTTGCGGCCTGATAAAGCCTCCATCGATGGATGTTTACGGCACCTTTGGGTGCCGTTTTTGTCACTTCCACAGCAGATTGTTTGGGTACAGCTCACAAATATCTGATCTTGTTGTTAAAAATGGTTATGTTGCCCCGCTTTCCCGCCGATTCATTCCTAAACTGAATTCCATATGTTTTGTCACAAGCTTGTTACTGGTGATTGCTTTTCTATACGGGGTGACCTCATGGCTAAATCCAAGAAACTGATAACGCTGACTGCTCTAAGTGCAGCCCTTTTTGCAACCTCTGCCTCTGCGCTGATACTGCCTATTTCGGTCGGCGCGGATGCGGGTATCACTGATGTGAAATACAAAGGTCGCAGTGCCACTGGTTACTTCTGGGCAATTAACGGTAAGCTGAACATTAATGATTACAGCAGCATCTATACTGGCTATGGCGAAACCACTGCAGATATTCCAGATGAAAACGGCGTGGATCAGAGCTTCACCTCTACGTCGATTCCACTGGCACTTCAAGTGAATGTTCCGATCATTTTGGGTGATATTTATGTGCGCGGCGGGGGTAACTACTACGACAATACCTATGCTCTTGAAAAAGAAGATGGATGGGGTCTGCTGGGTGCTGTGGGTATTAACCTGTCTCCTGGCATTGGCCCTGGCCTGGCAGTAGAACTGACTTATCGTGATGCCGGTAATGCTGAAACCAGTTCAATTAGTGTGGGGGCCAGCCTTAGTTTCTAAAGCTGTCAAATAACCATAGAAAAAAGCGCCGGATGTCGGCGCTTTTTTAATGAGCAATGAATTGAATTTATACCCAAACTACCTGCATGTATTTTGGTGGTAATCGAGATAGGTTTTCGCCTGCTCTTTACCCATATACCGACCCAACGTTTTCACTGGCACATTTCGCAAATCCACCATGATCAAGCCATCCAGTGCATTGTTGAATGCGGGATCCACGTTAAAGCACACCAACTTGCCATTCAGTCCAAGGTACTGCCTCAGTAACACGGGCACACCCAATCCCTGACTCATACGGCCAATCACTCTGGACAACAACTGCAAATCACCCAACCCAGCCAGCATGGAGGTATGCCAAGGCACAGGCGCTGAGGTTTCCAGCGGTGTGGTAGGTTTAACCAGTTGCGCGATATTCTTATCATAGTGATGCACGCTCAGGCTTTCAGCCAGCAAACGACGCGCCGCGAGCGGGTAATCGTTGCTGATGCTGACTGGCCCAAATAAGGTCGTCATATCAGAAAATCTGCTCACATAAGCCGCTATGCCTTTCCAAAGCAACAATAACGCCGACAGGCTTCGCTGATACTTTTCATCAATCACCGAACGGCCCATCTCTAGTGAATTCCCCATGCTTTCAACAAAGCGCTCGTCATATTGGAACAAGCTTCGGGAATAGAGCCCATCCAGCCCTTTATCAGCGACAATTTCCTGCACTTTCCCTAAACGATATGCGCCCACCATCTGTTTCGCTTCCCGATCCCAGATGAACAGGTGCAGGTAATAATCATCATATTCATCGATATCACAAGCCATGCCTGTACCTTCACCGACAGACCGGAAGTTCACTTCGCGTATTCTGCCAATTTCCTGAAGGATGACCGGAATGCTCTCGCTTTCAGTACAGTACACATCAAACTCATTCGACGTAAGAAGCTTGGCTTCCGGAGGCAATGTTGCCAATTCCTGCTCGATTGCATCGACAGATTGTGACGCAATGATAGGCTCACCTGCCTGTTCCAACTCGACAGCTTTTACCGCATTTTCATGGTTCAGGAGGTAAGTATTAAGCCTCAGATAATTCACCAAAGCGTCGTCGTTATCAAAAGAGCGGCACTCTTTCCAAGCGATCGGCTCGCCAATAGAGAGTGGGATGGAATCACCGCGTTTATTGAGCAGTTCACGAGCCAGCATTACTGTACGTAACAGTGGATGAATACGCCCGGCCCGATAGAATTTACGACTGTTCTGGCCACCGATATAAATCGGTAACGCCATCGCTTTGTGCTTTTTCACCAAGGCGGCAACCGAACGGCTCCAGACCTTGTCTTTAAGCTGCCCATCTTCATCGAAGGTAGAGACTTCTCCTGCTGGGAAGATCAGTAGCATGCCGCCTTCGCTAACATGTTGGTGGGCTTCACGTAACGCTCTCAAGTTTGCCTTACGCGCACTTTCCCCTTCAAACACATCGACGCCGATAAAAATATCGCTAAGTTCAGGGATACGTTTCAGGTAGTAATTCGCCAGTACTTTCAAATCAGGCCGCACCTGACGCAGTAGCTTGGCAAGAATCACGCCTTCTACACCACCAAGCGGATGGTTAGCGACAACGACTGTGCTGCCGCTGACTGGAATGTTGTCCACGTCTTCAGTTGAGACCGTGTAGTCAATGCCGAGCACATCTAGAGTGTAAGAGAGAAAATGATCGGTATCGATCCCTTCAGGCCGACGTCGGTAGTGCTTGTCTAAAGCCCGGAGACCTGTGACGGATTCCACTGCTTTTTCAATCACACCAAACGGCGTTTTTCTCGGGATCTGAAAGGGACTGATCATTGATGACTCTCCTTTTTCAGTTAGCAGGTCGGTCTAGCGCTTCGCCCAGTTTTTATCACCAAGTTCAATAAAGCCCGGGATATTTTTTTCCCAAGTTTTCTGAACAGAATCGTCATAATTCAGGTACAGCTTATTATCGACGATCGTCCAGAATTCAGGGTTGCCAGGTGCTAAATCATCTTTCTCAGCAATTGCCCATGCACAGTAGCCACCGTATTGCGGCGCATATTTCTCAGGGTCAGCAAGGAATTTGTCGAGGTTTTCCTGACTTGAAAACAACCAGTCAGCGCCCTGATATTCAGTTTTGAAGTCTGATTTACCTTTGACTGGCGTGCCATCGAAAAAAGACACAGTGTCATAACCACTGACCGCTTTGCTGCTGAAAAAGCCAGTGTAAACATCAGCGGCGAAAGTTAGAGGTGAGAACAACAAAGTAAACAGTAATAGTACGCGAGACATCTTTCACTCCCTTCCATTTATTCAGATTCAGTTGCTAAATAAGAACCTAGTCTCGAAGTAAAAATTTCACCTTTTTTCGCTGGCAACCAAACGCATGTTTGGTACTTTTCGAACTAAAGTTTTTGTCACCGCTGGACCGTTTTGGCAAGGCGACCCATCGACATAAACCATTTCCATTGCACCCGGTGCAGCACTGAGGTGCGTGAAGCTCACGGTATTGGCATCGTCACGGTGCATACAGACAGATTTGTAGCCTGCTTCTGGCACATGGCTCCTGTGAAACGCCCACGCCTTCTCGATGGTTTGCGGTTCCGTCATGATGCTTTTGAACGCCTCTCGCCTTGCAATCATCACTTCTTGGAAAGCTACTGACGAGGAAATCATCGGTTCAACGCTCGGACGTTGAGTAAGCACGTGACCATCCCACTGAAAGGCGATTACATGGCCATGATGCGCATTTAAATCCGGTGCGAAAACCAACAGCGTGAAAGGCGCATAAGATCCCATATGAAGTTCATTGAGCGTACTGACCACTTCTGCCACTGAAGACGAAGGTGCTAGCAGCTTCACAAGCAACCCACGACTTATCAGCGGCAATTCAGGGATATCGCCCTGATAGTAATTCAGCAGGCAAAGTGAGAGTCCATGCTGGTTAGTTACAATCCAGGTGCCGCCACCGTCAGGATCGACGGGCATCAGAAAAACTGTACCTTTGTCCTGAAACTGCTCAGGTGAACGCGCGATCGCTCGGCCTTTCTGCTCATCACGATTAAAGAACACATCGTATCCGTTATCATTCAGCAACCAGCTGACAGTACACATTCACTTTTCTCCACGGAAATGACTAAGAGTGGCTGGCGCAAGACCAAAGGTTTCTGCCACACCGATATTCTGCGCACTGAGGCTGACGCGGATCAACGCGAAATGATGCACAGCATGGCTGGAAACAAATACCAGCTCTCGACCTACAGTAGATGCAGATTTTGCGGCAGCCAGACGGTTTAGGCTCACTTCATGGCGCACATAGAGAGCGGTATTCATGTCAGCGTCACCCAGACTTTCCAACCACTCACAAAGGTGTCTCCACTCTGCAATCGCTATCTCCCGGCTTGTTTCTACAGGATGAGAACGACGGCGAACATCATAATCGATGTCCTGCGCGGAAGCCGCATGCATAACATCCAGAATATGGCGCATGTGTTGGCCGATTGAACTCTGCAAATAAGGTGCTGCAACAAAGTTATATTGGTCATCAGAAAGCTGATATAAAAGCTCAAGCGCCTGCGCCGCCACGTCCAAACACCCCTCTACCTCAACTGCAAATGGTTCATTCAGTGGTGGCTTGGAATCTCTCGCTAACATGGTATTCCCTCAAATAAACAGATTTTTACTACGACTTATTGTTTTAATCGGTGGACGGATAATCACGAACCAGGGCCTTTTCATGGCGCCATGCCCGGTAAAGCGCTAACAGCGATGGAACTTTGTGTCCGGCGTTTCGCTGCAGATTGCCAATCTCGAACAGCATACGATACTGATCCAGCAAGGTACTGAATGCACTTCCGATGCTTGCGCCGCGGTCCCAGATGTGTGCCGCTTCACTGCTGGCACCATTAACTTCCAGCAACACAAAATCCTCGCCACGCATCAGGCTGTTGATATCCCGGAATTTGAGATCAATCCGCCCAAAGTAAAAACCGGGAAAGTCATCAAAAATTTCATCCAAGCGCTCGACTAACGCATCACTGATATAGTCACATCCATCACGGAAAATCGCGCCACGCGAATGACTACCGGCAAAGGCGAGTCGGAAGGTTTCTCCTCTACCCAACACTAAATCCAGTTTGTCTTCATGACGCGTTCGGTATAAATGGGCGAGCTTTCCAGCTCGGGAGTCTTGATCAATCAATTGGGCGAGAGTGCTTTCTCCGTCGCCAACTACAAATGGATTGTATTTAAGGGCCAGGGAAATAATCTGCCCTTTTTTCTGGTCGGGATAACGCACATAAAACACACCCGCTTCAGCGTTATAAGGGGCTTTTTCCTGAAGCATCAAACGGGCACCGTCAGGAAACAGGCGAAGGTATTCTTCCAACTCACCTTTATTTTCCACCAGACGAACACCTGCGCCACGACAGCCCAAATCCGGTTTAGCAACAATAGGAAAGCCCAACCCGGCTTTTTGTAACGCAGTCATTGCCTGATGAGCCTGGGTTTCGGGTGGCATCGCGTTTTTTTCCCACATGATGTAAGGCAACACCCAAGGTTTGGCTATTTCGCCCGCCAAAGACAGAATGGCGTCTTTAGATTCGCCAACCATGCCGCTCAGTTCAATGCCAGGATTTGCCACCAGCGGCAGCCCGAAGCTTTTGTATTTCAGGCCATTCCAAACCCATTGAATGGCGACGGGTGTGTAAAACACCCAACTCGGCCAGAATTCAAAAAACGACACAGGTTTGCCGCTCATATCCAAAGGTGGCATGCCATGGTTAACTGGCAAGGCGGGAGAAGTTTTCTCTTCCACCAATTTTAATCTGTGCAAATCGCTTTCTCCTTTAACTTGCTCCCTGCAGCGCGATTCACTGCAATGAGCAAGAGCACCACAACCGGGATGAGCCCCCAGCTGAGATGACGATTAATCCATTCAATTTCGCCCAGTTGATAAACCAACACGAAAACCAACGCCGTCCAGAGCGCAGTAGCGACCAGCACAGCAGACAAAAACGGCTTCAGCCCAACGCGGAAAAAACCGCTCAGGCAAAAGCCCACAAACCTAAGACCCGGCACAAAGCGGATAAGGAACAAATTTCCAAATGCATGGGCTCGTAATTTCCGGCGTATCATCCTCACGCTCGGTTTGGTCAATAAGATTCCCCTCAGTTTCCTCCATCGACGCGACCACAAACCAAGTGCATAGAGGCCTATATCCCCCGTTGCAATGCCGACAAAAATTGCCGCCAATGCTATAGGCACGGACATGACGCCCTGTGACGCAGCAACACTGGCAGTCACAATGGCTAAATCTTCGAGCAAATAGGACAACAGAATTACTGCGAAGAAGAGTGTCACTGGGGAATAAGTCAGTAATGTAGCGGTGATATCGTTCAAGATAGGCGCCTTATGGGGTATGCACCCTAGCTATGTAGTTCTATTTACAGAATAGACAGGATTGATGGGCATTTACTTTCACAAAGAGACGTAATTCTTATTTTTCATAAAACGGAACAAACAGAGAGATAATTTAGCCACCAAGCATCAATACCTCACATCAGTTTTCCCATACCGCAATCCGTGACAAACTAACCAATTGAACCGCTAAATCTATCAAGGAAAATACCTCTCATGACGGATAAACCTCAAAGCGCCTTTCTTCGATTACAGTCTGACATGGCTGAATTTGCCCGCGAACGCGATTGGGAACAATTTCACAATCCTAAAAATCTGGTGATGGCATTGAGCGGTGAAGTGGGCGAATTGTCTGAACTGTTCCAATGGCTCACACCTGATCAAGCCGATAACTTTCCTCCAGAGAAACGCCAGGCACTGGAACATGAACTAGCAGATATACAACTGTACTTGATCCGCATAGCCGACCGTTGTGGGGTGGATTTAGAAAAAGCCTGTAACGAAAAAATCGAGCACAACCGCAAAAAATACCCACCAGAGAAGTGTTTTGGCCGCGCGGTAAAATACAACGAGCTTTAAGAAAAATGACGTGTCACAGAACGCTGACATCGTTGCTTTCTATCTTGGCTTTTTTCAGCACAAAAATGAGACATCATCTAGACTTTTGAGACAGAACTTTCCCCTCTCTGCGTAGCTTCGCTGTCATCGTTCGCCGATAGGGAAAGTGTATTTATTTGACTCAAAGTAACGGATAAATCAATGACTCCAACGGCAGCGCCGACCGAATCCAAGGACATATTTCCTGAAAACGCCGTTGTACTCCGGGTCACACTTCTTTTTTTGGGATGCCTTTTTCTCGCCTTATTTGCTATTCATTTTCTTAGGCAACCTGGGAGTGCTGCGTTTATTTGGTACACCAATGCCTTCGCTATCGGCATGATTGCCCTTGCGCCTTCATGCCAGCGCCTCGCATTAATTGGCTCTGCCTTTGCCGCCATCCTACTTTCTAACCTGCTATTTGGCGATGAAGTGCTGCAGAGCTTGCAACTCGCCGCTGCTAACAGCACAACGATTGCCCTTGGTAGTATTTCACTCGCCTATATCAGTCGAAATGCAGAACCTTTTCTTTCCATGAAAGCACTGACTTTTTTTGTTTTCTGTACGGTTTTAATCAGCCCAATGGCCGGCGCTATTTTGGGGGGCTGGGTACTCAACCGAGAACTCTCCATTCCATTTGAAGCTGTCGCACCAGCCTGGTATCTGGGTGATGTGGTTGGCATTCTTGCCATCACCCCTCTAATTTATACGGTGCTACAAAACAACAAAGAGTTACCATCCAGCATCTACAAACCAACCACACTGGTAACGATATTTCTTATTGCCGCTTTATCCGGGTGGTTGCTGGCACAAGTCACATTCCCCTTCATTGCTATCGCCATCGCGTTAACCATTGCAGGTGCCGTTTTAGATAGACTCTCAGCATTTTTTACCGCTTTCGTAGTATCAATAACCCTGGACTTACTACTGGTTAATCCCAGTGAAAACCTAACGATATCATCCGGACCCAACGGTACAATGGGCCTACTCTTACCTATCAGCGGCGCAATGTTGCTGGGAACTATTCTTGCAGTAAAATCAGCGCGCCTGCTTCAGATTCAGAAGATGAGCGATGAGCGTGCAGAGTTGTTTTCAAACGCCATGCAATCCTCTGTGATTGGCACTGTGATGGTGCAGCCTGATGGCAGAATGAGTAACGCTAACCAAAGTTTCATCGACCTCGTTGGCTACACCGCCGAAGAGCTTGAAACAAAAACCTTCCGTCAGCTTGTGTTCCATCGCGACAAAGACACAGCCAACGAGCAGCTTCAATTGCTTACACTCAGCGAGATAGATAAATTCCAAGCTGAAGTTCGTCTTACCAAAAAAAGCAAACAGGTGGTTTGGACCCGTATTGGTGTCTCTATTGTCAGGGATAAATGGACAGGGAATACCCTTCAGTTTATTTATCAGGTTCAGAATATTGATAAAGATCGTCGCTTCGATGAAGAGCGGAAATTGTGGTCTAAAAAGTTTGAATTTGCGCTTGGCATCAACCGGACTGCGGTTTATGAAATGGAATGCCACACCAAATTTATACATCTTTCCGAAAATGCCAGTCAGGCCATTGGTATCAAAGCAAGCAATGTAAAACGTCTTTATGAGTGGATGTCACGAATACACCCAGATGACCTCCGCGCATATCAACATACTGTGACATCTAAAGGTGGCCAATTTGGCATCATTGAATACCGATTACTTGATGAAAATGAACGTTACCGCTGGGTAAGGGATCATTGCCAGCCGATAGAACAAGACAGCCTAGGCGTTACTACCAAGGTCATTGGCACCATCACAGATATTGGTGATGAACGTGAGCTGTCGTTGCAAAAATCCTTGGCTGCCAAACAAGCCGAACTGATCAACCAAGTGTGCAATTTTGGTCTTTGGGAGTACAACCCGGAGACTGAAGAGATTTACTGGAACAGCGAAATGTACGCCTTGTATGGGCTGTTGGAAAGCGAAGGCGTCTCCAAATCCCGATGGCGTGACAAAGTCTCTCCTGCAGACAAACACCAGCTCGATGCCATGTTTGATGCTGCGCGAATGCATAACGGGCAGCAGCTCGACCTCAATATACAGGTTCAAAACAGACACGATCAGATGGTTTGCCATCACCTTCTCGCCAGATTGATCCACTCGGAAACGGCTTCAAGACTCGTCGGGCTCTGTCAGGAAACCATCTCCATGGGGGAACGAGTTGCAGTGCCAGAAGAAAAATCGTCGATGGATATGCTCACAAAACTGCCAAATAGACGTGCTTTTGAACACAATCTGCAAGGTCACATTAAAAACCTCAATGACTCACCGGGTAAACACACGCTGGCAGTGATCGAAATCAGTGGACTGAATGCCCTGGCAGAGGCGTTTGGCAACTCAATCAGGGATCAGTTAGCCAAGTCTGCTTGCTCAGTGATCAAGTCCTATGGAATAAAGGCCGTTGCCAGGCTCAACGACAACCAGTTTGCTCTCCTACTACTCAACAAATCGTTAGACGACGCCCAACAATCGCTCGGCGAATTGTCAGAAAAAATCTGTTCATTAAAATACCAACAAGGTGACACTTCTTATCCGTTAGATTGCTCGATTGGTTTAACCGCCGCCGAGGATTTGCAAAGTACGCCATCTCAATTAATTTATCAGGCGCAGGTTGCCCTTGAGTCACTGACTGAAAGCTGCAAACCTGCCATTTCAGTGTTCAACCCATCATTGTTGAATGATCGCATTTCAATCCGCCGGGACCTCCTGTTGCAACGTATTGATATTGCTATCTCAACCAATTCTTTTAGCCTGCTCAGTATGCCCTTGGTACCAAACAGTCAAGAACTGCCGACCTGGTATGAAGTACTCGTTCGCCTCATTACAGAAGAAGGAGATTTGCTGCTTCCTGCTGATTTCTTGCCCGCCGCCGAACCGACAGGCCGATTAATCAGTATCGAACGTTGGGTGTTTAATGAAGTCCTCATGGAGCAGGCAGAAGCGCTGGCAGAAACTGGATTGCATATCGCCATTAATATCTCAACGGGAGCCTTCTACAGTGAAAGCTTTATGAGCTACTGTCTCGAGACAATCAACGACAGTGTTCTCCCCGCCAGCCAAATATGTATTGAAGTAAAAGAGAGCACTTTGCTTATCAATACCGTTCGATCCCAAGATATTGTTTCATCCCTTCGCAAGCTGGGCTGTGAAGTGTCTATCGACAACTTTGGCTCCAAACTCACTTCTTTCGGTTATCTGCGCGAGTTCAATATCAGCCAAGTAAAGATCGATGGAAGCATCATTGCTATGATGAAATCCAGCAATGTCGACAAACACATTATTGACTCCATCAAGGAGGTCGCAGATACCCTGAAAGTTAAAACCTCTGCACATAAGTTAAATAGCGAGGAAGACTTGCGCCTTGTGCGCGAAGCTGGACTGGATTACACCCAGGGTTATGTGTATGGCCAGCCAGTTCCCCTTGGACGCTTGATTTCCTCTTATAAAGCAGGGATTGAAAGTCCCTACGAGAGACGCACAGCTAATAAAAGAAAGTCAGCCGGTTAACAACACTTAGCTTGTATCACAGAGTCACCCCGAATACCTTTCCATCACTGACGAATTAGCATTCAATCAAACTTCTTACCGATGGCTTTATCAGGGATTGATACATGGTGAATTGCGACTATTTGATTATTGGTGCGGGAATCGTCGGGCTCAGCGTCGCTAACGAACTGCAGGAGCGCGAACCGAATGCCAAAGTCGTGGTGGTTGAGAAAGAATCACAACCCGCCAGTCACCAAACCGGTCGCAACAGCGGCGTGATCCATGCTGGTGTCTACTACACGCCCGGCAGTATGAAAGCCCGTTTTTGCAAAGAAGGGAATCAGGCCATCAAAGCCTTCTGCACCGAGCACCACATCCCTTTCGAAGAGTGCGGCAAGCTGCTGGTTGCCACCAGCGACATTGAACTCGAACGTATGGAAGCATTAAAAGTCCGCGCCGCTGACAACGAATTGGAATTCGATGTACTAAGCGCGGACCAGCTTCAGAAAAAAGAACCAGATATCAACGGACTTGGCGCTATCTTTGTCCCTTCGACAGGTATCGTCAGCTACCGCCAAATCTGCGAAAAATTTGGAAGTATGATCAAGGAGAGAGGCGGCGATGTGTTCTACGGTCATCCCGTTGAATACATTCAGGAATCCAAAGATGGCGTGACCGTGGTGGCAGGTGAGCAAACCTTCCATACCGGAAAACTGATTTCCTGCGCAGGCATCATGTCAGACCGCATTGTGCGTATGCTGGGTGAAACACCCGATTTCCAGATGGTGCCGTTTCGGGGCGATTACTACCAGTTGGCGACTGAGCATAATGCCATTATCAGCAGCCTGATTTACCCCATTCCTGATCCCGCCTTGCCCTTCCTCGGTGTTCACCTGACCAAGATGATTGACGGCTCAGTCACTGTTGGTCCGAATGCGGTGTTAAGCCTTGCCCGTGAAGGCTACTCTCGTTTTTCATTCTCTCCGGCTGACGTGGTTGAAATGCTGCAATATCCGGGGTTTTACAAAGTGATTCGACGCAACTTCAAATCAGCGCTGAAAGAGCTTCGCAATGGTTTCTGGAAACCGGGGTATCTCCAAGAAGTGCAGAAGTATTGCCCATCCCTGACCAGTCAGGATTTGCTTTCTTATCCATCAGGTATTCGCGCTCAGGCGGTCTACCAAAACGGCGATTTGGTTGACGATTTTCTGTTCCACAAAACCAAGCACGCCTTGGTGGTTTGCAACGCCCCCTCACCCGCTGCGACATCTTGCTTTCCTATCGCAAAACATATCGTGGAGCAGCTTTAACATTGCACCCGATCAACCTGCTTAAATAATGCGCTAACAGCTTGTGTGTTAGCGCAAAATTTCAGTTTTCAGCCCTGCCCTCACCGACAAATTTCTTTTCTTTTTTTAAGGTCAGGCATAGCATCGTCGCCTCTATTCACTGAGAACAAAAACAACAATCAGAAGTGACGATGAAAAAAGCCATTCTTCTGCTGTCAGCGACTCTGCTTGCTGGCTGCTCGGCAGCGCCCGAAACCCCGGACTGCAACTGCGATAACACACCGCCACCAGTGACCAGCCAACCCGTGTCTGATGCGAACAAAAAGGCAATCAACGCCCTGTTCGCTTACATTGCCAAAGAAGCGAAAAAACAATGGGGTGACGATGAGTATGTCGAGTCCAGCAAACATCGCTATGTGAAGTATCTGGACGGCTACCAAACCCGTGCGCACATCGACTTTGAGGCAGGTAAGATCTACGTTTCTACCGTTGCCCAACGCCAGCCGATGGAGAAGCTGCAAAAAGCCATCGTTCAAACGGTATTAATGCCTGCTGATCCAAAGCACGTCGAGCAGTTTACGGACAAAGATATTGAGCTCACCGGAAAGCCATTTTTCCGTGGCCAGATTGTCGATCAGGAAGGCAAATCAATTGAATGGGAATGGCGTGCAAACCGCTTTGCGGATTACCTCATCGACAACAAGCTGCAAAGTAAAACCATCAAACGCGGCAAAGCTTATTACGTGCAGATTGATATGGTGAAAGACCATTTGGAGCAGCGTGAATACCAGTATGCACACTATGTTCGCGACGCCTCAAAGCGTTATGACATTCCAGAGGATCTGATTTATGCGGTGATCAAAACCGAAAGCAGCTTCAATCCTTATGCGGTCAGCCATGCGGGCGCATACGGGTTAATGCAGGTGATCCCGAAAACAGCAGGCGCAGATGTGTTTAATCTGGTGAAGAAAAAGCCGGGAATGCCGACCAAAGAGTACCTGTTCGATCCGGCGAACAATATCGACACAGGCACAGCCTATTTGCACATTCTTAAAACCCGTTACCTACGCGATGTAAAGAATGCGTCATCGAAGCATTTCAGTATGATTTCCGCCTACAACGGCGGCACGGGCGGTGTTCTGGCGACCTTCCATAACGATCGCAAACAAGCGATGGTAGAGCTTAACCGCAAGTCTCCGCGTCAGGTCTATGATGCCCTGACCACCCAGCATCCGAAAGACGAGGCGAGACGCTACCTGCAGAAGGTGCTCTACTTCCAGAAAGGGTTTAACGAAGGAAAGATTTAGGCGAGCGCCTAAAACGCTCTAGAAAAACGCGAAGTCCACTACTTCGCGTTTTTCATTTCTTCAAAGCCACCTGCATTATGAAGATTGGTGAAGCCTTTGCTCAACAAGTATTGATAGGCTGCACCTGAGCGAACACCACTTCGGCAATACAGCACCAGCGGTGTGTCTTTATCTAAGCTCTGGATGTGTTTATCCAATTCCGTCACCGGGTAATTCAGCGCGCCACTCAAGTGGCCATCATCGAATTCACCCGGCGTGCGAACATCCACCACCATCGCGCCCTGTTCAATCATTTCCCAGCCATACTCTGCGCGCTCGGTTGCCAAAGCCACAGGCACCACCAGCAAGGCGCTACAAAGTGTCAGGGTTAATGCGATTGTTCTGTTCATTCCTTCATCCTTGGCTTTAATCTATTTCTTCTTGTATTTATGTAATAAATCCAGAGGGATATGGCAATAGTCATCAGGGAAACGGGTCAGCCTGTCTTGATGCTCATCATCACTCGGCACATAGTTACTAAGAGGCAAGACTTCCACCGCAATTTTTTCCGCATCTTCCCTGGCCGCAATGAATTCACGGGCAATGGTCAAATGCTCAGGATGATTGCTGTATATGCCTGTGCGGTATTTCTCGCCGACATCTTCGCCTTGCTGGTTCACGCTGTAAGGGTCGATGATTTCAAAGAAATATTCCATCAGCGTCATGACAGAGACCGTGGAAGGGTCGAATTGTGTTCGCACACATTCGGCATAACCGTCATAAGGTGTAGCCGTTGAATCGCTGGTTCCGTTTGCCCGCCCGGCTTCTGTGGATAGCACTCCCGGCAAGTGGCGCATAAATTCCTGAACGCCCCACAGGCAACCGCCTGCAAAGTAAATCTCTTCCAACGGTTTTTCTGGCGATGCTTTTTTCATTGCTGCTGAGTATCTTGTTTGGCTATCAAACGATTCTTGACCACTTCCTAGGGTCTGTTGACCTTTGGTGGTTAAATTTTGTTCTCGCTATAAGCGTTTTGGGTGCGGCGAGGTGTGTGCCGCCTAGTTATTCTAAGCAAATACACCTCAACAAAGTATAAAACGCTTAGAGCAGAACCCTTCGGGCAGCGTTTGTGGGGATTTTATGCTGCGTTATCAGCTTCTCATGTAGGCTAGCTACAGATCGAAGCCTCTGCCTCGCATAAAATCCCCACAAACTGCTGCAAAAATCATCACCAAAGGTCAACAGACCCTAGTGAGAAGCGTGAAAGTCAGGTTCCAGTTCGTACTTTTCATCTTCAGGATACAAACAGGCAATCCCAATCTCTTCGCCAGCAAAGGCCTTAATGCACTCAATATTTTTCCAGTAACTGATCAGCGTAATTTCTGATTTTCCGTCAATGTCACGCTTAAAGATCTGCGCTCCCTGAAAGCCTTCAGTCTCAGACGTTTCCTTCACACCTGTTTCATAAAGATATGAAACAAACCCCTCTTCATGGTGCCTTGGGCAGCGTGCTTTCCATTCCCTTGCAATCATCTTAAACGCCTTGTAATCCTTGGATTTAGAAGACCTTAACACGGAAAAATACCTATTAGTGAAATTTGACCGCTGGTCCTGATAAATCCTCTTCTTAGTCATGCCGCCATCCACTACGATAATCGATCATTCACAAAATCTCTGTCCGGATGGGTCAGGCTTTTGGATTGCCCACACTGGCGGACGGGTGCTGGCTATGGTCAATGTCGCGAAGGGCGTCATCATCAACCCTCATGTGATAACCAACTTCTTGTTTTGGCAGGTGCAATATCCAGTTTTGCCCCCTTGCACCTTGCTTGGGATATACACCGATCAGCGTGGAACCAGTATCACCGTTTCCACCTCACCAACGAAAAACAGCCCTGAAAAGGGCTATTTTTGTCAATAATTCTGACCGCATACTAAATCTTACTTCACTGTTTTAAGCCTGATTTCTTCTCTTTGGACCACCTTATCTGGGGCTTTACCGAGGTAATCCACCCAGTCATCAACTGACAAAGGTTTAGCAAAATAGTAACCTTGCGCTAAAGTGCACTCTAGCTGACGCAAAGTATCAACGTGGGGCTGGGTTTCCACGCCTTCTGCGACCACAGATAAATCCAGCACTTTTGCCAATTTGAGAATCGCTTTTGTAATTTCATAATCAGACGATGAAGAGTTAACGTCTTTGATAAAGCTGCGATCCAACTTGATGTAATCTGCTGACAGATTTTTTAGGACAGAGAGAGAAGAGTACCCTGTACCGAAATCATCAATCGCAATCTTGTAGCCTTTGGCATGAAGTGTTTCGATGGTCCTGACGCAGGTTTCAAAGTCCCGCATCATGTCCCGTTCCGTAATTTCCAGAATCAGTTGGCTCGGCGCACAATCTGTTTTATCGAGGATTGTTTGCAGTTGTTCAGCCAGATCCGTCATGTAGAACATCCTCGCTGAGAAGTTGACGGAGATAAGAATATTGGAAGTATCAACCCCTTCACTTTTCCACTCGCTAATCAACCTAGCGACTTTGCCAAACACCCATTTATCAATATTGACCACCAAGTCTGTTTTTTCTGCAACTTCCAAAAAAGCTGAAGGAGGAAGCAGGCCAAGCTTGGGATGTTGCCATCTCACTAAAGCTTCCGCACCGAGAATACTGCCCGATGTCAAATTTACTTTGGGTTGGAAGAAGACGGTCAGTTCATTTCTACGTATCGCATGATGCAGTCCACGACTTGTTTCAATGATATCATTCACTTCAGTTGTCATTTCGTCCGTATAAATACGGTAACTGTCACGGCCATTGCGTTTGGCATAGTACATTGCCGTATCCGCATTTCGGATCAGAGTCTCACCATCACAGCCATGATCAGGAAACTCACAGATCCCGATACTGGCTGAAACAAAGACGGTACTTTTATCGATGTAATAAGGCTTCTTAATTGCCTTATTGATTCGTTGAGCAATGAATTTCCCTTGCTCCAAGTTGGTTTCGGGCATCAGGATCATAAACTCATCCCCTCCCATACGGGCCACAAAGCCTGAAGTTCCGATCAATCTGGTGAGTTTCTCTGCAACATTCACCAGTAAATTGTCCCCAGCCGCATGGCCTAAAGAGTCATTAATCGTCTTGAACTCATCAATATCCAGATAGAGAAGCAGGAATTTGGTGCCATTTTGCTTAGAGTGAGTAATTTGATTTGTGAGCTCTTTGGTAGCCAACAATCGGTTCGCAAGGTGGGTCAGTGGGTCGTGATGCGCGAGGAAATCGAAATTCTTCTTCTCTTCTGTGATGGCTTGATATGCTTCAGATAGCCGAGCAGCCATGTTGTTGTAAGCACTTTCAATGTGTCCCCATTCATCGGTTCGCCCTAGGTTAATAGGCCGCTTAGTCCCGCTTGAGACTAGGCGGTCAAATCCATCCTTAAGATCATCCAAAGGCTTTTGAATATGTCTACTCACAACGTGATTGATCAGTAAAACAGAGAACAAAAACGCTAAAAGGCTAATGATGATGGCATTAAAACGGGATTCAGTGATCACATCTTCAAGTTGTGAAGTGAGTTGTAATGTTTGCTCTTGAACTCTAGATTCTGTACTTTCCACAAGCTGTAGCAGCCCTGCCTGAGACTGAACAAGTGCATCCATCACGCTCCAACGCTGATCCAGATTCGCCCTGATTTTCCTCAGCGTTGCATGGTATTGATTCAAAGTTTTCCTGATCTTAATTTTTTGCGCTTTGACCTTAGGGGTGGATATATCAAGGTTTTCCAAGTGTAGCTGGAGAATATCTAGTTCTTTTTCCGCCTCAATGAGCAAGACTTTCTCGGTCTCAGGCGTTATGCGGCTATGGATATCACCCAGCATTTTGCCCACTGTCAGAAATGACTCCCGAAGCATGGCGATAATATCTAACTCATTGTTGTAGATAACCACCCTATCCTCACTGAGGTGCTCCAACTTGCTTGCTGCGACTGCAAACTCCAGCAAATTAAGCTGTTTGGCTAACTTAGCATCAATAGCTTTAGATTGTTTCAGGATTCGATTTAACGCTAATGAACTTCCGAGAAATCGGTGAAAATTATCTATAAATGCGTCAATCTTTTTCGAAAACTCCTGATTGGCAGAGAGATCCCTCAACCTTTGGAGTTGAAAATCGATGTTAAACGCCTCTTCCGAAAGTACCGTTTCACTGTACAGGAACGTCTGCTCCAACAGCTTCACACGTGAAGTCAACGCAAAAACGCGGCGACTGATTTCAGAGTTCACAATCAGCTCAGACACGTGACGTGAGGTTTCTGTTTTCAACGTTGATTCGATGTAGAAAAGCGAACGAATAACGATCAAAACAGCAAAGCTCACCATTAAAAGTGACATCAGGCTAGAAATGATCAGTCTTTGAGTAATGCTGGTATTGTTCAAATTCATCATGGCTTCCATATCTTAAGATAGGCTTCGCGATAGCCATTCTTCGGGTCATAGACACCACGTTCTTGCCTGCCAATCAATTGGCTGACGTTTTCAGGAGTCACCATGTGTACCTTGGCAGAATATCCACTTGGGGGAAGTTGGTTGAAAGCCCGGTTCAGTTCATCAGTGATCTGCCACCCATGCAGGTAGAGTGGTTCAGGTACCGTTGCCAATTGAAAGCCACCATTATTGATACGTTTATAGGCTGCGCGGCTTCCGTCACCGGCAGAGATGTTTTGAGGTATCTGAATTTGTTGTTCAACGTTTGTCTCAAGAGAAGGGATGACGTAGTCAATGTAGAGGTCATTGATGGCGAGGATGTGGGTGATATCTCCGCCGTATTTATTCCACAGACTCTCGAACGTCACTGGCATCTGTTCAGCAATTTTATCCAATGGCAGAGCATTAACCTCTAAGACCTCACAGGATGCACAGCGTCTGATGGTGTCAGCCATGGCGTTCGCTTTGATGGTTGCAATTTTGTAGTTGGGGTCTGAAAAGATCAGTGTTTTTGCTCGCCCTCCGGAATTGACGATTGCTAGCATTGCCGCAATCTCAGCTACAGCAAGCGGATCTGTGGTGACATTCATGAAAAGGCCAAGCTCACTGTTGCCGCCGGCTAATTCAGTCGCATGCCAACCGATCACCACTATCCCTTGGCTTTTGGCCACCTTTAGGACTTCTTTATGTTTCTGGGCGTCAATACCACCAAGGATAATCGCGTCAGGTTTGAAGCTGATCGCTTTTTTTATTGCCGCCCCCTGCCGAACCTCAGAACCAAATCCATCAATAAACCTAAGGTCCCAATCAAGGTTTGAAATTGCCTCAGACACCCCTTTTCCAACACCATAGACCCCACCATTTCTCAAGTCAGATGCGACGTAAATGATGTTTTTATTGCTGACAATACTCGGACCAGTCTTGGGACCATCCCAGACATCGTCTTCAGATATCGCCCTATTCACCTTTTCCTTTGCGTAGTCGACGTAATATGTTGTCACCGTTTCCGCAGAGCACGTCGTGACAAAGAAAAATATGATTAAAGTCTTGAATCGGGAAAAAATATAATTACTCAAGGGATGAAACCAGTCCAGTTTATAATTCTCATGTATCATTAATAATTATGTTAATAGAGTTTTTGCAGTTGGTAAACCATAAGGGTGGAAAATGAAAAGAAGTATCAAGGCTGGCCTAGTTTGTGCTTTGTTTGCAATGTCTTTTTCAGTTTTTACTAAAGAAAACGTAAATAATATTAATAATGAAAAGCTTAAGACCTTTCAGCAAACAGTGAGCGAACCTCCTGTGCCATTATTTATTGAAACCTTAAACAAACCTATACGTATTGCAATTATTTATCCTAGTGCAGATATCTCTGATTTTTGGATAAAAAACTTTAAAGCGATGACCAAACGGCTTCTAGCACTCAAAGTGCCCTACGAGGTACATGAATTCACTTCGAAGCAGATAGAACACTCACTACAAACACAGTACACAAAGCAGGTGCTCAGCGCAGAACAACCCTACGATTTTGTTATTTTTGGCCCTTCTGAACTCGATTTGCAGGCTTATAACATTCAGAAATTATCGGCGTCAGACCAGTTCAAGACCTTCATTTGGGCATTCCATACGCCAAACGATGAATGGACAGCTCAACCAGATGCTTGGTTCGACTTTTCCAGTGCCATGGGTGCCGATGTACTTTGTGAGCATGCGATTAAATACCTGGGTAAAGAGGTTGAGTTTGCAGCAAACCGTGGAATTCCTGGCATCACAGACACTCAACGCTCTCAAGGCTTTATTGACTGTGTTGAACAGGAAGGGGATTGGCTGAACATTTATGAGCATTTCGGTCAATATCAGAAACTCGGCGGTGCTGACGGGGTTCGGTTGATACTGAACAACTTTCCTGAAGTGGCGATGATACATAACGCCAATACTGCCATGACGATGGGGGCTGTCGAAGCACTTGGTGAAGCAGGGCGATTGTCTGACATTTATGTGACCGGTTGGGGGGGAACAGCTAAAGAAATCGAAAAAATTCGGGCTGGCGAGCTGGATGCTACCCCAATGCGGATGAGTGACGATTTAGGCGTAGCTACAGCTGAAGCTATTAAATATCACTTGCAGAATAGAGCCTCTGAAGTGCCTTTGATTTATCTTGGGCGTATCACCGTGGTTCACAACCAAATGGAAGAAAGCGAACTAAACCGGTTAACCAGAGAAGCGTTTCGCTACTCAGGCATTGAGTAGAAAATATGTAAAGAACCAGCATTTAAATTCTCAGGTGTGAGAATTTAAATGCTGGTTAAATAATAAATCCGCAATCACAACCCTCCCGGAAATAACAAATTAAATGTCCAATTCAATCATGAAAAAACAAAGGGGTTAATATGAAATAATTTTTATATTAACTCTCTTTGGGACAACAAAACACTTTCTGCTCCATCATATCTAAAAATATAAGTAAGGGCCTCAAGATGTTACGAGATTAAATCCGTTATACCCAAGTAACCTGAAGATGTTTGGGTATGAATTTTTAAAATACCTTTGAAAACATAATTCTAACGGACGGGGATGGACACCCTGACACTTAATCCCGGTAAAGCATCAAACAACTCAATGTTGCCATAATGAAGGCCTGCAACCGCCTTTGCCAGTGACAAACCAAGACCTAGCCCACCATCTGTGCGGCTTTTGTCCACGCGGTAGAGTCGCTCAAATACACGCTCTTTATCTTCATCCTCAATACCTGGGCCATTATCGCTCACTTCGAGCCACACCTTGCCACCTTCCGGTTTTTCGCCGCAGCGTAGGTATATATGGCTACCTGGTGGGCAGTATCGCAGTGCATTCTCAATCAGGTTCGCAACTTGTTGGATAAGCAGTTCACGGTCGCCATTAATCATCAACGGCGAATCCGGTTTCTCCACCACCAGCGTCATCAGTGCATCTTCCGCTACATCGACGTAAATCTCTGCCACTGTCTCTATGACATTGTTCAGGTCGAGTGCCATAAAGCGGCTTCGGCGTGCGCCGGACTCTGGGATATTCGTAGCAATGCATCGAAGATAGACGCCAAACGCTGTGAATCTTCCAGCGCTTTATCAAGCTCTTCGATAAATGTATCCTCGAGGTTTGGCTCAACCCGCTCCGCGTCCTCCCTCAATGTCAGCAGGTTGTGGCGCAAGCGGGTGATAGGCGTTTTCAACTCGTGGGCAATATTGGCTGAAATGTCGCTCATCGCCGCCACTGAACCTTCAAGTCTTGAGAGCATATCGTCAACAGAAACTGAAATGCGCGCCAAATCACTGGTGGTGTACTTAACTTGCGTGCGCGAGGAGAGATCGCCCTCAGCCGCTGCATTAAGCACCTTTTCGATCCGGTTGATGCGTTTTTGGCTGATGCGGCTCATCGCAATGACCAAGGCGACGGTGAAGATCGATACCAGCACACCGGCCAACACAAAACCGGACGCCAGCACAGCGAGAATTTCGTCGTCTTCAATCGGGTCATCATCCACTTCTTTGTGATGGCCCGTGGCAAGCTGCTGAGACTCTTTTACTATCTCGCGGTTTTGGTCTTTCAGTTCATGCTCGACATAAAAGAAGGTCACCGTCGCCATCAGTACCAGACTAATGATCGACACGCTGCCAAACATCAAACCTTGCTGGATCGCAGAGCTCTTCATCCAGGCAGGGAGAACAGCCAGTAACTTTCGCTTGGAAAGGTGGCGATTGAAGAACGCAGTCAGTCTTGCTTTCATTTAGCCTCGCCTTTTTGTTCCAGCTTGTAGCCCACACCGCGCACAGTTTGAATGAGCGTGTCACCGAATGGCTTTTCGAGCTTGTTGCGAAGACGGCTGATATGGGTTTCCACCACACTGGTTTGTGGGTCGAAATGAATATCCCACACATGTTCAAGCAGCATGGTGCGGGTGATCACGCGGCCAGGATGGCGTAGGAAAAGCTCCAGAATACGGAACTCTTTCGGCTGTAAATCGAGTGACTGGCCCTGACGGGTCGCAGAGTGTTCAAACAGGTTCAGTATCACATCGCCATAACTGATTTGTGGGCTGGCTTCTGTCGTTTTCAACACCGCACGGCGGGAAAGCGCAGTGACGCGAGCCAACAGCTCAGAAAACGCGAAAGGCTTGGTGAGGTAATCATCACCACCCGCTTCCAAACCCTGCACGCGATCGTCTACACCGCCTAGGGCGGTCAGAAAGAGAATCGGCGTGCCGACCTGTGCGGCACGCAGCGCTTTTACCAAAGAGAGACCATCCAGCCTTGGCAACATACGATCGACAATCGCCACATCGTAGCTTTCTGCCATACAAAGCGTGAGCGCATGCTTACCATTATCGGTGACTTCAACCTGATGGCCTGCTTCACGCAGGCCTTTTTCTACAAAACTACTGAGACTGGTATCGTCCTCGACCAACAACACGCGCATAGGGACTCTCTCTGTTCGGGATAACATTGCGGCTTACATAGCCGCAATGGGTTCTTCGTCGTTTCTCTTATCTGTTGGGTTGGCAATGTCGTTCGCCATCTTGCGCTGTTGCCATTTTGCCATAATGATGGCGGCAACCCCTGCCATCAAACTGATTCCCAGTGTAACCAGTCCCAGCATAAATAGTAGTGAGAAACTCACAACACCCAGAATTGCCATAGGTGCCTCTTGAACAACACGTTTCACCATCTCTTTTGCGCGTTGCCACATTGATGTGTTTTTGTTTTCGTCGCTCATGTGTACCTCCAATCAGGGACGGCATCGCCCCTACAGATAAATTCGATAATGACGTTTTAGGGTCTGTTGACCTTTGGAGCGGGCTTATTTAGAAGCCATCGCATTGATTCGGGTTTCAACGCGTTTGCCGTTTGCATCCAGAAGCTCAACTTCATAAGAAGGCTGGCCACGGTGGTCATCTTGCTCAATGCTCCAGGCTTTACCGCCTACCTGGGTTTCTGCTTGCATCAGCGCTTGTTCCAGTGACAGGTAAGTCCCGTCTTTGATGCCTGACAGCCAGATCGCATCTTCTACGTCGTCGTCATCGTGATGGTCGTCATGGTCGCGACGGGTTTTCGTCAGGATCACTTCTCCCGTCGTCGCGTTCACCACGGTTTTGATTTCTTCACCGGTTTCACTTGCCAGCTCAATCTCGTATACCGCTTGGCCCATTTCTACGTCGCGTTCTGCTTCAAGTACTACGCCGCCGGTAGCGTTCTTGGCAATCTCAACCCCCTGAACCAGACTAACAGCATCTTCATTCAGAGACTTTGGTGCGTCGCCCGCGTTTGCGGTACCTACCGCCATCAAGGCACTCAAACCGAATACAGCGGAAATAGCAGCAGGCTTAAAGATCATTGTCTTTTTCATTGTGTCATCCTCGTTATTGGTATTCGCGGACAAGGACGTTTCCCTGTCGACGTAGATACTTTAAGTGAGAGGGCTTTCGCCAACTTTTCGCGAACTATACATTTTTGTAAGGTTTGGATTGTCCAGATGTCTTAAATGAGCGCAGAATAGAAACTTAGTTGCACTTCATTCAAAATTTACAATGTAAACAAGGAGGTTAGCTCTCTGGTATGGAAACGGTTTCCCTATTACCACTCAGCCTGTCTGATTGCCCGGCATTATTGGATTTCGAACGCCGTAACAAAACCTGGTTTGAGCAATTCATTCCGCCAAGGCCCTCGGGCTATTTCAATCTGGCTGGGCTCACCGATGCCACTCGTGAACTGGTAGAAAACCAAAGCACTGAAACCCATCTGATGTATGTGATTTACGATGGCGACAAAATCGTTGCCAGAGCTAATATTCATACCATTTACGACGACCATGTTGAGATTGGCTATCGCGTCTGTCAGGAATATTTGGGCAAAGGTATCGCCAAGCGCGCATTACTGGCATTGGTGGAAGTGTGTCGTGAGCAACTTGATGTGGGCTATGTAGTGGGAAAAGTGACTTCGGGTAACCAAGCCTCTATCAAAGTGCTTGAGAACGCCGGGTTTGCTTACCAAAGCAAAGCGTTAAACGCGACGTTGATTCAGGGACAGCACCACGATTTGTTGAGCTACCAGTTAATCCTTTAAAACAAACCGCCGGAATTGCGCCGGCGGTTTGTTTTTTAGGTCGTTGGATTACGGACGCAAGGTCGCAAAATCCAGGGCCTTTCCATCTTTGGAAAGCGGGAAGAAGAAGGTCTCACCGCTGCTGTCATCCACACCGTCATTGTCGGTGACAGCGAATGCTTTACCGTCTTTGGTGATCGCAAAGCCTTCAATTTTATCCGTCACGAAACCACCCTGCGCTTTCAGATCTGGAATGAAGTCATAAACCACTTCTTTACTCACCAATGGCAGCTCCCCGCCCAATGCGGCGGGTTTAGCATCAGCCAGTAACACACGGGTCAGTTGCTTCACTTTCGCCGCGTCACCAATTTGGTTATCACGTTCAATGATGTAAAGCGCGCCTTCGTAGACAGTGATTTCAGACAGTCCTACCCAGCCTTTTGAAGCAGGTTCAGTCGGGTAGCGCACCGCTTTCCACTCACCAGATTTGGTGTTGTATTGCACCAGCTTTACGGTGTTTTCTGGGTCATCTTTCCAACTACGTTGAATCGCAATCCAGAGGTTATCGTCTACACGGGTGATGCCTTCTGAACCGTAGCGTTTTTCCACAGCCAGCAATTCAACGGGGAATTCGACAGTTTCTACAATGTTGCCGTTGGCATCAGTGCGATATAGGGCGTGTGGGATCTCTTTGTCAGTGCGCCCTTCAGAAGCCAACCAGAAACCGCCTTTGCCATCTGTAGTAATCCCTTCCAAATCCAGTTTCTTCGCTGGTTTGCCGTCTTTCATCACAGGAATACGCTTTGTGATTTTGGCTGGCGTGTAAGAAGCCTCGACCACAAAAATCGAAGGCTGGGCTTTATAGAAACTGTCGTTCACGGCATACAAGGTGTTTTCTTTGTTTGGATCCGCAACCAGACCTGACAACGCGCCCCAACCAATGGGCTTGCCATCAACCATCACGGATTCAATTTGAGGGTAAGAGGGGTCTTCATTGCCAATCTGATAAAGCATCACATGAGCACGCACGCCGCCATCTTCAATCAGATCTTTCTCGTTGGCCGTTGCGTTGCCAGCAGACCACGCTGTGGAATCGCAACGGCAGATTCAGGTGCTTTACCTGTGTCTCGGTAAACGCCGACGACTGAGCCTCGCTCAGATAAAACGAAAATGTATTGCTGACCATTGAAAGTACCGACTTCCAGACCTTCCGGCTCTGCGCCTTTGTTACCAGAGCGTTTTTCAGGGTAGTGGCCCGCCATCGCGATGCGGTATTCCAGACCCAGACCCGACTCAAACAGCACATCGCCTTGCTTATTGAAGATGGTGAAACCGCGCGAGCCGCCTTCGTAGTCACCTTCATTGGCAATCACAAAGCGCTCGTCATCCAACCATTTCACCGCATCCGGTTCACGCTTACGGTTCTTCTGGGTGCCATCAAAAGTCAGGGCGCGCTCTTCATCCAGGTCGACGTTATCCAAATCAACTGCGCCGGCAGGGAAATGCGCAATCACCTCACCTTTTTTACCATCCACAATCACCAAGTGGTTGTTCTCTTGCAGGGTGACCACGATTTCGCCAAGGCTGTTGATATCCACAAATTCTGGCTCTGGATCTTCCGGCGCGATGTCGGCTAAGCCTGTCATCGCTACTTTTTTCTGAGCCTCACAAGCAAGCTTGCCGTTTCTAACAGGCACCAGCGCAAGGTGACCGGCTGGGAATTGTGGAAGCACACCATCGTTCAGGTCTTCATCACGCTCATTTTCAATCGCCACAGCGACGAAGCTGCCATCTTTTGCCACGGCAACAGAGTCCGGCTGGCCACCAAGTTCGCACTTTTCTATGCGAACACCTGTGGTCAGATTTCGCTGTTCAAGATAGCCAGACGGCTGAGTGTAACTTTCTGAGGTATTCACGCCGGTGACAAAAGTATCACCCAAAACGTCAATCGAGGTTGGCTCACCATTCAGCGAAACAAAGCCTTTCCCTGTTGGTTTTTTCGGGTTGGTGATATCCAGCATCCCCACGCCTTTCAACGGGCTATCGGTGTAAACCAATGTGTTGCCGTCTTCACTGACAGCAATGATTTCCGCTGAGGTTTCGTGACTTTTTTCTACGCCCGGTGGGATGTTGTTTGCCGTCGACACCGCGCTAATACGCTGGAATGAAGATTGCTCTGCGGCATGCAAACCCGCGCTGACTGACAGTGCCAACACAGAAACGAGTAGGTTGCGCTGCTTACGCATGGGGAAACTCCTTTATAAACCTATCACCAAATTCTGGGACGCTACCTTTACGACTTTAGGTTTCACTTCAATGACGCTCGCATGGCAGTTAGGTGATAGAGGTGAAATTTCGTTCAATACCCGCATTTCCATGTGTGGTAACTTCCACATCACTGCATGAGTGAGACGCACTCCTCGCATCGTCCTAGGGTGACTTTGCCCCTCTGACGATTCGTGGGAGGTTGATAAACAGACAAATTAGGGAGAATGGAATGCACCTTGCCGAGCTAAATATCTCGATTGCCAAAGCCAACATTGACGACCCACTTTTGAAGGACTTTGTCGATAACATTCCTTCCGTTAATGCGACTGCGGAATCGTCTCGTGGGTATGTGTGGCGCTTCAAAGACTCCTACAGTAAGGTGCTCAGCTACCGCCTGTTTGGTAACCCTAATACCCTGATTAACCTCTCTGTTTGGGAGTCCGCCGATGCACTCAAACAGTTTATATTCAAAACCCATCATTCGGACATCATGAAGCGCCGCAATGAATGGTTTGAAAAACCAAGCTCACACAACTTTGTGATGTGGTGGATTCCTGAAGGGCACATCCCTTCTCTGGAAGAAGCAAAAGATAGGCTGGAACATTTACGCGAACACGGTGAGTCAGAATACGCCTTCACTTTTCGGCAATCCTTCGAACCTTCAGATTCAGGTGCAACAAAGGAAACAACTCAAAGCCGAATGTAACCCACTTCACCGCATGGCATTTTGTTTCCGTTTTAAGAAGGTTTGTTTGCAGGAAGTGGCTTTTGATCTCAAAGCGCTTACCCGCCTTGATTTAGGATGGTGCCAACCATCTTGAATGGGTGCGCGGCCGGACATGGTCGCGTTCCTAACGACCTTGGAGTGCGCCAATGAACCAACACGGTAAACTGAACTACGTTGAATTTCCCGCCCGCGACCTGTTAGCCACCAAATCCTTTTTCTCTGAAGCCTTTGGCTGGACCTTCACTGATTACGGTCCTGATTACACCGTCTTTTCTGACCAAGGCTTAGATGGCGGATTCTTCCGCGCGGAGATGTGCTCAGAGACTTCAAACGGCGGCGCACTTTTGGTGTTTTACAGCGAGTCGTTGGAGCAGACAGAAATCAATGTAAAGCAAACTGGCGGCAAGATCGTAAAGCCGATTTTCGAATTCCCGGGTGGCAGGCGTTTTCATTTTACTGAGCCAAGCGGCAACGAGTTTGCCGTCTGGTCAGATAAATAACGGTTGGAGAAACCAAACGGAAAATGCCAGCCACCCAAGTCAACAGACGAGCGTGGCTGGCATTTTTTTGCGGTGTACATACCCAAACGACCTGAAGATGCGCGCATTCAGAGGTCATCAATGCGTTCAATTCGAGGCAAATTTCACGAGGAATAGTCGTTCTATTTCCGTGGGATTTAACGAAGAAGTGGGCGCATTGAGGGCCTCCCTTCGGGCGAGTTGACTGACGCCGTGCTCTTTGTTGTTCCTTTTTGATGGAGATGACTACACCTGCAAAGGAACGCCGTGATCACAACGCCAGTCAATCTCGCTGAATCCTGTATCTTCAGGTTGTTTGGGTATGGTGGCTTTAATCAACTAAAGCGACAGCTTCGCGGATAAGCTTACCAAGTCCATCCCAATCGCCCTCTTTCATCAGCGACCCTGGTACCATCCAGGTCCCACCGCAACAAACCACGCGTTCGATACTTAGGTAATCTTTGACGTTTTTTGGGCTGATCCCACCTGTTGGCATCATCTGAATATCACGGTAAGGCGCTAACAGCGCTTTCACCATCGCAATACCCCCTGAGGCTTCGGCAGGGAAAAACTTCACAAAGTTCATTCCCAGCTCCAGTGCCTGTTCGATTTGGCTTGGGTTGTTGACCCCTGACACCATAGGAAGACCAATCTCCTGACAGTGTTTCACCGTGTTCGGGTTTAAGCCCGGTGCGACGGCAAACAAGGCCCCCGCAGCCAGTGCATCATCCGCCTGTTTTCTGGTAAGCACAGTGCCTGCGCCCACCAGCAAATCTGGCTGGCTTTCACGCATTATTTTAATGGCTTCGGCTGCAGCATCAGTGCGGAAGGTGACTTCTGCTACCGGAAGGCCATTTTCTACCAGCGCTTTTGCTAAAGGCTCAGCATGTTTGATGTCATCAATTTGAATAACCGGTACGACTTTATATTTCGCCAGTTCATTAAAGATTGTTGTGCTCAAAGGTGGGCTCCTGAAAATGTCCTGTTTATGTTCTTTCGAATACTGATGTATCTGGCATGGCGGATTTTTCGATCACCGCACCGGGATACTGAATCACTATAGAGGCTAATTTGTGTGCCAGCGCGGCCCGCGTCGGGATTGGCCATTGCTTGATATATCCTGCCAGGTAGCCAGCAGCAAATGAGTCTCCCGCCGCGCAGGTATCAACCACACGCACGACGCTTTCACCCGCAATGGAAAATTGCTGGGGTGCTGTTCTCTGCAAATCCGTCACGACTGAGCAGGGCTCAGCGCCACGCTTGATCACCACTTCTTGACAACCAAAAGCTTGGCAGCGGGTTGCTATATCTCGATCCCCCCAAACCGCTTCGTCATCATCTTCAGTGATCAGCGCCAGATCGGTTACGCGCAAGCACTCGCCATACCAGTCCTGAACGTCTCCGCCTTGCCAAAGCCGGGGACGATAGTTGTTATCAAACACTATGGTTGTACCATGACGCCGGGCTTCGCGGATGAGTGACAGAAGTTTATTTCGACCTTCAATGGGTAGAATAGCAACGCTGATACCGCTGAAGTACAGCAGATCCAACCCTTCACCTTTGATGATTTTCTCAAGCGGAGAAATATCATCAAAATAGCGTTTAGCAGCACTGTCACTGCGCCAATAGTGAAACGTACGTTCACCCTGAGGGTCGGTTTCCACCAGATATAATCCCGGCATTTTTCCAGGTATACGTGAAACCAGCCCTGTCACGATACCTTCACTCTGCCAGTTTTCTAGCATCTCATCGCTAATGGCGTCGTCACCGAGTGCAGTGGCGAAGCTGACTGTCACTTCATCCTTTGATAACAAGCGGCTTAGGTAGAGCGCAGTATTCAGTGTATCGCCGCCGTAGGATCGCGAAAGAGGCGCTCCACTGAGCTCCACCATACATTCACCCACCAGTGCAACGTGATAACTTTGCTTATTCATTTCCATTGACTCGGTACAGTATCAGGTCAAGCGCGATCTGCTCGGTAGCAGGTTACGTCGACTTCAACTTTCACATCCACAACAAGATCACATACCATGCAGATACGAGCTGGTGGATGATCACCAAAGAACTCTTTGAAGACTTTATTGAAAGACTGGAAATAGCGCGAGTCTGTCAGTACCACTTTCACGTGCACCACATCAGCCAGTGTGTAACCCGCCTCTTCCATGATGTCGACACAGTTCTGAATGGCCAAGCGGGATTGGTCAACAATACCGCCTTCCACCACTTCACCATCAATCATCGGGGTTTGACCGGACACATAAAGAAAACCACCCGCTTCAGTCGCGCGGGAAAAAGGCAGGTGTTGCCCCCCCGTACCCGTGCCGCCTTCTGCGCCATATCTTTTAATTGTCATGAATTTATCTCCATTATTTGGTTGCTAACGGGTTCGGTAAATTTGCGCCGCAGAAAACGGCCATGTCGTCCCTGAACCCCTTTTGATAGTTGGTAACTGATTTTTCCGTTGACCCAGACAGTCTGAATGCCTTTTGCGACCTGCTTAGGCTGATGAAAACTGGCGCTATCACTGATTTCATCTGGGTTGAACAACACGAGATCAGCGAAGTAACCCACTTTTATTTCGCCACGTTTAGTGAGGTTAAAGCGCCCTGCCGACAAGCCTGTCATTTTGTGAATAGCCGTAGTGAGCGGAAAGAGGTTTCTCTCTCGGCAGTAGTAACCCAGTACCCGTGGAAAGGCGCCCCATAATCGGGGATGTGGATGAGGGTCATTCGGTAACCCGTCCGAGCCAATCATGGTGAGCGGATACTGAAGAACGCGCTCCACATCCTGAGCATCCATGTTGTGGTATACCGCGCCCGCAGGCTGAAGTTTCTTCGCAGTCTCCAGAAGGCTCAGATTCAGGTCACTTGCGATAGTGGAGAGCATTTGTCCAGCCAATTCGGGATGAGGATCAGACCAGGTGATAAAGATGGGATACTCGTCAGTCACCTGATTCAAGTCCAGTGTTGAGGAACTGGCAGAATACGGATAACAATCACAGCCAACTTCCTGCTGTTGACGAACCTGTTCTATTTTCCCCAACACTTCGGTGGTGCGTCCCCAGTTGCCGGCTCCTGCACACTTAAGATGAGAAATCACTACTGGCACTTTGGCCGCCATACCTACACGAAAGGCTTCATCCATTGCCCCCAGAATACCTTCAAACTCAGTGCGCAGATGGGTCGTATAGATAGCATTGACCTGCGTAAGCTCTTGGGTCAGCGCCAGTACTTCGCTTTCTTCACAGCTATTGGCACTGGCGTAGGCAAGCCCGGTACTTAACCCCAACGCTCCTTCATGTAGCGCTTGCCTGAGCGCTTTTCTCATCGCTTCAATTTCGTCCGGTGTGGCAGTACGGTAAAGATCATCCATCACGTTGTTCCGCAACGTGGTATGCCCCACTAACGCTGCCACATTTACGGCAGGTTGAGCGTGACTCACAGCCTCGACATAGCTGGCAAACGTTGGATACTTAAAGTCTTTTTGTTCCCCGAGTAGATTCATCGGATCGGGTGGTGCCGTTTTCAGTACCGCCGGAGAAGCACTGATCCCACAGTTGCCGACAATCGTCGTCGTCACACCCTGGGAGATCTTGGGCACACACTCAGGCATACGGATCACATTGGTGTCATCATGCGTATGCACATCAATAAAGCCAGGGCTGAGTACCAGACCATGAGCATCGAAGACTTTGCCGGTATTGGACGTATCAAGCTGGCCTATCGCTACAATTTCATCACCAGCCAGCGCAACGTCAGCCACAAAAGGCGGCTGGTTCTGGCCATCAATGATCGTTGCACCCTTAATTACGCTTTCATATCTCATAGTGGCCTCAATGTTTGGCCTTAGTCTCCCAAAGGTTGCCTGTCTCCGCCGCCCCGGTAAGAATCTAACGCCAGTTTTAGTCTTCTAAGCTTGTCACGCGAACGTCGTTTGTGGGTAACGGCCAATTGCATGGAAATCACATCCACCAGCGCCAGCATCGCGTAACGGGAAGCCGAAGGTTTATAAATAAAATCCGTTTCCTGAGTCGTAATCGGCAACACCAAGTCGCCTATCTCTGCCAGTGGTGAATCCGCCTGGGTGATAACAATAACCTTGAGGTCGTATTTTTTAGCTAACTGCGCGGCATCCAGAATGCCGGGCGTGTAGCCCGTCGTTGACATGATCACCATGACATCACTGCTGTCTGCCGTGGCTGCTACCATGCGTGTCAGTAAACCATCGTGATAGGCCGTAATGGCGTAACCCAAGCGAAACAGCCTGTGCTGCAACTCCTGGGAAATCATAGTGGAGCCTCCCCCCATGCCGACGCTGATGATCTGTCTGGCTCCGTGCAACCAATCCACCGCCTTCTCGATGTCTTTTTCGTCCAGCAGTTTGCGGTTAGCATCCATCGACTGTTTCACGGACTCATAAATACCCTGAATCCCAGTCTGCTCGACGGGATCGATGATGAACCTTTGACCAACCGCGAGGGACTGAGCCAGCTTCATCTTCAAATCACGCACGTTTTTGCAGCCAACAGCCTTGGCAAAACGAGTAATGGTGGCTTCACTGACCTGGGCTTCTTCAGCCAGTTCGGTGATGCTTGCGCTCGCCGCACCCGCCAGATTATCCATGACGCACTTAGCCACTTTCTTTTCAGCATCTCGCAAAGCGTCAAAGCGCTGTGATATCTGCGAAAGGATGTCTACTTCCATCGTCATTCCGATTACCTCGAGCAATATCGTAGCGATTGGCACGTATCGATAAAGTGATTACACGCACAATAACATCGCATTTGTTTGATAGTTTCCAACACGGATAAAATTATATATCATCAAAACCCCAGGTACCACCATAGCTCAACGGTATGTTAAGAGGATGAGGTCATGTCGGAAATAAAGAAGAATTTTGATAGTTATTATCACACATTAGATACACTCCCCTTTGAAAAAGGGGCGAAAGGCGTTCCATTTAGAACTAATCCTGGGGGAAAATACTCCCTCTTAACCGACATTCCTCTACCCGCCGCTGTGGTTTCCGAAACAGCCATCACGCACAACGCTAACTGGATGCAGCGCTTTGCCAATCAAAGCGAGGTATTGCTCGCCCCTCACGGTAAAACCACCATGTCTCCCCAGCTGTTTAAAGCCCAAATCGCTCAAGGAGCTTGGGGGCTGACACTTGCTACTTCCGCTCAGGCACTGGTCGCCGCGGAAGCGGGAGCCAAACGAATTATCCTGGCTAATCAGATTGTTGGATCAGCAAACATCAACGCAGTGTTAGATATCATCGAGCACTATCGCATTGAGGTGTATCCCTGTATCGACAGCCAATACCTGGCTGAACAGTGGCAGGCGGCAGCAAGATCCAGAAATCTAGAGGTCACGCTGTTGGTGGAGCTGGGCGTTGATGGGGGCCGTTGCGGGTGTCGCACCCACGATCAGGTTCAAACGCTGGCACAATACATCGCCCGCTCTTCCCACCTTCAATTTGCGGGTATTGAGTTTTATGAAGGCGTGATTCATGCAGAACATGAAAGCGATGATGTAGAACCTGCAGTCAGGGAGTTTGTATCTGGGGCGGTGGCACTAGCAGAATCCCTCATTCCGCTTTCTGCGCTTGATAAGCCTATTGTGACTGGCGCAGGGTCGGCATGGTATGACGTGGTGGCAGAAGCATTTACCGGGAAGACAAGGCTGACGACCATTATTCGTCCTGGGTGTTACCTCATCCATGATGATGGGATCTACCTGGAAGCCCAAAACGCCGTCATGGAAAGGGCTCAACGGGACAGCAGTGCAGCCTGTCGTCTAGATGGGGATTTGATTTCCGCACTGACCCTATATGCCCACGTCATTTCAGTACCAGAGAAAGACAAAGCCATTATCGGGCTGGGTAAGCGCGACGTCGCCTTTGATGCCGGTCTGCCTAAAGCAATAAGGCTATATCGGGATGGTCAACTACTGCCTCTCCCTGAACTCACCTCGACAGATATTATGGATCAACACCTCTTCCTTGAAGTCATGCAGAAAGACACGCTGCAAGTTGGGGACATATTGGTATTTTCGACCTCGCATCCTTGTTTGACCTTCGACAAATGGCGATATATTGGCGTGGAAACGGAGCCTGACACGATAACTAAGTGGATAACCACTCACTTCTGATCCGTAACTTGCCCATTCACCAACGGTCAATGGACTCTGCACAATATGCGGAGTCCAATTACGCAGACCCAGTTAGCATCTGGTTGATTATCTCTCCCAATAAATTATCTGCGACAAAACCCATACGAAGATCACATTTTCGCAGGAAACTCCCACGAATTCGGACATGTTATTTTTCTTTGCTGACAACCCGTTGTTTCTCTTCAGCGCTTTAATTTCCAACACTTCGACGATGTTACTTTTCTGGCTGGTAAAACTTCACAAAAGCCTTGTAATAAGAATAAACCCTATAAAAACAAGTAACTAACATCCATTTCCCTTATATCATGTTAGAAAGTATCACACATTGATGTTTTTGCGATACACATCACGGCCAAAAACACATTCCAGCATTAAGGTTTTGTTCACTTAGCAATCAAAAGTGCCTTCTTTCATGAATAAGGATGCATCATGAAAACTCCTGAATCGCTACGTCGAACTATCACAGCCATCAAAGGCGGCTTATACAAAATTAACCAGTTTATGGTCGCCGTTCTCATGATCATACTGATTCTGGATGTCTGGCTCGGCGTGCTGGATCGTTACTGGTTGAAACTCCAGCTTGGGTGGGTAGAAGAGCTAGCGCGTTACATTATGATATGGGCCATTTTGATGGCAGTTCCCTGTTGCACCGCCAACCGCGAGCACATGGGACTGACTTTTATAGCCGGCCGACTGCCAGACAGGTTAAGGCTTATCCTTCAGGTCACCTTGAGCGCGCTAACCGCCTCCTTTTTTGCTTACATCTCCTATCTGGGTATTACCTTTGCGGAAAAAGGCGCGAGCCAGCTTTCAACGGTATTCGGTATGCCCATGGCCTATGCGTATGCTGCTGTTCCCGTCACATTTGGGCTTGCTGCACTTCAAGCACTTCTGGTGTTTTTAGAAGACTTTTTCGCTGCCTTATCAGCCGAATACCAAACTCCATCTCTACCGCAGCAGGAGGATATCTGATGGTCGCTTCACTGTTTTTTTTCCTGATGTTTCTGGGCGCTCCGATTGCCATCGCTCTGGGCGTTGCAGGCCTTGTGGGTATGTATGAGATTGGTGGTTCACATTTCACCTCACTGGCTCCCAGCAAGATTTTCAACGGATTAAATATTTTCCCTTTTCTCGCCATGCCATTTTTTATTCTGGCGGGAGAGATCATGAACCACACCGGCATCACCAGTCGTCTGGTGTTTTTGGCTCAGGCATTGGTAGGGCACTTTAGAGGTGGGTTGGCTCACTCCAACATGTTGGCATCGGTCTTTTTCTCCGGGATAACAGGCTCAGCCACAGCAGACGCTGCCGCCTTCGGCCGCACATTGGTTCCTGCGATGGAAAAGGAAGGCTATACCAAAGATTACGCCTGTGCCGTTACTGCAGCGGGTTCCATCATTGGTCCCACCATTCCACCATCCGGCATTATGGTCGTCTATGGTTCACTGATGGGCGTGTCGATTGGCGGCCTATTTGCAACCGGCATCCTCCCTGGGCTCTTAGTGTGTTTCGTCTGTATGGCGATCATTGCTTCCATGGGCAAGCGAAAAGGCTTACCAAAAAATCAGCAACGCGCCTCACTGAAGCAGGTACTGGTGCTGTTTCGTCAATCGGCCCTAGCTTTGTTGATGCCTGTGATAATTCTGGGTGGCATTGTTTTCGGTATCGTAACGCCAACAGAAGCCGCATCTGTCGCCGTGGCTTATGCGTTAATCATCGGCGCCTTTGTCTATCGCAACCTCTCCTTGAATGCCTTCTACCAAATGATAGTGCGAACCGCCCAAATCTCTGGGGTGATTTACCTCATCATTGGCTCGGCTTCCATTTTGGGGTGGTGGCTGAGCTTCAACCAAATTCCACAGATGATTGCGGATTTCTTCATCTCTCTCTCTGACAACCCAAATATCATTCTGGCACTGATTATCCTGTTGCTGCTGACGGTCGGCATGCTGATGGATATCAATGTCATGCTGGTTATTCTTGCGCCGATTCTGGTTCCACTAACCATGGAAATCGGTCTGGACCCACTTCACGCGGGCATCATTTTTGTCCTCGCGCTCAACGTCTCTTTAATGACACCGCCGATTGGCGCCTGTCTGTTTGTCCTGTCCTCAGTAACAGGGGCAAGGATTGAAGGGATTTCCAAAGAGTTAATGCCGTTTCTCATCGGCCAACTGCTCTTACTGTTCTTTATCGCTTATTCACCCGACGTGGTGCTGTACATACCTAGATTGCTTGGCTACTAGTCCTCGCAACCATTCAATGGGTTTTCGTTTCTACGAATACTCATGGAAGCAAACATAACAATGGAGTGATTATGAAACACATCAACAAATCTCTTGTCGCCGCAGCACTTGCTGCCAGCTTGTTGTCCGCACCATTTGCCATGGCAGAAAAGGTGCTCCGTATCGGTCATGACAACAAAGCCGACATCATGGAAAACCCGGCACACGCATTCACTGGCGTATTCAAAAACATTGTGGAAACCGCGACCAATGGTGAAATAAAAGTGCAGGTATTCCCAAGCAATCAGCTAGGTTCGGCTAAAGAACACATCCAGATGGTGCGTGATGGTCAACTACAAGGCACGTTAGCGCCGGTAGGGCCACTTGCAGGGTACTACCCTCGCATTGGTGTACTTGATGTTCCTTTTGCTTTCAAAAGCAACGCAGCGACGTATGAAGTGTTTGATGGTAAATTCGGCCAAACACTGGCGAGAGATATCGAAGGTGAGCTGAAAGATGTAAAAGTACTCGGCTTCCCAGATACAGGCGGTTTCTTCTCTATCACCAACTCCAAGCGCCCTATTGAATCACAGAAGGATTTTAAAGGGCTACGTATCCGCACAATGACCTTACCAACTCACCAGAAGATCATTCAGTCTTTGGGCGCAGAAGCCTACCCATTGGCTTGGGGTGAAGTGTATTCCTCACTGCAAACTGGCGTGATTGACGGTCAAATGAACCCAATACCGACAGTGTCATTTGCCAAATTCAATGAAGTACAGGGTTACCTGACGCTCACCAACCACCTCTTTGCCCCATACACCTTTATGGTCAACAAAGATTTCTATGACGGACTCACAGCAGAGCAACAGGCCATTGTTTCTGATGCGGTAGAAATTGCCCTGAGCTCAAACCGCGGACTCGCGAGACTGATTGAAGCATCCAATGACCGCGGTTTGGATGGGCTGAAAGCGAAGATGAAAGTGAACGCCCTAAGCGATGGTCAACGTCAGGCTATGCGCAATGCAACCCAACCAGGCCTGATTGAATACATTAAAGAAACCCATGGCGAAAAAGGTACTGAATTACTTGAGCTGTTCCTCGCCGAAGTTGATAAAGCCAACCAGAGCGTCTATCTGCAATAGCAATAGCATTACCACAAAGCAGGCATTTTCACTTCTTCCGATGCCTGCTTTTTTCTTTTCCCAATTTCTACGCCACAAAATCAAACCGCTTTTCGTACAATTTTCATAGACTGGCTGGTAGACTTCGCCACCTTTTCCATCACATTGTGACTACCTATGACTTTTTCATCCTTGAACCTCTCACCCACTTTGCTGGCTGCACTGCCTGAAGCGCTTTCATACCCAACCCTGATTCAGGAAAAAGCTATTCCAGTTACACTGAAAGGCTGCGATGTGATTGCCCTTGCACAAACAGGCAGTGGAAAAACACTGGCATTCGGTCTGCCGATGCTCGACCGCATCAGCCCAGACCAGAAAGACATTCAGTCACTGGTGCTAGTCCCAACACGTGAACTGGCCACTCAGGTCACCAAAGCGATTGATGAAATAGCCACGACGATGGGCATCAGAACCGCGATGCTGTGCGGCGGCGGCGCGCCAGAAAACCAAATCGCCGAGCTGGCAAAAAAGCCACAGCTTGTGGTTGCGACCCCAGGCCGCTTACTCGATTTTATCGACAAAGAAGAAGTATCACTTCACGCTTTAAAACTATGGGCGCTTGATGAAGCCGATCGTTTGTTAGAAATGGGGTTCTGGCCAGATGTTCAGCGCCTGATTAACGTGTTGCCTGCCAAGCGACAGACGCTGCTATTTTCAGCCACCATGCCGCAGGCGCTTGAGTCAGCTGCAATGTCTATGCTTTTTAAGCCTGTGCGAATCGAAGCACACCAGAAAAACAGTGTGGTGGAAGAGATTGAAGAACGCCTTTATCTCGTCAACAAAGGCAGTAAAGCCCAGGCATTGATTTCGCTGATCAAACAACATGGCTGGGAGCAGGTGTTGGTGTTTGTCGGTGAACGCGGCAATGCCGATGCGCTGGCGAAGAAACTCACCAAAGCCGGAATGTCAGTGGCGGCGCTCCATGGCGATAAAGATCAAACGGCACGCGAACAAACTCTGGCCGCTTTTAAAGCCAAGAAAGTGAACGTTCTGGTTTCTACTGACCTACTTTCCCGCGGCATTCATATCGACGCGCTGCCTGTGGTGATCAATGCTGATTTACCACCGAACGCGCCTGTCTATGTTCACCGCGTTGGCCGTACAGCCCGTGCTGGCGAAAATGGTTTGGCGCTCTCTTTGGTTTGTCATGGCGAAACCGATTCGCTGAATGCCATCCGCAAGTTAACGGGAAGACCATTGGAACTGCTTTCACTTGAAGGATTCCCAGTGACTGACAAACCTGCAACAGAAGGCGCCAACAGCGAGCGCAAACGTCCGCCTCGCGACAAGAAAGCCAACCGTCGCAGCACCAGCAAACGCTCCATCAAACAATTCAAACCAAAAACGCGGAGCTAGTTTTGCTTCCAGGTCTATCCCCTAGCAGATAGTTCGGTCTTAAACAGAAAGCACTCACTTAGTCGCATTTTGGTACGCCATCTCACAGAGCACCGATAAGACGGTGCTATAAAAAGCTGTCCGTCCATGCTGGCAAGACGCCAAACGTTGTTTTTGCAAAGCACCTCCGTATTAAATGGAAACTTGATAAAACACATGATAGTTCGCGAATATTCGGAAAACGACTGGTCTCGCCTTTGCGAGATTCATGACTTGGCTCGCCTGGATGAGCTTCGAGGGGCTTCACTTGAAGATGCTTTCATACCACTGGAGATAGCGGCAAAGAATGAAGACCTCTTTGATTATCACCTACTGGTTGCAGAGGATAATGATCAGGTTGTCGGGTTTATTGCACATGGTGATGAAGAGATCGCGTGGTTGTACGTTGATCCAACAGCCTATCGTCGTGGTGTTGGCAAAGCATTGGTCAATGCCGTGATTGGCTCACCTGCACGTACTTTCTCTATTGAAGTGTTAAAAGGGAATATTACTGCGCTAAAGTTCTATCAATCTGTTGGGTTTATTGAAACAGGTATTGCTAGCGGCCGCATGCCAGGTAATGAAAAATTCCATGTCACCGTACATACATTGGATAACGCGAAATCTACCTAAAGTGCAAAACACAAAGCCCGGATAACCGGGCTTTGTTTTGATTAGCAATCAGTCTTGGTATTCAGTCTGATCTTCAGGGCGTAGTTTTAGCTGCACACCCATTAGGAAGTTACGTAGGATCTGATCTTTACACTGGCGATAGTGTTTGTTGTCCGGCTTACGGAAAAACGCACTCAGCTCATGTTTGCTCAAGCGGAAGTTCGCCAGTTCGAGGATCTCCAGAATATCTTCCGCTTTCAGGTTCAACGCGATACGCAGTTTCTGAAACACCATGTTGTTGCTAAGATGGGCATCAGGCTGAGGTTGTTCGCCGTCACGTTTACCGCGTTTCAGGTTGATCAAACCGTTCAGAAAAGAAGAAAGCTCGATGCTGTTCATTTTCACGAATGCCTCGTCTTCATCTCTTTTCATCCAAGCCGCTACTTGTTCAAGCGTCACGGTCACATCAGCCAAAGCGAAAATCTCAACGACTTCTTTGTCTTTAAAGTCGAAGGTATAGCGAATACGGCGCAAGATATCATTATTGGTCAAAGCAGATCCTAGTCTTAGGTAGTCCGGCGTAATCAACACGATTTACCGGAGAGGCGGGGGAGTCTATCAGAATTCCAGGCTTGCACCTAAGAGAATCATCCCGCATACAAACACTGCTTTACAGGCAAAAAAAGAGAGCCCAAGTGACCTTGGGCTCTCGTTCTTTTGAATACGTGTCTTGCGACGTTTGATAGCTTAGATGTAGTAAGCTTCAACCGTGCCTTTCAGCGTGATCAGCAATGGCTGGCCACGACGATCCAGTGCTTTAGGTGAAGGAATTTTGATCCAACCTTCGCTGATGCAGTACTCCTCAACATCCGTACGCTCTTTACCGTTGAAGCGAATGCCGATGTCGTGCTGGAAGCATTCTTCGACAAAGTGTGGGCTGCGTGGGTTACCAGAAAGATGGTCTGGCAGCGCTGGCTTTGAAGTTGTGTCGTTCATTGTATTGACCTGATGTCATTTGAAAGTGCGCCATTGTAGAACATAGCTAACTCAGCGCTCAAGCAACACATCAGTTAGCTTTTATCTGATTCGCTAAAAGCATTGAGGCAAACGCGCGTAAACGAATGTATGCCTAGGGTCTGTTGACCTTTGGTGGTTAAATTTTGTTCTCGCTCTAAGCGTTTGTGGGGAATTTCTGCTGCGTTATCAGCTTCTCATGTGGGCTAGCTACACATCGAAGCCTCTGCCTTGCATAAACTCCCCACAAACTGCTGCAAAAATCATCACCAAAGATCAACAGCCCTTAGCAACAAACGACGCCTTTTTCACTTAAATTGTTCAGCAAACTGCTCCAAAGAAAACGTGATTTCATGCTCTGTCAGTGCGCCAAACCCAAATCGTAAATGCGTGGGGTATGTTGCATCAACATCTGAAAAGAGTTTACTGCCTGGCAAAACGGGGAAATTTGATGAAAAGCCTCCCGACTTACCGTCACCAACGGTTTTGGGCAGTTGGGAAATGTCTATCCAAAGTGCCAATCCACCCGGCGGTACCCGATACAAAACGTTATCGCCGAAAATACGTTTCAATTCATTCGCAGCATGATCACGTCGAGCTTGATATAACCTACGGACTTTACGTATATGCTTTTTCACATCACCAGACTGCATTAGATCGGCGACTGCCAGTTCAGTTACCGTGCTGCCCTGCCTATCAATAAGGGTAATCTCTTCAGCAACACGATGGATGAATGTTGGGGAAGACACCATGTAACCAAGCCTTAGTCCTGGGGCAAACACTTTAGATAACGACCCGATATGGATAACGTTTTCGCTATTGGGAAGACTGGCTAGCGGTGGAATGGGGCGACTCTCATAGTGAAACTCATGATCATAATCGTCTTCCAATACGGCAAATCCATGCAGCTTAGACAACTGAAGGAGCTTAAGGCGCCTGTCCATTGATAGACTGACTGTCGTCGGGTACTGATGATGTGGTGTGGTATAGACAGCCCCGACTGGATAACGCGATAAAATCTTTTCCAGGTGTTCGACATCAAGACCACGTTCATCTTGTTGACATCTAACAACGTCAAATCCGTTTGATTCAAATGCTGCCACTGCCGGTGAGTAAGAAAGGGACTCAACCACCAATACACCTTTTGCAGGATCCAGTACCTTGGATGAGAGATAAATTGCCATTTGGCTGCCACGAACAACACATATCTGGTCTGTCGTGACATTCATAAATCTATCCATATTGAGCATACGCTGGAGCGATTGGCGTAACGCGTCAGTCCCCCTTGGATCGCCATAGCCCAAATAGGACTGCCGGCTCGTTTGAACAATCGCTCGGCGAAAAGCACGCGACAGCAGTTCAAAGGGTATCAGTCTAGTATCAGGCACTCCATCATTGATAGACGCAGAACCCATAACATGATGGGATGAAAGCAGCTTCGCTTCAAAAGAATCCCCCGTAGGAAAAGACCCTTGCGCGCGACTGACTAACTCTTGGTTCTCACAGGACAAGGACAACTCGGGCAACATGTCAGCCACATAGGTTCCACGACGTGGTTTGGAGATCAACCAACCTTGTGACTCCAACTCTTCATAGACTTGTTGAACAGTTTTGCGGTTAACCCCCAATTGCAGTGCTAACGTCCTAGAGCCGGGCATCATGTGGCCAGACGCTAGACGCCCCGAACGAATATCTTCCGAGATCTGATTACTCAGGCTTGTATGAATAGACTCCCCACCTTTGCGCATGAGCCAAATCTTCGTCTGCCAAGGACGTAACAAACACACCTCCATCTGGACCAGTAAAGAAAGAGAAACTGGCTGTTAATCAGGGTCCAGAGAACCACTATTGTGAGAGTGAAATTTGGGAGATGCAATAGTCATAGGAGGAAAGATCATGAGGACCGATGCATTCAGTAAACAAGCCTTAATGGAAATGGCAAAGACCAACATGAAGGCACATATTCCTGATCTCGATTTAACTGATCGGCAGAAGCTCGCATTAACTTGTCGGATTTTATTCACAAAAGGCCATGACTCAGGACTGGCAGGACAAATCACCTGCCGCTCAGATAAACCCGATACCTTTATTACCCAAAGATTTGGCTTAGGGTTTGATGAGATCACCGCAGATAATCTTCTCGAAGTGGACCAAGATCTGGAACCACTCGACCAAAAAGGGATGGCAAACCCGGCTAATCGCTTTCATACCTGGGTGTACAAAGAACACCCAGAAGTCAATTGCATCATACACACGCACCCTACGCATGTGGCAGCACTCTCTATGCTCAAGATCCCTCTGACTGTGTCTCATATGGATACATGTGGTCTCTACAATGACTGCGCCTTCCTTGCAGACTGGCCAGGTGTCCCTGTTGGCAACGAAGAAGGGGTTCTCATTTCAAATGCACTTGGAAACAACCGGGCTATTTTGCTGGCTCACCATGGTCAGTTAGTTACGGGAAAAACCATAGAAGAGGCATGTAACCTCGCCATTTTGATTGAGCGCGCTGCAAAACTGCAATTACTCGCCATGGCAGCAGGGCAGATACAACAAATACAGCCCGCACTGGCCAATGAAGCCCACGACTGGGTATCCACCGACAAACGAAACAAAGTGAATTTTGCTTACTACGTGCGACAAGTACTTAAGACACATCCCGACTGTATTTAAGCCCAACAGAGGACAACAACGTGAAACTATCCGGTATTATTTCTTACCCAATTACACCGTTCAGCGCGGATGAGCGGAGCATCAATTTTGACGTGCTTGGTGAAACACTGGAGCTTCTTCTCCAAAATGGAAGCGATGCCATCGCACCATTAGGCAGTACTGGAGAAAGTGCGTACCTAAGCCTAGAGGAATGGCGACAAGTCGCTGACTTCACAGTTAAAAAAGTCGCTGGAAGAGTCCCCGTCATTGTTGGTATTTCTGAGTTAACCACCCTGCAAGCCATCAGCAAAGCAAGATATGCCCAGTCTATTGGCGCAGATGCTGTGATGATTATCCCTGTCTCATACTGGAAGCTGACTGACCAAGAAATATTTAATTATTACAAAGAGATATCTGACGCTATCACCTTACCTATCATGGTATACAATAATCCAGCAACCAGCGGTATTGATATGTCACCTGAGTTGCTCGTTAATATGTTCCATGAGATAGACAATGTCACCATGGTGAAAGAGAGTAGCGGGGACATTCAGCGGATGCACAAGTTGTTTACGCTGAGTTCTGGCAAGCTTCCGTTCTTTAATGGCAGCAATCCTCTTGCCCTTGAAGCCCTTTGTGCGGGTGCATCGGGCTGGTGTACTGCCGCACCAAACCTTATTGGCCAAGAGCCCCAAGCGCTTTACCAGAGTGTTGCCGCCGGCAAGCTTGATGAAGCAAGAGAGATATTTTACCGACAACTCCCCATGTTGCGTTTTATTGTTGCTGGTGGCATACCCAAAGCCATTAAAGCAGGGTTGGCACTAAAAGGCATTGCTGCAGGTTTACCCCGCCGCCCTCTGAGAGGCGCGACAGTCTCAGAAACAAAGTTTCTGAAGTCTCTCATGGAAACTCACAGTTAATCTGAAAAAAGACGCCGTTCGAACAAGAACATTAGGCCTCTGGCTAAGAGGCCTATTTATTGCGCTTGTAGATTAATGTACGCTAAATAGCTGTTCCTAATAGTAGATCTCAAAGGTAAGAGAAACTCAGTCCAGTTTGCGCGATCTGATCTATCGCCAAACAGAGAAAACCCACAAAAAGGACTGAGTAATGGCCATCATAGCACCGA
>NZ_FIZY01000009.1 GCF_900060185.1 Grimontia marina | reverse complement strand
GACTTGCATGTGTTAGGCCTGCCGCCAGCGTTCAATCTGAGCCATGATCAAACTCTTCAATTAGAATTTTTTTGCCCTTCCTCACTTTGAAAAAGTGAACAAAGGCGGCTCGATGAAATACTGTTGTGTTCTAACCCCTCTCTACATAGTAAAGAAAGAGCAGAACGAATTGACTGTGCCGATAACTCCGAAAAGTTTTCGTTTGGTCACTCAGTAAACATCGATAAATCTTTTGTCTATCAACTACGAGTGCCCACACAGATTGCATAGGTCAAATTGTTAAAGAACGTTGACTTGAAGAAGCGTTGCTTCTCACCGTCAGGGCTGCGAATTTTACGCTGCCGGGCGATGAAGTCAAGAAGAAATTTTGAGATTTTTCAGCGTTGCTTTCGCAACCCTCAAAACACCTTGTTGACTTGCCTCTCGGGGTGAATTTCCCTTCGAAGCGGGCGGCCATTTTACTGATTCGAAACAGCGCGTCAAGCGTTTATTTCAACTCAATTTTTGAGGCCTTCGCCGTACCGATTTGAGTGGGCGTTTCCGCTGTGGGAGCCGCTCCCCGTGTCGGTGAGGCGGCATTATAGGGAGGTCTGAAATTCTGGCAAGGGCTTTTTTGAGGTTTTTTATGAAAATCGCTTCACTTGGCTATATTTTACTCGAAAGCCTTATTTTCACACATTTTACTCACACCAAACTCACAAAAGGCTGTGCATAAGTGTGTTATACACGATGTAATAGCCTTTTCAATCTTCCCCCTCCCCACACATATTTGACGTTTACAATATTGCTTATTCACTAACTGAGCCAATCAATAAGTTCAGTTCTGTTGGAGAATTCAGTTCAGCCATTAGATAAGTAAGTAGAAGTAGAAGTAGAAGTAGAAGTAGAAGTAGAAGTAGAAGTAGAAGTAGAAGTAGAAGTAGAAGTAGAAGTAGAAGTAGAAGTAGAAGTAGAAGTAGAAGTAGAAGTAGAAGTAGAAGGGTTGATTGACTGAAGCCTTGACGTCAAGAGTTGTAGAGAAAGAAATAGAGTGCAAGCTGCTTTATAAATGAGTAGATGAATAAAAAGCCAGGCTAAAAGCCTGGCTTCTTATTTGAACGAACCGAGAGATTACTCAGCTGCTTCTTCTGCAGCTGTCTCTGGACGATCTACCAACTCGATGTAAGCCATAGGGGCTTTATCGCCGGCACGTACACCGCATTTCAGAATGCGAGTGTAACCGCCTGCACGAGAGGCAAAACGTGGACCCAGTTCGTTGAACAGCTTCGCTACAACTTCGTCGTTACGAGTACGAGCGAATGCAAGACGACGGTTAGCAACACTGTCGTTCTTTGCTAGGGTAATCAATGGCTCAATTACGCGACGCAGCTCTTTTGCCTTAGGCAGAGTAGTTTTGATAACTTCGTGAGTTACCAGCGAGCTAGCCATGTTGCTGAACATCGCTTTGCGATGGCTGCTGTTGCGATTGAGTTGACGACCACTCTTACGATGGCGCATGACCTAATCCTTCTAACTAAGTAATCAGAATCTGATTAATCTTCAGCGATTGATGCTGGCGGCCAGTTTTCCAGGCGCATACCCAGAGACAGACCACGTGAAGCCAGCACGTCTTTAATTTCAGTCAAAGACTTCTTACCAAGGTTTGGCGTCTTAAGAAGCTCAACCTCAGTACGCTGTACCAGATCACCGATGTAGTGGATCGCTTCTGCTTTCAAACAGTTAGCAGAGCGAACAGTTAGTTCAAGATCGTCTACAGGACGCAGTAGGATCGGATCGAACTCTGGCTTCTCTTCTTTCTCTTCAGGAACTCGTACATCACGCAGATCTACGAATGCGTCCAGTTGCTCAGCAAGAATAGTTGCTGCACGACGGATAGCTTCCTCAGGATCAAGAGTACCGTTAGTCTCCATATCGATAACCAGCTTGTCGAGGTCGGTACGCTGTTCAACACGTGCTGCTTCAACATTGTAAGCAATACGGTCTACTGGGCTGAACGTTGCATCTACAAGCAGACGGCCGATTGGACGCTCGTCTTCTTCAGTGTGAATACGTGCTGACGCTGGTACGTAGCCGCGACCACGTTCTACCTTGATTCGCATGCTGATTTCAGCATTTGAATCTGTCAGGTGGCAGATTACGTGTTCTGGGTTCGCAATCTCAACACCACCGTCGTGGGTGATGTCGCCTGCAACAACAGGGCCTGCACCAGACTTATTCAGGGTTAGGATAACTTCATCTTTACCCTCTACCTTAACGGCAAGGCCTTTAAGGTTAAGCAGGATTTCCAGGATATCTTCCTGTACGCCCTCTTTGGTGCTGTACTCGTGCAACACGCCGTCAATTTCCACTTCTGTCACTGCACAACCAGGCATAGACGACAGTAGGATGCGACGTAGAGCATTACCTAGGGTGTGACCAAAGCCACGCTCTAGCGGCTCAAGAGTTACTTTTGCGTGCGTCGAGCTAACTTGTTCGATGTCAACCAGACGCGGCTTAAGAAATTCTGTTACAGAACCCTGCATTGTGTCCTCTCTTTAGTTTAGCCTTACTTAGAGTAAAGCTCGACGATCAGGTGTTCGTTGATGTCAGCAGACAAATCTGAACGCTCTGGCAGGCGCTTGAAAGTGCCTTCCATCTTGTTGCTGTCTACTTCGATCCAAGTTGGCAGCTCGCGCTGAGCAGCAATTTCAAGAGCTGCTTTGATGCGTGCTTGGTTCTTAGCTTTCTCGCGAATGCTAACAACGTCGTTGGCCGTTACCTTGAAAGAAGGAACGTTAACCACTTTACCGTTTACCAGGATCGCTTTGTGGCTTACCAACTGACGTGATTCTGCGCGAGTTGCGCCAAAGCCCATGCGGTAAACTACGTTATCCAGACGACCTTCCAGAAGTTGCAGCAGGTTTTCACCTGTGTTGCCTTTGATGCGAGCAGCTTCTTTATAGTAGTTACGGAATTGTTTTTCCAGTACGCCGTAGATACGACGAACTTTTTGCTTCTCACGAAGCTGAACGCCGTAGTCAGACAGACGGCCGCGACGTGCGCCGTGTACGCCTGGGGCGTTATCAATTTTACACTTGGTATCAATCGCGCGTACGCCTGACTTCAGGAACAAGTCAGTACCTTCGCGACGGCTAAGCTTCAGCTTAGGACCCAAATATCTTGCCATGATCTTTCTCCAGAATTCTAAGAAACAGCGTTATACGCGACGTTTCTTAGGTGGACGACAACCGTTATGTGGGATTGGAGTCGCATCAACAATGTTAGTGATACGGAAACCAGCCGCGTTCAGAGCGCGAATAGTAGATTCACGACCTGGACCTGGGCCCTTAACCATAACTTCCAGGTTCTTCAGGCCATATTCTTTAGCCATCTCACCACAACGCTCAGCAGCAACCTGTGCAGCGAACGGAGTTGATTTGCGAGAACCACGGAAACCAGAACCACCTGCAGTCGCCCAAGCTAGGGCGTTACCTTGACGGTCAGTAATGGTTACGATTGTGTTGTTGAAAGACGCATGGATGTGCGCTACGCCGTCAGCAACTTGCTTGCGTACGCGTTTACGTGCGCGATTTGGTTGTTTAGCCATAGTACTTTACCTACCCCGATTATTTCTTGATCGGCTTGCGCGGACCCTTACGGGTACGAGCATTGGTCTTCGTGCGCTGGCCACGTAGTGGCAAGCTGCGACGATGACGCAAACCGCGGTAACAACCAAGGTCCATCAGACGCTTGATGTTCATGGAAACTTCACGACGTAGATCACCTTCTACAGTGTACTTGGCAACGCCATCACGCAGTAGATCGATCTGCTCTTCAGTTAGTTCACTGATCTTAGTGCTTTCAGCAATACCAGTCTCAGCTAGGATAGCTTTTGAACGGGTTTTACCGATACCGTAGATCGCAGTCAGTGCGATTACAGCATGCTTCTGATCAGGAATGTTAATGCCTGCAATACGGGCCACTATTCACTCCTAGTACTTTATCAAGAAGAACCGCTGCAAAGCCCGTTTAGGATACGCAGCGGCTATACCACTTCTTTTGCACACACAAAAGGTGGGCTGGCTAATGTAGCCAGCCTGCCTAAATTTTGCAAGAAAAATATTCTGCTATTAGCCTTGGCGCTGCTTATGCTTTGGCTCACTGCAAATCACGCGAACAACACCGTTACGCTTGATAACTTTACAGTTACGGCAGATTTTCTTAACGGAAGCACGAACTTTCATTGCTAAACTCCGTAAATGTCAATCTGTTAGCGGCCGTAGCCTTTCAGATTGGCTTTCTTCAACACGGACTCATATTGTTGAGACATCAGATGTGTCTGAACTTGAGCCATAAAGTCCATGATTACCACGACTACGATAAGTAGGGAAGTTCCGCCAAAGTAAAAGCGTACGTTCCAAGCAATCATCATGAACTCGGGGATCAGACAGATAAAGGTGATATACAACGCCCCCGCTAGGGTTAATCGAGTCATTACTTTATCTATGTACTTCGCAGTCTGCTCGCCCGGGCGAATACCAGGTACGAATGCACCAGACTTCTTCAGATTGTCTGCTGTCTCACGCGGGTTGAAAACCAACGCCGTGTAGAAGAAACAGAAGAAGATAATCGCAGCAGCATAAAGAATTACATACAGTGGTTGACCGGGGCTTAGTGCCAATGACACATCCGCCAACCAGCCCAACTGTTCACTCTGACCAAACCATTGAGCCAGTGTGCCTGGGAACAGGATAATACTTGATGCAAAAATTGCTGGAATTACGCCTGCCATGTTTAATTTCAATGGCAGGTGTGTGCTTTGCGCAGCGAAGACACGACGGCCTTGCTGACGTTTCGCGTAGTTAACAACGATTCGACGTTGACCACGCTCTACAAACACAACGAACGCAATTACTGCAAATGCAATTACCGCAATCAACAGAAGAAGAAGCACGTGCAATTCACCTTGACGCGCTTGCTCGGCTGTTTGTCCGATAGCGGATGGCAATCCTGCAACGATACCAGCAAATATTATGATGGAAATACCGTTGCCGATACCACGCTCAGTGATCTGTTCACCTAACCACATCAGGAACATGGTGCCAGTGACCAAGCTCACAACAGCGGTAAAGTAGAATCCAAGGCCTGCGTTTACAACCAGACCCGGAATCATACTTGGCAAGCCTGTAGCGATACCAATCGCTTGGAAGGTTGCCAATACCAGCGTACCGTAGCGGGTGTACTGACTGATCTTACGACGGCCAGATTCCCCTTCTTTCTTCAACTCAGCTAAGGCTGGATGAACTACCGTAAGCAGTTGGACAATAATCGATGCCGAAATATACGGCATGATGCCCAGCGCCAGGATAGAAGCACGCTCAAGAGCACCACCAGAGAACATGTTAAACAGTTCAATGATGGTCCCTTGTTGCTGTTCGAACAGATCGGCAAGTACAGCAGCGTCAATACCAGGAATTGGCACAAAAGAACCGGCGCGGAATACGAGCAACGCACCTACCACAAAGAGTAGACGGCTTTTCAGCTCCGCAAGTCCACCTTTTGCACTACTAAAATTATGTCCTGGTTGTTTTGCCATCTGTACCTCGTCCTCGAGCTAATTATTCCTCGATTTTACCGCCAGCAGCTTCGATTGCAGCTTGAGCGCCTTTAGTAACGCGAAGACCTTTTACAGTCACTGAGCGTGCAATCTCACCAGACAGTACGATTTTCGCCGTACGGATGTCTTTAGTGATTACGTTTGCAGCTTTCAGTGTCTCAAGGCTTACTACGTCACCTTCAACTTTAGCCAGTTCGCTCAGGCGAACTTCAGCTGCAGTCAGGCTCTTGCGAGAAGTAAAACCAAATTTTGGCAGACGCTGTTTCAAAGGCATTTGACCGCCTTCGAAACCTGGGCGTACAGAACCACCTGAACGGGATTTCTGACCTTTGTGACCACGGCCACCAGTTTTGCCCAAGCCTGAACCGATACCACGGCCAACGCGCTTCTTAGAAGGCTTTGAACCCGCAGCCGGAGATAGAGTATTCAGACGCATTGTGATTACTCCTCCACTTTAACCATGTAGTAAACTTGATTGATCATGCCGCGTACGCAAGCAGTATCTTCAAGTTCAACAGTGTGGTTGATGCGACGTAGGCCCAAGCCACGCAGGGTAGCTTTGTGTTTCGGCAAACGACCGATTGAGCTACGAGTCTGAGTTACTTTGATAGTTTTAGCCATGTCGAATTACCCCAGAATTTCGTTAACTGGCAGACCGCGTTTAGCAGCTACCATTTCTGGAGACTTCATACCACCCAGACCATCGATCGTTGCACGAACGATGTTGATTGGGTTAGTAGAACCGTATGCTTTTGCCAGAACGTTGCGAACACCCGCAACTTCCAAAACCGCGCGCATCGCACCACCTGCGATGATACCTGTACCTTCTGATGCAGGCTGCATGTACACTTTAGAACCAGTGTGGCGGCCTTTAACAGCGTGGTGAAGAGTACCTTCGTTCAGCGCAACAGTAACCATGTTACGGCGCGCTTTTTCCATTGATTTTTGGATCGCTGCAGGTACTTCACGGGCTTTGCCGTAACCGAAACCTACACGACCATTGCCATCACCAACTACAGTCAGAGCGGTGAAGCTGAAGATGCGACCACCTTTAACCGTCTTAGAAACACGGTTAACAGCAATCAGCTTCTCATGCAAATCACTTTGTTGTTTATCGTTAGCCATCTTTCCGCCTACCTTAGAATTTCAGACCAGCTTCACGGGCAGCATCTGCCAGTGCAGCCACACGGCCGTGGTATTGGAAACCGGAACGGTCAAAAGCAACAGATTCGATGCCTTTTTCCTTCGCACGCTCAGCGATAGCTTTACCTACTGCTGCTGCGGCTTCTTTATTACCGGTGCTCTTCACTTGCTCACGGATCGCTTTTTCTACGGTAGAAGCAGCTGCGATTACTTCGGAGCCATTTGCCGCGATAACCTGTGCGTACACATGACGTGGAGTACGGTGTACCACTAGGCGAGTCGCACCCAGTTCAGCAATCTTGCGACGCGCTCGGGTCGCACGACGGATACGAGCAATTTTCTTATCCATAGTGTTACCTTACTTCTTCTTAGCTTCTTTAGTACGCACAACTTCGTCAGCGTAACGAACACCTTTACCTTTGTAAGGCTCAGGCTGACGGTATGCGCGGATGTCAGCAGCTACTTGACCAACTAATTGCTTGTCTGTACCAGTCAAAACAATTTCAGTTTGGCTTGGGCATTCTGCTTTGATACCTGCAGGCAGTTCATGTTCAACAGGGTGAGAGAAACCCAGAGTCAGAGCGACTGAGTTACCTTTCATTGCTGCACGATAACCAACACCTTTCAGGATCAGTTTCTTGGTATAGCCTTCAGTAACACCAACAACCATGTTGTTCACCAGTGCACGTGCGGTACCTGCTTGAGCGTTAGCTTTAGCAATACCTTCGCGTGGTGCGAACTTCACAGCGTTGTCTTCTTGGCTTAGTTCCACTGCGTCGTTGATAATGCGGGTCAGCTCACCCTTGCTACCTTTAACAGTGATTTCCTGACCGTTCAGTTTCACCTCTACGCCGGCAGGAATTACTACGGGTGCTTTTGCAACACGAGACATTTCCTACTCCTTACGCTACGTAGCAGATGATTTCGCCGCCCAGACCCGCTTTGCGAGCTGCACGGTCGGTCATCAAACCTTTAGAAGTTGATACTACAGCAATACCCAGACCACCCATTACAGAAGGCAGCTCATCTTTTTTCTTATAGATGCGCAGACCTGGACGGCTTACACGTTGGATTTGCTCGATAACTGGTTTAGCTTCGAAGTACTTCAGAGTAACTTCCAGCTCAGGCTTAACTTCGCCAGAAACAGCGTAGTCAGCCACATAACCTTCAGCTTTCAGCAGCTCAGCAATTGCCACTTTCAGCTTTGACGAAGGCATCTTAACAGCAACTTTAGTTGCTGCCTGACCGTTGCGGATGCGGGTCAGCATATCCGAAATCGGATCTTGCATGCTCATAAGTCTTTACTCCCGTGATTCAATTACCAGCTCGCCTTACGCAGACCCGGAATCTCGCCTTTCATGCAAGCTTCACGAACCTTGATTCGGCTCAGACCGAATTTGCGCAGGTAGCCATGTGGACGACCAGTCTGGTTACAGCGGTTACGCTGACGAGACTTAGCAGAATCACGCGGTAGAGTTTGAAGCTTCAGGACTGCATCCCAACGCTCTTCTTCAGACGCGTTAACGTTTTTGATGATAGCTTTCAGTGCAGCACGCTTCTCAGCGAACTTTGCTACCAGCTTCGCGCGTTTTACTTCGCGCGCTTTCATTGATTGCTTAGCCATTACAGTAACCCTTCACCTTACTTACGGAATGGGAAGTTAAAGGCAGCCAGCAGAGCTTGACCTTCCTCATCAGTCGCCGCTGTGGTCGTGATAGTAATATCAAGACCACGGATACGATCTACTTTGTCGTAGTCGATCTCTGGGAAGATGATTTGCTCACGAACGCCCATGCTATAGTTACCGCGACCGTCGAAAGATTTCGAGCTAACGCCACGGAAGTCACGCACACGTGGAAGAGCGATTGAAATCAGACGCTCTAGGAATTCCCACATACGCTCGCCACGCAGGGTTACTTTACAGCCAATTGGGTAGCCCTCACGGATCTTGAAGCCAGCAACAGACTTACGTGCTTTAGTGATCAGCGGCTTTTGACCTGTGATTGATGCCAGGTCACATGCTGCGTTCTCAAGCAGTTTTTTGTCGTTGATTGCTTCGCCCACACCCATGTTCAGGGTGATCTTTTCGATCCTTGGGACTTGCATGATACTCTTGTATTCGAACTTTTCAGCCAGTTCTTTTACAACAGTCTCTTTGTAGTAATCATGCAGTTTCGCCATAGTGTACTACTCCAGAATTACTTAAATAATTTCGCCATTCGATTTGAAGAAACGAACTTTTTTGCCGTCTTCGAATCGGAAGCCTACACGGTCTGCTTTACCAGTTGCCGCGTTGTAGATAGCAACGTTAGAAACGTCCACTGCAGCTTCTTTTTCTACGATGCCGCCTTGGATGCCCAGAGCCGGAACAGGCTTCTGGTGTTTCTTAACCAGGTTGATACCTTCAACGATAACTTTACCAGTGGTCAGAACCTTACTTACTTTACCTTTCTTGCCTTTGTCTTTACCGGCAAGAACGATAACTTCGTCGTTACGACGGATTTTAGCTGCCATTTTAACCGCTCCTTACAGAACTTCTGGCGCCAGAGACACAATCTTCATGAACTTATCGCCACGAAGTTCGCGTGTCACAGGACCAAAGATACGGGTACCGACTGGTTGCTCAGTAGTGTTGTTCAACAATACACAAGCATTACGGTCGAAGCGAATGACAGAGCCATCTGGACGACGAACGCCTTTACGGGTGCGAACTACAACCGCCTTCAGGACATCACCTTTTTTAACTTTACCGCGTGGGATTGCATCTTTAACGGTAACTTTGATGACGTCGCCGATATGGGCGTAGCGACGGTGTGAACCACCCAGCACCTTAATACACATTACGCTGCGAGCGCCGGAGTTATCGGCTGCATCCAGCATACTTTGCATTTGGATCATTGTTAGTGCTCCGCTGTTATTACATCTAGACCCATCTCGGGTCGGGCTGCCTCATTACAAGGGCGGCGAATAATAACACTATTTTTTGAAGATGGGTAGATAAAAAATAAACGGCTCCGAAATGGGAGCCGCTTTGTTTTTTATCGCTGGAAAGCTTGCCTTACAGGCGTGCTTTCTCAACTACGCGTACCAGAGTCCAAGACTTAGTCTTAGACAGTGGACGGCACTCACGGATCTCAACGGTATCGCCTTGTGCGCACTCGTTGTTTTCGTCATGAGCGTGCAGTTTAGTCGTACGCTTGATGAATTTACCGTAGATTGGGTGTTTCACCTGGCGTTCGATAGCAACAACGATAGATTTATCCATCTTGTCGCTAATTACACGACCTTGTTGAGTACGGATTTTGTCGCTCATTATGCGTTGCCCTTCTGGTTCAGAACGGTTTTAACACGTGCGATATCGCGACGAACGTTCTTCAGAGTGTGAGTTTGCTGAAGTTGACCAGTAGCCGCTTGCATGCGCAGGTTGAATTGCTCACGCAGCAGACCCAGCAGTTCTTCATTCAGCTGCTCTACGCTCTTTTCGCGAAGCTCTTGTGCTTTCATCACATCACCGCCTTAGTTACGAAAGTGGTTTTGATAGGTAGTTTACGAGAAGCCAGCTCGAATGCTTCGCGAGCAAGGCTTTCAGAAACACCATCCATCTCGTACAGGACTTTACCTGGTTGGATTTGTGCAACCCAGTAGCTCACAGAACCCTTACCTTTACCCTGACGAACTTCCAGAGGTTTGGTAGTGATTGGCTTGTCTGGGAACACACGGATCCAGATTTGACCCTGACGCTTGATGTGACGAGTCATAGCACGACGTGCAGCTTCGATCTGACGCGCAGTGATACGACCACGACCAACAGCTTTCAGGCCGAAGGTACCGAAGCTTACGTCAGTACCTGCAGCAAGACCGCGGTTACGACCCTTATGAGTCTTGCGGAACTTAGTACGTTTTGGTTGAAGCATCGATAGACTCCTTACTTACGGCCTTTACGCTGCTTCTTAGGCTTATCAGCCTGTGGCTCTGCTACTGGCATGCCGCCCAGAACTTCACCTTTGAAGATCCAAACTTTAATACCAATAACACCGTAAGTGGTGTGAGCCGAAGAAGTTGCGTAATCAATGTCAGCACGAAGAGTGTGCAGTGGCACACGACCTTCACGGTACCACTCGGTACGAGCGATTTCAGCACCGCCAAGACGGCCGCTTACTTCCACTTTGATACCCTTGGCACCCAGACGCATTGCGTTCTGTACCGCACGCTTCATAGCACGACGGAACATAACACGACGCTCTAGCTGAGACGCGATGCTGTCACCAACCAGTTGTGCGTCAAGCTCAGGCTTGCGTACTTCTGCGATGTTGATTTGAGCAGGAACACCTGCCAGTTGTGCAACGCGAGCGCGCAGTTTTTCTACGTCTTCGCCTTTCTTACCGATAACAACGCCTGGACGAGCAGTGTGAATAGTCACACGGATGCTCTTGGCAGGACGCTCGATAACGATACGAGAAACAGACGCTTTAGACAGTTCTTTAGTCAGGAACTGACGTACCTTGAAGTCGCCGTCTAGGTTGTCAGCGAAATCTTGGCTGTTAGCAAACCAGGTGGAATTCCAAGGCTTACAGATGCCAAGACGAATACCATTAGGATGTACTTTTTGACCCATTGCTTTCTCTCCTCGTCTCTTAGCGGTCTGCTACAACAACAGTGATGTGGCTAGAACGCTTCAAGATGCGATCGGCACGGCCTTTTGCACGAGGCATGATGCGCTTCATGACTGGGCCTTCGTCAACGAAGATTTTTGCTACAGACAAATCATCGATGTCTGCGCCTTCGTTATGCTCAGCGTTTGCAATTGCAGACTCCAGCACCTTCTTGATCAGATCAGCGGCTTTTTTGTCGCTGAAAGTCAGAAGTTCAATTGCTTGTGCAACGTTTTTACCGCGCACTTGGTCTGCTACCAAACGTGCTTTCTGAGGCGAAATACGAGCAAAGCGATGTTTAGCAATAGCTTCCATATCTTAACTCCTTAACGCTTCTTAGCTTTCTTATCTGCAGCGTGGCCGCGATAAGTACGTGTTGGTGCAAATTCGCCCAGCTTGTGACCGATCATCTCATCAGTGATGAAAACAGGTACGTGCTGACGACCATTATGGACAGCGATGGTCAAACCGATCATCTGAGGGATGATCATTGAACGACGGGACCAAGTCTTAACAGGCTTCTTGTCACCGCTTTCCACCGCTTTCTCTACCTTCTTCAGCAAGTGCAGGTCAATAAAAGGACCTTTCTTGAGAGAACGTGGCATGGCTTATCCTCTGATATAAATTACTTGTTACGACGACGTACGATGTACTTGTCGGTACGTTTGTTCTTACGGGTCTTGAAGCCTTTAGTAGGCATACCCCAAGGAGATACTGGGTGACGACCGCCCGAAGTACGACCTTCACCACCACCGTGTGGGTGGTCTACTGGGTTCATTGCAACACCACGAACTGTTGGACGAACGCCCTTCCAGCGAGTAGCACCTGCTTTACCCAGTTCACGCAGCATGTGTTCTGCGTTACCAACTTCACCGATGGTCGCACGACCTTCAGAAAGAACTTTACGCATCTCACCAGAACGCAGACGAATAGTTACGTATGCGCCATCGCGAGCTACGATTTGTGCGTATGCACCAGCTGAACGAGCCAGCTGAGCACCTTTACCAGGCTTCAGTTCAACGTTGTGAACTGTAGAACCTACTGGGATGTTGCGCATTGGCAGGCTGTTGCCTACTTTGATCGCAGCATCTGAACCAGATTGGATCTGGTCGCCAGCTTTCAGGCCTTTAGGTGCAATGATGTAACGACGCTCGCCGTCTGCGTACAGAACCAGTGCGATGTTCGCGCTACGGTTTGGATCGTATTCCAGACGCTCAACTTTCGCTGGGATGCCGTCTTTAGTACGTTTGAAGTCAATTACACGGTAGTGTTGCTTATGACCACCACCGATGTGACGTACAGTGATACGACCGTTGTTGTTACGACCACCAGACTTAGAGTTTTTCTCCAGCAGCGGTGCGTAAGGCTTACCTTTGTACAGGTCAGCGTTTACAATCTTAACAACGTGACGACGACCCGGTGAAGTAGGCTTACATTTAACAATTGCCATTTTCTGTTACTCCTCCGTCTTACTCAGCGCCGCCAGCGAAGTCGATGTCTTGACCTTCTTTCAAGATAACGTACGCTTTTTTCACGTCTGAACGACGGCCTTGGCGCATACCTTGACGTTTGGTCTTACCCTTAGTGATAAGAGTATTTACAGACTTCACTTCAACTTCGAACAGTTTCTCAACTGCTGCTTTGATCTCTCTCTTAGTCGCAGTCATTGCTACTTTGAAAACGATAGTGTTACCGTTTTCAGCAGCCATGGTTGCTTTTTCAGAGATGTGCGGAGCACGCAGAACTTTCAGGATACGCTCTTCAGTGATCATCCCAGCATCTCCTCAACTTGCTTAACTGCAGCTGCAGTCATAACTACTTTGTCGAAAGCGATCAGGCTAACTGGGTCGATGCCTGCTGCATCGCGTACATCAACCTTGTACAGGTTGCGCGCTGCCAAGAACAGGTTCTCATCAACTTCTGCAGTTACGATCAGAGCTTCAGACAGCTCAAGCTCTTTCAGCTTAGCGATCAGCTCTTTAGTTTTTGGTGCTTCTACTGAGAAGTTATCAACAACGATCAGACGCTCTTGACGAACCAGCTCAGACAGGATGCTTTTAATAGCACCACGGTACATTTTCTTGTTAACTTTCTGGCTGTGGTCCTGAGGACGCGCAGCGAAAGTTACACCACCCGAGCGCCAGATTGGGCTACGGATTGTACCTGCACGAGCGCGACCAGTACCCTTCTGACGCCATGGCTTAGCACCGCCACCTGATACGTCTGAACGAGTCTTTTGCGCACGAGTACCTTGACGGGCACCAGCTGCGTATGCAACTACTACTTGGTGAACCAGAGCTTCGTTGAACTCACGCCCGAAGGTAGTTTCGGAAACAGTCAGCGCGTCAGCGCCTTTTACTACCAATTCCATTACTATCTCCTCGACGTTACGCTTTAACGGCTGGTTTAACGATCACGTTGCTGCCAGTCGCACCTGGTACTGCACCTTTGATAAGAAGCAGTTTGCGCTCAGCGTCAACACGTACGATCTCAAGGTTTTGAGTAGTTACCTGCTCTGCACCCATGTGACCTGCCATTTTCTTGCCTTTGAATACGCGACCTGGAGTCTGACATTGACCGATAGAACCAGGAGCACGGTGAGACAAGGAGTTACCGTGGGTCATATCTTGAGTACGGAAGTTCCAACGCTTAACAGCGCCTTGGAAACCCTTACCTTTAGATGTGCCAGTAACGTCTACTTTTTTGATTTCAGCGAACAGATCTACGTTCAGCTCAGCGCCTACTTCGAAATCTTCGCCGTTTTCCAGACGGAATTCCCACAGACCGCGGCCAGCTTCAACACCTACTTTCGCAAAGTGACCAGCTTCTGGCTTAGTTACGCGGCTTGCTTTCTTAGCGCCTGAAGTTACTTGGATAGCAGAGTAACCATCTACTTCAGGAGTACGTACCTGAGTAACACGGTTAGTTTCTACTTCTACAACGGTTACAGGGATAGAAACGCCTTCTTCAGTGAAGATGCGAGTCATGCCCACTTTACGACCGACTAGACCAATCATTATTAACTCCCCTCTTAACCCAGGCTGATTTGAACATCAACGCCCGCAGCAAGGTCAAGACGCATCAGAGCGTCAACAGTTTTATCTGTTGGCTCAACGATGTCGATCAGACGCTTGTGAGTACGGATTTCGTACTGGTCACGTGCATCTTTGTTTACGTGCGGAGAGATAAGAACGGTGAAGCGCTCTTTGCGAGTTGGCAGAGGGATTGGACCCTTCACCTGCGCACCAGTGCGCTTAGCGGTTTCAACGATTTCCGCAGTAGACTGGTCGATCAAACGGTGATCGAAAGCCTTCAGGCGGATACGGATACGTTGGTTCTGCATTAGACAGAGCTCCAAATTAAAAAATTACACAAACAATATCGCCACTCAACCTTATCAAGATAAGGGAATGTCGATTGATTTATGTGAAACCGTAGTATCAATATCTGATACATTGTCAGCCATTTTATATGACTGCGAACATAAGCGGAGTATACATTACCGACCACATCAGGCTTTCACCTACTGCGAAGGGTCTTCCTCCTGTGCTCATTGGTTCACAACTGCACTGTTGAGAGCAAATCTCTCAGGCAGTGCGGGCATTATACAGATCACAATTTGCTTTGCAAGTGGCGTTTAAAATATAATCAGGCTTTAGATAAGCGAGTAAAACTGGGGCCTCTGGCTCTGGCGTAGGTACAAAAAAGGATCCTCTTTTGGGCTCCCTTTCTTCTCATTCAAAATCTTGCTCAAGAATCATCACATTCAATCATTTGCGCTTGATTGTAATTCTGGATGCCTACTTTATCGATAAGTCCCAGCTGGGTTTCAAGCCAATCAACATGCTCTTCTTCCTCTTCCAGAATATCCTGGAACAGGTCACGCGACACATAATCACGGACGCTTTCAGCATATTCAATGGCATCACGCAAATCAGGAATAGCATCCATTTCCAGCGCTAAATCGCACTCGAGCATTTCTGTGGTATCTTCACCTATGCGCAATTTGCCTAGATCTTGCAGGTTGGGTATGCCTTCGAGGAAAAGGATACGCTCTATCAAATCATCAGCATGTTTCATCTCATCGATAGACTCTTCGTATTCTTTATCAGCAATCGCTTTCAATCCCCAGTCTTTGTACATTCGCGCGTGAAGGAAATACTGATTGATGGCAACAAGTTCGTTACCCAGAATTTTGTTGAGATGTTGGATGATTTTTGGATCTGACTTCATATCACGCACTCCTCTTTTCGGCGTCTATTAAAAATAGAACCGAATGAAGTGTGGTCAATGTCAGATATTAGACAAGAGGCACTTAGCCAACTTTCTTGTAGAGAGTATTTAACGCTGCTTCTTGAAGGATTTCCTTTGCAGGACGAATGCACTTGCCGCACTGTGAGCCCAAGGGAGTTAGCTTTCTAATTTCGCGTATGTCATCGACCCCTTGCTCATAAGCAAGTTTCTTCAACGTCTTATCAGAAATCCCGTGGCACAAGCAAACGTACATCTTTGTATCTTCCTCAATGAAACTAATAACAATATAAACGAGAATTGTTAGCATTACCAGTTCGTTTCTTCGATTGATTGACGAATAATGAAAGAAAAGGACGAAGAAAGAATTTGAAGGAATATCACTGTAGGGATGAAAGCACCTGTTCTCTTAGCGGTGCCTCACAAAGCCTAGTTTTCTAAAAATGAAAAAGGACGCCGAAGCGTCCTTTTCCTAGCATTGTGCTAATCGAAGCTTAAAAAATTAAGCCAGGATCTTAGCAACAACACCCGCACCTACGGTACGGCCACCTTCACGGATAGCGAAGCGCAGGCCTTCGTCCATCGCGATTGGTGCAATCAGCTCAACAACCATTTGGATGTTGTCACCTGGCATTACCATCTCAACGCCTTCTGGCAGTTCGATAGTACCGGTCACGTCAGTAGTACGGAAGTAGAACTGTGGACGGTAGCCTTTGAAGAACGGAGTATGACGGCCGCCTTCGTCTTTAGACAGAACGTATACTTCTGACTCGAACTTAGTGTGAGGAGTGATAGAACCCGGCTTCGCCAGTACTTGACCACGCTCAACTTCGTCACGCTTAGTACCACGCAGCAGAACACCAACGTTCTCACCTGCACGGCCTTCGTCCAGAAGCTTACGGAACATCTCAACACCAGTACAAGTAGTAGTAGTAGTGTCTTTGATACCAACGATAGCAACTTCGTCACCTACGCGAACGATACCTTGCTCAACACGACCCGTTACAACAGTACCACGGCCTTGGATTGAGAATACGTCTTCGATTGGCAGGATGAATGGCTTGTCGATCGCACGCTCTGGCTCTGGGATGTAAGAATCCAGTGCTTCTGCCAGCTCAACGATTTTCGCTTCCCACTCAGCTTCGCCGTTCAGTGCACCCAGTGCAGAACCTTGAATTACTGGGCAGTCGTCGCCTGGGAAGTCGTACTCAGACAGCAGTTCACGAACTTCCATCTCAACCAGCTCAAGCAGCTCTTCGTCGTCAACCATGTCACACTTGTTCATGAATACAAGGATGTATGGAATACCAACCTGGCGACCCAGCAGGATGTGCTCACGAGTTTGTGGCATTGGACCGTCAGTTGCCGCAACAACCAGGATACCACCGTCCATTTGCGCAGCACCGGTGATCATGTTTTTAACATAGTCAGCGTGTCCTGGGCAGTCTACGTGTGCGTAGTGGCGAGTTGGAGTATCGTACTCTACGTGTGAAGTAGAGATAGTGATACCACGCTCGCGCTCTTCTGGCGCGTTATCGATTGATGCGAAGTCACGCGCTGCACCGCCGTAAGTTTTAGACAGTACAGTACAGATTGCTGCAGTCAGAGTGGTTTTACCGTGGTCAACGTGGCCGATAGTACCAACGTTAACGTGCGGTTTCGTACGTTCAAATTTTTCTTTAGACACGATCGTGTTCCTTCCTAGTTGTGAGCCGCACCCACCGTCGTGAGTGCGATCAGAAGTTTTTATTAATGCGGGCCAATAATGCCAGCATTAAAACCACCTATCAATCAAGAACGCTCTGCGATGATTGAATCAGCGATGTTCTTAGGAATATCAGCATAGTCACTGAATTCCATAGAGTAAGATGCGCGGCCCTGAGTCGCTGAACGCAAGTCAGTTGCGTAACCAAACATCTCAGCCAGTGGCACCTGCGCGCGAATGATCTTCAAACCGGCAGGACCTTCATCCATACCACCAATCAGACCACGACGACGGTTCAGGTCGCCCACTACGTCACCCATCCAGTCTTCTGGAGTGGTAACTTCCACTTTCATCATTGGCTCAAGAATGACAGGTTGCGCTTCAAGTGCACCTTTCTTGAATGCCATAGATGCAGCGATCTTAAACGCCATTTCGTTGGAGTCAACATCATGGTACGAACCATCGAAAAGCGTTGCTTTGATATCAAGCACTGGGTAGCCAGCAAGTACACCGCTACTCATCTGCTCTTCAACACCTTTAGCAACAGCGCCGATATATTCTTTCGGTACCACACCACCAACGATTTCGTCGACGAAGACAAAACCTTCGCCTTTCTCAGCTGGTTCCAGTTTCAGCCAAACATGACCGTACTGACCACGACCACCAGACTGCTTGACGAATTTACCTTCGACTTCAGCCGAACCACGGATGGTTTCGCGGTATGCCACCTGTGGCTTACCTACATTACATTCTACGCTGAACTCACGACGCATGCGGTCTACGATGATGTCCAGGTGAAGCTCACCCATACCTGAGATCAGGGTCTGGCCTGACTCGTCATCGGTTTCAACGCGGAATGATGGATCTTCTGCCGCCAGTTTACCCAGCGCGATACCCATTTTTTCCTGGTCTGCTTTAGAGCGTGGCTCTACAGCGATCTGAATAACTGGTTCAGGGAACTCCATACGCTCAAGAACCACTTTTGATTCTTGTGCACACAGCGTGTCACCTGTAGTGACGTCTTTCAGACCAATGGCTGCTGCAATGTCACCCGCGCGAATTTCTTTAATTTCTTCACGCTTGTTTGAGTGCATCTGAACGATACGGCCAAAACGCTCACGCTTTTGCTTCACTGAGTTGTAAACAGTGTCGCCAGTATTGACCACACCCGAGTAAACTCGCAGGAAGGTCAAGGTACCCACGAATGGGTCCGTAGCAATCTTGAATGCCAGAGCTGCAAACGGTTCGTTGTCATCAGAGTGACGCTCGATCTCGTTGCCATCTTCGTCTTCACCTTTGATCGCTTTGACGTCAACAGGGGAAGGAAGGAATTCTACAACAGCATCCAGAACCGCCTGAACGCCTTTGTTCTTAAATGCAGAACCACAGGTCGCCAGTACGATTTCATTATTCAATGTACGTTCACGCAGAGCTTGCTTGATTTCAGCTTCGGTCAGTTCTCCCTCTTCGAGGTACTTGTCCATCAGCTCTTCGTTTGCTTCAGCAGCGGCTTCGACCAGATTCTGGTGCCACTCATCAGCCAGCTCTTGCATGTCTGCCGGGATGTCTTCGTACGTGAAGCTCATACCCTGGTCAGCTTCGCTCCAGTTAATCGCCTTCATTTTGATAAGGTCGATAACACCGCGGAAGTCTTCTTCAGCGCCGATATTCAGATGAATTGGCACTGGCGTTGCGCCCAGTCGAACTTTAATCTGCTCAACCACACGCAGAAAATCTGCGCCTGCACGGTCCATCTTATTGACGAAAACCATACGAGGAACTTCATATTTGTCAGCCTGACGCCAAACGGTCTCTGACTGAGGTTCAACACCGGAAGCACCACAGAATACAACTACTGCACCATCCAGTACGCGCAAGGAACGCTCTACCTCAATGGTAAAGTCAACGTGTCCTGGGGTATCAATGATGTTGATGCGATGCTCAGGGAATTGCGCATCCATACCGCGCCAGAAAGTTGTAGTCGCAGCGGAGGTGATGGTGATACCACGCTCTTGCTCCTGCTCCATCCAGTCCATGGTTGCGGCACCATCGTGCACTTCACCAATTTTATGAGAAAGACCGGTGTAAAACAGGATACGCTCTGTTGTTGTAGTTTTGCCTGCGTCTACGTGCGCACAAATACCGATATTACGGTAGCGCTCAATAGGGGTCTTACGAGCCACAGTAGTATCCTCTTACTAAGGGTATCCTTAGAGTGTGGTTTAGGCGCGACCGAAGTCGCGCCCAAAAAGGTATTACCAGCGGTAATGAGCGAATGCTTTGTTCGCTTCTGCCATACGGTGAACGTCTTCACGTTTCTTAACAGCAGTACCTTTGTTCTCAGATGCATCCAGCATTTCGTTAGCCAGACGCTGAGCCATAGATTTTTCACCACGCTTACGCGCAGCTTCAACCAACCAACGCATCGCCAGAGCGTTACGACGTACAGGACGTACTTCTACTGGCACTTGGTAAGTTGAACCACCAACACGGCGAGATTTAACCTCTACCGCAGGGCGTACGTTTTCAAGAGCGGCTTCAAACACAGACAGGTGATCTTTACCAGAACGCTCTGACATGATGTCCAGTGCACCATAAACGATTTTTTCAGCAGTCGACTTTTTACCGTCAACCATTACGATGTTTACAAATTTTGCCAGCAGCTCTGATCCGAACTTAGGATCCGGCAGGATTTTACGCTGACCAATTACGCGACGACGTGGCATGGAAATTCTCCGTTGTCTTCTTCAGGTTTTATCCAAAACTTTTCAGTTTTTTCAAAATTACAAATTAATTAGTGTTTGGCCTTACTTAACGGATTCCATTAAGACTTAGGACGCTTCACACCGTACTTAGAACGACCTTGTTTACGGTCGTTAACGCCTGCACAGTCAAGTGCACCACGAACGGTGTGGTAACGCACACCTGGAAGGTCTTTAACACGACCACCGCGAATCAGAACAACTGAGTGCTCTTGCAGGTTGTGACCTTCACCACCGATGTATGAAGTAACTTCAAAACCGTTGGTCAGGCGAACACGACATACTTTACGCAGTGCCGAGTTAGGTTTTTTAGGAGTAGTGGTGTAAACACGAGTACATACACCACGTTTTTGCGGACACGCTTCCAGCGCAGGCACGTTGCTTTTTGCAACTTGCTTGATGCGTGGCTTGCGTACCAGCTGGTTAATAGTTGCCATTAAATAGCTCCTGATATTACTTACGTATAAGTGTGAAAAATCTATGCCCCACAAAAGTAGGGACGCGAAATTTTAGGCGTCGTCAAATGGGGTGTCAAGATTTATACAACGATCTTTGCTTTGATCGTTTTATAACCGCACCAATCCCAGACTATTACGCTAGTAGATAGACGGCTAAATCACCATTTCATTTGCGTGACATGCCGGGCTGTTAGCTCTACAAACCCTTCCATATCAATAAGTTCAAATTGTGAGGCAATTTGATGCTCGATGCCGCGGGCCATAGCGTCCTCTTGAAGCACATAAATCCTGCGCCCTGACGAAACCAGTTTTTCTTGCCACTGCCCTCCGAGGATCCCGGCGACAACCGCGTCTTCGAGCAAAAGGATCTCACTGTGTTTCTCGGAATATCGCAGACAATTCACCAGAGCAGATGAGGCATAAGGGGAAGCATTAACGGTATGAAGCATTGACGATCCTTAGAACTGGAGCACTTTGGCACATTGACCCAGTGAGGCTGAAATGTCCGTTGGGGAGACTTTTTCTACCGCAATAACAAGGGGATGGTCACTCAATCCGCGCTCTGCTAATGAGTCAGCACACACGTAGATTTCCTCCACATCGCACAGTGACAGCATTTTGAAGGTAGAAATATAGTCGCGACTCAGCACCTCATCCGGCTTTTGACCCGCCAGCAATTGCATCACACCATCACCAACAAAGAACAGGACAAGATCTTCACTGTAATTGGAAGTTGCCAACACCGCATCGAGCCCTTCCCGGCCAGACGCGCTGCCATGAGGCGCAGAAGAGAAAACAAAACCTATCTTTTTCATACCAGCACCTAGAACTGAATAACGCGGTCGGCGGTCAACAAGGCTTCTGAAAGTGCGCCAAGACCAGCTTGGGAAAAGCCGTCTGCCATATTAGAGGAGACCAGTGCATGCTGTTTGGCTTCTTCTTCACTGACCTGACCACGACGCAGTGCCGCAGCAACACAGGTTTCCAGTTCAACGCCACTTTCTTTTGACAGCAATTGCCAGGCGGCGACCAAGTCAAACTCATCATTGGCCGGCACTGTTAACGAAGAAGCGTTAGACACGCCGTCCTGGTAAAAAAACACACGCGTTAACGTGTGTCCATTTTCGGTCAGCGCTTTGGCAAAGCGATACGCGGTCAGTGATGACTGGCGTCCGTATACCGGACCATTCACGACCAGCATATAACTCAGGCTCATTTTTCGCCATCCTCACCTTTTCGCTGACGGATGTAGAGATACACCGTGTGCTTAGAGATATTAAGGCGGTCCGCTACGCGATTGATGGCGTCTTTGATATCAAAAATACCCTTGTCGAAGAGCTCCATCACAATCTGTCGGTTCTTAGTATTATTCGATACTGACTTGTCCGCATTTATCTCTTCGATAGTGCGTTCAACCGTTTGGTCCACCAGCTCATCTACGTCGCTGGCGAAGTTCACGGAAGACACGGCCTGGCGCGCTTCTTCCGTTGGCATGAAAGCTTGCAGCACTTGAGAGAACGGCGCGTCTAGGTTGATATTGATACACAAAAGGCCAACCACACGATTGTCTGCATTCCGGATAGCTACTGTGATCGATTTCATCAGGGTATTGCCTTTGGCACGCGTGAAGTAAGCACGTGAGAAGTTTCGTTCAGATCCTTCAATATCACGCAGCATACGCAGTGCCAGATCAGTAATAGGCGAACCAACCTGGCGGCCGGTGTTCTCACCATTGGCAATTTTGATAGCTGAGGTGTTCAAATCTTCCAGCGAGTGCAACACGATTTCACAGTGCTGACCAATCAGGGCTGCAAGACCATCTACCACGGCTTCATAAGATTTCAATATCACGCGATCAGTGTCAGTAAAAGGATTACTCTCGATAAAATCACTTTCGACGATCACGTCCGCACCAAAGCTGTCTGTCGATACCACAGGTTTATCTTCCTTTGTGATGGATTTCGTTTACCGCAGGCAAAGATAAACGAAAGCTACAAACTTTAAAATCTAGCGATAAGTCTAACAGACTTAGGTCAAGAAAATAGAAGAACCCCGACAAAAGCCGGGGTTCTCTTTGTAAGCAAAGGTGCAGCGTTAGGATTAACCTTTCGCTTCTTCGCCTTTACCTTTGATTTCCAACAGCTCAACTTCAAACACCAAGGTCGAGTTGGCAGGAATCGCCGGCGTGTCCTGAGAGCCGTATGCCAGCTCAGGCGGGATAACGAACTTGAATTTAGAGCCCACTGGCATCAACTGAACACCTTCAGTCCAGCCCGGGATAACGCGGTTCAGCGGGAAAGTCGCTGGCTTGTTGCGGTCGTAAGAGCTGTCGAACTGGGTACCATCAGTCAAGGTGCCTTTGTAGTGAACCACAACAGTGTCTTCAGCTGCTGGCTTGTCGCCTTCACCCATTGTTTCTACTAGGTACATCAGGCCAGAGTCTGTGGTGCTAACGCCTTCAGTCTTTGCAAACTGTGTACGGAAGTCTTCACCCGCTTTTACTGCTTCTGCTGCTTTTTCCTGTGCTTTGTCCTGAGCCAGTTGGGCAACACGCTGATCCAAGGCTTGCAGCGCCAGCTGCGCTTCTTCTTCGGTCAGCTTGGATTTGTCTGCAAATGCGTCCTGCACACCTTGCAGAACCAAGTCGTTGCTCAAAGCCAAACCCAATTCTTCTTGCTGGTCCAGATTGGCTTTCAGGTACTGCGCCAGGGACGCACCAATCGCGTATGCCGCTTTGTCATCTTCAGTGGCGAAAGTGACGGTTTCATCAGCAACAGGCGCTTCAACTTTTGCGGTTTCGTCTTTCGCTTCTTCCTGACAACCTAAAGCTAGTGCAACAGTGGCAGCCAGCAGCGACATTTTAAAAACTGATTTCATTAGTGACTCCGTTGGTATAAAACCCACATTTCTTTTATTCGCTTACGCGATAACGATGCGAAAGCCCGAAACGATCAATATACTCGACGTTATAGGGGTCCAAGATAAGGAACACAAGGGCAATGCGACAATTCGTCCGCACAATTTGCTTATTTCTGACACTGATAGCACTTTCCGGCTGCTTTCACTCTACCCATGAAGCCCAGCGCTGGACGCTGGATCCGGACGGTGTCACCAGTTTCAGCCTTAGCCGGGACGGCCGGTTCGCACTCATTGCATCCACGTCCCACGGCATTGATTTATGGGATCTAGTGCAGAACAAGAAGCTGGCCGAATTCGGCGATCAGGACCCGGACAAAAATACCGTGCTCGTCAGCCAAATCTCTGACAACAACCGCTATGCCATTACTGCCACCTCACAAAACTTTGCAGTATGGGATTTGGCATGGGGACAAGCCGAAGGTCTGTGGTCGATTTCTGACGGCGTCATCCGCGACGTTGATATCAGCAATAACGGCGAAAAAGTCCTGCTTGCCCTTTCGAATGGCAAAGCCCTTTTCGTGGACTTAGGCACTGGAAGACGCCTAGAGTTCCTTGCCCACCAAGATAAAGTGAACAGTGTGTCGCTCGCGCCCAATGGAAAATTCGCCTTGTCAGGCGGTAATGATCACAATGCCTTTTTCTGGAGCACAGAAACCGGACAAATCCTCAATGAGTTTCCTCATGAGCATCGTATTACCCGCGTAGAGTTGCACCGCACCGGTAAATTCGCTTTCTCTGCAGATGGTGATGACACCGCCATTATCTGGGATTTATCGACGGGCGAGCCGAAAACCGAGCTCAATATGTTCCACCGCCACCCCAATTTCTCAACCGCCCGTTTTTCAGATGATGGCACCAAACTGGTGACCGGCACGCCGGGACGACGGGTAGAGTTTTGGGATGTAGAAAGCGGGGACAATCTGGGTCGCTGGTTGGCGGAAGAGCAACAAAATACGCGTCCACCCAGTGCAGTCGTGTATGATGTCGCCATCGATCCAACTGGTCGCGTGATTTCCGGCACTTCCGCCGGTATCGCTCAGGCGTGGATAGCAGAGTAACTTGAGATACCAAAATGACCGAGACAGAACTGCGTCTGCAGAAACAAATTGACGATCTGGAGATCAAACAGGCTTTTCAGGAACACACGATTGAAGAGCTGAATGATGCGATCACCCAGCAGCAAAAAACCATCGACAAGATGGCAACGCAAATAACCTTTTTGGTAACCAAGCTGAAAGCGATGGAGCCGGCAAACATTGCCAGCATGTCGGAAGAGACACCACCACCGCATTATTAAACACCTCAGAAAACAAAAGGCCAGTATCTGCTGGCCTTTTGTTTTTCAATTACCGCTTATTCGACAGTCGATAGGGTTTCATCCGCAAAAATAGCCACCAACGCTTCTCCTTTCTCGTTCACCGTCGCGCGGTACATGCCCGGACAATTCAATTCGAAATTCACCTGTCCGTCAGCATCAATGGCAATGACTCCGCCTTCTCCGCCAAGGCTCAGGAAATCACCATAAATCACATCGCGGCAGGCTTGCTCTATGGATGCCTTACCGTATTGCATGCGTCCCGCAATATCGCCTGCAACCGTGCAGCGCATCAGAAGCTCGCCCATACCGGTTGCAGAAACCGCCACATTGCCGTTACGGGCATAATTCCCCCCACCGATGATTGGGGTATCACCGACTCTGCCCCAGCGCTTGTTGGTGAGTCCGCCCGTGCTGGTTGCAGCAGCCAGATTACCTTCTTGGTCGAGCGCCACTGCTCCGACTGTGCCGTGTTTCTTTTCATCTGGATAGCGGGCTTCTGACAGTGCAACGCCGCCGGTTTTTTTCATCGCTTTCAATTCTTTGTAGCGACGATCCGTGAAAAAGTAATCCTGCTCGACGTACTCGTAGCCACACTCTTTGAATGCAAAGGACTCGGCGCCCTCGCCTGCCAACATTGCATGGGGGCTTTTTTGCATCACATCACGGGCAAGTTGTACCGGGTTTTTGATATGGCGAATCAGGGTTACCGCGCCGGCTTCAAGGTTTCTGCCATCCATGACCGAAGCGTCCATCTCAACGGTTTCTTCATGGGTAAGCACCGACCCTTTGCCTGCATTGAAAAGCTCGCTGTCTTCCATCACAGTCACAGCGGCGACTGTCGCATCAACCGCCGATCCACCTCGCTCCAACAAAGCATGTCCAGCCAATACTGACTGCGCCAGTGCTTTACGATAAGCAGCTTCCAGCTCGGGCGTCATCAGACGGCGTTCAATGGTGCCAGCACCACCGTGTATGGCGATAGAAAAGGGGCGGGTCATGATGATTCCTTTCGAAGTGAGAGTGGATATCCGATGAGATTAATATGAAATTGCACAATAAAAAAGCGCCAACCGACTGATCGATTAGCGCTTTCTTTTAAGGCTTTTCAGCTAGGAACAGCTGCAGCCTAAGGCTTAGTGAGAGCCGCAGCCACCACCGCCACAACATTCGTGGTCGTCGCCTTTATCTTCGCCGCCACAGCAACCGCCTTCGTCGTCATGGTCGTGACCACCGCAGCAGCCGCCAGACTGGTGGATGTGACCGTGTGCGATTTCTTCTTCCGTCGCCGCACGCAGTTCAACCACTTCCACATTGAACGTCAGGGTTTGGCCAGCCAGCATGTGGTTACCGTCAACCACGACCTCATCGCCGTCAACATCGGTCACTTCAACTGGGATTGGACCCTGGTCAGTATCCGCCAGGAAGCGCATACCAACAACGATTTCGTCAACGCCCTGAAACACGTCAGCAGGTACGCGCTGAACCATTGCATCCAGGTATTCGCCGTACGCTTCTTCCGGCGCAACAGTCACTTCGAAAGATTCGCCAGCTTCGCGGCCTTCCAATGCATTTTCCAGACCTACGATCAGGTTGTTGTGACCTTGCAGGTACTGCAGTGGCATTTCTTTGGTTGATTCATCAACCACGATGCCGTCTTCGTTTTTCACTTGGTAAGCAATGCTTACTACCACGTCTTTAGTGATTTTCATCTTAACTCCGGAAGCGGTTCAAGGGTGTCGACACAGCGACACCTGCTCATTTCGGCGCCGATAATACAGAAATAAACTGACTTCGACTATGGGATTCGTTATTGCGGTTTAAATATCCCTATCACCTGAGCATCCTGCTGCTGCGCAACAGGCTGTTTCTCTTCCGCAGACATCGGTGAGCGCCTGTCGGTATGACCGCACTGCACGCACTCCACCACTTCCACGTGGTGTTCTTGCCACCAGCGCATTGTGTCCGTTGCACTGCATGAGGGACAGGTTGCGCCAGCGATAAATCGTTTCTTGGCCATGTACTTCCTTGCCTTGGTTCTTATTGTTAGCTATCTCGGTTCCAGCTCTGGTGCCGCTCGGTATCCCCTTTCATTTCGAGGTCGAACAGTTCTTCAAGCTCCACTCGCGCTTCTTTGGTCCGTGATGCAGCCATGGAATCTTCACTGTGGTGGGGCTGCATTTCGTGTAATCGCATTTCATCCAGTTTTCTGAAAAATGCCTCTGCGCGTTTGGCTTTATACGGGTGCATGCCCAGTGCGATCAATGTCTGTTTCCCTAAATCAAGCGCACTTAAAAAAGTTTCCCGGGAAAAACCCACCACGTCATGATCGAGTAATTGGTTTGCCTCAACACGGCTTCGGGCCCGTGCGAGCACCTTCAGATTCGGGAAATGTTGCTGACAAAGTTCGACAATTTCCATCACTTCTTCCGGCGAATCCGCGCAAACGATGATGGCCTCTGCCGTTGCCGCCCCTGCGGCCCTCAATAAATCAAGCTGGGTTGCATCCCCATAATACACCTTGTAGCCAAACTTACGCAGCAAGGCGATTTGCGAAGGATCGCGCTCCAGTATGGTCAGTTTGATCTTGTTGGCGAACAGCAATCTACCCACCACCTGACCAAAACGACCAAAGCCGGTGATGATGACGCGGGCGCCTTCATGATTAAATTGCTCCGCCGCGGGCATTTCGGCATCCGCATTTATGGTGCGGGCAAACCATTTGGATTGCAGCATCAGCAGTATCGGGGTTGTCATCATAGACAGGCTCACTACCACCAGCAGGAACGCATTGAGCTCAGGCGTCAGCAGGTTTTCACTTCGCGCTGCAGTAAACAATACAAAGGCAAATTCCCCACCCTGGCTCAGCAGTAAAGCTACGTGACTGCGGGATTTCTCGCTACCACCAAATACGTGGGCCAACCCATATATGATGGCGGCTTTCACGCCAATCAAGGCTGCGACCGCAGATAAAATTTCTAGCGGATATTCGAGCAATAACCCAAGATCTACCGCCATACCGACTGCGATGAAGAAAAGACCGAGTAACAATCCCTTAAAAGGCTCAATAGCAATTTCCAGCTCATGGCGGTATTCACTCTCCGCCAACAGTACACCCGCAAGGAAAGTACCAAGCGCCATAGAAAGCCCGAGTGACTGCATGCCAATGGCAATACCTATCACCAGCATCAGAGCCGTGACAGTGAACATCTCTTTCACGCGGCTGAGCACCACCCAACGTAGCAAAGGACGCAACAGGTAATGACCACCGACCAAGAGCACCAATATCGCTCCCAGCATGATACCCACATCCAGCCAGCTGCCACCCGCTCCACCTGCCATCGCAGGAAGCACCGCAAGCATAGGGATCACAGCGATATCTTGAAACAAGAGCACCGCAAAACCTGATTGCCCTGCTTCGCTGCGCATCAAGCGCTGTTCTTCAATAATACGCATGGCGATGGCTGTGGATGACAGCGCTAGTCCCATCCCCACAACCAATGCATCTACGCGACCAACCCCCCAGTAATAGGCGATAAGAGCAATCACTACGGTGCTGATAAAGACCTGAGAGCCACCCAAGCCAAGGATTGGCCGTCGCATCTGCAACAGCTTCTTTGGATTCAACTCAAGGCCAATCAGGAACAGCAGCAGCACCACGCCAAGCTCGGCAAAGTGCAGAATCGCTTCTACGTCTGTAATCAGGCCAAGCCCCCAGGGACCAATTACCACGCCGCCGATCAGATATCCCAACACAGAGCCAATACCAAGACGCTGGGCAAGAGGAACCGCCACGACCGCCGCGGCAAGAAATATTAGTGCATCAAGAAGGTAGTTTTGCCCCATTACACCACCTCCGATACTGGGTGACAGAGCCAGTCCGCATAGAGTTCAGCGTGGGCTTCCCTGTCTTCATCCGTCACACGGCGTGCCCAGTGTAGTACCAGCGGATCAACCCAACGCATCTGGCAAAGGAGAGCAGTCAGCTCAAACGGCTGCAACAGCTCTTCCATACTGTATTTGTTGTAACCGGTTTGGCTGAAGGCTTCCGCAGCACCGCCGGTGGTAATGACAAAGCGGCAAATCTTGCCAGCCAGCGCATTACCGCCACCGTGGGCAAAGCCTTTACCAAGCACCACATCAATCCACTCTTTTAGAAGCGAAGGACAGGAATACATTTGAAGTGGGTGTTGGAACACAATCACATCGTGTTCTAGAAGAAGCTCACGTTCATGGTGAACATCAATAATAAAGTCAGGATAGGCTGCATAGAGGTCGTGTACTTTGACATGGTCAAATTGACGGGCAGCCTCAATCATCCGTTTGTTGGCGACAGACTCGTACGGGTCTGGGTGAGCAAAGACCACCAGTACTTTAGATTTAAATAACGACGTTGTCGGGGTTCCCATTTGGCAGCAAAATCCTTTTAAGCTTTCCAACGCCCAATGTGTGGTAGAGCGAAGAGGTAACATAATATTTTTTATAATCTTTTTATCATGACACAAAACTGCCAACTCTGCGGCTTTGACGTCATCCTTCAACCATACGGTAAATCGTCCCGCATTTCACCGCTCTGCCGTGGTCCATTTTTGCGCCTCTCTTAAGTAAATCGCCGTCGTGTGATATAACAGCGCCAGTTTTTCGACCCCACATTCCTGCGGCCGGAGCCGCCAAGAGTCATGATCACTATTTCTGATATTCAGCTACTTCGTGGTGGCAAACCGCTACTTAACAATGCGTCTGCCACTATCCACCCGGGCGACAAAGTCGGTCTGGTCGGTAAAAACGGCTGCGGTAAATCGACCCTGTTTGCGTTGCTGAAAGGCGAACTGTCCCTTGATGCGGGTAGTTGTATCTTCCCAAGCGGCTGGCAAATGGCGTGGGTAGCGCAGGAAACCCCGGCGCTGGAACGTGAAGCGATTGAATATGTGATTGACGGGGACCGCGAATACCGCGCGCTGGAGCAGGCCCTTCGTGCTGCTGAAGAAGCAGATGACGGCCACAAGGTCGCCACCCTTCATGACAAAATTGATGCGGTCGGCGGCTACAGCATTCGCGCCCGCGCGGCAGAGCTGCTGGATGGTCTTGGCTTTCGTCAGGATCAGATGAGCTGGAACCTCACCCAGTTCTCCGGTGGTTGGCGTATGCGCCTGAACCTCGCACAGGCACTGCTATGTCGCTCAGACTTACTGCTGCTCGACGAACCGACCAACCACTTGGATTTGGACGCCGTGATGTGGCTGGAGAAGTGGCTGCAAAACTACCGCGGTACACTGGTACTCATTTCCCATGACCGCGATTTCCTTGACCCCGTGGTTAACCGCATCATCCATATCGAAAATGACCTGCTGAACGAATACACGGGAAATTACTCGGCGTTCGAAACCATGCGCGCAGAAAAGCTCATCCTGCAACAGGCGATGTACCAGAAGCAGCAAAAGCAAATGGCGCACATGCAGTCTTACATTGACCGCTTCCGCTATAAGGCCAGTAAAGCCCGTCAGGCGCAAAGCCGCATTAAAGCACTTGAGCGCATGGAAAAAATGCTGCCGGCACAATTTGATAACCCATTCAGTTTCGAATTCCGCGAGCCGTCTGCCCTGCCTAATCCTATTCTGATGATGGAAGAGGTTTGCGCGGGCTATGGCGACACCATGATTCTGGAAAAAATCTTCCTGAATCTGGTTCCGGGCAGCCGAATTGGTCTGCTTGGCCGTAATGGCGCGGGTAAATCAACGCTCATCAAACTGCTTTCCGGCACAGTACCCGCACAGGCTGGTGAGCTGCGTTATTCGCAGGGTGTGAAGATTGGTTACTTTGCCCAGCATCAGTTGGAAACGCTACGTGATGATGAAACGGCCATCCAGCACATGATGCGTCTGGCACCGGAAGCGACAGAGCAACAGCTTCGCGATTACCTCGGCAGCTTTGGCTTCCATGGTGATAAAGCGCTGGATGTGATTGCGCCTTTCTCTGGCGGTGAAAAAGCACGTCTGGTGCTGGCATTAATTGTCTGGCAAAAACCGAACCTGTTGCTGCTCGATGAGCCTACCAACCACCTTGATCTCGACATGCGTGCCGCACTGACGATGGCACTGCAATCGTTTGAAGGCGCCATGGTTATCGTGAGCCACGACAGATACCTGCTCCGTGCAACCACTGACGATCTGTATCTGGTGCATGACCGTAAGGTTGAGCCGTTCAATGGCGACCTGAATGATTACCATCAGTGGCTGAATGAATTGCAGCGCTCTGAGCGTCGTCAGGAACAGGCAGAAAACGCCAAACCCGCAGGTGCAAATACTCAAGCAGCACGTAAAGAACAAAAACGTCTGGAAGCAGAATTTCGCAAGCAGACTGCGCCTATCCGCAAGAAAATTGACACGCTGGATACAAAACTCGAAAAGTATTCTGCAACAATTGCTGAAGTAGAATCTCAACTGGCGGAACCTTCTATTTATGAAGCGTCCAACAAAGAGAAACTTACCGAATTGCTGCGCCAGCAGGCAGACGCGAAATCATCGCTCGAAGAGGTCGAACTGGAATGGATGGATCTTCAGGAACAACTGGAGCAAATGGAAGCGGAGTTCCAAGGCCGCTAAAACAGCAAGCCACAGCTGATGGGCTGTGGCAATTTTGTCTGCATCATTACGGACAGCAAGAGGTCAAACACGCCTGCCTTAAACTTCAGGATCAGTTCAAAGGCAATGTGAATCTCGCGCTGCTATTAGCCTGGTTGGAAGACGCCGGGTTTTCCCTTTCGGCCTCATCACTCGCTCAACTTCGCCAATCATTGGTTCAGTCAGAAACCCTGCTCACGCGCTATCGCTTGATGCGGCGCGATCTCAAACCGCAGCTCTCACGGGGGGCTTACCAGAAAATGCTTAACTATGAGCTGACATTAGAGAAGTTCCAGCAGCAGGAATTGCTCACCTGTATAAACCAGCAAGTTTGGGAAGAAAACGCCTCTTCCTCTCTGGAGATGTACTGCTCGCAGTTAGATGGGGATGCACATTACCTTTATCCCGCGTTGATGAAAGGACTTCATACCTGCTCGTCGTAAAGGACTATCGTCATCTCACAGGCTTCATCACGAAGTGGCACCAATTCAAGATACGCCGGAGAAGCGTAAAAACGTTCGACAGCTTCAACATCCCGATAGCGAAAAACGGCGGTGACATGCTCTTCCGCTTTGTCACCCCGGAAAGCCCCCACGCAATTTCCTCGAACCACCACTTCCACACCAGCTTGGTCGAGCAGCACTTTGGCCGCTAACACATACTCGCCGAATTTCTCGGCATCTTTGATGGTGGCATAAGAAAAATTAAGTACAGACATACGAGACTCCCTGCTTACAGCCAAATAAAGATTAAGCAGGATGCGGTCAGGGTTCCCATCACGCGGTTAAACACTTTCCAGCTTTTTTCTGAAGACAGCACTTTCCCCACCCAGACGCCAAAGCCCGCCCAAATAGATGTCAGAGACAAGCCTACTATGAGAAAAGTAATGACAATCACCATGGAAGATATCCAATAGTCTCCGCCCGCTAAGGTAAAGGTACCCACCGCACTCACCGCCATTGCCCACGCCTTGGGATTGACGTACTGAAATAATGCTCCTTCCATCAGGGTCATCGGCCGGCGATCGCTGGAAGCATCTTCAGAAGGTGCCCCCGACTTGGCAATGCGCCATGCCAGATAAAGCAGGTACGCGCTGGCCAGCAGCTTCATCCCTTCCTGTACCCAAGGATAGAGTTGAAACACCGCTCCCAATCCTGCTGCAACCACGCCAATTAAAGACGCAACACCAAGGGAAATACCAACAAGATGAGGCACAGTGCGTCTGAATCCAAAGTTAGCTCCCGATGCTGTCAGCATCATGTTATTCGGTCCCGGCGTCCCCGTCATGGTCGCCGCAAAAAGCGCCAGTGTTGCCAGAAAAGATAGTTCCATCATGAATTGTCTCCTTGCTCACATTGCATCGATACAATTCAAGTTAATGATTGAAATTGACCTACTCATTGTTCAACATTCACGCTAACAGGGATCAAAAACACGATCAAAAGGTTTATTGTCACCATGACAATCATCAATATTGAATTAGACAAATCCGGGGCTCCCATGTATCGGCAGATTGCCGATACCATTGCGGAGAAAGTGGCGACCAAAGAACTGGCACCGGGAACCAAACTGCCGACCCACCGCGCACTGGCGGATGCGTTGTCAGTCACCGTAGGAACAGTCACCCGCGCGTATGCAGAAGCGGAGCGACGAGGCATTGTCGAAGCCAAAGTCGGTGCAGGCACTTACATTTGCGAGAACAACCGCCCACTGTGGTCTTTTTCCGATCCTGATCGACAAGATGTGCTGAGCTTTGGCTACAACGTGCCGCCAACGATTAACCGTGCCGATCTCTTCGCAGAAGCATTGGAGCAACTTGCTGCCCACCCGCAGGAACTCAACAGTCTGATGCTGTATCAGCCTCCTTCCGGCATTGTGCGTCACCGTGAAATTCTGGCCGACTGGTTGAATGGGCATAAGGTGAACGCCGATCCGTCGCGCTTGCTGTTCTGCTCCGGCGCGCAAAATGCCATGCAGCTTTGCCTGATGACCCTCTGCCGAGCCGGGGATACTATCCTTACCGACAAGTTCACTTACCCCGGTTTACTTAGTCTTGCCAGACAGCTGCAACTCACGGTGAAGCCCGTAGAGATGGATGATGAAGGCATGTTTCCAGAATCCTTAAGCGCAGCCTGCCAGCAATATCAGGCGAGATTGGTGTACCTCACGCCAACTCTGCAAAACCCGACGACAGCGACCATGAGTGAAGCACGCCGACAGGCACTCATCGAGGAGTGTGAACAACAGCAACTGATGATCGTGGAAGATGACATCAATGGCCTGCTTCCCCGTGAACGGCCTTCACCGATGGTCAATCTGGCACCTGACAATGTGATATATATCGGTGGGCTGGCGAAGACACTGGCGCCCGGTCTTCGTCTGGGCTTCCTGCATCTGCCGGAACGCTTCTATCCCCACTTCGTTAATGCACTGCAAAACCACAGCTGGATGATCAGCCCGCTTTTAACTGCCATGGCGGCGATCCTTTTGGAGAATGGCTCAGCAAACCAAATCCTAGATACCATTCGTACTGAAATGGAAACACGGTGGGAAATCGTCACCCGCTATCTTGGTACTGAGTCGATGCGTTACCATCCCAACGCATTTCACGGCTGGCTGACATTGCCCGAAGCTTGGTCGCTCAGCGAGTTTCTGGCGGCAAGCAAAGCAGAAGGTCTGGAACTGAAATCGTCAGAACTGTTTGTCCCTGCAGGATATTCCGCGCCACCGACGGTGCGGATTGCAGTGAGCGCCCCGCCTAGTCGCGAGTTACTTGAACAGGGCTGCGAGAAGCTCGCCAAGCTGTTGGCGAATCCACCACTGACTGAATTTGCGTTGTAAGAGAGAGAAATGGAACAAACAGCATGCAAGCCTTTCGTGCCGATGAAAGGCGGCAAGAACCCACATGTCCAAACCCTGCTTCCGCGCTTTTTGCGCAGGAAAGCGGTCTTTGAACCTGTCTGGCAACGCTTAGAAACGCCGGATGGGGATTTTCTGGATATCAGTTGGACACAAGACCCGACAACTGTCGGTGACAAACCTATCGTGGTGCTGTTTCACGGTCTTGCCGGATGCTTTTACAGCCCTTACGCTAACGGTTTACTCAACGCCTTCAAGCAACAAGGCTGGGTCGGCGTTTTAATGCACTTTCGCGGTTGCAGCGGTTCATTGAACAAAATGCCACGCAGCTATCACTCAGGAGAAACCGGCGATGCGCGCTTTTTCCTCGAGTACCTCAAACAGCGATTCCCTGAAAACGCCAAAGTCGCTACAGGCGTTTCCCTCGGTGGCAATATGCTAGTGCGCTATCTGGCAGAGTTTAAAGACGATCCCATCATTAAAGCCGGATGCGTCATCAGTCCACCTTTGGATCTGGCGGCATGTTCAAGTCGCATTCGTCAGGGGTTTTCCCGCGTCTATCAAGCGTATCTGCTCCGCTCAATGAACCGCACCCTCGGTAACAAGCTTGCCCGCCACCCGCAAATCGGGCACTGGAAAAGCGGGGAGAAAGTGGCGATATCGAACCTCTATCAGTTCGACCAAACCGTCACTGCACCACTGCACGGATTCAACGATGCTGAGGATTATTATCGCCAATGCAGTGGCTTAGGTGTGTTGCAGGAAATTGCGGCTCCGCTCAAAGTGATCCATGCTAAAGATGATCCCTTTATGACGGAAGCGGTGATCCCCAAAGCGCCGCTACCGGACAACATTGACTATCACCTGACCGAATATGGCGGTCACGTCGGATTTGTCTCCGGTACCTTGAATGCACCAGACTTCTGGCTGGAAAAAGAGGTACCACGCTGGTTAGCCCTGCACATCGACGCCGAATAAAGACGCAATAACACCAAGAAAGCAGGGCGAGAGAGGTGTACGATGGCAATATCTCGCACTGCTTTAATGCCACTGTTGTGGCTCCCCATAGCTGCGCAGGCCGAAAACACAGACCCTTTGCGCTTTGGGCCGCTGATTGCCCAAAGTCAGGCACCGCTGCAAACCACTGGGCTCACACCGATACTCCAAGACCCGTTTCAATTGAAAGCAGGAGAAACAGATGTCTTCGCTTCCGTCGCTATTGGCAGCGTTTGGGCACCTTCACAGGAATACAGCTTTGACTACTACCACAACCAGTTTATGGGCGGCTTCGTTCATGCGCTGGATGAGGAAAAACGGGTTGGGGTTTGGCTGCAATACCGCTATGCGGCAAACAACCGATTGGACGGCCTAACGGAAAAGTTCCATAGCATTTTTGGCATCGACCAAAACGGTCGTACCGAAGTCGATGAAGACAGGTTCTATATCTATGTCCCAAGCACCATGGACGCACCAGTCGAAGACTTCACTGGCGACCCCTTACTCAGTGCCATCAATCTGTATGGCGAGCAAACACTCTATGAAGACATGCACCATGCGGTGAGTGCCGGTGTCACCCTGTTCTTTAACCGGGTCAGCCATGGCGTGTTTGCCAACACTTCTTTCGAGCAGTCTGCTCAGCTCAACTATGGCTACCAAAGAGAGAAACACCGGCTGACTGCCATGGTGTCGCTCGTCCACCGACCGGATAAACCCCAGCATTTTGTTGAGGTAAAACCATGGGGTGTTAACGCGGGTATCAGTTACCAGTATCAATGGTTCTCGCATCATGAGCTGATAGGGGAATACCTGATATCGCAAGACAAAGCAGCCGGTGCCGGGCTGGGCGAACTTAATGCCTTGGTGCACGAGTTTGCGCTGGGTTATCGCTACCTTTTTGATAACAGTGCGATAGAATTGATGGCTCTAGAGAATATGTTCAATCACGATAACAGCACTGATATCGTGTTTAATGCCACCTTCCGGCACCGTTTTTGTAGTAGGTAAAGCCATCATGATCGTTCCATGGCAAGAAATCCCCGAAGAGACCCTGAGAAACCTAGTTGAGCACTTTGTGCTGCGCGAAGGGACAGATTACGGCGAGCAGGAAGCAAGCTTCGAGGAAAAGGTGGAACAGGTCTACAATCTGCTCAAAAACAAGGAAGCCGTGGTGGTGTTTTCTGAATTGCACGAAACGGTGGATATCAAACCTGTGCGATCACTCGGTTAACCGCACTCGCTTGACCAAGCCATCGAGACCCTGTTAACTGTTGCCATCTTTCTAAATTGACAGGGCTTGTCATGTCTGCAAAGCACCCCATTATTGCAGTTACCGGTTCGTCCGGTGCAGGGACGACCACCACTTCAGATGCATTCCGCAAGATTTTCAACATGATGAAGATTAGCGCTGCCTGGGTGGAAGGTGACAGTTTTCATCGGTATACCCGTCCTGAAATGGACGTGGAAATCCGTAAAGCCAAAGAACAGGGCCGTCATATCAGTTACTTCGGCCCCACTGCCAACGACTTTCCTAGGCTTGAATCTTTCTTCAAGGAATACGGTGAGGAAGGCACGGGCCAGTTCCGTCGCTATCTTCACACTTTTGACGAAGCCGTTCCTTACAACCAAATGCCGGGAACTTTTACTGCTTGGCAGGACTTGCCGGAAAACACTGATTTGATGTTCTACGAAGGGCTTCATGGCGGTGTGGTAGATGGCGAAATTAATGTCGCGCAGCATGTCGATCTGCTGATCGGCATGGTACCGATTGTGAACCTGGAGTGGATTCAGAAGTTTGTCCGTGACACCCGAGACCGCGGACACTCGCGCGAAGCGGTGATGGATTCTATTGTCCGTTCGATGGACGACTACTTAAACTACATCACACCACAGTTCAGTCGCACCCATATCAACTTCCAGCGCGTCCCAACGGTAGATACTTCGAACCCACTTAACGCCAAAGGTATTCCAAGCTTGGACGAGAGCTTCGTAGTAATCCGCTTTCGTGGCATCAAGAAAGTCGACTTCCCTTACCTGCTGTCGATGATCCAAGGCTCCTTCATGTCACGCCATAACACGCTTGTAGTACCCGGTGGCAAGATGAGCTTTGCCATGGAACTGATTATTCGTCCCCTTATCCAGCAGCTGATTGAGACCGGCAAAATCAGTTAGTACCACTGAACTCATCTACCACGTTTAAACGTAATCCGCCATCGATAAAATCTATCGCGGATTACGTTTTTATTCATTAGACCGAATATAGATCCTGTCCTTAACTTAATCTCGGTGGTTGCTTTTTAACCATCAGGAGCAAGAAGACAATGTCATAAAAGAGGACAGAGCCATGTCACTGAAAGGAACCAAAACCGAGCAAAACCTAAAAGACGCCTTTGCCGGTGAAAGTCAGGCAAACCGTCGCTATCTCTATTTCGCATCAAAAGCAGACATTGAAGGCTACAACGATGTCGCCGCTGTTTTTCGCTCAACCGCAGAAGGTGAAACGGGTCACGCTCACGGGCACCTAGAGTACCTAGAGGAAGTGGGCGACCCTGCCACGGGTTTACCTATGGGTAATACCGTAGAAAACCTCAAAGCGTCTATTGCCGGTGAAACCCATGAGTACACCGATATGTATCCGGGCATGGCTGCCACGGCACGCGACGAAGGTTTCGATGAAATCGCTGACTGGTTTGAAACACTCGCTAAAGCAGAGCGCAGTCATGCAAACCGCTTCCAGAAAGCACTCGATAACCTCGACAGCTAGTCGCTTGGAAGGGCGGTTTTCCGCCCTTACTTAACCGACAGGCGCATGTGACGCCAACGTACAGTTGATGCCACGTAGTTTGGCAGAGCCAGTAGCAGGACACGTCATGAAAGAAAAACGCGAAGGAGGCATTGAAGCCCCCACACGCCACGCCATTGAGTGGCAATCCCCAGATTTTTACGATCGCGAAAAGCTCGAAGCGGAAATTGAGCGCGTCTTTGATGTTTGTCATGGATGCCGTCGCTGTGTCAGCCTTTGCGATTCCTTCCCTACCCTGTTTGATCTTATCGACGAATCAGAAACCTTCGAAGTCGACGGGGTCGACAAAAAGGATTACCAAAAAGTCGCAGACCAATGCTACCTCTGCGATATGTGCTACATGACCAAATGCCCCTATGTGCCGCCGCACGAATGGGAAATTGATTTCCCACATTTGATGTTGCGTGCCAAAGCCGTCAAGTTCCATGAAGAAGGTGCATCGTTAAGGGACAAGCTGCTGTCCAGCACAGATTTCGTCGGTGGCGTGGCGACCATTCCAATTGTCGATGTCACCGTCAATACCATGAACAAAAACAGCACATTTCGCGGTATTTTAGAAAAAGCTGGCGTTCACAGAGGCGCTATCGTGCCGAAATACGACAGCAAAACCATGCGTAAACGTGTCGCCCCGATGGCGAGAACCATATCGGCGGAACCGGCTGGTGAAACCACGGGCAAAGTCGCCATGTTCACTACTTGTTACGGAAACTACAACAGCCCAGAACTTGGGGAAGACTTCTATAAAGTTTTCCAGAAGAACAACATCCATATCGAAGTGGTGGGTAAAGAACGCTGTTGCGGCATGCCAAAGATGGAATTAGGTGATCTTGAAAGCGTGCAGCGCGCTAAAGAAGAAAATATTCCGCAGCTTCTGGCCATGTTGGAAAAAGGGTTCGACCTTATTGCGCCAGTGCCATCTTGCGTACTGATGTTCAAGCAGGAACTTCCGCTCTTGTTCCCTGATGATCCGGATGTCGCCAAGGTCCGTGATGCATTCTATGACCCATTCGAATACCTTATGCTTCGCCACAAAGCAGGTAAGCTCAACATAGAGTTTGATACCCCGCTCGGTGACATCAGTTACCACGTCGCCTGTCACCTGCGAGTACAAAACATTGGTCTTAAAACCGCAGAGCTCCTGCGTTTAGTGCCTGATACCCAGGTCGCACCAGAGCAGCGTTGCTCCGGGCACGATGGTACTTATGCAGTCAAAGTGGAAACCCATGATAAAGCAGTAAAAATCGGTCGTCCGGTAGCGAAGAAAGTGAAGCAAGCAAACGCCGATTATTTTGCCAGTGACTGCCCAATGGCTGGCGCGCATATTGCCAAACTCGCCGAGGTGGACAAACCCATTCACCCCATGACCTTATTGAGGAAGGCCTATGGCCTGTAACAGGGAGCGAAAACCATGGAAAAATTGACTGCAGACGATCTGATGACGTTAGAAGATTATGCCCGTGCCCGAGCTCAGTTCCGTCACCAAATCATGGAGCACAAAAAGCACCGCTTCGTGATGCTTGGGAAACATGCAAGGCTGATTTTTGAAAACCGTCAGACTATCCAATACCAAATTCAGGAAATGCTGCGTATTGAGCGTATCTTCGAGCCGGAGGGCATTAAAGAAGAGTTGGATGCATACAACCCGCTCATCCCCGATGGCAGCAATCTCAAAGCGACCATGATGATCGAGTATGCTGATCCTGAAATTAGAAAAGTAGAACTCTCCAAGCTCATTGGCGTAGAAAATAAGGTCTGGCTGAGAGTCGGCGACGACGCGAAGGTTTACCCCATCTGCGATGAGGATCTTGAGCGCGATAACGAAGAGAAAACCTCCAGTGTGCACTTCATGCGGTTTGAGCTAACACCAAGCATGATAAGCGCTTTCAAGCGTGGCGAGGCATTAACCGCAGGCGCAGATCATCCCGCTCTCACCATAGAGGTTAACGTCGCAGAAGACGTGCAAACAGCACTGACCGAAGATCTAGATACACCACAGATAAACTAATAAGGAGGGGAACACCCTCCTTCGTACCTTCATCACCGGACCATATACTTAACGCGAGAATTTCATGCGCTTTCAATGATCTCGTAAGAGTGGGTCATTGTCACCCCTGCCCCGAGCATCAAACAAACTGAGCAATATTTTTCTAGGCTGTCTCTCACCGCAGTTGCTACACGATGTTCATCAAGCGCTTTGCCCGTTACCACAAAATGGATGTTAATTTTGGTGAATAGCTTTGGCGACTGTTCACGACGTTCAGCGCTGAGCTCAGCCACACAAGAAACCACCTGCTGTGCACCTTCTTTCAATGCTGCAATCACGTCGACAGAACTGCATCCGCCAGCGCCCATCAGCACCATCTCCATTGGACTTGGGGCATTTTTACCTCCGTTTCCATCCATCACAACACTATGGCTAGAATTTGACAGTCCAAGGAAGGTCTCACCACCACACCATTTGACGCTTGCTTGCATTTCTTACCTCCAATTACTTTCAGGGTCGTGATCTTGTCCACGTTTTTAGCGTTTAATAGGGGCCTAAGTCCATATCAAAATCAAGAAATCGTGCTGGAAAAAGGATAAACTCAATGACTCAAACAGAGAGCTTGTAGCCTGACTGCCTAAACCTTATGCTATCCAACGGACTTGTGCCGCAGGACGGTGGGCTAAGGAAGACTCATCAGGCAACAACTGCAGAGGAAATGAGATATATGGTTCCAGGAAAACCTCAAACAGACCCAACACTAGAGTGGTTCCTTTCACACTGCCACATTCATAAGTATCCGTCGAAAAGTACCCTTATCCATGCGGGTGAGAAAGCAGAGACGCTGTACTACATCGTAAAAGGCTCTGTGGCAGTACTGATCAAAGATGAAGAAGGCAAAGAGATGATCCTCTCTTACCTCAACCAGGGCGACTTCATTGGCGAACTGGGCCTATTTGAGGAAGATCAGGAGCGTACCGCTTGGGTTCGCGCAAAGTCTCCATGTGAAGTTGCAGAAATCTCATTCAAGAAATTCCGCCAGCTGATCCAGGTTAACCCAGACATCCTGATGCGCTTGTCTTCCCAGATGGCTCGCCGTCTGCAAGTGACAAGCCAGAAAGTCGGTGACTTGGCATTCTTGGACGTTACTGGCCGTATCGCCCAGACACTGCTGAATCTGGCGAAGCAACCAGACGCAATGACCCACCCAGACGGTATGCAAATCAAGATCACCCGTCAGGAAATTGGTCAAATCGTTGGCTGTTCACGCGAAACCGTTGGCCGAATCCTGAAGATGCTGGAAGAGCAGAATCTGATTTCTGCTCACGGTAAAACTATCGTGGTATACGGTACTCGCTAAAAGCACCCTACATAAGAGAAAGCCACCGGTTTCTCGGTGGCTTTTTTGTTTATAGCGTGATCATGATCATGCCAATTTTCCTGCGAATGTCATTATTCAGTGCTAACTTTCAATGCAAGTTACGTATATATTAATATGCATCTGCATGCATCATTTCTGTTAGGAAATATCGGTATGGACATGGAAATCCAGCACTTATCATCATCAACACAGCAACCGCCAATCCCCGTTACACCAGGGCATCTCAGCACAGAAATGACTGGATTCAGTGATCCATCCCACTATCATATCCAGTGTATGCTGGGCGAAGAGAAGCATCGACTTGGTGCAACTTCCAATGATGAATGGCCAACCTCACTGACATCCTAGGCTGGCGCATTACATCCAAGGCGTTTACTGGTCGGTGCTTTCAAAGATTTTATCTGCTGACGCTTCAACAAAGCCTTGGTATAGCGAACCATCTGCCAGCGGGTAACGCTTGGCGAATTCGTAGAAACCACCAGGGATGGTTTGTTCGCCGTCGCTGAAAACCACATTCACTTTGTCGGCCATGGTCGAAGACTGCTCAAGGCACACTTCAGGGTTTCCCTTCACTTCTCCACCAGACTCGTTAATCGCAAAGCCAGACTGGCGCAGTAGGTCATTCACACCTTTCACGGTATCGAGAGTGCTCAGCTGATTCACACTGACTGTAAAGTGGTTAGCACCAAACCCGTGTGCTGACAGCCAACCTGCATATTCACTTTCAACGGCCAGTTTCTTATAGGTATCAAAGTCGATATCCCACAAGCGACCACCATAAAGGAAAGCAGGGTCATTCAAGGCGTCCTCATCGACCTGATCCACCAGCGAGCGAACAGCGAGTTGAAGCTCTGAAGAGCATTGACCAACCAAAAGCTCACTGATGAAGACTTTAGGTGCATCAGGGTTCGGATGTTCAAAATGGCGTGCGAACAGCTTCTTAGCTTTGAATTCATATTCACCCTTTGGCTCATAGCCGATAGCAATGAAAGGCGCAGCCAGCCTGTCGAGACCCACTTTTGGCAATGCAAAGGTACGCAGCGCAATGTGGTCATTCAGCAGCGGCATGCCTTCTTCGAGCAACTGATGAACCTTTGCTGCTGAAGGGCAAAGGCGTGCGGTGTAATCTTTCCAAAGTCCGTCGAATAAAGCCTGAACGCGTTCCATCACATCCTCCTGAATGCTTGTGATTGTGGAATATTAAAGTGAAAGCCCAGGGCTCAACTGTGCTGGCAGTGAAACATCTTCACCTTCCATGGACGCCATCGGGTAGGCACAGTAGTCTGCTGCGTAGTAAGCACTTGGACGAAGGTTGCCTGAAGCGCCAGGCCCACCAAACGGAGCATCCCCGCTTGCTCCTGTCAACTGTCGGTTGCGGTTCACGATACCCGCGCGGATGTAGTCAAGGAAGTAATCCCATTCTTCATCATCGGTTGACACCAAACCCGCTGACAGGCCGTAACGGGTGTCATTGGCAAGCTCGACAGCCTGCTCAAGGGAGTCATAACGCACCACTTGAAGCAGTGGGCCAAAGTATTCTTCATCTGGCAACTCAGCGACTTTGCTCACTTCAATGATGCCTGGAGACACCACAGCATCGTGCAGTAACTCTGCTTTCAGCAGTGGTTCACCACCCAAAGATTCAAGATTCGCCTGTGCAGCCAGAATCCCTTCTGCGGCGCGGACAGAAATCTGCGCGCCCATAAACGGTGCAGGCTCATCGAACTGGCCACCGATGCGGATATTCTTGGTCATCTCGACCAAACGGGAAAGCAAGGCATCGCCCTTGTCACCCTTAGGCACATAGAGTCGACGGGCACAGGTACAACGCTGACCTGCGCTGATAAAGGCTGACTGGATGATGGTGTAAGCCGTAGCATCTACTTCGCCATACTCATTGGAAATCACCATCGGGTTGTTACCGCCCATTTCAAGCGCCAGCATTTTGCCCGGCTGACCTGCAAATTGACGATGAAGGATATGGCCAGTGTTGGCACTGCCAGTAAACAGCAGCCCATCTATACCTTTGGATTGTGCCAATGCTTCGCCGGTTTCACGCCCCCCCTGGACCATATTGATCACGCCTTCAGGCAGACCCGCTTCAATCCAGAGCTTAAGGGTTTCTTCAGCCGTTTTCGGCGTTAGGTCTGATGGTTTGAACACCACAGTGTTACCCGCCAGCAATGCTGGAACAATGTGACCATTCGGTAAGTGCCCAGGGAAGTTATAAGGACCAAACACGGCCATCACACCCAGTGGGCGATGACGCAGCACTGCTTGTGTACCCGCTACGTCTTTTACGCGTTCACCAGTACGTTCCTGATAGGCACGCAAAGAGATACCGATTTTGCCGACCATGGCCGCCGCTTCAGTGCGGGTTTCCCACAGTGGTTTACCGGTTTCTTCTGCGATCACTTTCGCAATGTGCTCGCTGTTTTCTTTTACTTTTTCCGCGAAGCGCTCCACCAGCGCCTGACGCTCTGAAAGCGACGTTTTTTTCCAGCTGATAAACGCACAACGTGCGGCATCAACGGCCGTTTCCACTTGCTCAGGCGTGGCCGCTTTGCCGGACCAGACCGCTTCGCTGTTAAATGGGTTGAGCGATTCGAACGCGTCGCCCTTACCCTCAATGGCTTTGTTCTCAATCCATTGTGTCATTGATCGTCTCTCCTAAACCGACACCAGACGCACGGTATCTCCATCTTGTACAAACAGCGCTTCTGCCACTTCCTTACTGATAAGCACTTCATTGCGCTCTTCATCGACACCAACCTTGGTTGCGGTGGCGCGGAAGTTTTCAAAGTCGCTGTTACAGATCAGGTAATCCTGTGCACTGCTGTGCTCGGCGATCTTCACTCTTGCGGTGAATGATCGACGAATAGAATCTATGTTCTGACGAAGGCACTCTACCGTTGGGCCAGCATCGAAAATGTCGACATAACCACGGCAAGTGAAACCTTCTTTTTCCAGAAGGCGAAGTGCTGGACGGGTTTTCTCATGCACCTGACCAATCACTTCACGCGCTTCTTCACTCAACAGACTCACGTAAATTGGCAGCTTAGGCATCAGATCAGCAATGAAACCTTTCTGGCCCGTTCCGGTCAGGTAGTCTGCCAAGGTGAAATCAATCGAGAAGAAATGTTCTTTTAGCCATGCCCAGAATGGCGAGTTTCCGTCTTCATCAGACACACCGCGCATTTCTGCAAAGATGACGTCGGAGAATTTTTCCGGGAACTGGGCCAGCATCAGGAAGCGGCATTTGGACAGTAATTTACCGTTCAGCCCCTGACGGAACTCAGGGCGCAGGAACAGGGTGCAAATTTCCGTCGCCCCCGTGTAGTTGTTCCCGAAGGTCAGCACTTCCACCACGTTATGCACATCCAGACGACGTGAATGGTGAACGATTTTACTGATGTGGTAGCTGTAAAACGGATTGTCCAACCCGATAGCCGCTTCAATGCCGGTGGTGCCTGCCACTTCGCCGGTTTCAGTGTCTTCCGCTACCATCAGGTAACCTTCCATACCCGGTGCTTGTGCGTTACGGGCAAAACTGTCCAGCGAGTGATCGATACGGCCTTTAATCAGGGTTTCGTCAACAGGGAGCGACGTAAAACCGTGTCCGGACTCCTCTGCACAAAGCATTAAGGCGTCAAAATCCGTTTCTCTGATTGGTCGAATTACCAGCATCTTACTTCCTCCTGATGCAATGAGTGGTCAAAACCTCGGGCGATCATGCCGCCGTCAGTTTTGCCAGTGCGCGATCCAGTCGCGCTAAACCTTCTTCTGCTTCTTCTTTGGTGATGACCAGTGATGGAGTCATACGCACCACATTGGTACCCGCCACCAGCAGCAGCAAGCCTTCTTCCCCTGCCGCCAGCAAAACATCACGGGCACGGCCTTTCCACTCTTCATTGAGAGCAGCACCAATCAACAGGCCTTTGCCGCGAATTTCGCTGAACATCTTGTATTTGGCATTGAGTGCTTCCAGCCCTTCACGGAACCATCCTTCACGCTCTTTCACACCAGCCAGCACGTCCGGCTTGCTCACTTCGTTCACTACCGCTTCTGCAACAGCACATGCCAGCGGGTTACCGCCGTAAGTGGAGCCATGAGTACCGACTTTCATGTGAGCAGCCAGCTTTTCAGTGGTCAGCATGGCACCGATTGGGATACCACCGCCCAGCGATTTCGCAGTACTCAGGATGTCTGGCGTCACACCGGTTTGCTCATACGCGTAGAAAGTACCTGTACGGCCATTACCTGTCTGAACCTCATCGAAAATCAGCAGGGCATTGTGTTTGTCACACAGGTCACGAACGCCTTGAACAAATTCAGGGTCTGGCGTAACAATACCGCCTTCACCTTGAAGCGGTTCCATCATGACAGCGCAGGTTTTATCTGACATAGCCGCTGCCAGTGCATCCAAATCGTTGTATGGCAGATGGCTAATATCGCCCGGTTTTGGACCAAAGCCATCAGAATAGGCTGCCTGGCCACCCACTGTGACGGTAAAGAATGTACGTCCGTGGAAACCTTGGGTGAAGGCGATGATTTCACTCTTCTCTGGGCCGTGCACATCCACTGCCCAGCGACGTGCCAATTTCAGGGCTGCCTCGTTGGCTTCCGCACCAGAGTTGGCGAAAAAGACGCGCTCAGCAAAGCTCACTTCGGTCAGCTTTTTCGCCAGACGAAGTGCTGGTGCATTGGTCATGACATTACTCAGGTGCCAAAGTTTTTCGGCTTGTGCTTTCAATGCGTCGACCATCACCGGGTGACAATGGCCCAGGCAGCTTACGGCGATACCGCCAGCAAAATCGATGTATTCACGACCATCCTGATCCCAAATACGCGCACCCTTTCCTCTATCTGGAATCATATCCATGGGTGCATAACATGGCACCATTACTTCATCGAACAATTTACGTTCTACTTTATGTTCGGCTGTCATCGCTCATATCCTTCTGTCGATTCTGCTATAAGCATAGTATTTACATTCTATTAACCACATCAATAGCAGAAAATTTTATAATCTAGCGCAATAAACTATGGGAAATTCACACAAGTGCCATATTTATGCGTGAAGAAGGGTAAATGATTAATAGAACAAGCGGTAAGACTGTCTTTCCTGTTGGGAAATAAACGAGAGATGGCGCGAAGGGAGTGAATAAGGTTTCACTGTTAACAGTTGGGAAACGGCGAAACGAAAATGTAAAAACAGTGACAATGATCAGCTTTCAACACAGGTTCTGAGCACTGAAAACCAGCCAAGGATTCAATAGCGAGAGAGGAAGTTTTGTAGAAGCTGGTGGCCCTGCTCAGTCAGAATGCTTTCCGGATGAAACTGAACCCCTTCAAGCGCGAGTATTTTGTGGCGGATCCCCATGATTTCATCGAACGCACCGTCTACTTCTGTCCACGCAGTGATTTCAAAGCAGTCTGGCAGTGATTTGGCCCCCACCACCAAAGAATGGTAGCGAGTGACCGTTAACGGGTTATTAAGAGACTGAAATACGCCAACATCTCGATGAATCACTGGGCTGGTTTTGCCATGCATCACCTGTTTTGCCCGAATGACTTTGCCACCAAAAACCTGAGCCAGGGCTTGATGCCCCAAACACACGCCTAGAATCGGCAGCTTTCCGGCAAAATGTTTGATAGCCTCAAGTGAGATACCCGCATCGTCCGGCGTGCAGGGTCCTGGCGAGATGACTAGGTGCGAGGGAGCCATGGCCTCGATGTCAGCGAGCGTGATAGCGTCATTGCGGTGCACTTCTACTTCGACACCCAACTGGCAAAAGTACTGGTATAGGTTGAAGGTAAAAGAGTCGTAATTATCAATAATCAGCAGCACAATCGTTCCCATCACGTCCTGCCCGCACAACATCAGCGGGACTGGGCGCAAATGCTAACACAGGCTTATTCGCACTGCATCAGAACTCGTTGATAGGAAGAATGGGCGTTGGCCAAGGCGATGACAACCAGTCAAAATAGAGATGGCTGAGTTCATCGCTATTCTCGTCAAGGATGTGGATTAGCCGGGGGTCCGCAAGCGTTCCTGCCTCTTGTGAAACAGTTTCAATCGCCCCTTTCACCCTGTCTGATACACTGCCTTCATGACTCTCGATTTCCCGATCAATCGCTTCAGCCACCGTCACAACCCGACACTCCTCAGGGATTTTATCTGCCTCAATTTCCGGGAAACCAGAACCGTCCCATCGCGTGTTTTTGTAAGTCAGAAGTGTGACCGCTACACAGGCAAAACCTTTCGTAGCCTCTGAAAGCAGCAATAAGCTGCGGCTCTCCGCTGTCGTGTTATTCCCGCCGTCATCCCACAACTCTCCTATCTGGCAAAGCGGGTAAGCAAGACCGACATCTTCAGCCTTAGATGTGGTGAGGCCGTACTTTACCGACAACCACTCACAGAATTTAGCAATACGCGGCGCAGAGATTTCGACGTAGTTGTTATGCAGAGCCGCAACTGCAGCTATCTGATTTATGACCAATTGGTAGTTTTCCCGCATAATAGTGGCTCGCGCTTCTCCCAGCAGATTTGCCACCCGGCTTTTTACCAACTCAGGCGAAACCGGCTTTATCAGGAAATCTGCTGCTCCGCTTTTTAGTCCTTCAACCTCGCTTTGGTATTCATCAAGTGCAGACACGATAATAATGGGAATGTGACTTACGGCCTTTTCATTTTTCAGCGCGCGGCAAACTTCATAACCATTCATTCCCGGCATCATGATATCTAAAAGGATAAGATCTGGTCGCTGTTGTATGGTCAGCTCTATGGCACGCTCTCCGCTCTTGGCAAAGATCAGCGTGTATTGATCCTGCAAGATAGTGCGCATTACATGAAGGTTGCTGGGTTCATCATCGACCACAAGCACTTTATACGCCATATCCCTGTACTCCCGTATTCTGTGACGTCGGCATTTGCTCAGCCACGGTCAGAATCAAGCGGTATGCTTCATCCAGCTCGAAATTTTCAATGGAGGCCACAAACTGTGAAAGCAACAGCGGGGACACAAATCCTGCCATTCTCGGCACCAGTTCTTTATAAAGCTCGTCGTCGTATTGCCCTTCTGCGAGCTTGCTGACGAACATTTCAGTTTTACGTTCGAAGACTTCCTGAGGCATTTTGCTGATCAGGGTGTTGTCTTCCAGTTCATGCGCTCTGACCCCAAGGTAGGCTAATGCACGGTCAAATGTTTCTTCCAGGGTGTTGCGCAGCAATTCAAGTTTGGCCTCAGCTTTCACCACATCCCCTGCTTCCAGATAATTCAGAAGTTTTGACACGCGCTGCTCTAATGCTGGAAAGCCGATACATTTCGCCGCTTCTTTTGCCTGTTTCAGCAACGGAGCCAGCGCTTCTGGCTGTTCTTTCAACAGTTGTCGGATAATGTCCGGCAGATCGTTGTAAGACGCATAGAACTCGCGAATAACACTCAACAGGATGTCTGTCGTTGGCCAATGCTGGAGTGCCCAGGCATCGTCAAACAAGTCGACATTCTCGTTTGGTGGATTAAGCGTGGCGATATTGTCTGCTTCTTCCCCACCGTAGCATTTCGCCAACATGCTGAAGATGTCACTGCCAATAAAAGGTTTATCGATTGAGAAATCAAAACCGCACGCCTGCCAGTCTGTCGTCGGATCAACGGCGAGTTTCATAGCAACAACCTTTAGCGGCTCTTCCCTGCACACCGCTGACCAGCTCCGCAGGGTTTGCGGTGTTGGATAGTGCTCGTCACTGAGATAGGCATCCAGAAATACCATGTCGACGGCCTGGGTTTTCAACACATCTTCGGCTGACTCCAGATCAGTGAAAGTAAGCACTTTCACCCCCTGCCTCAGTAGCATGTCCCGAAGTTCCAGCTGGTTGCGCTGCACATCATCGATAACCAATACCTCCAGCGCGGGAAGTGCTAAACTCAGCGAAGGCTCATCTCCCATTCTTTTGGAGCTTTGCGCAGGGATGATTGGCAAATCGGCATACACCACCGAGCCATGAATCGACTCGCCATCAAACCATAAGTGGCCACTCATCAACTCAATGAGTTGAGTCACCAGCGTTGCGGAGAGTGTCTGCCCCGTGTTCACGGCTTCATCCACCCTTGCCGTCTTCTGGTTGTGTGCGTAACTGGCGACCGCAAACCGCACTACATCATTGGTGGGCAACACATGAAGGGCAACATTACCTTTTTCTGTTTTGGTCAACGCGCTGCGCATTAGATTTTGCAGCAACTGTTTAATACGGCGCGAGTCACCAACATAGTGCTCCCAAAGCGCATCGTTATAATGGAGACTCACATGAAGATCTCGGGCCTGAACCGTCTCGCGGGCGATAAACTCTATCTGACGACAAAGCTGTACCAACGAGAAGTCTGAAATGTCGAGCGGCAGGGATTGGCTTTCCAACTTGGACGTGTCGAGAATATCGTTGATAAGCTTCAACAAACTGTTACCGGACTCGCGAATCACCTCCAAATGATGGCGATGTGAGGGGGTTTTCGCTTCCTCAATCAGCACCTCAGTTAACCCGAGAATGGAATTCATTGGCGAGCGGAACTCATAGCTCATATTGGCAAGGAAAGAAGCTTTGGACTGGGTGGCTTTTTCGGCAAGACGCAACTTTTCTTCGAATTCTTGTTCAGCTTCATGCTTTTCAGTCACGTCGATAATGACGCCGTCAATCCAGGTGCTGCCGTCCTCTGCCCGATAACTATGTCCAATTTCCCAGAACCATTTCTTTTCATCATCACGGGTCAGGAAGCGGTATTCACAATCATATTTCCCATGACGACGGGAGGCGAGTTCTCGCACTTTACGATAGCTTGCGGTGTCACCCTGGTGGATACGGTCCACAAAGTGAGAGACGCCATTTTCTCCGGTCAGAATTGATGCGCTGTAGCCCGTAAGCGACTTTGCTGCGTCACTGATGAACACGATATGGCGCGTCACTCCGGTCATTTCTCTGAAAGCCATACATGGCAAGTTGGAGACCAGCGCGCGGTACTGCTTGGCATTCTCGCGCAGCGCCCAGGCCATACTCCGCTGCTCGGAAATATCCGAAATCACGGCAACGAATTCGTGTTGACCTTGTGAGTCATGATGTCCAATGGAAAGTCTGACAGGAAGCTCAGATCCATCTCGACGTTTAGCCATCACTTCTCGTACCGAGCCAACAATATCCGACGTCATTCGCCGTTCCAGATAGTTGTGAATATAGATGTCATGGCGATGCTGATGTTCATCTGTCACCAACAGGCGTATATTTTTTCCCAGCACTTCGGACGTGTGCCAGCCGAAAATCCGCTCTGCAGAATGATTAAAATAGGTGATATTCCCCTTTCGATCGATGGCAATGATGGCTTCCGTCGCCGTTTGGAGAATAGACGTCAACTGCTCCTCGCGCTGACTGAACAAACGTGCTTCGGCATGACTGCAAAGCCAAGCGTTCGCCAGTTGATTAAACACGATAGCGAACATGGCCAAGAAAGCCTGAACCAGCATCACATCCAGTATGGAAAACAAAAAAGGTTCATCACGAAGAGGCTGACGCGACAGCACCACTGTTTCAGTTGACGCAGTAGCCATTATCAGCGACGCCACAGTAAAACAGGCTCCACTCAACAGGCCTGAGGTCAGATTCTTGTCCCAGAACCCAGTTTTCTTAGCGGCAAACCGGCTCAAGATTGCCACTGTGACCAAGAATCCCGCTATCACCGCAGCAAGGCTGTATATGGCCGCATCCAGTTGGGAAATGGATGCAAGGTTCACCCCGGTATATGCCATCAGATTTTGCAGTATCAGTGCCATCATGATGAGACCCGATGCCATTAGCATGCGAAATGGGCTGTTTTTAACAAATGAGATCATCCGAAGGGCTGAGAAATTGAGTGCGAACATCAATAACAAAGGCAGGTAGAGCAACGAAGGCTGGAAGCCAAGAGATTGGTAAGTCGGACTGGCCGTCACACTGACAACATGTACCAAAGACATGCTGACAGTCAGGGTCAGCGCATTCACCAGCACAGGCGAAATCTTCAGCCATGGCAATTTCTGCTTTTCCAGCGGCCGGTGAATGAAGCTCATGGCGGCTGCAATAAACGCCACCATGGCTGCCAGTAACTGCAGCCATGGATCTATATAGCCCGTCGGCAGAAACTGTTCGTTCGCCGTAGGCAAGAGAAACATCTCCAATGATTCAATGATCGACATGAAAGCTTCCGAAGCCAAAAAGGTGATGCCTCACTAGGGTCTGTTGACCTTTGGTGGTTAAATTTCGTTCTATCCCTAAGCGTTTTAGGCGCGGCGAGGTGTGTGCCGCCTAGTTATTCTAAGCAAATACACCTCAACAAAGCATAAAACGCTTAGGGCAGCGTTTGTGGGAACTTTCTCCTGCGTTATCGGCTTCTCATGTGGGCCAGCCACACAGCAAAGCCTCTGCCTTGTATAAAGTCCCCACTAACTGCTGCAAAAATCATCACCAAAGGTCAACAGACCCTAATGCCCAGACAACCGGAAACGCTTGGGTGCCCGACACATGACATCACAAATACAAGACATCGCCTTGATATTGAGACACCTCTAAAGCTTAGTCTAGATTCTTCGGGCAACCCATTAAAAGGGTGGAAAAAACAGGCTCCCGCGGGAGCCTGTGGCTGGATAAGTTGAAGTTTATTTGATCTTACACTGGAATCTTTTAAACACTGCGCGTGTATTTTTTTCCAGTGCTACTTCTCCACATGGAATGTCAATAATCCCCCAGAGTCGGTAACCCAGTTCCACTGTGTCGCCGTAGCTGACGCCAAAGTCTTTCAGGAAATCACTTTTTTGGGTGTATTTGCGGTGGGTTTTCCAACGTAGCCATGGGCGGTCTTTATCTACATAACCGTTCACCGTCGGTTGAACCCAGAAGATGCTCTTGTTCTTGAAGCGAAGCTTAAACTTCTGTGGCTTGTCTGGATAGTAAAGGCTCACAATCACCGGATCATGATCTGACGACGAGTACGGGTTGGTTGACTTGACCAAATCGCCGGTGAAGCGTCCTGAATACTCAAACAGTGTGCTTTCCACCGAGTTGATATGCCAGTCTTCCACACCAGCGACTTTCTCCAGAACGCTGGCATTACCCACCGCATGGTCAAGACTGCCCAGCTCTCCATCGAAGGTATAAGAGAATGCTTCGTCACCCAGCGTATAGCTTGCGAGGTTGATATAACCAAAACCGTCGCCCACTTCTCTTGCGGTTTCATCCAGTGTTTCACCAGCAATTGAAGTCCCTGCTGCAGTCACAATCTTACGCTCAGCAGTGTTCGCGTCGTAATCGGTCATCACGCGCATTGGATCTTCCTGCGCATAGGCATTGAAATCACCCAGCGCAATCACATCGCCCTTCACGCCTGCCAGAGTGTGACCTAACGTTTCTGCGGCAGAAACGCGGAACTCATTACAACGCCCCTGAAGATCGGCCGGATCGTCACTAAACTCACCAGCAACCCAATCCTCGTAACAACCAGAACCTTTCGACTTAAAGTGGCTGACCGCAATAGACAGGGTTTCACCGCGTTTTAGGTTGAAAGATTGCATCAGGCTGTCGCGCTGGAATTTATCCAACTGGCGGGTTTCGCCGTCAGGGCTTTCGCCGCTGATGTGTTGCTCAGGCATACGGATCACCATGGCATCACCTTTCAACTCTACGCGCGCTGGACGGTAAATCAGCGCCACCTGAATGGCGTCACTGCCAAGGAATGCACCTTCGGTCAAATCGGCTTCTGCAGGGGTCACATACGCGTAGTGATCAGCTTCATCAGCAAACTGGGCGTTCAGCTCAGTCACCAAATTTGCCAGTGCTCCATTTTCACCGAAACCGTTATTTTCGATTTCCATCAGGCCAACGATGTCTGCATCCATGGCGGTCAATGCATTGACGATTTTCGCCTGCTGCAGCGCGAACTCCGCGGCGTCTTTGGTACCACGGTTACAACCACGGGAAGCATCAGCATCTGCTTGATCCTGACAGGTCACGTTGAGATCGCCACCAATGGCACTCGCACTGGTGAAGTAATTCAGTACGTTGAAGCTGGCCACTTTCAGGTTAGTCTCGGCAAACGCTTCAGGCGCTGCGGTGCGGTCTTCTTCTCGCACGAAGTCACTCGCCACCAGCTCATTGGTCACCACAAGACGGTAATCACTGAAGCTGTAACCAATCACACCTTCAAGGTTGGTGACGGTATCGCCAACACGGATATAACCTTGCTCAGCATCCAGACCCGGGAAGTAAGGCACGACACCGTCTGGCGCTTTGCGGTCAGATTCCACAAACAACTGGTTAGTGTCATTGGCCGCGGCCAATGCTGCCGCTTCGTCAGAGCCTGCAATATAAAGCTGGGTCGGTTTGAAGTTTGGCGCTTCATGCGATAGCACCATATTGTTGCGGAAAGCGTCGTAATCGAAGCCAAAGTTACGGGTGACGACCAAATCGCTTTCCTGCGTCAGACGCACTTTCATTCCTTCATGGCGTTCCAGTGCTTCATCCAAGGACTCGCCTTCTTCAACTGCAAATTCAGTGACCGGCAGTTCTCCGACCGTATCAATCACTTCCCACTGCTTGTCAGAAGCATCCAGCTCTGTGAGATTGAAGAATTCTTTCACTTTACCGGCTACACAGACCTGCATACCCAGCTCGATGCCCTGCGGTGCATCGCCCGTAAAGATGAACAAGCCGTCAGACGTTGCGCTATCGCCATCGCCTGCGGCATCCTGCAGCCAGAAACCCTTGTAGAGACTTTCAGTCACGGCCGTCACTACGCCTTCCACGTAATAAGTACCTTCTGCCTCAAAGCTACCGTCCGGTACCAGAGGGCTGCGATCGCCACTGCCTTGAATTGTGTAAGTCGGTGTAAGGGTCTCGCCTTCACAGCTGAAGGTATTGCCACCTCCACCACCGCCATCACAGGCATCAACGCCGCTGCAACCCAGGCCATCAAAAGTGTTCTGAGCAAAAGACTGCCATTCATCTGAGGCATCAAACGCCGAAGACGCATCTGCACGTCCGGTGCTGCCTTCTATGCGACGCAGCGTGACATCTTTGCCATAGTTGCTGCTGTTACCGAGTTGGCCAAGGCTGTCGAGCACATTGTCATTTTCATCGACCAACGCCACCACATCATTGCCACTGAAAGAGAGGGAACCAGTAGTTTGCTGGCTAACACCGGTAACATCAGCTGTCGCACTGCTGTTGGCAACGACATAACTTTCACCTACCGCCAGAGTGCCTGAAAGCGCAATCGTGTTACCAAAGCTGGTGGCACCGTTGAAAGCCAGTCTGAGCGAGAGATTGTCGAGAGAAGCATCCACTAGCCCGGTATTGGTCAGTTCGATAGCTTTATTGTTAGAGGAACCTTCGACATATTCTGTAATGATGATATCAGCACTGGCAGGAAGTGCTGCACTGAGAGCCAGAGCCAAAGGGCTCCATGTAAAGATCTTCATTTGCCGTCCTTATTGCGATTGAAGTCATAAACACTGCAAATGATTTAACATGTCGACATGTCATTTACGTGATGGGAAGCCCAAGTTTGTATATCAATGCTGACATAGCAGTCAACAATTAGGACAGCGTTCAGAAATCAACAATTTCGGATAACAACAAAAATTACGATAAGGAGGAGGAATTGAAGGCGAACGTGGAGGAAATCGCAGCGAAAATAAAAAAAGCAGCGATTTCTTGCTGCTTTTTCCAATATTCTAAGCGATGATTATGGGCGAGCAACAAAGCCTACTGCTTCGTACACTTTTTTCAGTGTTTCAGCAGCGCGTGAAGACGCTTTTTCTGAACCGGCTTTCATTACCTGATCCAGGTAAGTACGATCAGCGCGGAATTCCTGATAGCGGGTTTGCACCGGCTCCAACATCGCAACCACTGCATCGGCTGTATCTGTCTTAAGATGACCATACATCTTGCCTTCGTATTCCGCTTCGATTTCAGCAAAGGTTTTACCCGTCGCGACTGACATCAGGCCCATCAGGTTGGCAACACCCGGTTTATTTTCAATATCAAACAGCACTCGTGGTGGCTCATCGGAGTCAGTCACTGCACGTTTGATTTTCTTGGCGATCGCTTTCGGGTCTTCCAGCAGGCCAATCACGTTGTTGCGGTTATCATCCGACTTCGACATCTTCTTGGTCGGATCCTGCAGGCTCATCACACGTGCACCCACTTGTGGGATGTAAGGTTCTGGTACTGTGAATACCTCGCCATACACGTTGTTGAAACGGGTCGCGATATCGCGCGCTAGTTCCAGGTGTTGTTTCTGATCGTTACCGACTGGCACCTGATTCGCTTGATACAACAAAATATCCGCCGCCATCAGTACAGGATAACCAAACAGACCGGCGTTGATGTTTTCCGCGTGGCGTGCTGATTTGTCCTTGAACTGGGTCATGCGGTTCAGCTCACCCATTTGGGTGTAGCAGTTCAAAACCCAACCCAGTTGCGCATGCTCAGGCACGTGAGACTGGATGAAAAGGTTACTTTTCTCTGGGGTTACGCCTACAGCCAAGCACAGTGCCAGTGAGTCCAGCGTCGCTTCACGCAGCTTTTCTGCTTCCTGACGAACAGTGATCGCGTGCAGGTCTACGATGCAGTATTGGCAATCGTAATCATCCTGCATCTGCTCCCACTGACGCAAAGCTCCAATGTAGTTGCCGATACTGAGTTCGCCAGATGGCTGAACACCGCTAAGTACAATGGGTTTGGTCGTAGGATTACTCATGTTCTTTCTGTTCCTGTCAGTCAATTCAGCCAGCATCACTGCTGGCTGTCATTTCGAGAAAATAGTCGAAGCTTTAATTTACGCTGTTTTTTCGGTGCTGAGAACCGTTAAAAGCTGGTTGAAGTGGTCAGCGACAAATTCCGGTGCACTGTCGCTGATTGGCTCACCATAGTTATATCCGTAAGTCAGGCCTACAGAAACGTAACCTGCATTTTTCGCGGCGAGGATATCGTTTTTCGAATCGCCCACCATCAGCATGTTTTCGTTGCTCAGGCTGTGCTTGTCGCGCAGGCTAAAAAGGCCTTCTGGGTCCGGTTTGTTGGTTGGCAAGGAATCGCCACCGATCACATCAGTAAAGAACTGCGCCAGATTGAGGTCGGTCAGGATCTCTGGCACAAACTGATAAGGTTTGTTCGTGACAACTCCGAGGGTGTAACCCGCCGCTTTCAGTTCAGCCAGGGTTTCTTTTACGCCCGGGTAGACGATGGTTTTGTCGTGGCCGTTATTGGCATAGTGAAAGTCAAAACGTTCACGGACTTTCTGATAGAGCGCTTCATCAATATCGGGTTTGATGGTCACGTTCTGGCTCAGGGCACGCTTCAGCATGATTTCTGCACCGTTACCAATCCAGTTTCGCACTTCATTGTCGGTCACTGTATGGAGGTCGTGATCTGCCAATGCCATGCGAATACCTTCCGCCAGATCCGGTACGCTGTCTACCAAGGTTCCATCAAGGTCAAATGCAATGTATTTGATATCGTCAAAGTTTACCGTCACGGTTTATTTTCCTACTTTGCTCAGTTCCGCGCGCATTTCATCGATAACGGCTTTGTAATCAGGCTGACCGAAGATTGCTGAGCCCGCCACAAACATGTCAGCGCCCGCTTCTGCGATTTCGCGGATGTTATCTACTTTCACGCCGCCGTCGATTTCGAGGCGGATATCGCGACCACTTTCGTCAATACGACGACGCACTTCGCGCAGTTTGTTCAGGGTTTCAGGAATGAAGGATTGGCCGCCAAAACCCGGGTTCACAGACATCAGTAGAATCATGTCGAGCTTGTCCATCACGTGGTCAAGATAGTGCAGTGGGGTCGCAGGGTTAAACACCAAACCTGCCTGACAGCCATGCTCTTTAATCAGTTGCAGGCTGCGGTCAATGTGCTCGCTCGCTTCCGCGTGGAAGGTAATCATGCTGGCACCGGCTTTGGCAAAATCTGGGATAATACGGTCAACCGGCTTCACCATGAGATGAACGTCGATTGGCGCAGTAATGCCGTAGTCACGCAGCGCTTTACAGATTGGCGCACCAAAGGTGAGGTTCGGTACATAATGGTTGTCCATCACGTCGAAATGCACCACGTCAGCACCTGCTGCCAACACGCGTTCAACGTCTTCACCTAAACGTGCAAAGTCCGCCGAGAGGATCGACGGCGCAATGAGAAAATCCTTCATCCTATAGCCTCAATGTAAAGTACCCATTTGCCGGGCGTAGCGATTACCTGAAATTTGGCGCAATTCTACCCGATCGCATGGCGTCTGTCTTATCAGATCCTCTGATTCAAACCATAACCTCTGAATTTTGAAGCTGGGACAGACGGCCAGCTTAACCTTGTTATAAGCTGGGACTAATCAACATGACTGGTGAAGATAACTCATGGATAACGAAAAAGCGAAGCAGGAAAAAGTGGGCATGGCGGATGTGGTGAAAAGCGTATTTGCGGCTATGTTTGGCGTGCAGTCAGACAAAAACCGACAACGGGATTTTCAGCAAGCCAGTATGGTGCCTTATATCATTGTCGGTTTTGTGTTTGTCGCTGTGTTTGTGCTGGGGTTAATGGGCTTGGTTTCGCTCATCACACCAAATTAAAGAAGCTCTGATACGTCAGGTGCAAACAGTGCCAGCAGTTCATCCACTTTGTTACGCCCACCACCATTGCGACTAATAGTGCGTTTTACTTTCACCATATTGAAGTGAGAGCCATGATACAGGCTTCGGGTCAGTGCGGTATCGTGATTTGAAATCAGCACCGGAATGTTTTTCTCGATACTCACTTTACGAGCCCACTCACCCAGCAATGCCTGGTCGTCCAAACTGAAGCCGCCGCTTGCATAGGTCGTGAAGTTGGCCGTCGTCGACAGAGGCGCATAAGGTGGATCGCAGTAAATCACGCTACCACGGCGGGCACTTTTGAAACTCTGCTGATACCCTTCACACACAAAGGTCGCTTTCTTTGCTTTCTCAGAGAAAAACTCGAGCTCAGCTTCAGGAAAGTAAGGTTTCTTGTAAGAACCAAAAGGCACATTGAAGCCACCTTTTTTGTTATATCGACACAAGCCGTTAAAGCCGTGGCGGTTCATATACAGGAAGTAAAGGGAACGAAGATAAGGATCCTTACTCTGGTTAAACTCTTCACGGATAGCGAGGTACGCAGGCTTTTGGTTGTACTCTTGCGTAAAGAGGCGCTTGGCGTCTTCGATGTAACGCTCTGGCTCCTGCTTGAGAAGATTATAGAGATTGATGAGATCAGGATTGATGTCAGCCAGACGATATTGGTCATAGTCTGTATTGAGAAATACAGAACCTGCGCCAACAAATGGCTCAATCAGCTTTTTTTCTCCCGGCAGGTGCTTGCGGATATCGTCGACCAGAGAATACTTACCTCCGGCCCACTTAAGAAAGGCACGATGCTTTTTCATTAATGTGTATCCACCACCACTGCTGCTCGAAAGGTGGCGGATTGTATCTCATTTTTAACCATCAATCAGCGTAAATTCGTGCCCTGTCTTCATCAAGGCGGGTTAGTTAACCAGTCCGATTTCTTTGTGGATCTGAACGAAAGATTTGGCCCAAGGCGTCAATGCCTGAATATTCGCCGGAAGCTGCAATTCTGCGCGGCGCGCATCAGCTACCGATGCGTAGTCACCCAACAGCACCATAAACCAGGGCTCGCCGTTGCGGCGGGTTTCATACACCAGTGCGCGATCAGCAATCGCATATTCCTGTAAGAACTCAGTCACAGCCTGTTTGGACTGTAAAGCAGCAAGTTGGAGGGCATAGCGCGATTCTGGAACCGTCAATAACAACTGGTTCGCCAAAGGGACATCAGCATTTGATGCTGGTGGTGACAATGGCGCAAGCGCTTCAGTTTCTTCAGTCACAACTTCTACTGTCGCTTCAGGCTGTGTTGATTCAACACGCACTGTGGTTTCGGATGGCGGCACCAATTCTGGGATAAGAGGCTCTTCAACCGCGTTAGTACCATCCCCTCCCACAGCCTGCTCATCGATGATGGCATCGACCACACGGTCAGGCACGACGATACGGCGATTTTCATCACGGCGACCTACTGTCATACCCTCTACAGATGGACTATCCGGCAAGGCCACGTTGTCATCACTCACTTCAGCATTGGAGTTCAGGGCTTGTTCACCACTTCCCTCCCCTTCCTGCTGAGCGGCCATTTCTTTTTCTTTCTCATCAACAATGGCAGAAAGCTCCTTCACGCCATCCGGCAAAGGAGAGTCAGCCATTTCTTCTGTCGTGGCTTGCGAGTTAAGCGCCCACCACACCAAACCACCGCCCAATGCTAACAGCAGTACCACCAACAAAATCAAAGGGAGGGGCGAACGACGTTTCTTTTCTTCCATTGCAGCGGTCTCCTGCTGTTCCAGCCCACGAAGGGCTCCGGGTAAAGAAGGCAATGATGCCGCTTTTTGTTTTAGCGCGCGTCTTTGGGCAGCATCAAGTTGACGACTAACCATCATCACTTCGATGAACATTTCGCGTTCATTATCAGCCAACGGACTGATCTCCAGCTCTAATGGTTTCACGCCCTGACCATAGGACACTTTATGAAGCCATTTGTTAAGCTTGCCACGCAGACTAAATAACAGAATATTGATCTGCCAGTTATCACGCTGCTGCGCTTCAGTCACCAGTGCCCAAAGCTCGGCAATCAGGTTAGCACTTAGTCGCTGGGCATCATCAATCACCACCAAGGCATGAACGCTGCGCCCTTCAAGCATGTAATCAAGGCTTTGTAGCATCGAATCCTGCTCATTGAAGACACCATCACGCACGATTTGCCTGAGAATAATGGCACGATGTTGGGCATCCTGCTGGCTTGGATTACAGATTAGAAGAGATTGGATAGGTTCGTTTGCCCAGTTTTCGAGGTATCGTTCACTGAGCCACGTTTTGCCCGCCCCCGACTCACCAGTGACCTGAACAAGGTTGGAGCTAAATCTGGTAAGAAATTGAATTCTAGATAAAAGTTGGATCTGGCTATCCAGATCCAATGCAATCATTTCATGGGAGCCTGTCATATACAAACCCGCTTAGTGTGTCTTGATGACCTCAGCAAGCGTTTCAGGAGTCACGTTTGCAACCACCTCTGCAGTACCAATCGACGTTGGCAGCACAAAGCGAAGTTGCCCGGAAAGCACTTTTTTATCGCGTTTCATGTGTTTAATAAACGCATCATAGCCCATGGTTGAGGGTGCTTTCACGGGAAGATTTGCTTTTTCGAGCAAGGAAGTGATACGGCTAACATCTTCTTGGGTCAGTAATTGTTGATGAACTGCTGTCACCGCCGCCATCACAGTGCCAGCAGAAACGGCTTCACCATGCAACCAATTGCCATAGCCCATCTCTGCTTCAATCGCATGCCCGAAAGTATGTCCGAGGTTCAACAAAGCGCGAACACCAGATTCTTTTTCATCTTCTGCCACAACATCTGCCTTAATTTGGCAGCAACGTTTGATGGCATACACCAAGGCATTTGCATCCAAGGCGTTGAGCGGTTGGTAATTCTCTTCCAACCAGACGAAGAATTCGGGATCGGCAATGATGCCGTATTTGATGACTTCTGCCATCCCTGCTGCAAACTCTCGCTGAGGTAAAGTTTGCATCACATCGATATCGATAACGACGGCTTTTGGCTGGTAAAAGGCACCAATCATGTTTTTGCCCAAGGGGTGATTTACTGCGGTTTTACCACCAACAGAGGAGTCCACTTGGGAAAGTAAGGTGGTGGGTACCTGAATAAAGTCCACACCACGCTGGTAACAAGCGGCAGCAAAACCAACCACATCACCAATAACACCACCACCCAAGGCAACAATCAGCACATCGCGACCGTAATTACCTTCAAGCAGGAAAGTATTAATGGTGTTAAAGGTATCGAGAGTTTTGTATTGCTCGCCGTCCGGCAGGGTCAACAAAGCTGGCTCACCGCCAGCTTTGTTCAGGGTATCCATAACAAGGGCCGCATAAAGCGGTGCGATGGTGTCATTTGAGACCACCACCACTCGACGTCCTAGAGCTTCAGAAAAATACGCGGGATCGGACAGTAACCCTGTACCGATAGAAATGGGGTAGCTTCTGTCGCCTAAGCTTACGTCAATCCTTTCCATGGAATTCCTTTAATGATTAGTGATTTTCCAGCAGTTCGATGATCTGGTTTGCCACTACCTTGGCGCTTTGATCATCAGTACGTACTACATAATCTGCAATTTCTTCATACAGAGGATTACGCTCGCCCGCCAGTGACTCCAAGACTTCACGTGGCTGCTCAGTTTGCAGCAGAGGACGTTTTTTATCGCGCTGAGTACGTGCCAGTTGTTTCTCAATGGTGGTTTCAAGATAAACCACGATACCACGAGCAGAAAGACGGTTACGGCTCTCTCGGCTCTTGATTGAACCACCACCGGTTGCCAGAACGATACCTTGTTTTTCAGTCAGGTCGTTGATGACATTCTCTTCGCGAACGCGGAATCCCTCTTCACCTTCAACATCGAAAACCCACGCAATATCTGCACCTGTGCGCTCTTCGATCACAGTGTCAGAGTCGAAAAATTCCATGTGTAGTTGTTGTGCCAGGTGTCGACCAATTGTGCTTTTGCCAGCCCCCATTGGACCTACAAGAAAGATATTTCGTTTTTCAGCCATTTTAAGCAGTTTACGCGCGGTTAATGAAAACAACACCGCCCGCAGGCTCGCTATCAGAAAGCCCGAGGCGCCAAATTCCTCACAGTATATTCGTGATCAGACCAAAAATTATCTCAGGTCGGGCAGGCGTTTGGCAACTTAAAATGCGTTCCGCCTCGCCTTTAAATTCCAAGTTCATGCTCAAGAGGGCGAGAAAAGGCCAGAAATTTACATTTTTCATGCCCCTCTCCCTTCGCAAACATTCAGATTAATGGTGATGCTAACCGAATGAATTACATTAAGTTACTGTGTCATAATCCTCGGCGTTACGAAGATCAATAACTCGCGTTTACCCATGGTTTCGTAGTTGCGGCGAAAGAGTTGGCCAAGGCCTGGGATATCACCCAACAATGGCACCTTATCCACGCCTTCCATCATTTCGTGTTGGTAAATGCCACCAAGTACGACGGTTTCCCCGTCATTCACCAGTACCTGTGTACCAATACGCTGGGTATTAATCGCCATTGCCTCACCAGTACCAGCTTTGACGGTACCTGCCGGTTTGTCCTGTGTGACCTGAAGGTCTAGAACCAATCTGCTATCTGGGGTGATTTGGGGAGTCACCGATAGGCTAAGTACTGCCTTTTTAAATGACACAGCCGCAGCGCCGCTTGATGAAGCTTCCAGATAAGGCAGCTCCGTACCTTGCTCAATATAGGCAGCGCGTTTGTTGGTGGTTAAAAGACGAGGGCTGGAGATAATTTCAGCACGAGACTCGGCCTGCAGCGCGGACAACTCAAGATCGAGCAACAAATCCTTGCCAAGGTTCGCCACGGAGAAAGCAATACTTGAAGCATTTGGACTGACAGCTCCCAGATTAACATTGAGTAGGTCATCCAGGATCAACTCGTCAGGCTCATTGTCTGCACCAAAATCTATCCGGTCAGAATGCTGCCAGTTACCCTCAATCGAGCCACCCGTCGTGAAATTACCATTCTGGCTGTTAACCCCCCAACGCACACCTATCTCTTCAAGCGTTCCTTCATCGACAGTAACGATGCGTGCTTCAATTTCGACCTGATCGACAGGAATATCCAGCGCTTCAATCATCATTTTTACAACATCAATATTGTCAGCCAGATCTTTGATCACCAGCGAATTGGTGCGGGGATCAACTGCGATGCTCCCGCGCTCAGACAACAGACTGATACCTTCATCATCTTCTTCACCACTACTCCCCCCACCAATCATATCTTTCAAGTCGACGGCATTGGCATACTTAATCTGAATCACTTCTGAGCGCAGTGACGCCAGCTCCCTTTCCTGACGACGTTTTTCAAGTACAAGGCGCTCCTGCTCATCCAGCTCTACTTTTGGTGCAACAAGCAGAATGTTCCCCATCTGTCGCTTATCCAGACCTTTCACATTCAAAATAGTCTGTAGCGCTTTTTGCCATGGAACATCATCCAGTCGTAAGGTGAGACTACCCTGTACGGAATCAGATACAACCAGGTTGAAGCCGTTGTGCTCGGCCACCATCTGCAACACAGAACGTACCGGAATATCCTGGAAATTGATGGAGATATTTTTGTTTTTCTTATTTTTATCCGCACTAGTTTTTTTTGCAGAAGGAAGAGAGGCAAATGGGAAGATTTCCACCGTCAATACATTACTGTTCTGGTAGTAGTCATAGCCAAAGTACCCTTCCGTTAGGACGGTCAGCTCAACATCATCATCAACTGGCTGGACTTCCAACTTGGCCGTCGCTTTTCCGATATCCTGAAGGCTACGAACCCCTACCAGATTGTCTTCTACTGATGTCCCTTTCAGACTGATCGACAATGCGCCATCATTCTTATTGAAATTAGTGACCACAGACTTGTCTTCAAGCGAAAGCGTCAGTAGCGTTTTTCCATTCTCACCTGCTTTTATGTCGATATTTTGAAGCTGATTGGCCGCAAGCGACCAAGGTGCCGCCACTAACGTGACTACCACCATCAGGCTGCGACAAACCGCTCTCAGACATAGACGCCGGCATCCTTTCCCCAGGCTTATCATGAATTACCCTTTTTAGTTTTTGTTGAGTGCCAATCTAACGTTACGTACCTGCCAACAGCCAAGTCCGTCAGGTAGGTGTTCTGTGATAGAGAGTGTGTGTTGACTAATACTGTCAACGCGACCCCGGTTATTGCCGAGCATACGTCCTAAGCCAACACGGTGAATACTTTCATCCGGCGCGGAAACCAGCGCCCAATAACTCCCTGGCAGGCCAATCACACCCTTAAATTCAAGTGACGATAATTCGTAGCTCTCAAGCGGGTCTTTGCCGGGAAGGTCTTCTGGTTGCCAGCAATCCCCTTTCACCAACTCTTCTTCTTCCATGGCTATTGGCAGTACGAAAGGATCGGTATCGATACCCGGGTCAAAAGGCGTAGGGAAGTAGGTTGGTTCAGGCGGAAGCGGTGTTGCTGTCACTTCCGCTGCCGCATAGGTCTGGACGATAAAGCGTTCGAGGTCTTGCGTTTTGGGCTCATGCATACAGCCAGAGAGCAGGATCACGCTCAGCATCGCAACTTGGTATCTCATTGCGACACCTCCTCTTGCTTCTCATAGCGGTAGGTGTGTGCGCCTACCGAGAAACGCAGTTGATCAGATTTATCCTTCTCACGTGACAGCGAGAAATCCTGCAGTGCGACGATACGTGGCAAGCGAGCGAGTGCAGCCGAGAACTGGCCCATGTCCGAATATTCCCCCGTCAGCTCAATATCTAAAGGTACTTGATACAACCAGCCAACACGCTGTCCTTTGTTCCAGTTCAGCTTTTCAAAATTGAGGTTGTACTGAAGTCCAGTGTCATTGATCCCAGCAAGTAACAGAGCGAGCTCATCTTCTGCAGGTAATTGTTTGGTCAGGTGACGATAAAAACGCTGAAGTTCTTCAACCTGTACATCGACATTCGGAAGCGCTGCCACTTGTTCAGCCTTCATTCGGAATTGGGTCCGAAGTAGCGTTTCATCTTGTTTGGCGAGCTCAACTTCTTGCTGAGCAGGAAGAACAGCAAAAAATATTGCTGCCGCCAATACAATAATGGCCAGTATCCCTAACAACACATTCTGCGCAGTCGCTGGCCACTCGGGGATTTCATCGATTTCCCAATCGCGCCAATCAGCGGCCATGGTGGTTCTCCTTTGGCAAATCGAGCGTCATATAATCGGTGAGGTCAAACGTTGCACGGAAGTTCTTGGAGACCGAAGACGATTTCACGCTAGTGTTGATGATGGAATGGATTTGCACATTCTTGGCACCAGAATCAGACTCCAGCAAAGCGAGTAGACTGGCGAGCTTAGCGTTGTCCCTGCTGCGCCCCTCAATCGTTACAGTCCCCGCGGTCATCGTCACTTTGTCCAAAACCACGCCGTCTGGTGTAATTTGAGGTAGTAGATTGAAGAGCAAGGTGGCATTGTTGCGCTGCTTTTGCAGAGAGTTGACCAAGGTCAGACGACGGTGAAGCTCATCGCGTTCCACTTCGCGCTTGGCAAACTCTCTGAGCGTCACATTCAACTGATTGATTTCCTGCTGGAGGCGCGCGTTTCTTGCCTCTTGCATGGTGAGCTGGTTGTGAACGAACCAACGACCACCAATTACACACAAGGAAACCAGTATTAAGACCAATAAAGATTTGTTTAGAAAGCGTCTGCGCGTTGCCTGACGATTCATTTCACGCCAGGGAAGTAGGTTAATACTAGTATTCATCCATCACTCCACGCAGCGCCAGTCCAATAGATGTCGACCAAGCACCAGCCGACTCATTTAGGCTATCGACAAGCTTTGGCGAATAGCTCAACCCCTGAAGTGGGTTCAGCGCCCTGACCCGCCAACCAAGCGTACTTTCCAGTTTGAAAATATCGATATTTTTCGCCCCATCCCCCGATAACCAAACGGTAGATACCTGCGTACCCTGAAGTTGAGTGGAAGCCAATTGATACTGGCGCTGAATCGTCTCGGCAAGTTGCTGGGTGTGATATGCCCTGAGGTCTTCCGTACTTAAATCACTTTGCTCGAATGTCACTGGTAGTTCGCGGTAGAAGCGTCCGTCTTTTGCATCTCCCAAGCAGATTTGTAAGCGTTCCGTCCCAACATCCGCCATCAAAGAGGCACCAGCATCAGGTCGGGACGTCATATGTTGCTTGTAAAGACGCATCAGAGCATGGGTTTGGAGTTCAATGACCGATAGTGAAAAGCCTGCGACCTTCAATCCTGACAGCTTCTCTTTCAACATGGGCTTGCGACAGGCATAAACTTCAACACCGTCATTTTCGGGCAACGGGCGGAAATCATAGAGTAGCTCGTCCATCGGCAATCCCAAACTCTCACTCAGTTGCAGCCCTACCTGCACGTATTGTTCTTGTTCAGGGATATCGAGTGCGGTCGGGAATCTCTTCATTGCTACACTGCTTTGCGGAACCCCCATGATCTGTTCCTGAGGCCAGTTCCAAGGCATACCGCACGCTTTTCGGAGCTGCGTTTTTACCAATTTAAGAGAGTCATCTAAGGAAGAAGAGGATTGTCGCGGTGCAACAACGAGAGCCTGCAGCCTTAATGCTTTGCCACGTTTTTGGATCATGGCAGCACGAATAGAATGCGTGCCAATATCAATCCCCATAGCGGTTTTTCCAGCAAACATTTGAAATGCCACCTTCTTAAAAGTCAGCATCAAGTAACTTTTTTGAAAGTTCTCTCCGCAGGTTCGTTATTTTTTGTTCAGTTCTCTTTATACTACGGTCACTAATTGTTTGAACGACTCGACTGAAAACTTACGGGAAATATCAAGTGAAGTTCATTAAGCGACTGCTTATATTTGCAATAATTTGCATATTACTTGGAGTGGGTACAATTTTTGGTTTTTACGTTTACGTAAAACCGGAATTACCAGATGTTGCCACACTCAAAGATGTTGAACTGCAAACCCCGATGCAGGTGTACAGCGCAGACGGAAAACTGATTTCCCAATTTGGTGAAAAACGTCGTATTCCAGTCACTTACAACGACATCCCCAAAGATCTGATTGACGCACTGATCGCGACTGAGGACAGCCGCTTCTACGATCATCCGGGCATCGACCCTATCGGTATCACCCGTGCAGCTATCGTGGTCGCCATGTCAGGTAGTGCCAAACAGGGTGCGAGTACCATTACCCAACAACTTGCGCGTAATTTCTTCCTTTCTAACGAAAAGAAGATTATGCGTAAAATCAAAGAGATATTTATCGCGATCCACATCGAGCAATTGCTGACAAAACAGGAAATCATGGAGCTTTACGTTAACAAGATTTTCCTGGGCTACCGCTCCTACGGCTTTGGTGCAGCCTCACGTGTTTATTTCGGTAAAGACCTTAAAGATCTTACTCTTAGTGAACTTGCCACCCTTGCAGGCATGCCGAAAGCGCCATCTACAATGAACCCGATTTATTCGGTAGAACGTGCGACCCACCGCCGTAATGTGGTGCTTAAGCGAATGCTGGATGAAGGCTATATCACCCGTTCTGAATACGAGCAGGCGAGAAACGAACCTATTGTTTCCCGCTATCACGGCGCTGAAATCGAACTGAATGCACCTTACATGGCAGAAATGGCACGCGCCTGGGCTGTTGAGCAGTACGGTGAAGATGTTTATGAGTCAGGCATGAAGGTGTACACCACCTTGGATTCTCGCTTGCAAAACGCGGCTGAGAAAGCAGCTATCAATAACCTTCTGTCCTATGACGAGCGTCATGGCTATCGTGGTGCAGTGGAAACGCTATGGAAAGACGGTAATGAGCCATGGGATGCTGAGAAGATTGCCAAGCACCTCAAACAGCAACCTACCTATGGTGAACTCAACCCAGCTGTTGTCATCAAAGTTGACGCTAAAACAGCTGAAGTTGAACTACAGAGTGGCGAAACCGCCACCCTGCCTTGGGATGGGATGAAATGGGCGCGTCGTTATAAAACTGACATCCGCCAAGGCACTGCGCCGAAACAGGCAGCAGATATTCTGGCTGTGGGTGAGCAAATCTGGGTGCGCAAGGTCGACGATGCATGGCACCTGAGTCAAGTGCCTGACGCCAACACCGCAATGGTGGCCATGTTACCGGAAAACGGTGCGATCAAAGCATTGGTTGGTGGTTTTAACTTCGTTCACAGTAAGTTTAACCGAGCCACCCAGTCCGTCCGTCAGGTAGGTTCTGCGATCAAGCCATTTATCTACTCAGCAGCATTGGATCAAGGAATAACACTCGCCACCTTGATCAATGACGCCCCCATTAACAAATGGGACTCAAGCCAAGGCACAGCGTGGCGTCCGAAAAACTCACCGCCGACCTACATAGGTCCAACCCGAGCACGTATCGGCCTGGCAACCTCTAAAAACGTAATGGCGGTTCGTGTGCTGCGCAAAGTTGGCTTGGATGAAACCATCGACTTCCTAACCCGTTTTGGCTTCAAGCATGAAGAACTGCCACGTTCTGAAACCCTAGCTTTGGGTGCAGGTAGCCTGACACCAATGCAGGTCGCGCAAGGCTTCAGCGTATTCGCCAACGGCGGCTACTACCTCAAGCCGTACTTCATCAGCAAGGTGGAGGACCCATTCGGAGCACTGGTTTATACCGAGCATCCACAGGTCATTTGCCGTGAGAACTGTGACAACAATGTCTCCAAGCTGGATTCTGAAAACCTTAAGGAAGAAGAAAACCTGCTTGAGCAAACCGCAGAGATGGAAAACGAACCACAATTCGCACCCCAGGTGATCAGCGAGCAAAATGCTTTCCTGACCCGTGAAATGTTGGAAGCAAATATTTGGGGTGGCGGTGAATGGCGTCAGGGTACAGGCTGGAACGGCACGGGCTGGCGCGCACAGAAGCCTCTGAACCGACGCGATATCGGCGGTAAGACGGGTACCACTAACGATTCCAAAGATGCGTGGTACAGTGGCTTTGCACCGGGGCTGGTCGCAACAGTATGGGTTGGCTTTGATGATCACTCACGCGAATTGGGTAAAACCTCACGCAATGCCAACTTGGATAATGCCCAAATTTCCGGTGCAGAAGCAGGGGCTAAAACCGCGCAACCTGCTTGGATAGGTTTCATGGTTGATGCATTGGTCGATGTCCCAGAACAGCGCAAGATGGTGCCATCAGACATCGTGAAAGTCCGTATTGACCGTGACACCGGCCTGCTGACCCGCAAGAATGATGCGAGCTCAATGTTCGAGTACTTCGAGAGAGGCACCGAGCCAACCGACTACGTTTCTTCTGCAGCCAGCAGCGGGAATATCTACGAGTCGGAAGGCGAAGAACTTTTCTAAAAAGATAAGAAACGACAAAGGCGCCATCTGGCACCTTTGTTTTATCTGTGGTTCGATTAACCAATCGCGTTACATGTCCCTTTCATTACTTCCGAAATCACAGACGCCAGCTTCTCATAACGTGCACGCAGTGGTGAACCTGGGCGGTAATCCAGCGTGATCAAACGCTGTGGTTCTGGGTCTACGGCTTTTACATACACCACTCCATCGCGGTGCATACTCTTCGGTACCGAAAGCTTCGGCAGCAAGGTAATCCCTGTCTCTGCCGCCACCATATTGCGAAGCGTCTCTAGGCTGGTCGCACGGAAACGTGAATCTTCTTTCGCCCCTGCCGCGAAACAAAAACCCATTGCCTGATCGCGAAGACAATGCCCATCAGCCAACATCAACAGTGTTTCACCACGAAGGTCGTCCATCGGCACAGTTTCCGCCTTGGACCACTTATGACCTTCCGGCAGCGCCAGCAGCATCGGCTCCAGATAGAGTGGGATCTCTTTAAAGTGCTCCGTCTCTTTTACCGAGGCGAGAATAATGCAATCCAGCTTGCCCTCTTCCAGTTGCTGCACGAGCTGATGAGTTTGCGCCTCGTGGAGGAACAGTTCCAGCTCAGGAAAAGCGTCTTTTACCGCTGGCACAATATGTGGCAACAGGTATGGCCCCACGGTAGGGATAAAGCCCACATGCAGTGGGCCTGACATTTCTTCACCCTGCTGGCTTGCCATTTCTTCCAGCACTTTTACTTCCATCAAGATCTTTTGTGCCTGCCGGACAAGCTGCATGCCTGCATCGGTAAACAGCACTTTCCGGCTGGTGCGCTCCAGCAGCACCACGCCAAGCTCATCTTCTAACTTACGGATCTGACCGCTCAAAGTGGGCTGGCTGACAAAACAGGCTTCCGCTGCCTTTCTGAAGTGCTGATGTTCTGATAGAGCCACTAGGTATTCGAGATCGCGAATATTCACACCGAACCTCTTTGATAGATTTCACTTATTGAAATGATAAACCTAATCAATTAGAACTATCCACCTCTTTCCCTCTAATATATACACATCAACCGGGAACACCGGATTAAAGAACTGAAAACAAAATTATTTAAGGGGTATTACCATGGAATTTATTAACAAAGAAGGTCAGAAAGTACCAAGCGTTACATTCCCAACTCGCAAGGGTGATGCGTGGGTTAATGTGACCAGCGACGAGCTATTTGCCGGTAAAACGGTGGTTGTGTTCAGCCTGCCAGGTGCTTTTACTCCAACCTGCTCTTCAACACACCTGCCTCGTTATAACGAGCTGCATTCGGTGTTCCAGGAGCACGGTGTTGACGACATTCTTTGTGTGTCGGTGAACGATACGTTTGTCATGAACGCGTGGAAAGCGGACCAAGACGCAGAGAACATCACCTTCATCCCTGACGGTAACGCAGAGTTTACTCGCGGCATGGGCATGGCAGTAGCGAAAGACGATTTGGGCTTTGGAGAGCGTTCATGGCGCTACAGCATGCTGGTGAAAGACGGCGTGGTAGAGAAGATGTTCATCGAGCCAAACGAGCCGGGCGACCCGTTCAAAGTGTCTGACGCAGACACCATGCTTGGCTACATTGCACCAAACCATAAACTGCAAGAATCAATTACGGTATTCAGCAAACCAGGTTGTCCTTTCTGTGCGAAAGCGAAGCAACTGCTGATCGACAACAAGCTACAGTTTGAAGAGATTGTGCTGGGTCAGGATGCAACCACTGTGAGCCTGCGAGCAATAAGCGGTCGCGCTACAGTGCCACAAGTATTCATTGGCGGTAAGCACATCGGTGGCAGCGACGAGCTGGAAGCGTACTTCGCATAACACCGAAAAGGGCAGCTTAGGCTGCCCTACTTAATTCCAAACTTTATTGACGCTTGTCACCGGATTTAGCTGGAGAATAACAATGAAAACCTTGAATGTAGATGTCGCTGTCATTGGTGGAGGAACCGCAGGTCTGGGTGCTTACCGCGCAGCCAAAGCACACACCGAAAATGTTGTGATCATCGAAGGCGGTCCTTATGGCACGACCTGTGCGCGCGTTGGCTGTATGCCATCAAAGCTTCTGATTGCCGCTGCTGAAGCCGTTCACCACATCGAAAAAGCACCAGGCTTTGGCATATACCCTCAAGGTGAAATCAAAATCAATGGCCGAGAGGTGATGGATCGTGTCAAACGCGAACTTGACCGCTTCGTTGGCTTTGTGCTCGAAGGCGTTGATGAAATCCCAGCGGAAGACAAAATTGCCGGTTATGCCAAGTTTGTCGATGACAATACTTTAGCTGTGGACGACCACACCCGTATTGAAGCGAAACGCATTGTCATTGCAACAGGTTCACGTCCAACTTGGCCAGTGCCTTGGAGTGATTTGGGTGACCGTCTGATTGTGAACGATGATGTGTTCGACTGGGATGATTTGCCAGAATCTGTCGCTGTGTTTGGTCCTGGCGTTATCGGTCTTGAACTGGGTCAGTCACTGCACCGCCTTGGCGTAAAAGTGAAAGTCTTCGGTGTTGGCGGTCAAGTAGGTCCGTTAACTGACCCAACCGTGATGGCTTACGCAGATAAAGCCTTCAACGAAGAGTTCTACCTAGACGCTGACGCTAAAGTCGAAGAAATGGTGCACGAAGGCGAGAAAGTCCATATCCGTTACCTCGACAAGCAAGGTCAGGAACAACGCATGGAAGTCGACTATGTGCTGGCAGCAACCGGCCGTCGCCCTAACGTCGACAAGCTGGACATAGAAAACACAGGCATGGAACTCGATGCACGCGGTGTACCAACGGCTGACCCGTACACCATGCAAACCAGCGTCGCGTCGATTTTCATCTCCGGAGATGCGAGCAACCAGATCCCATTGCTTCACGAAGCAGCCGATCAGGGTCGAATCGCTGGTGACAACGCAGGTCGATTCCCAGATATCCGAGCCGGTCTGCGCCGAAGCAAGATTGCAGCCGTGTTTTCTGACCCACAAATTGCCATGGTGGGTGAAACCTACAAAGAAATCACCGCACGTCTTGGCACCTGTGGCTGTTTTGAAACCGGTATAGTGTCGTTTGAAGGTCAAGGCCGCTCACGCGTCATGTTGCGAAACAAAGGTGTGCTGCACGTTTATGGCGAGCAGGGTACTGGTCGCTTCCTTGGCGCAGAGATGATGGGCCCGAATGCAGAGCATCTGGCGCATCTGCTGGCTTGGGCACACCAAAACCAAATGACCATTTCACAGATGCTGGATATGCCGTTCTATCACCCGGTGATTGAAGAAGGTGTGCGTACCGCACTTCGTGACCTGAACGCCAAACTGCACTTAGGTCCTGAAATGATCAAACACTGCTTGGATTGCGGTCCAGGCTGTTAAAAAAGATTCCAATAACAAGTTAATCCCCTTACTTGCACACCGGACTCTCCCCAAGATTCGGTTTATGATTTGCCCTCCTTTACGGAGGGCTTTTTTCTTTGTAGGCTGCAACGAGTTGATATTTTAAGGCTTACTATTCATGAGCTGCCGCTTCTGCAAAGACGCTTCTCTCACCATCCGAGCCAAACTCGGACGCTGCAAACGTTGCATGATTCAGCTTGCGGTGATGAATCTGGTGCTGTGGCCGATATGGTTTGTCGGGTTCAGCGATACACCGAAATCGATTGAGTCCATCACCCTGCTCTTTGGTGCAGGTGCCAGCGCCATATTGCTATCACTTCACCTCATTTTGATGCCATTTCGGATGAATGCACCCGAGCCAAAAGAGTAACTTACCTAAACAAAAAAACCGGCCTAAGCCGGTTTTTATTCATTCGATGCATGTTTAAGCGACGTTAGCTTTAGCAATCAATCTGTCCTGATCAAAGGTAAACTCCAGTGCCACTTCATCACACGCATGAAGGCGTGGACAGCGGTCGCAATCTTTCATCACCTTTTCAGGCAGCAAAGATTTAGAGGTTGGAATAAAGCCCTGACGCATAAAGAACTCTGGTACACGGGTCAGCACAAACACTTTCTTGATGGCCATGCCACTCGCTTTTTTCAGCAGATGTTGAACAATCGCGCTGCCCTGCCCTTGATTCTGCCAGCCAGCTTCCACACCCAAAGAGCGCACTTCCGCAAGACCCGAGTCATAAACATAAAGCGATGCACAACCTGTCACTTCTCCCTGATGCTCCGCAACCGCAAACGAACCAATATCACGAACCAGTTCATTACGTTCACGCGGCAGGTTTTCACCCAGTCCCGCCCAGTAAACCACCATGCCTTCAATCGCATCGAGGTCAGTAAGACGCGCACCACGCACTTTCACGCTTGGCGAGTAACGTTTTTCCAAACGCTTTTCTGCCTGACTAATAGCGTATTCCACCTGATTCGGCGCCACACCACCCAGCGCACAGCGCTTCTCAAGGCACGATTCGATGGTGAGGATGGGATAAACATCCTCGTCAATCACTGACGAGAACTGCTTCATGTCATCAAGAGAAAGCTCTTCCAGCGCACAACCTTTTTCAATGGCGGCGACCACAGCCACACCCACGATATGGTGCGCTTCACGGAAAGGAATGCCTTTAGCAACCAGATAATCCGCAAGCTCAGTCGCGTTGGAATAACCTTGCATCGCCGCTTCCAGCGTGCGGTCTTTGTTGATTTTGATGCCATCAAAACAAAGCGCCGCCATTTCAATACAGTCAAACCAGGTGTCGAGCGCGTCGAACAGCCCTTCTTTGTCTTCCTGCATGTCTTTGTTGTAGGCAAGCGGCAGAGCTTTCACTGTCATCATCATCGCGGACATGGCACCATAAACACGGCCCGTCTTACCACGGATAAGCTCAAGCGCATCTGGGTTTTTCTTTTGTGGCATCAGGGATGAACCTGATGTCACAGCGTCTGCAAGCTCAACAAAGTTGGACTCGCCAGAGTTGTAGAAAATCAGATCTTCGGCCATACGCGACAAGTGCAGCATAGACACCGATGCCACAGACATCAGCTCCATCACATGGTCACGGTCAGAAACCGAGTCCAGACTGTTTCGGGTTGCACGGCGAAAACCCAGGCTGTGAGCCAAAGCTTCACGGTCAATCGGATACGCGGTACCTGCCAGCGCACCAGAGCCCAGCGGGCAGGTGTCCAAGCGGTTCAGTGCATCGCTCAAGCGCGAGTAGTCACGCTCGAACATTTCAACGTAAGCCAGACACCAGTGTGCAAATGTCACTGGCTGGGCACGTTGAAGGTGCGTATAGCCCGGCAGCACCGTGTTCTGGTTTTCTGCCGCGACCTTTACCATCTGGTTTTGCAGTTTATCGAGTGCAAGGAGAAGCTGTTGACCCTGCTGACGACACCAAAGCTTAAGGTCAGTGGCGACCTGATCGTTACGCGAACGACCGGTGTGCAACTTTTTACCCAAATCGCCCACTTTGGCAATCAGTTGCTGCTCCACCCAACTGTGAATGTCTTCAGCGTCAGAGCGCAGGATCTGCTCTGGATCTTCCATCACAGCCAGCTTGATTTCATTCAGTGCAAGCTCGAGGCGTTGCTGCTCAATTTCAGACAATACGCCCACTGAGCGCAGTGCCTTTGACCAGGCAATTGAACCTACGATGTCCTGCTCCGCGAGGCGATAGTCAAAACGCAACGAATCGTTAAACTGCTTGAACCGCGTGTCTGCTGCCTGACTAAACCTTCCGCCCCATAACGCCATACTTACTTCTCCTTAAAACTCTATTGCTTCCAGCTGCTGTTTATTTTTGTTTTTTCTCGTTCAGCGCACGAATACGGCTCGACAGCGAGTAGAGACGGATAAAGCCACCAGCATGGCTGTGATCGTATACGTCATCTTCACCGAAAGTCGCGAATTCTTCGGAGTACAGGCTGTTGAGCGAGCGCTTCTGCACTACTGTAGCCTGTCCTTTGTACAGTTTCACTACTACTTCACCACTTACCGGCTCAGCCAGTGATTCTGCTGCCGCAAGAAGTGACTTACACAGCGGCGTGAACCAACGGCCATCATAGATGAGGTGAGACGCTTTCAGGCCAATCTCCTCACGGTATTCGAAGCAATCTTTGTCCAGAACCAGCTGCTCAACACCACGCAGGGCTTCCATCATGATGGTGCCGCCCGGAGTTTCGTAACAGCCACGGGATTTCATGCCCACCAGACGGTTTTCAACGATATCAATACGGCCTACACCGTGACGCGCGCCTTTCTCGTTCAGCGTGGTCAGCGCTTGATAAGGGCTCATGCGCTCACCGTCAACCGCTACTACTTCGCCTTTCTCAATCAACAGAGAAACAGTTTCAGACTGGTCAGGTGCCTGCTCTGGATCCACAGTCCATACCCAGCAAAGTTCGTTTGGCTGGTTCCAAGTATCTTCCAGTACACCGCCTTCGGTAGAGATGTGCCATGCGTTTGCATCACGGCTGTAGATTTTCTCAAGGCTTGCAGTACAAGGGATATTACGTTCTGCCAGGTAATCCAGCAGGGCTTCACGAGAACGCAGGTCCCACTCACGCCAAGGTGCAATCACTTTCAGTTGCGGTGCCAGTGCAGCAAACGCGCTTTCGAAACGCACCTGGTCATTACCTTTACCGGTACAGCCGTGACACAGCGCATCTGCGCCAACTTCCAGCGCACATTCCACTTGTGCTTTTGCGATGATTGGACGTGCCATTGACGTACCCAGCAGGTATTTACCTTCGTAAACTGCACCGGTTTTCAAGCTTGGGTAGATGTAGTCAGCAACCATTTCTTCTTTCAGGTCAGCGATGTAACACGCTGACGCACCGGATGCGATCGCTTTTTCTTCAATACCAACCAGCTCTTCTTCGCCCTGGCCCACGTCCGCAACAAATGCCACGACTTCACAGTCATAGTTCTCTTTCAGCCATGGAATGATCGCAGACGTATCCAGACCGCCAGAGTATGCAAGTACTACCTTTTTGATATCGCTCATTTTAACTTCTCCATGTTCACCGCTCTGACGGTCAGTACAGGCGGTAACGACTAATAAATTCTGTATTGTTTAAACCGTGAAACGGGTGCCGATATTGCAGCCGCCGAACATCTCAGCGAGCTTCTCGGGGTAACGCCAGCTCGCGACCTGAATAGGACGACCCAGTGCGTTTGCCGCTTCAAACGCCGCTTTCACTTTGACGATCATGCCGTCGGTGATCACGCCGCTTTCAATTAATTCATCTGCTAATTTCTCATCAAGCGTTGGCATGAGTTTACCTTTGCCATTGAGTACGCCACTCACGTCTGACAGCAGAACCAGTTCAGCATCCAATGCAGCCGCGACTGCTACTGCTGCTTGGTCCGCATTCACGTTCATCAATTCACCTTCAGCATCAATACCGATAGAGCTGATGATTGGCACTGCGCCTGCTGACAAAATCGCTTGTACGACGGAAGAATCGCCCGGTGTTGCCTTGCCCACATTCCCAAGCTCAGGGTCAAGTTGGGTCACTTTACATAAGCCGCCGTCAGCCAGACTCAGACCAACTGCGTTAATGCCACATTTGATTGCCTCGCCCTGCAGCAGTTTGTTGGCCGTACCCGCCAGTGCACCCGCGACCACATTGATCTGATCTTTTGGAGTGACTCGCAAACCCTGCTTTTTCTCCACTTTCAGGTTTAGCGCTTTCATCAAGTCATCAACGAGGTAGCCACCACCGTGAACAATCACCAATTGGCGATTCGCAGAAGCCTGATACTGGCTGATTGATGCGAATAATTTATCCAAAGTCTCTGTGCAAGACAGCGCTGCACCACCCAGTTTGACTACCAAAGGACGTAAACTCATTGCCACTCTCCTACACAATCGCCGTGAGCGGCGAGAATCCAAAGCGAATGTTTATGCACTGCATCGCCTGACTGGCGGCACCTTTCAGCAAGTTATCGATTGCTGATGTCAGGATCACGTGTTGGCCTTTCACTGACCAGCCAATATCGCAAAATCCGGTGTTTTGAACAGATTGCAGCTTCGCACTTTGACCCGAGCCTAATGGACGAACCAAAGTTTTGTTTTCGTATGCTTTTTCCAGCGCTTCTGTTACCTGTGTTTCACTGACGCCTTCTGCCAGTTTGGCAGTGATAGTCGCTAGAATTCCGCGCTTAAAGTTGCCAAGGTGCGGTGTAAAAATCACATCACAACCCAAGTGGGTAGAAATTTCCGGTTGGTGGCGGTGGGTGAATACACCGTAAGCGTGAAGGCTTACTTCACAGAGACTATTGGTCATTGAGGCCTTGCGACCTGCACCTGATACGCCGCTCACCGCGTTGATCACTGGCCATTGTTGGGTGTCGATAAGTCCTGCATCCAGCAACGGTTTCAATGCCAGCTGTGACGCAGTTGGGTAACAACCAGGCACGGCGACCAAATCGGCTTTCGCAATATCAGCCTCGTTCCATTCCGCCAGACCATAAACCGCTTTTTCCAGCCACTCGCTATATTGATGCTCAAAACCGTAGTAGTCGGTATAGAAGCTGTCAGATTGAACGCGGAATGCGCCAGACAAATCAAAGACCTTGCAGCCTTCAGACAGGAAGGTTGGTGCAATGTTGTGACTGACTTCATGAGCTGTTGCCAGCAACACCACGTCTGCAGCTTTCGCGACAGTACTGACATCTTTAAGTGGTTGAAGTGGTAGATCGACCAAGCCTTTTAGTGCGCCATGCAAATCACCGATAGATTTGTTCGCATCCACACTGTTTTCAGAGACATACAGGCCTGATAACTCAAGTTCAGGGTGAAGAAATACCATTTTGGTCAGCTCGGCACCTGTGTATCCACTTGCACCGACGATCACTGTCTTTAACATGAAGAATCCATTTATTTCTTTGGGTTGAATGATGGAACATTCAGCTCGCTCAGCTGCAGGAGGGGCAGATACGCCCAACGTTACTTAACGTCGGCGTCGTCGCTGGAGAAGGGAAATTGAGAACTTATCCATATTCGTATCGTACCTTTTCGCTGCTTCCATGAGCTTTTATGGCGAATTATAATTGTTTATTCATTTTAAGTGAATTTATATGTGATTTTTAGCGTGATAAATGACTAATGTCAACAGTCTGTTTAAAATAAAATTATCCACCTGCGACAGGCTGCGCTTTTCGCCCCTACTCTTCAGTTTGAATGTAATTTTGTTACAACTACCTTAATGCCATATTGCTCAAGGGATAGGCAAAGAAATGCGATGAAATAACACTATGGGTGATTGACCTTTATGCCACTCATTGGCTAGATTGAGCCATACGATTGCAACTAGGATGTAACAAAGTTACGAAACGGATGCCTTATGAATGAAAAGTACGACGCTCTAAAGAGCAACGTCAGTAAGCTCGGCCACCTGCTGGGTAACACCATTAAAGATGCCCATGGTGAAGCGTTGCTGGCCAAGGTAGAAGAGATCCGTCAACTCTCTAAATCTGCCTCCGCGGGTAATAAAGATGATCACGCCAAACTGATCGATGTATTGCAAAACCTGCCAAACGATCAGTTGCTACCAGTAGCACGTGCATTCAGTCAATTCCTCAATCTCACCAATATCGCAGAGCAATACCATTCTGTTTCGCGTCATTGTGAAGAGCAAGTTTGTAATCCAGACTCACTCGATGATCTCTTTATGCGCCTCCACAGTGCAGATGTCTCAGACAGCGAACGCGACAAGGCCGTTGATGACCTCAAGATCGAGCTGGTACTGACAGCCCACCCAACTGAAATTGCGCGTCGTACAACCATTCATAAGCTGGTTCAAATCAACAAGTGTCTGTCTAACCTCGAATTGGGAGACATCTCTTCAAGCGAGCGAGAGAAAGCAGAACTTCGCCTGGAGCAGCTTATTGCCCAGTCCTGGCACTCTGACGTTATCCGTAAGCAACGCCCAACCCCGCTTGATGAAGCCAAATGGGGTTATGCCGTGATTGAAAACAGCCTGTGGCAAGCGGTACCGGAATTCCTGCGTCAGTTTGACCAGAAGATGAAGCGCCACCTTGGCCGCGGCCTGACCGTTGAAGCATCGCCAATCCAGATCTCGAGCTGGATGGGCGGTGACCGCGACGGTAACCCATTCGTGACATCTGAGGTCACCCGCGAAGTATTGCTACTATCCCGTTGGAAAGCGGCCGACCTTTACCTTGGTGACATTCAGGAGCTCATCAGTGAGCTGTCCATGACCCGTTGTAATGATGTCGTCAGAGCAATGGCAGGTGACGAGCACGAACCTTACCGTGCAATTCTAAAATCGCTGCGTCAGACGTTGACCAATACCCTGGATTACTTGGATGCACAAATCCATGGCCGTCGCAGTGATGAAAAAGACATTCTGACCAACGTTGATCAACTTTGGACACCGCTGCACGCGTGCTACCAGTCGCTACATGAATGTGGCATGGGCATTATCGCTGATGGTCTGCTGCTTGATACGCTGCGTCGTATCCGCACCTTCGGTGTTAACCTCATTAAGCTGGATATCCGCCAGGAAAGCACCCGCCACGCGAATGTGCTGTCTGAAGTGACCCGCACATTAGGCATGGGAGACTACAGCCAGTGGAGCGAGCAGGACAAGCAAGCTTTCCTGATCCGTGAGCTGAGCTCTAAGCGACCTCTGCTGCCGCGTGACTGGGAGCCTTCTGATGAAGTGCAGGAAGTGCTGGATACCTGCCGTATTGTTGCGCAGCAGCCTCGAGAAGCACTGGGCGCCTATGTGATTTCGATGGCGCGCACAGCGTCTGACGTGCTGGCGGTTCACCTTCTTCTAAAAGAGGCTGGCTGCCCGTTCCGCATGGACGTTTGTCCGCTGTTTGAAACCCTGGAAGACCTCAACAATGCCAAGTCAGTGATCAGCCAACTGCTGAGTATCGACTGGTACCGCGGCTTTATCCAAAACTTCCAGATGGTCATGATTGGCTACTCAGACTCCGCCAAAGACGCGGGTGTGATGGCGGCAGGTTGGGCCCAGTATAAAGCGATGGAACAACTGGTAGAGCTATGTGAAGACGCCGGTGTCGATCTGGTGCTGTTCCACGGCCGTGGTGGTTCGATTGGTCGCGGTGGTGCACCTGCGCACGCTGCACTGCTGTCCCAGCCACCACGCAGCCTGAAAGGCGGCCTTCGAGTGACCGAGCAGGGCGAGATGATTCGCTTCAAGCTGGGTCTGCCGGATGTTGCCATTCAGAGCCTGAATCTCTACGCCAGTGCAATTCTGGAAGCGAATCTGTTGCCACCACCAGCACCTAAGCAGGAATGGCGCGACCTGATGGAAACCTTAAGCGAAGTTTCCTGTGAAGCTTACCGTGGCGTCGTTCGTGGTCACGAAGACTTCGTTCCTTATTTCCGAGCGACAACACCAGAGTTGGAACTGGGTAAACTGCCATTGGGTTCCCGCCCATCTAAACGTAACCCGAATGGCGGCGTGGAAAGCCTTCGCGCAATCCCATGGATTTTCGCATGGAGCCAAAACCGTTTGCTGCTGCCAGCATGGTTGGGTGCCGGTCAGGCGATTCAGTTCTCTATCGATAACGGTCACCTGAAATCCCTTGAAGAAATGTGTCGCGAGTGGCCATTCTTCTCAACCCGTCTGGGTATGCTGGAGATGGTATTCACCAAGACCAGCCCATCTATTTCTCAATATTATGACGAGAAACTGGTGGATGAATCCCTTTGGAGACTGGGTGAAGAGCTTCGCGACCGTTTGGCACAAGACATCAAAGCTGTACTAATGGTTGAGAACAGCGACCACTTGATGGAGCAGAACCCTTGGGGCGCCGAATCTATCCGGCTGCGCAACATCTATGTTGAACCGCTGAATATGCTTCAGGCTGAGCTTCTGTGCCGTACACGTGCTACAGAAGAAGAAAATACTGAACTGGATGAAGCGTTGATGGTCACTATCGCAGGTATTGCTGCTGGCATGCGAAATACCGGATAAATGAGAAATTGAATCAAAATTAAGAAAGGCTGCCATGTTGCAGCCTTTTTTTTTTTTCGAGAGTCTTTTTCGATTGTTGTTGCATTAATAATGTTATTAATATGTTTTCTTGCCTGTTCGTGACGTTATCGTGACAAAGGTATAGGCAAACACCGAAGTATAAATAACCGTTTAAGTGTCTTCACATTGAGCTTTTCGCACCGCGTATTTTCGGTGCATTGTTGGCAAGAGGCAAAGTGTGTTCGGCAACTAAAAACGTGTCGATCCTGTCCAGTGTTGTGGAAAAAATAAATTCGCCAAAGAGCGGCATCCCAGGGCTAAGGATCGCCTTTTAAGATTTTGGATAGAAGAGATGTCACTACCGCACGTAATACTCACGGTGCTTAGCCATCGTGATGCAACTGGTTACGATATAACCAAAGAGTTTTCTAATGCTATCGGGCATTTCTGGAAAGCCAGCCACCAACAAGTCTATCGTGAACTCAATAAACTTGCCGATATGGGCGCAGTGAGTTGCCGTTTAGAACCGCAGGATGGTAAACCGGACAGAAAAGTCTACTCTATCACGGACATCGGCAGACAGAGCCTCTATGAGTGGTTCTTGATGCCGGCCAAACATCCCACTGACCGTGACGAGGTTTCTTCAAAACTTCTAACGTGCAGCATATTCGACCCCACCCCAATGATCGAGCACATGCACGCACTCATGGACGAAAGCCGCTTGCAGCTAAGTCAGTACCGAGACATGGAGCGCAGTAGCTATGCTGACACCGCTCTGCTGACTCGTGAAGGCCGTTTGGAGCGACTGACACTGCGCCGCAACATTCTTCGCAAGGAAGCATGGTTGACCTGGGCAGAGGAAGTCCTGTTTGAACTCAACGCCATGGAAAACATGTCGATGGGCAAGAAAGTCGCAGCTCATTAGGGACTTTCCGGAAAGCAAAAACCGTCGCATTGCGACGGTTTTTTGTTTCTGACTCATTGAACCTTAGTTTATACGGTAGGGCGAACACCCAGCGTATGGCAAAGTGCATAAGTCAGCTCTGCACGGTTCAACGTATAGAAGTGGAAGTCCTTCACACCCTCACGACTTAACACACGTACCATGTCGATAGCGTTGCTCGCACCTACCATCTGACGGGTCACTGCATCATCTTCCAGACCTTCATATTGCTTGTGCATCCATGCTGGAATCCGCACATTTGTCATGTTGGCAAACTTTGACGCCTGCTTGAAGTTAGACACGGGCAGGATACCTGGGATGATTTCAACATCAATGCCAGCTGCAGCACAGCGGTCGCGGAAGCGCAGGTAGCTTTCCACATCAAAGAAAAACTGGGTGATAGCTCGGTTTGCACCTGCATCCACTTTGCGCTTAAGGTTGATCAGATCTGCTTGGGCACTTTTCGCTTCAGGGTGAACTTCTGGGTAAGCAGCAACAGAGATATCAAAATCCGCTTCGCCTTTCAAAAGCTCAACCAGATCCGCCGCATACATATCGGGCTTCTGGCTTTTCTCTGGAAGGTCGCCACGCAGAGCAACAATATGGCGAATACCACTGTTCCAGTAGTCGCGCGCGATTTCACGCAACTCATCACGGCTCGCATCGATGCACGTCAGATGGGGCGCAGCTTCAATGCCCGTTTCCTGCTTAATGCTTTTAACAATACCGTGGGTGCGGTCCCGCTCACCAGAATTTGCACCGTAAGTGACCGAGACAAATTTAGGTTTAAGGGTTTTCAGGCGTTGCACCGAAGCCCAAAGGGTTTGTTCCATGGCTTCAGAGCTTGGTGGGAAGAACTCAAACGAAACGTTAATATCGCCGTTCAAATCAGAAAGGTTTTGATTAAGTGCATCCAAATGGCTGGCGTGTGAGTATCCCATAACGTCTCCCTACCTCGGCAACATTCTACCGAAAAAATCCTTTAAAGCTGACATCCATTTAGACGTCTATATGTCTAGATATTGAATTGCGAACAATTTAAAGTCAACTTACTTAACTTGAATTTTATTCATGTTGATCATGTAAGTCTCTCAAGCACAGCAGTCAAAAATTGGCGTGCACACTTTGCCCGAATACATAGGGTACAAAAAAGCGGAGACCCAGCTCCGCTTTTTCCCTTCACTTTCCGACTATTTCAACAATGATGCGATGCGGTTCAAGTCAGAGAGCAAAGCTCCTGCGGTCACATCACGACCCGCACCTGGACCACGGATAACCAATGGGTTTTCACGGTACCATTGGCTCTCAATAGCAAAGATATTGTCACAAGGAAGCAGGTTGGCAAGTGGATGCTCTTCAGGCAGCACTTCGATACCGACACGCGCTTTGCCATCACGGGAAAGCCTTGCCACATAACGAAGGACGCCCTGCTCTTTTTTCGCCTGCTCAAGCCAATCTTCGAGCGCCTCATCAAGCTGAGAGCTGTTATCTAAAAATGCATCCAACGACAACGCAGAAAGTGATTCAGGTACCAGAGACTGTACCTCAACCTGCTCTGGCTCAACATCGAGGCCAGATTCACGTGCCAAGATCACAAGCTTGCGCATCACATCCGCACCACTCAAATCTTCCCTAGGATCTGGCTCAGTCAGACCTTGCTGCCACGCCTGCTCCAACAACTCGCTGAACTTAATTTCACCATTGAACTGTTGGAAGAGCCAGGACAGCGTTCCAGAGAAAATACCCGATAGCGCTATAATTTGGTCGCCGCTTTCACGAAGGTCTCGCACAGTGTGGTTTACTGGCAGGCCAGCACCTACCGTCGCGTTATACAACCAAAAGCGGCCAGTTTTCGCAAATGCGTCCTGAACCTGGTGATATAACTCACCACTCGCGGAGCCTGCCACTTTGTTAGCAGATATAAGATGATAGCCGTGTTCGGCCAGATCCGTGTATTGCAGAGACAGCGGTGCACTCGCTGTCACGTCCAACACCACGATGTCATCGTAAGGATGGTTGAGCAGTGCTGTCAGCCAGCCACTCCCCTCATAGGGTTTGGCAACTTCATCAAAACGGGTCATCACTGTATTAGCGTCAATGCCGTCGAAATCGACCCACTGATTATCACTGTCCTGCACAGAAATCAGCTCAAAACTCATGCCATGGCGTTTTTCGAGTGCCACTTTTTGTTCCGCAAACAGGTTCAGCCAGCGGCTACCGATATTCCCTTTGCCTAACAGTACCAGACCAATGCGGCGTTGAGCCTGGAACAAAGCACGGTGAATGTCTGACACCAACGCCGATGTGTTCGCTTTACGCAAAATCGCCGCGATGCTGAGACCACTTCCAGACTCACAGATAAACTCGATCGGTTGGTTGCGAAGCTGTTGATAGAAGCCGTGGCAATGCACAGGGTTCGCTGTGACACCTGCGCCCACCGCTGCGACCATGCTGTAGCCTTCACGTAGGCGGATGTCTGCAGGAATACAAGCGTTTTGCAGTTGTTCTAATACACTGTTGACCACTTCGCCTGTATAGGTGAGCTGGATACGATGCTGGTCAGCACTGAATGATGATGCCAATGGCTGGATTTGGTTTCGGGTCAGCAGGCGTTCGATTTCACGGCGCGCAGTTTCAAAGTCATGCGAACGGAGCACGTCCAGCTCAAGTAGACAGACATCTCTCAACGAAGTAATGATTTTCGCACCACGACCAGATGCCAAAACACGTTCAATACGGGTTGAACCTGACTCTGGGTCATAGCTGCAACGCAGATTCAGGTCAATACAGCTTTGCGCCACTGGCTGCAGCGTACGGGTATGCAGCACGGGCGCAGCAAGACGAGCCAGTTCGGCGGCTTCATCCAAACGCAGTAGCGGCAGCAGACAGGCATCACCGACGATACGCGGGTCTGCGCTGTACACACCAGCCACATCACTCCAAATGGTCACGCGGCTGACATCCGCCAGCGCACCGATAATGGTTGCGGAATAGTCCGAGCCATTGCGCCCAAGCAGCACAGTTTCACCTTTGGTGTTACGCGCCATAAAGCCAGTGATCACAATCCGGCGTTTGGTATGTTGAATCAGTTGTTCTTTCAAAAGTGGCCAAGAGCTCGCACGATCCACTTCTGGCTGTGCGTCGCGTTCTGCCCGCAGGAATGAGCGGGAATCGAGCTTCACGGCCGGCAGCTTAAGTTGGGTTAAAAGTGCTGACAATAGCCTCGCTGACCAGACTTCGCCAAAGCCCTGAACCCAAGCGCGTTGTGCATCAGTCAGCAGGTTTTCTGCAGTCTGCGCCAACACACTGAAGTCTTCATACAGTGCATCCACCAGCAATTGCTTTTGCTCACCTTCAATCAGGTTTTCAATCAGATCCTGCTGGTATTTACGTAAAGTTTGCAGCGTTTCATGGGCCAGCCTACCATCTTTGCTGAGCAAATCCAGCCATTCAATCAGACGGTTGGTAGTTTTACCGGCGGCTGACACCACGATAATGTCTGTCTCACCACTGTATTGCGCCAGAATACGCGTAACACGACGGAAACAATCAGGATCAGCAAGGCTACTACCGCCAAACTTATGTAACTGACGGGACTGCGACTGCTGAGGGGATACGACTTCAACCGCGCTCATTGCTGGCTCTCTCTGACTTTATCGAATGCTTGTTTGAGGTCAGCGACCAAATCAGATTTGTCTTCCAAGCCGATAGACAGGCGAAGCAAGGTGGCCGCCAAACCTGCTTCCGCCTGCGCTTCGTCCGACATGGCACGGTGTGTCATTGAGCCAGGATGCGTCACTAGACTTTCCACACCACCCAATGATTCGGCCAAAGTGAACAGCTTAAGGGAGGAAAGGAAAAGTTTCAGCTCACTTTCACCGCCTTTAAGCTCAAAGCTCAACATTCCGCCAAAACCTGATTGTTGTTTCTTCGCAATCTCGTGGCCCGGATGGGCTGGCAACGCTGGATGGTAGATAGTACTCACCAGCGGCTCTTGCTTGAGGCATTCCAACACTTCTGCACTGTTTTCTTCATGTTGACGCATTCTTGCGCTCAGAGTACGAAGACCGCGCAATGTCATGTAGCTATCGAACGCGTTCCCGGTTGCCCCAATGCAGTTACCCCACCACTTCAGCTCTTCATAAAGCTCAACTTCTTTTGCCACCACTACGCCACCTACGGTGTCAGAGTGACCATTGATAAATTTGGTGGTCGAGTGCACCACGAAATCCGCACCCAGGTTTAGTGGCTGCTGCAAAGCGGGAGACAGGAAGGTGTTATCGACCCCTACCCATGCACCAACTGCTTTGGCTTTTTCACAGATCGCAGCGATATCAACCACGCGCAGCAGTGGGTTGGACGGCGTTTCCAACCACACCAGTTTGGGGTTCTTCGCCAATGCCTCTTCCAGCGCAACCGCGTCAGTCTGGTCAACAAATTCCACCTTGAACGCGCCCCTTTTCGCTCGGGAATCGAACAAGCGGTAAGTTCCCCCATAGCAATCGTGCGGCGCGATTATCAGGTCTTCAGGAGTAACCAGTGAAAGCAGAAGGTTAATTGCTGCCATGCCACAGTTGGTCACTACCGCGCCAGCACCGTTTTCCAGATCGGCGAGCGCTTTTTCCAGTAAAGAACGGGTTGGATTACCACCACGGGCGTAATCATAAGTGGGCACTTCCCCAAACTCAGGGAATTCGTAATTGGTAGAAAGATACAGTGGAGGCACAACGGCGTGGTGCTGTGAATCTGTAGTGATACCGGTGCGGACGGCGATGGTTGCGGACTTCTTGTCGCTCATGGCGTGCTTCCCTGTGAAAAAATGATCGTATTCAGCTCAATCTTAGGTCTGTCGTTGACCTGATTGGTATTTGGTCAACCTTAACCTTTTCAAGCTAGAGACGTCAACACTTCTAGACGTCTACATGTCTTTACATGTAGCAGTTAATATCGCTAGAATTTGGGGTTCATCCAACTTGGGTACCTTGTTTCCCGCGTTGGCAGCGATTTTAGACCCTAAACTGCTACAGAAGGTGAACAATGGCAGACTGGAATGGCGAATATATTAACCCTTACGCCGAGCACGGTAAAAAGAAAGAGCAGGTCAAGAAAATCACCGTTTCTATCCCGCTGAAAGTGCTTAAAATCCTGACCGACGAGCGTACCCGTCGCCAGATTAACAATCTACGCCATGCCACAAACAGTGAATTGCTGTGCGAAGCATTTCTTCATGCCTACACCGGTCAACCACTGCCAACAGACGACGATATTCGCAAGGACAAAAGCGATAGTGTGCCTGCCGAAGTTAAGCGCATTATGAAAGAGCTTGGTATAGAGTTTAACGAAGAAGAGTATTGATTTCGTTAGTATTGCGAAAATATTCAAACAAAAAACCAGCCGATCGGCTGGTTTTTTCATTCAGATAAAGCGGCAATTAAGCTTCTTTATCTGCCATGTAATTTTCTGGCATTTCAATACGCGCAACACCTGAATCCACTGCTGCTTGTGCAACAGCTTTAGCTACGCGTGGCAGCAAACGTGGATCCATCGGTTTTGGAATGATGTATTCCTTACCGAATTGTAGCTTATCAACGCGTGCCGCTTTTAATACACCCTCGGGTACCGGCTCTTTCGCCAGCGCACGAATTGCCTCTACCGCTGCCAGTTTCATTTCGTCGTTGATGCGGCTGGCGCGAACATCCAGTGCACCACGGAAAATGAATGGGAAACAAAGGACATTGTTTACCTGGTTGGGGTAATCGGAACGACCGGTACCCATGATGAGGTCATCTCGCACTTCGTGTGCCAGCTCCGGTTTGATTTCCGGATCCGGGTTTGAACACGCAAACACGATTGGCTTATCCGCCATCAGTTTCAGCGCTTCCGCTGGCAACAGATCCGGTCCGGATACGCCGAGGAAAATGTCCGCGCCTTCAATCACGTCTTCCAGCGTACGCTTGTCGGTGTTGTTAGCGAATAGCTGCTTGTACTCATTGATGTCATCACGACGGGTATGAATCACGCCTTTGCGATCCAGCATGTAGATTTTCTCACGCTGTGCACCACATTTGATGAGCAGCTCCATACACGCAACCGCAGCAGCGCCTGCACCCAGACAGATGATGACTGACTCTTTGATGTCTTTGCCCTGAAGCTCAAGCGCGTTCAACATACCTGCTGCAGTCACAATCGCGGTACCGTGTTGGTCATCGTGAAATACCGGTACATGACAGCGCTCGATGAGCTGCTTTTCAATCTCAAAGCAGTCTGGTGCTTTGATGTCTTCCAAGTTGATACCACCGAAAGTGTCGGAAATGTTCGCGACCGTATCGACGAACTCTTCGATAGTGCGGTGTTTCACTTCAATGTCGATGGAGTCGAGTCCAGCGAAGCGTTTGAACAGCAGTGCTTTACCTTCCATCACCGGCTTGGATGCCAGCGGGCCAAGGTTGCCCAGACCGAGGATCGCGGTGCCGTTTGAGATCACTGCAACCATGTTGCCTTTTGCAGTGTATTTATAAACATTGTCGGCATCTTGTGCGATTTCTCGGACCGGTTCGGCAACACCCGGGCTGTATGCCAGCGCCAGATCTTCTACCGTATCAGCGGGTTTGGAGAGTTCTACGGAGATTTTGCCCGGCACTGGAAACTCATGATAATCCAGCGCCTGTTGGCGTTTGTCTTCAGACATGTATTGTTCCTGACTATAATTGTTATTGGCTAAATATAATAAAGGGCCCTCTGCCTGCCCCATTATCTTGCTGACTGCCTTCCCGCAAGCTGGGCATTACAATCAGCAAGTGAGGGAATATGCGCATTCCAATGTTCATCCAGGTTGCATATCCCCGCTCATTGCCTGTATCTCCACACAGGCAATGAATTATCCCTCTATTGAGTTTAGCGGACTCAAATAAAAGACAAGTGTCGTTATTTCTTATGACACTTTCAGGTCATTGGGTGGAAGATAAAGGAATTTAAAATGTTAACGCAGCGCGAAAGCCAGAGCCAGTAAGGATTGAACCAAGTTGGCAAAACTCGCTTGGATAAACTGTAATAGTCTACCTATACTGAAGGGTGTAAAAGGTCTTACAAGCTGTATCAGGCAACAAAAAAAGGGTGCTTACGCACCCTTTTTTATTCAATTCGCAATTACTTGCTGCTAAGAACGCCAAAACGTTTCTTAAAGCGGTCAACACGGCCACCGGTGTCAACTACACGCTGAGTACCAGTGTAGAATGGGTGACACTTGTCACATACGTCCAGGTTGATGTCTTTACCCAGAGTCGTTTTGAATTCAAAAGTGTTGCCACATGAACATTTTGCAGTTACTGCAGCGTATTCTGGATGGATACCAGCTTTCATAGGGATTACCTCTTATCTAAGGCCGTGTCGCTCTCCCGAGCCTATCGGGCACCACACGTCGTTAACAAACTGTTTGTAAGGCGCGGATTTTAATCAAGGTGACCTGCGATCGCAACTTTTTTGTTCAATTCATTTCCATGTACTTTCAATGGACAGTGCCAAAGAATATTCACCCTGTACTTTTCGCCCGCCAGCAGCATGGGTACACTGTCGCCAACCTTATTTGAATTCTAAGACCTTATCGTACAATGACCCCGACGATTGCTCAGGTGGCGCTGCCCGTTCCGCTTCATAAAACCTTCGACTATCGCATTGCTAATGAAATGCCGGTAGTGGGTGGTCGCGTGCGTGTCCCGTTTGGTAAGCAATATAAAGTGGGCATTGTCGTCGCATTGACCAACACCTCAGAATTTCCGCTCGAGCAAATCAAACCCATCAATGTGGTTTTGGATAGCACCCCGCTATGGACACCCTCTTTATATAAGGTATTGAACTGGGCAAGTCGCTATTACCAATATCCATTGGGTGATGCACTGGCGACTGTCATGCCGGGTGCACTGCGAAAAGGCAAGCCTGCGGTCAAAGACCGTGAAAAGTGCTGGCAACTGACAGAAGCCGGGAAAGAACAGCCTTTGTCAGCCCTCACCCGGGCGCCGAAACAGGCACGCGCTTTAACCTTATTACGCCAGGGTGCGATGACACATAGCGATCTGCTCGAAGAAGACTTAAGCGCCACCATTCTCAAAGCAGTGGAAGAAAAAGGCTGGATTGAAGCGGTGAAAGAGCAGAGCGTCAAGCCCTGGCAACAGCGTTATGAGGTAGTGGAAGACAAACCAAGGCTTAACAGCGAGCAGGCCATGGCGGTTGCAACTATCAATGCCAATCCGGAATTTGCTTGCTATTTAATAGAGGGCGTCACCGGTTCGGGGAAAACGGAAGTCTACCTGAACCTCTTGGAGCCTGTGCTAAAACGCGGCCAGCAAGCGCTCATTCTGGTACCCGAAATTGGCTTAACACCGCAAACCATCAACCGTTTCAAACGCCGCTTCAATGTACCCGTTGTAGTGATGCATTCCGGGCTTAATGACACCGAGCGCCTCAACGCCTGGCTGGCTGCCCGTGATAATGAAGCCGCCATTATTATTGGTACCCGATCCGCTCTTTTTTCGCCGTGTAAGTCACTCGGCATTATTGTTGTCGATGAAGAACATGATGCCTCTTATAAACAGCAGGACTCTTTCCGTTATCACGCCCGCGATCTGGCGGTTATGCGCGGGCATGAAGAGAATGTGCCTGTTGTGCTCGGCTCCGCCACACCTTGCCTTGAAAGCCTGCACAATGCCAAAACTGGCAAGTACCATCACCTGATCTTATCTGTCCGTGCTGGAAATGCGCTGAAAACCCAAAACGGCGTGTTGGATATCCGAGGTTTGTATTTAGAAGCTGGGCTATCCGCTCCTTTGATTGCCGAGATGCGAAAACACCTCTCCCAAGGTAATCAGGTGATGTTGTTTTTAAACCGCCGCGGCTATGCCCCGGCGCTGATGTGCCATGAATGTGGCTGGTTGGCCGAATGTAAACGCTGTGACGCCTATTACACCCTGCATCAGAGCAGCAATGAACTGCGCTGCCACCATTGCGGATCGCAACGCCCTATTCCGCACCAATGTGGAAGCTGTGGCTCCACACAACTGATCAGTGTCGGCGTGGGCACCGAGCAGCTGGAAACCCAGTTGGAAACCCTGTTTCCAGAATTCAAAACCATCCGAATCGACCGTGACAACACACGTCGTAAAGGCTCGCTTGAAGCCTACCTCACTGCTATTCACAACAAAGAATACCAAATACTGATTGGTACCCAGATGCTGGCGAAAGGCCATCACTTCCCCGATGTCACTTTGGTAGCCTTAGTAGATGTAGATAGCGCGCTGTTCAGCAACGATTTCCGTGCACCGGAACGTTTGGCACAGCTGTTTGTTCAGGTGGCTGGCCGCGCCGGACGTGCCAGTAAGCCCGGCTATGTTTTGCTACAAACCCACCACCCCGAACATGCACTCTTGCAGTCGCTCATTCACAGAGGCTACGACAGCTTTGCCGCTGAAGCGCTGAATGAGCGCAAAATGGCACATCTGCCACCTTACAGCTACTTCGCCCTACTCCGTGCCGAATCTCACCACAGTGGGGAAGTGGAGCAGTTTCTGCATCAGGCGAGGACCGCACTTGATGCATCACCAATCCCAGAAGATGAATGTGCAGTCATGGGCCCCGCGCCAGCGCCATTGCACCGCCGGGCGGGACGTTTTCGCTGGCAGTTAGTTTTCCAGGCGCCTAACCGTAAGATTTTACAGCAAAGATTAACCATGGCACTGCCGGCTATTCGACAGTTACCGCTTTCTAAAAAAGTCCGCTGGTCACTCGATATCGAGCCGCAAGATATGAGCTGAACGCAATTTCATTCACTTAAACCGACCGAGATCACGGTATTCTTGCAATTACTGTTAACATGACCATGTTTAATACATCTCCATCGGATTAAGATAGGACGTGTGGACAAAAATTGTCCCGTTGCTGAAGGTCCCGGTCATCTGGGAAGCATCGCCAATCATAACGATAAAGAGGAATTACACTATGGCGACAATGAAGGATGTTGCCCATCTGGCCGGCGTCTCTACGGCGACGGTTTCTCGCGCGCTGATGAACCCGGAAAAAGTCTCTGCGTCTACCCGAAAAAAAGTTGAGCAAGCAGTAATGGAAGCGGGCTACAGCCCCAACTCGCTGGCAAGAAACTTACGTCGCAATGAATCAAAAACCATCGTGGCTATCGTGCCTGATATCTGTGATCCCTACTTCACAGAGATCATTCGCGGCATCGAAGAGGCGGCAATGGAGCACGGTTATCTCGTGCTGCTGGGTGACAGTGGCCAACAGGAAAGCCGTGAAAGTTCGTTCGTTAATCTGGTCTTCACCAAGCAAGCTGACGGCATGCTACTTTTAGGTACTGATCTTCCTTTTGACGTCAGCAAACCGGAGCAGAAAAACCTGCCACCTTTAGTCATGGCCTGTGAATACGCGCCGGAACTGGAACTGCCTACCGTTCACATCGACAACCTGACGGCAGCGTTTGAAGCCGTGAACTACCTGACTCAGGTAGGCCACAAGCAGATCGCGCAGATCACCGGCGATCCTGATGCTGCGCTCACCCAGTTCCGCGTGCAGGGCTATCAACAGGCGCTGCGCCGTGGTGGCGTGACCATCAATCCTGCATACACAGTGACCGGTGATTTCACCTTTGCTGCAGGCGCACGAGCGATGACCACCCTGCTTTCGCTGCCAACGCCACCGACTGCAGTTTTCTGTCATTCAGATGTGATGGCGATTGGTGCCATGCAACAGGCGAAGCGACTGGGCTTCCGAGTCCCGCATGACATTTCGATTGTCGGTTTTGATGACATCCAGTTTGCGGAGTACTGTGACCCCGCCCTGACCACGGTTTCCCAGCCTCGCTACGATATCGGCCGTCAGGCGATGTTGATGCTGCTGAAAATCCTCAAAGGCAATGATGTGCAAGCAGGTTCACGCCTTCTTGATGCTCAGCTCGTTATCCGCGAGAGTGTGGCACCACCATCACGCTAATCTGGTCAGACTGGTACTGGCGCGCGAGTTCGCGAGCCAGTACCATATAGCCTTTATTGAGCAGAAAAGACACGAAAATCAGTGGCAACCAGAGATTATGTCAAACGTGGCAAAGCACCACGTAAACCAACCCGAAACACCAAGAAGCAGCCTCCTAAACCTGCTTTCCCTTTCAAATGGGCTTTTCTCGCTCTGATCTTGGTGGCAGGCTTTGGCTATGGTCTCTATTACCTTTCCACCAGTGAACCACCCGCAGAACCTGTTGTTGAAACCAAACCGGTGAAGCCAGCCGTTAAACCTCAGAAGAAAGACGAGAAAGTGATCCCGCCAAAACCTGAGGAGAAGTGGAGCTACATTGAAGAGCTGGAAAACAAAGAAGTGAAAGTCGAGGCCAACGAGCCTGAGCTTTCCACCCGCCCCTATCTGATGCAGTGTGGCGCTTATCGCAGTGCCAGTCAGGCTGACGAACGTAAAGCGCTGATTGCCTTTCAGGGTTTGGAAAGCCACATCAAAACCAGCCAGGGCGAGAAAGGCCTTTGGTACCGTGTCGTGCTCGGACCTTATCCGATGAAGCGGGAAGCTGAACGGGACCGCAACCTGCTGCGACGAGCAGGTATTGAGCCTTGTGCTATCTGGTATTGGAACTGATTTCCAGCCACTTGAACTGATTCTGAACACTTGAAGGGCAACCCCGTATTCTCGACGGCTTTGCCCTTGAATTTATTTATCTCCGTCCCCACCTTTGCTGTAACAACCCATACTGGTAATAACCAGAGAGAAAAGTAGAGGTTCTTCCGTGACAACTATCGTTTCTGTTCGCCGCAACGGCAAAGTAGTGATCGCCGGTGATGGCCAGGTGTCACTGGGTAATACGGTCATGAAAGGCAATGCCCGCAAAGTTCGCCGTTTATATAACAACAAGGTACTGGCAGGTTTTGCCGGTGGTACTGCTGATGCATTCACCCTTTTTGAACGCTTCGAGCGCAAACTGGAGATGCATCAGGGTCATCTAACCAAAGCGGCGGTGGAACTGGCCAAAGACTGGCGGACTGACCGTGCGTTGCGTCGCCTTGAAGCGCTGCTGGCGGTAGCGGACGAAACGGCGTCTTTGATTATCACAGGTAATGGTGATGTGGTTCAGCCGGAGCACGATCTGATTGCGATCGGTTCGGGTGGTAACTTTGCCCAAGCAGCGGCAACCGCACTGCTGGAAAATACCGAGCTGGATGCGCGTGAAATCGCTGAAAAATCACTGACCATCGCGGGTGACATTTGTGTGTTCACCAACCAGCACCACACCGTTGAAGAACTCGATTATTAAGACAGGATCCAAAGCATGTCTGAAATGACCCCTCGTGAAATCGTATCCGAGCTTGACCGACACATTATCGGTCAGGACAAAGCCAAGCGCGCCGTTGCTATCGCACTGCGTAACCGCTGGCGTCGTATGCAGCTCAATGAAGATCTGCGTGTAGAAGTGACTCCGAAAAACATTCTGATGATTGGCCCTACCGGTGTCGGTAAAACCGAAATTGCCCGTCGTCTGGCGAAGCTGGCCAATGCGCCGTTCATCAAAGTCGAAGCCACTAAGTTCACCGAAGTAGGCTACGTGGGTAAAGAAGTGGAAACCATCATCCGTGATCTGACGGATGTAGCGATCAAAATGACCCACCAGCAAGCGATGGAAAAAGTAAAATACCGTGCTGAAGAGCTGGCAGAAGAGCGTATTCTCGATGTACTACTTCCACCGCCACGTGACGCTTGGGGTCAGAATGAAGAGCCAAAAGCAGATTCAGCGACCCGTCAAAGCTTCCGTAAGAAAATCCGTGAAGGCCAACTGGACGACAAGGAAATCGAAATCGATCTGGCAGCTCCGCAGATGAGCATGGAAATCATGGCGCCTCCTGGTATGGAAGAAATGACCAACCAGCTGCAAAGCATGTTCCAGAATCTGGGCGGTGGCACGACTGCGAAAAAGCGTAAGATGAAACTGAAAGATGCGCTAAAAGCGGCAACCGAAGAGGAAGCGGCGAAGCTGGTCAATCAGGAAGAGCTGAAAGATCAGGCCATCGCGTCAGTGGAAAACAACGGCATCGTGTTCATCGACGAAATCGACAAAATTTGTAAGCGCGGCGAAAGCTCAGGCCCAGACGTTTCCCGTGAAGGTGTTCAGCGTGACCTGCTGCCACTGGTTGAAGGCAGCACTGTCTCAACCAAGCACGGCATGGTGAAAACAGACCACATCCTGTTCATCGCATCCGGCGCATTCCAGGTAGCGTCTCCATCTGATCTGATCCCAGAGCTTCAGGGCCGTCTGCCAATCCGCGTTGAGCTGGAAGCACTGACTGCGTCTGACTTCAAACGCATTCTGACTGAGCCTAATGCGTCCCTGACGGCGCAATACTCTGCGCTGATGGGCACAGAAGAAGTGAACCTGACCTTCACTGAAGATGGCATTGAAGAGATCGCCAATGCGGCATGGCGTGTGAACGAGAAAACCGAGAACATCGGTGCCCGTCGTCTGCACACCGTGATGGAGCGTCTGGTAGATGAAATCTCCTTTGACGCAAGCGAGCGTGGCGGTGAGTCTTTCGAAATCAACTCAGAATACGTGCGCAGTCACCTTGAAGAGCTGGTCGACGACGAAGATCTGAGCCGCTTCATCCTGTAATTGTTCAGGTAAAATTACTCAAAGGGCAGCATATCGCTGCCCTTTCTCGTATCTGGAGACACCACATCCGGGATTAGCATTGCCCCCTGCTACAAAAACACCAATAATGTGACCTGCTTTAAATCATTCAATGCCAAGGCGATATGTCCGCATCTACTTTCAAAACCTGGCTCGACGCCGCCCGTCCGAAAACCCTGCCACTGGCGATAGCCTGCATTCTGTGTGGCAGTGCTTTAGCAGTGCAGACCTCGCAGTTTTCCATCACCCTCACGGTGTTGGCACTGGTGACCGCGCTGCTTCTGCAGATCCTGTCGAACCTTGCCAACGATTACGGTGATGCCATCAAAGGCACAGATAATGATGACCGTCTTGGCCCTAAACGTGCGATTCAGCAAGGCCTTGTTACGCCAGCCACAATGAAAAAGGCCATGATTCTCAACGTGGTCCTGACTATCGTCGTAGGCGCGGCACTGGTGCTGACGGCATTCGACAAAACTGCCGACATTCTCAGTTTTATCGGCCTTGGCGCGCTCGCGATTGTCGCGGCCATTTGCTACACCGTGGGGAACAAGCCTTATGGCTACAAAGGATTGGGCGACCTGTCGGTACTGATTTTCTTTGGCTGGCTCGGCGTGGCTGGTACCTATTACCTGCAAGCTGGCACACTGAATTCTATCGTGTTACTTCCAGCCACAGCCTGTGGTTTGTTATCGGTGGGCGTACTGAACATCAACAACCTGCGCGATATAGATAATGACCGCGTCTGCGGCAAACACACCTTGGTAGTCCGAATGGGCCCCAAATGGGGCCGAGCTTATCATCAAGTGCTGCTCGCCACTGCATTTATATGCTTTGCCCTCTTTTCGCTGCTTCAACCTGTGGGTTGGTCAGGCTGGCTGTTCCTATTGGCGCTGCCAATGGCCGCTAAACATAGCCTGGCAGTGCGGCAATCACCTGATGGCGAAGCCCTGCGTCCGATGATGGGTGACATTGTGAAAGTGGCGTTGCTGACCAATGCCTTGTTTGCGGCTGGCATCTTAATTAGTTGATACAGTATTTAACATGATGACTGGCGGCCTGATGAATTGTGCCGTGAGTCATTGCAAAGCCTTAGCTTGTCGTATACTTTTTGCTGAGGGTGACGCGAAGCCCAACCTTGGCGCCACAACGATTCAGCCCCAATTGCCTAAGAGAAGTCTGACTATGGAATACAATACCTCCGAACTGTGTGACATGTACCTGGATCAGGTTGATGTTCTTGAGCCGATGATGAGCTCATACGGTGGCCGCAGCTCCTTTGGTGGTCAGGTAACAACCATCAAGTGCTTTGAAGACAATGGACTGATTCGAGAAGTGGCTGAGCAAGACGGCGAAGGCCGTGTGATGCTGGTTGATGGTGGCGGCTCTCTGCGCCGTGCATTGATTGATGCAGACATTGCTGCGATGGCAGCGGAAAACAACTGGGAAGGCATTGTGGTTTACGGTTGTGTGCGCGACGTCGACACCATTGACGAGCTTGATATTGGTATTCAGGCACTTGCATCAATTCCAGTGGGAGCAGACAGCCAAAGCATTGGAGAAGTTGATGTGCCGGTAAACTTTGGCGGTGTGACTTTCCTGCCGGAAGACCACCTCTATGCCGATAGCACTGGCGTTATCCTGTCCCAGGAAGCGATTGATATCGAGTGAGCCTACACTTCTCGCAGATAGAAAAACAGAGCCTTCAGGCTCTGTTTTTGTTTTGGCTTATTCGACTTCTTCGATTTTGCCCAACAGGCTGCGAATACGTTGTTGCCATGCTTCTTGATCAGCCTTCAGGCGAGCATTTTCCTGCTCCAGCGCTTCACGACTTTCACGGATTGTGTTTGATTCACTGCTCAGTGATTCGTTCTTCTCTTTCAGTTCTTCGATTTCCATCTGCAGCAGAGAAATTGTGTCTACTGCCATCTGAACCTTGGCTTCAAGCTGCTCTAAAATTTCCAATGACATCAAGGCCACCTATGTGTTCCAACTTATCAATTCTCTCGCCAAGACTTGCCATATCTGGCTTCAACGCCTTGTGCGTCCCAAAAAGCTATTCTAACTGCGCATGACATCAGCCGCACCTTCGGATTTCCTATTTCGGTCACAAGCGGACAAAAAATCACCATTTGCGCAACTTTCTAACCCTTTGATTCCCCATGATTATGCTTACTTACTCACATAAATGACTAAAAATGCGACAACACGCAATTTTTATTCACTCCTGTCGTGGTAGTGTAATGGCGATCGTATCTCTCTTGGATTACTCCAAGACTTGCCGAACTCGGCCGGGCTGACACTTGGTGTCAGCCTTTTTTCTTTTTTGGGAATCTCACACTCTTCTTTCTCATTTCTAAGCATTCAATGCGCGAAAACGCTCACTAAACGGACAAATAATGAGCGAACGCACATTTTATTCGTCAGCCACTTTCCGAAAACTGTTTCGAAGATAAAGTAATGATGCCCGGTTCCGCTAATGGTCCCGGACGATAAACACTATGCTTTAAGAAAACAGCGAGGAGATTTCATGAGCACCGAACCGAAATATATTGTCGCCCTCGATCAGGGAACCACCAGCTCCAGAGCCGTTATCCTTGACCACGATGCCAATATCGTGACGGTCGCCCAACGCGAATTCACCCAAATCTACCCTGAGTCCGGCTGGGTTGAGCATGACCCGTTGGAAATCTTCGCCACCCAGACCTCAACACTGGTCGAAGCCATGGGCAAAGTGGGAATACGCTCCGATGAAATCGCCGCCATTGGTATTACCAACCAGCGTGAAACCACCATTGTCTGGAATCGTCACACCGGAAAGCCGATTTATAATGCCATTGTCTGGCAATGCCGCCGCACCGCACCGATTTGTGAGCAGCTTAAAGCCGACGGTTATGAAGAGTACATTCGTGACAACACTGGCTTGGTTGTCGACCCGTATTTCTCCGGCACCAAAATTAAGTGGATTCTCGACCATGTTGATGGCGCGCACGAGCTCGCGAAAAACGGCGACCTGATGTTTGGCACTGTCGATACCTGGCTGATTTGGAAGATGACTCAGGGGCGTGTCCACGTCACTGACTACACAAATGCCAGCCGCACCATGCTGTTTAATATCAACTCACTCGAATGGGATGAGGCCCTTCTAAAGGCGCTCGACATACCACTTTCCATGATGCCGGAAGTCAAATCCTCCTCTGAGGTCTACGGTCAGGCTAACCTTGGTGGTAAAGGCGGCACTCGCGTACCGATCGCAGGGATCGCCGGTGATCAACAAGCCGCGCTGTTCGGCCAGATGTGTGTAGAAGCCGGTCAGGCTAAGAATACCTATGGCACAGGTTGTTTCCTTCTAATGAACACGGGCAAAGAGAAAGTCACCTCTCACAATGGTTTGCTGACGACATTAGCCTGTGGGTCGAAAGGCGAAGTGGCTTATGCGCTTGAGGGTGCCGTGTTTATGGGCGGCGCTTCCATCCAATGGCTACGTGATGAAATGAAGCTCATTACCGATGCCAGCGATTCTGAATACTTCGCCACCAAGGTCGACACCAGCAACGGAGTTTATGTGGTACCTGCCTTTACCGGTTTGGGTGCACCACATTGGGACCCATACGCGCGCGGTGCCATCGTTGGCCTTACACGGGGTGTGAATTCCAACCACATCATCCGCGCGACTCTGGAAAGTGTTGCCTACCAGTCTCTCGATGTACTGACCGCAATGGAAGCAGACTCCGGCATCAAACTCGATTTTCTGAAAGTCGATGGTGGCGCGGTAGCAAATAACTTCCTGATGCAGTTTCAGTCTGACGTGTTGAACACTGAAGTGCAGCGCCCGAAAGTCACGGAAGTCACCGCTCTGGGATCGGCGTATCTTGCCGGCCTGGCAGTCGGTTTCTGGGGTTCGATTGATGAACTTCAAGACAAAGCCCAGATTGACCGCGTCTTCACACCTTGCGCGGATGACGGTAAGCGCGAACGCCGCCACCGCGGCTGGCAACGTGCCGTGGAATGCTCCAAAGGCTGGGAACAGCCATAACCTTTTGTTTTCGCGCCTTTCCGCTGGGAAGGCGCTTTTTACTCTCAAAAACGCAAACGTTTACTTTTTCCTTATGATAGAATCCGCGCCGAGTTTTTCGTTGTCGTTTTTGGCATCGGCAACGCCCTACTTCCCTGTATAAAATTCTCTGGAGTTAGAATGAAACGCGATTTAGCGATGGCTTTTTCACGCGTCACAGAAGGCGCAGCACTGGCAGGTTATAAGTGGCTGGGCCGCGGTGATAAAAACGCAGCTGACGGCGCCGCTGTCGAGGTCATGCGCGTTCTGCTGAACAAGACCGAGATTAAAGGTGAAATCGTTATCGGTGAAGGCGAAATCGATGAGGCGCCAATGCTTTACATTGGTGAGAAAGTGGGGCTGGGCGGCGATGCCGTAGATATCGCCGTTGATCCAATAGAAGGCACCCGTATGACGGCCATGGGCCAGTCCAACGCATTAGCGGTATTGGCAGCAGGCGAGAAAGGCACCTTCCTGAAAGCCCCGGACATGTACATGGAAAAACTGGTGGTTGGCCCTGAAGCCAAAGGCGTCATCAACATTGAACTGCCGCTTCGCGACAATCTGATCAACATTGCCAAGGTACTGGGTAAATCACTGGACGAGCTGGTCGTGACCACGCTGGCGAAACCGCGCCACGACGACACCATCCGCGAAATGCAACAAATGGGCATTAAAGTTTTCGCCATTCCTGATGGCGACGTTGCGGCGTCTATTCTTACCTGTATGCCAGACAGTGAAGTGGATGTCATGTACGGCATTGGCGGCGCACCGGAAGGTGTGGTGTCAGCCGCGGTTATCCGCGCACTGGGCGGTGACATGAACGGCCGCCTTCTTCCTCGTCACGAAGTAAAAGAAGACAACGATGAAAACCGACGCATGGGTGAACTGGAAATCGAGCGCTGCAAAGAGATGGGCATCGAAACCAATGTCTGCCTGAAGATGGAAGACATGGCGAGCAGCGACAACGTGATTTTCTCAGCCACTGGCATCACCAAAGGTGACCTACTGGAAGGCATCACCCGCAAAGGCAACATCGCGACCACAGAGACCCTACTGATCCGCGGTAAGTGCCGCACCATCCGTCGTATCAAGTCTATCCACTATCTGGATCGTAAAGACGACGCGGTAAAAGCAAATATCCTATAATCGCCGTATGAATGAGATAAAAAGCGCGCTTCGGCGTGCTTTTTATTATCGGCCAGAAAGCTCAGTGACCACTGGGCATATCGCCTTCTCTTTTTTCACCACGCTTGAACAGCGCCAGCAAAGGCACCAGAACAAAGTACGACACCATAATAAAGCCGAAAGTGTAAACGAAAGCGAGTAACGTTGATTGCTGGTGAAGCATGTTGGTCACCGTCGCGATAAAACCAGGATCCGTGACCGACTGTCCCTGCGCTGCCGCAAATTGCTGAACCACGGGATTTTCGGGCGCGATCCCGCCTCCCAGTGCGTTCCACTCTTTTTGCTGGATCCGGCTGAAGTAGGTATTCACGATCGAGATACCAAAAGAGCCTCCCAATGTGCGGCAAAGATTAAATACCACCGCCCCGCCAACAGCCTGATTCGGCGCCAGCGTCGCGTATGCCAATTGGCTCAGTGGCGCAAACACCAAACCCATCCCGGCACCCTGAATAATGCTCGGCAGCAACACCCAATAGATATCGATATCGAGCGAATAGCGCATCATCATAAAGCTACCAATACCATTCAACACCAGTCCAATGACAATCAGCATCCGCGGGTCCAGACGGTCAATAATCCGTGAGATAGACAGCAGCACAATTGCTGATGCCAGCCCCCGCGGTGCCATCACAAAGCCTGTTGTATCAACCGGGTAATTCAACAACTGCTCAAGCATCATCGGCTGCAGTTGGGTGATACCGAACATGCCCATCGAAAAGCCGGTCATCACAATGCATGACAGCAATAGGTTTCTGTCTTTGAGTAGCCACATTGGCGCGATTTCGCCTTTAGTGTGGAACGAGCGCACTAGGAAAAACGCCCAAGCCAACACCGCAATCACCATCGAAAACAAGATAGTGTTTGAACTGAACCAGCCATCCTCGTTACCACGCTCTAGCACCATCTGCAAAAACCCAATGCCAATGGCCATACCAAATACTAACGGCCAATCGACAGTGGTTTTACCGCGCCCATCGAGGTGTACAAAGAAATAGAGCAGTGACAAACACAACGCCCCGATAGGCAGATTAACGTAGAAAATCCATCGCCAATCCATGTTCTCCGTAATCAGTCCGCCAACGGTGGGCCCAAGAATAGGGCCAAGTAAAATCCCGACGGAAAACAGCGCCATCGCTTTGCCGCGCTCTTCCTTGGGGTAAATCTGCACCATGATAGATTGCGAAAGAGGGATCACCGCCGCCCCAAACGCGCCCTGCATAATGCGGAAGATGATCATTTCAGTCAGGGTGTCCGCCTGTCCACACAAAGCAGATGTAACGATAAAGCCCGCTACCGATACCAGCAGTAGCTTACGCACACCAAATTTCAGGCTGAGGTAGCTCGCCAGCGGAATACAGATGGCTTCTGCCATTGAGTAAGAGGTCAGCACCCAGGTGACCTGCTCAGAGGTTACGCCCAGCGCGCCCATCATGTGCGGCAGCGACACATTGGCGATAGTCATGTCCAGCAGCACCATGATGGCGGAAAGCATCACCGCCAGCGTGACCATCAACCTGGTACTGCCCGCCTCCATCGGCTGGGTAGCGGTATCACTGCTGGCTGTCATTGGCTTTCGTCTTCACAAGGGTATCAATGGTTACTGTCGCACTGGCGCCCACCCGCAACGCTGGCTCATCAGCATCGCGCGTTATGGTCAGCCGCACGGGAAAACGCTGTGGCACTTTCACCCAGTTCCCGGTGGCATTTTCTGGTGGCAACAGAGAGAAAGAGGTGCCACTGGCTGGTGAAATAGCCTGTACCACGCCCTTAAATGTCACATCGGAATACATATCCAATACAATCGACGCCGTCATTTCCTGTTGGATATAACCCAAAGCATCTTCTTTGTAGTTAGCCTCAACCCAGAAGGAATTGTCTTCTATCATCGGCATTAAGGACTGCCCAGGTGCAACGACGCTACCGGGGCGCACTTTGACATCACCCAGAGTACCTGAAGTGGGCGCAATAATGGTGGTGTAAGAAAGGTTAAGCGAGGCTTCTGAAAGTGCCGCAGCTGCCTGCCGTACCGCCGGAGCTTCAGTGCCAGATGCCCCCTGCTCACTGATAAGCTGGGACATTCTCGCCCTCGCGGCATCAAGGTTGTTTTTCGCCGCTGCCAGTTCCGCTTTCAAATCGTCACCGGATTGCTTTGGCAGCACACCGCGCTCTACCAGTGCCATGTTGCGTCGGTACTTCTCTTCAACATCATTCAGTTGCGCGGATGCAGACTGTATCTGCGCACTCGCACCGACAATCGCATCACTGGTCGCTTTGTTGGCAGCAACTGCGCTTTCGTATGCTGCCTTCGCCTGCTCAACTCTTGCCTGGTAAGGTGCAGGATTTATGCGGGCAATGACCTGCCCCTGATCGACATGGTCAAAATCGACCACATTCACTTCCGTCAACTGCCCGCTGATCTGCGGTGCGATGTAAAGTATGTTGCCGTGTATGTAGGCGTCATCAGTGCTGGGATATTGCTCCTGATGACGAATATAGAAATAGGCGGCAATCACCAGTATCGCGGCAATCCCAGCTAGGATGACAAGGTTTTTAATAGGGAAGGCTTTTTTCTCCGTCATGCGACCTCCTGCGACCGCCAAAAGCTGAGAACAGATAAACTGCTTCTCGGAATCTTCGGGAGAGTCTAGACAGGGATGTACACCTTCGCGCCATGACCTTATGTGATCAGTTGACTTTAGAGGACGATTTTTAAGGATGTGACAGTGCTTCTCAATTTGACGACATTGAGTCAGAACAAGCCCTCAGTCATATCAAAGTTTCAGCGCTTATGACACCGAATTAGCATTAAATAAGTAAAGACATTGCTTTATTTACCTACATCCACGCATAATGATGTATCCAAATCAGTGACGAATATGCGATGAAAACAGTCGATAAAATCCTGCACAAGATAAAACGTGAAGGCGCAGTGAGTGCGCGAGTGCTGGCAGACGAAATGGGATTAACCACCATGGGAATTCGCCAACACCTTCAAGCAATGGAAGATGAAGGCCTGTTGGATTTTAGTGACATTCGTGTCAAAGTCGGCCGTCCGACGCGCCACTGGTCACTGACGGCAGAAGGCCATCGCCGTTTTGCAGACAGTCACGGTGATCTTGCTATTTCAGTGATCGACTCAGTGGAATCCTTATTTGGAGAAGCCGGACTAAAAAAAGTCATTCAGCAACGTGAAGAAAAAACGTTGCAGCATTACCGCGACGCGCTCAAAGATTGCCATAATTTAAAGGCTAAACTTGAAACCTTGGCGTATCTTAGAGAGAGCGAAGGTTACATGGCCGAGCTCCAGGAAATCGATGATGGTTTCCTGTTAATCGAGAATCACTGTCCTATCTGTCAGGCTGCCAAGCGTTGCCCGGCACTTTGTAAATCAGAAAAGAATATCTTCCGGACGGTACTGGGCGACGAGTATCAGGTCTCCCGAGAAGAACACATCATTGAAGGACAGCGTCGTTGTACATACAAAGTTCAAGCACGAGAGTAATGCGCATAGAAAACTAAATTTAAATGAGGGGGTTGCATGGCTACTTGGATCAAAGCCGAAGTTATTGAAAATCGTCGCTGGAGTAAAGATCTTTTCAGCCTTGTCCTCGATGCCAATGTCGACGCCTTCACTGCCGGACAATTTACTAAACTCGGTTTGGAAATCGACGGTAAAATCATTCAACGCGCCTATTCCTTCGTTAATCCTCCCAACAGCAAATACCTTGAGATTTACGCCACGCGAGTAGCCGATGGCTTGCTCTCTCCCCGTTTGCACGCTCTGGAAACCGGTGACTCCGTGCTGATTACTCAGCAAGCCAGCGGCTTTTTCACGCTGGAAGAAATCCCTGAAGGCGATGATTTATGGATGCTTTCCACAGGTACTGCTATAGGGCCCTTCCTGTCTATCTTGAAACAAGACGAGGTATGGCAGCGTTTTCGCAAAGTGGTACTGGTGCATGCCGTGCGTTTCTCTGCTGACCTTAGCTATCAGGCCGAAATCAACGAATTGCAGCAAAAGCGTAGCGATCAAATCATTGTGCAGCCTTTTGTCAGCCGCGAGCCAAAGGCTGGAGCACTATCCGGACGCATTACACATGCGCTAGAAGACGGGTTACTGGAACGCATGGTCGGCCTCCATATGACCCAGCAGAAAAGCCAAGTGATGCTGTGTGGCAACCCACAGATGGTAAAAGACGTGCGTGCCATCCTAATTGAAAAAGGATTGGAGAAAAACCTGCGCCGCAAACCCGGAAACATCACCACCGAGCAATATTGGTAAACTGGAACACTGGAACACTGGAACACTGGACGCATTCAGACTTACTCAGAGGGAAAACCGCCCACTTTTCCCTCGCCAAGAAAAAATCACCCTCTTTTACATTAATTCTTATTATTGAGACTTAAAAATACCGTATGCCGTGTTTTGGGTCGCAATCAATTAATTACCTGTATCAGACTCAAAACACACCCTATCCACTGACAGTCATCGTCTCATTAATGAGTCACTAGTGTGATTGATCGCTCATTTTTTAACCGTATAGTCAAAGGTAAGTCATGCGCAGCCAGAGGAGTAATGCCATGAAAACGTTGCCTTCATTTGACGAATTAAAAGCGTTAGCAGAAAACGATCCCCAAGCGCTGGAAGTATTGAGGATCGAGATGAGCGAAGAAATCATTGACAGCGCCAGTGAAAGCATGCAGCCAAAACTGCGCGCCCAGATGAGTCATATCAACCGCGTAATCGCGTCGGGCAAAAACCCAAACCACGTTAATGCGTTGTTGATGAAAGAGTTGATGCGTCAGTTTGATCGCTTCTCAACAGCCATCAATAACCCACAAGCTTTAACTGAGCGAAGCGCAACCGTCACTACATTGCACCCGAAACGTAACGAAGGAACCGTTGCGATTGAAGGCTAACTCAGTTTTTGAGCGGTGGTTCGCCACCGCCGCCTTTTTTGCCTTCACTCTCAGCGTTCCACTTTCGCGTACCAGCGCCTGTCCATATCCCGAATATCCGCACTTAAGCTGGCCACTTCCGGCGCATGCTTCTGCATCACATCTAAAAATGCATGACTGAGGTTTCGCTTTCGCTCTTCATCACGCCCATCTAATAGCCACAAGGTGACATGGATAAAGTTTTCCTGATCATCCTTATCCGCAATCAACCAATCATGGCAGGCATAAGCACGGGATTTGACGTCACTGACATCAAAGATACCGCTGCCAATCGCTGTCTGATGTAAATCTTCCAAGAGTTGTCCAATGCTGACCCGCTCTGAAACCGGGTCGCTGTATTCCATGACAATATGAGGCATAACTCACTCCTTGTTACGATAATGAGCCACTTTACCGCAGCATTTAGGGCGATTGTTACTAGAGAGAAGAATATTCTCCTCAGATCACACCACGCCATCTTTCACTCGCAAGTGCTAATCCGAAAATTTATAACGAAATTTTGTTACTCAAAGGTTCACATTTGCACGCAAAACGAGTACAAACGATGGCATTTATGATTTTGGACAGGAAACGCTGACAGCGCTGCTGTTATCGTTGCCGAAACTGAATTTCGATAATTGGATTACGGAGGAATTCCCTATGCGCCGTCCATTGGTAATGGGTAACTGGAAACTGAACGGCAGTAAAGCCATGGTAGCAGATCTGATCAAAGGTCTGGACGCACAACTTGCTGGCGTTGAAGGTGTAGACGTAGCGATTGCACCACCAGTGATGTACCTGGATCTGGCAGAGCAACTGCTGGGCAAAGCAGAAAGCAAAATCCTGCTGGGCTCTCAGAACGTCGACGTTAATGCTAGCGGCGCGTTCACTGGCGACATTTCTCCGGAAATGCTGAAAGACTTCGGTGCAACTCATATCATCATCGGCCACTCAGAGCGTCGTGATTACCACGCAGAATCTGACGAGTACGTGGCGAAGAAATTTGCATTCCTGAAAGAGCACGGTCTGGTTCCGGTTCTGTGTATCGGTGAATCTGAAGCACAAAACGAAGCGGGCGAAACCGTTGCCGTATGTGCTCGTCAACTTGACGCAGTCATCAACACCCAAGGCGTTGAAGCACTAAACGGTACTGTTATCGCGTATGAGCCAATCTGGGCAATCGGCACCGGCAAAGCAGCGACTGCAGAAGATGCACAGCGCATCCACGCTGAAATCCGCGCGCACATCGCAGCGAAGAGCGAAGACGTGGCGAAGAACGTTGTGATTCAATACGGCGGTTCTGTTAAGCCTGAGAACGCAGAAGCGTACTTCGCACAACCGGACATCGACGGTGCTCTGGTTGGTGGCGCAGCACTGAACGCTGAAAGCTTTGCAGCTATCGCGAAAGCAGCGGCGGCAGCAAAAGCGTAATTCAGACCTGTTCTGAACCGAAAGGAGAAGCCAAGGCTTCTCCTTTTTTGTTTCTGCTTTTTCCCCGTTATACTGCATTTTTTCATTTTGTTGGCGAGCCTGCTTCCATGTTTCACATTGCGCTTCATGAACCCCAGATAGCCCCGAACACGGGTAATATCATTCGTCTCGCGGCCAATACCGGCTGCAAACTTCATTTGATTGAACCACTGGGTTTTGATTTCGAAGAAAAGAAACTGCGTCGTGCTGGTCTTGATTACCACGACCTGACCAATGTGACTCGCTACCCGGACTATGCGGCGTTTCTGGCAGCCATGGGAGAGCGGCGTATCTTTGCCTGCACCACTAAAGGCAGCCGCCCCCACTCTGATGTCAAATATCAAGCGGGCGACGTGTTTCTGTTCGGCTCAGAAACCAGCGGCCTGCCAGATAATGTCCGTAATGCTTTCTCCCCCGAGCACCTTATCCGCGTTCCTATGGTGCCAGAAAGCCGGAGCCTTAATCTGGCAAACTCGGTATCCGTGATTTGTTATGAAGCATGGCGACAGCTTGGCTTTGAGGGTGGGCTATAAAAAGAAAAGCAGGCCTGAGCCTGCATTATGTTCCGAGTAACTAGAGCTTTACGAAGCAGCCATCCCCACCGAGACACGAAGGTTTTTCGCAATCGCGTTGAGTTTATCGGTGGCATTGACCAAGCTGGCCACCTGATGGGAGCTTTTATCGGCCATTTCGCTGATCTTGCTCACATTCACATTGATATCTTCTACGGCGCCATTTTGCTGTTCCGCAGCACTGGCAACTTGTAGGTTCATATCGGTAACGCGAGACGTCGCCTCGCTCGACTGATTAAGGAAATCAGCTGATTGGTGAGAAAGCTCGATGGTCTTATCACCCATTTCACAGCTTTTCTGCATAGTATCAACCGCATCTTTGGTCACACTAGTGAGCTGCACGATCATGGTTTCAATCTCAGAGGTCGAGTCATGGGTGCGCTGTGCCAGGCTTCGCACTTCATCGGCGACCACGGCGAAGCCACGGCCTTGCTCACCGGCACGTGCTGCTTCGATGGCAGCGTTCAGCGCCAGCAGGTTGGTTTGCTCAGCGATCCCTTTGATCACATCCAGTACAGAGGTGATGTTCGCACTGTTTTTTTCCAGCTCGGTCAGTGCTGCGCTGCTTTGAGTCAGGCTTTCAATCAGTTGCTGAGTCTGGCTGACGGCTTCATTATTGATGCGCATACACTCAGACGATTTACCTGAGGCTTCCTCTGTAGCATCTTGTGTTTGGGTCGCGTTGTTAGCAATTTCTTGCGCGGTGGCGGACATTTCGTTCACCGCCGTAGCGACTTGCATAATTTCGCCGCTCTGTGCATCCGAATTTTTCTTAACTGCCTGCGCTGCATCGTTCAAAAGGCTGACTGCATCAGACACTTCCTGTGCGACTTTAGCAATCATGCCATTGGTGCTCTGGCGCGTACCTTCCAGATTCTGCTGCAACTCGCCGATGATACCCGACTCATCAACCACAGTTGCCTTACTGAAGTCACCCTCTGCCTGCACTAACAACGCTGCGGATACCTTATTAAGGCCTCGGATAATCCCGGCGAGGATTATCCTCGCAATAGTAATGGCCACGATCAGCGCGGCAATCACAGCCCCGATAACGGTGTATTCCAAAGTGACAGCCCTCTTTTCAATATCGATTACAGCAGTCTCAGTGAATTTTCCAACATCATCGAGCAGGCTATCTACCAATTTTGTGGTTGTCTCTGCTTCTTCGCCAACCACCACATCCAAGACTACAGCTTCTTGGTAATGAAGGCCGTCAAGTTCCCTAAACACATCTTCGACGTGGACCATCCACTTAGTATGTAATGCTTTGATATTATCAAACTTTTCATTAGCCTCAGTAAAGGCTACCTGTTCTTCTGCAGTGTCCTTGGTTAAGGCTACACTGAGGACCGATCCGACCTTTGTAAAATCCTCTGTGACTTTGTCGCCCCATTTATAGAAATAGGCTTTCTCTTTATTATAGTTTTCCTGAGCGTTGGGTTCTTTTCCAATCGCCAGAGCATATCTAAACGCTTTATTGTAGTGGACCCGCTGTTCTACCTGATGCTCTGTCGCTTTACTGAGCGATTCAAGGATCGGGATATCGCGGTAAGCAACGCCCTGTATATGACTTTCAATGTAAGCCAATTTATAAAAAACAAACGCCCCTACAATAAACTGTATTCCGCACACTAGAGCAACGAACATAGTTAGACGCTGTCTGATCGTCATTTTCTTTGCTGACATAAGTAGCCTCTCCGCTAAGCCTTGTACTGCATTGGTTGCGGAGAGAGCACACCTCTCCACATCAAACTTATTAATAAGATTAGCAAAATGTTTAAATTTTGAGAGGTTTGCCGTAAAATTTAATGACAATTCTTTTAATTCAATGCTTTCAGTGTCATGTAAATAGTCAGACCGCCAAGACTGTTGAGGCTCGCTTTTGTACTGCCATTGTGCTGACGCATGGCACTGTCAGTGATCGCAAGCCCCAAACCGCTACCGCCACTTTGTCTGTCACGTGCGGTCGATACGCGGTAAAACGGGCGAAAAATATCACCCAACATATCTTCCGGTACGCCTTCGCCATCGTCACTGACGCTGACCGTCAAATCTCTGCCATTCTGCGAGAAAGACACTTCCACTTTTGTTTCCGCGTATTTGATGGCGTTACGCACCACATTTTCCAGCGCGCTACACAAGAGGTTTCCATTGCCTTCTATTTTCGCCTTAGGAATCGTGTTGTACACCAGTATTTTTCCGCTCTCCCCCGCCTCAAACTCGGCATCCTGTAGCAGGGTTTCCCAAAGCTCTGTAAGGGTAAACTCTTCCCGTTCGGCATGGCTGTTGAGCTGCATACGGGACAGAGAAAGTAAGTCAGCGATCATCTGCTCCATACGTTCGGCTTCGGTATCAATACGCGTTAAATCCGGGCTTTCGCCCTGCTTTCGAATTGCCAGTGCATTCGCCATTCGCAGTCGGGTCAGGGGAGAGCGGAGCTCATGGGATATGTCTGACAGCAATCGCTGTTGACCGCTGATCATCTGATTCAGTGCTGCCACCATCTGATTAAAGCTTGCACCTGCCTGCACGAACTCACGCGGCCCTTTTTCCAAAGAAGGGTCGGTTTCAAAGCGCCCTTCGCCGACGCGTTCAGCTGCCGCCTGCAGGCGGCGTGCTGGGCGGGTCACTGCCCACGCGAGCCAAAGCAATAGAGGCGTGCTGACCACCATGGTGACCAACAGCAGTTGAAAAGGTCTATCGAGAATTTGTACGTAAAACGGCGGTTTATCTCGCCACAGCTTGCCGACATACATCAACGCCTGAGCGCTGCCATCATCAATCAAAAACGGCCCAGCCAGCATCCATTTTCCATAAAGACGCTGCATCGGGTCTTCTGGGTCATCAGCAAGCGTGGTGAAGTTTTTCAGCATTCTGCTGCCACCATGATGACCTCTATCCAGCAATTCACCATCAAGCGTCGTGAAGTAGATTTTCATCGGTTTGCGTTCAGGTTGTTGTCTCTGTAAACGCAGCAGTTTTTGTTTGAGTGACCCTCTCATCTCTGACACTTCTTCCGAAACTCTCTGAGCCAGTGCTTTAAACTCAGTTTGCATCCCAGTGGGCACAGTATGTTGCTGACGAGGGTTACTGTGTTGCGCCGCTAATACAGCAATCAACACCAACAATAACGTTAGCCAGAAGATGGCAAAAATACGGCCATACAGGCTCTTAATGGTCGGCAGCTTCATTATGCCTCCACCAGCAAATAGCCACGGCCGCGCAGGGTTTTAATGCGCGGCTTGCCATCTTCACGTTCAGGCAGTTTTTTCCGGATGTTGGAGATATGCATGTCGATGGCGCGATCAAATGGGGCAAGACGTTTTCCGAGCACATTCAGGCTGATATCCGCCTTCGCTACCACGCTTCCCGGCTGTTTCACCAAATACGCTAGCAAAGCGGTTTCCGTGCCGGTCATCTCAATCAGCTGGGACTGGCAGTACACTTCCATCTTGCCGGGATAGATAACGATATCCTGATATTCGAGCTTGTCTTGGTTATCGTCTGCGCTCTTTTCGTCGCCGCCCTTCGCGGTGCGGCGTAAAATAGCGCGCATACGGGCAAGCAATTCGCGATCAGAGAAAGGTTTTGGCAGGTAATCGTCCGCGCCGAGTTCCAACCCCATTACGCGGTCAATCTCTTCCCCTTTAGCGGTCAGCATCAATACCGGGGTTTCCCAGCTATCGCGAAGACGGCGCAAGGTTTCCATGCCATTCAGTACTGGCATCATCACATCCAGCAGGACCAAATCGGTGCTTTCACTGATCTTATCCAGACCTTCCTGACCGTTGTTGGCGATATCCACCTGGTAGCCTTCCAGCTCCAGCAAGTCATGAAGCAGGCTGGTCAGTTCTGTGTCGTCATCAATAAGAAGAATGTTTGCCATGGGGTGCGCCTAATACTGTGTTGTTATGGCTAGTATCTGCCATTCATCGAGCTGATTCCATATGTCAGTCTTAGGTTTACCCGCCTTTACATTGCTTTACGTATGCAGAACACCGGTTTACATCCCAGTGGGTAAAGTTACTCCCATCAAGCGACACAACAAAAACCGGAGAGAACACCATGAAATTTTCAAAAAGTATTGCTGCAACTGTTATCGCCCTGCCTCTGATGATGGGCTCAATGTCTGCCATGGCATTTGGTGGCAAACATCACGGTGGTGAAGGTATGCACGGCGGTAAAGGCATGATGGGTAAACACCTGTTGCGTGGCGTTGACCTGACCGACGAGCAAAAAGCAGAACTGAAAACCCTTCGCGAGCAAAAACGCGAAGCTATGAAAGCCAACAAAGGCGAATTCCGCACTCAGATGATGGCAGAACGCCAACAGATGCAAGAACTGATGCTGGCAGATAACTTCGATGAAGCAGCTGTTCGCGCACTGGCAGAAAAGATGGTTGACCAGCGAGTCGAGCGCCGTATAGCCATGGTGAAAAGCCAACACGAAATGATGAGCATTCTGACCCCTGAGCAAAAAGTTCAGGTTAAAGAAAATATGGAAAAGATGGCTGAGCGCATGCAAAAACGCATGGAAGATCGCGGCTAATCGCCCTTTCCCCTCAATAAGTTCCCCCAAATGCCGGCCTTTGCCGGCATTTGTCTTTCTGCCACTGAACGCTAGTCTGATGCAGTGCGTTAATTTGTCGTAAAAAAACGTTATACTGCGAACACTTAAATCACGCTGATAGTGCTCATGACTGAAAGATACGCCCGACTCGTTCAGACCGCTGCGTGGGCAGCGACCATTACTGCTACCTTTTTGCTTTTAATGAAGCTTTTTACCTGGTGGTATACAGGCTCGGTCAGCCTGTTGGCATCTCTTGTCGACTCCCTGATTGACCTTCTCGCGTCGGTCACCAACCTCGTCGTTGTCAGATATGCGCTTCAACCCGCCGACGAAGAGCACAAATTCGGACATGGTAAAGCGGAATCTCTCGCCGCCCTCGCACAGGCGGCATTTATTGTCGGCTCTGCCTGCTTCCTGTTGCTTAACGGCGTCGAGCGACTGTTCAAACCGACTGAGTTGAACCACCCCGAGGCGGGTGTGCTCATTAGTGGTATCGCGACGCTGATCACCGGTGGTTTGGTACTGTTCCAGAAATGGGTGGTTCGCAAAACAGGTAGTCAGGCGATTGCAGCAGATTCCCTGCATTACCAATCTGACCTTCTGATGAACATTGCCATTATCGTGGCACTCGGACTGGCATGGTACGGTTTCCCAATGGCAGATGCGATTTTCGCTATCGGTATCGGCATTTTCATTCTGGTCAGCGCCTTCAAAATGGCGAACCAAGCGGTGCAGTCGCTGCTTGACCACCAACTGCCAGTAGAAGACCAAGAGAAGATTTATACCTTGGCATCGACGGTACCGGGCGTGGAAGGCGTGCATGATCTACGTACCCGTCAGGCAGGTGCAACCCGCTTTATTCAGCTTCACCTTGAGCTGGACGACAACCTCAAACTGGTCGATGCGCACCGGATCGCAGATGCAGTGGAAGACCGTTTAGAGGTCGCCTACCCTGGCGCGGATATCCTTATCCACCAAGATCCGGTCTCAATCGTAGGAAAATCACCTCGCGAACAAATTTAATACATGCGGGTGCACGAATATTTGCAACCGTTACTGATATTTATCAACGAAAAACATTAGCAAAATTGTAATAGTCTTTCATAAGTAGGAAAGTTACAGTTTCAAACGAAGTGCCAGCAGGCTAAACTGGCACGTCTCGGATGTTGAGGCAAACCCGCGTTACCCGCTAAGACTTTCAACGGAAAGCAGGGTTGGGATGGTAGCGCCAACATAGAGTCAATGGATTTGAAATTTCAATTCCCAAAGTCAGAGGGTAACCATGGTTAGTAAAATTGGTGTTTTGACCAGTGGCGGTGACGCCCCGGGTATGAATGCAGCGATTCGTGGCGTTGTTCGCGCCGCATTGAGCGAAGGTCTCGAAGTTTACGGTATTTATGATGGCTATCAGGGCCTGCATCAGAATCGTATTGAGAAACTGAACCGCACCAGCGTGTCAGACATTATCAACAAAGGCGGTACTTTCCTGGGTTCTGCGCGCTTTCCTGAGTTCAAAGACGAGAAAGTGCGTGAGCAAGCCATCCAGAACATGAAGATGCACGGCATCGATGCACTGGTAGTAATCGGCGGTGACGGTTCTTACATGGGTGCGAAGAAGCTGACAGAAATGGGCTTCCCATGTATCGGTCTGCCGGGCACTATCGACAACGATATTCCAGGTACTGACTACACCATTGGTTACCTGACTGCACTGAATACCGTTGTTGAAGCGATTGACCGTCTGCGTGACACATCTTCTTCTCACCAGCGTATTTCTATCGTTGAAGTGATGGGCCGCCACTGTGGTGACCTTACCTTGATGGCGTCTATCGCAGGTGGCTGTGAATACTTCATTACCCCGGAAATCGGTTTGGACAAAGAAAACCTGATTTCAAAGATCAAAGAAGGTATCTACAAGGGTAAGAAGCACGCCATCATTGCTATCACTGAGCTGATGACCGATACCAACGAACTGGCAAAGTACATTGAAGCGGAAACTGGCCGTGAGACCCGTGCAACCATTCTGGGTCATATCCAGCGTGGTGGTCAACCACGTGCATTCGACCGTATTCTGGCATCGCGTATGGGTGCCTACGCAGTTGAACTGCTGATACAAGGTGAAGGTGGTCGCTGTGTAGGCGTTCAGAACGAACAATTGGTTCACCACGATATCATCGATGCTATTGACAACATGCGCCGTCCTTTCCGCAAAGATCTGTACGACGTAGCAACCAAGCTGTTCTAATTCAGCATTGGTCGAAAACAAAACGGAGCCCAATGGCTCCGTTTTTGATTTCTGCTGTTCGTCTCGTTTCAGGCAGGTGACACTCAGATGCCATCACCTTCGCTAAAGCTCTGACCGCACTTGAACTTCTGATCCATATCGAAAGAAGGCTTATCACTACTTGGCGCACCAACAATCTTGGCTGGCACTCCTGCAGCCGTAGTGTGCGGTGGCACATGGATAAGCACCACTGAACATGCCGCTACTTTGGCGCCCTCACCTACTTCGATATTTCCAAGGATTTTAGCTCCGGCACCAATCATAACGCCTGTACGGATTTTCGGGTGACGGTCACCAGACTCTTTACCAGTACCGCCAAGGGTCACATCCTGAAGGATGGAAACATCGTCTTCAATCACAGCCGTCTCACCGACGACGATACCCGTCGCATGGTCAAACATGATACCGCGGCCAATGCGCGCCGCCGGGTGAACATCCACCTGACAAGCGACGGAAATCTGGTTTTGCAGATAGACCGCCAATTCGCGACGACCTTGATGCCAAAGCCAGTTAGCAACACGGAAACCCTGCAGAGCATGGAAGCCTTTCAGGTAAAGCAATGGCGTGGAGTAGAGCTCAACGGCAGGGTCACGTTCCACAGTCGCACAAATATCGCAGGCTGCCGATTCCACAATACGTTTATCACCAGCATACGCCTCTTCGATGACTTCACGGACCGCCATAGCTGGCATGCTAGGCGTAGCGAGCTTATTGGCCAAAATATAGCTCAGCGCACCGCCGAGGGAATCGTGTTTAATGATGGTGGCGTGGAAGAAGCTCGCGAGCATGGGTTCGCGCTCCGAGTGCTCTTTTGCCTCACGCTTAATGGCCTTCCAGACTTTCTCTTGCTGGCACTTTTTATCGCGGCCTTCACCGCACATCCTTTGCATCATTTTACCCATATCTGCTGTCGTAACATTGACTTGTGCCCCTGCGTCCACCTCTTTCTCCGTAAGGTGTCCCGGCGAAACATTGACCTAAGTGTGACATAGAACGTCAAACAACCCAACACTACCAATCCGTCTGCGGCTAGATTGACCTTCTCCATGCTGTTTGTCGCAAAAATAAAAACGCGAGACCTTAGCCCCGCGTTTCTTAGACCCGACTAAACGGAGAAATTATTCAGAGGTGCGCTGTCGCGCCAACAAATCCTGTGCAGCCTGTCGGGCATCTTTGCCCTCATATAGCACCTGAAAGATCTGCTCAACGATTGGCATTTCAACGCCAGTACGTTTTGCCAGTGCGCGAACTTCTTTGGTATTACGGTAGCCTTCGACCACCTGACCAATTTCGTCCTGCGCTTCATCAACCCCTTTACCTTGACCCAGCGCTAGGCCAAAACGGCGGTTACGGGATTGGTTGTCGGTACAGGTCAATACCAGATCACCCAAGCCCGCCATGCCCATAAAGGTCTCACGCTCTGCGCCCAGCGCCACACCAAGGCGTGTCAGCTCAGCCAAGCCACGGGTGATCAGTGCTGTGCGGGCGTTGGCACCAAAGCCAATGCCATCAGACATTCCCGCGCCAATCGCAATCACATTTTTCACCGCGCCACCAAGCTGCATACCGATAAAATCGCTGTTGGCGTAAACCCGGAATGAACGCGCGCAATGCACTTTCTCCTGAAGCTCAGCCAAAAACTCTGCGTTTGGTGAAGCAACCGAAATAGCCGTCGGCAAACCCGCAGCCAGTTCTTTGGCAAACGTTGGGCCAGACAATACGGCCAGCGGTATATTTTCGCCCAATTGCTCGCGCGCGACGTCCTGCAACAGGCGACCGGTTTCTGGCTCGAGGCCTTTGGTCGCCCAGCAGATACGCTGATCATCACGAAGGAAAGGTTTCACCTGTGCCAGCACCAAGCCAAACACATGGCTTGGCACAACCACCAGAATATCCCGACTAGCCTGAATCGCTTCTTCAAGATCAGCGCTCAGGATCAGTGAGTCGGGAAATACGACACCCGGCAGAAACGCTTCGTTTGAGCGATCAATTTCAAGCTGCGCCATATGCTTGGGCTCATGTCCCCACAACACCACATTAGCACCGTTTCGGGCCAATGAGATAGCAAGAGACGTGCCGTACGAGCCTGCGCCCAGTACGGTCATAGCCACATTGGCCTTGGCGATATCTGTCATGTGTCGACCTTAAAATTACTATTACGCGTCAGCGCCGTCTTTTTCTTGCGCTTGTTGGCTTTGCAGGTAGTTCATGAACAGTGCGTCGAAGTTAACCGGCGCCAGGTTCAGTTGTGGGAAGGTACCTTTCACTACCAAGCTAGAGATAGTTTCACGCGCATATGGGAACAGAATGTTCGGGCAGAATGCACCCAGGCAGTGCGCCAGTTGAGGGGCTTCCATACCGTCTACAGAGAAGATACCACCTTGCTGAACTTCACACAGGAATGCGTTCTCATCGCCATTCTTCACGGTAACAGTCAGGCGCAGAACCACTTCATAAACACCTTCACCCAGCTCACGGCTTTGGGTATCCAGATCCAGGTTTACGTCTGGGTTCCACTCTTGCTGAAACACTTCTGGAGAGTTAGGCGCTTCGAAAGAAACATCTTTAAGGAAGATGCGTTGAATCGCGAAGTTCTGTTGCGCTTGTGGGTTGGTTGCTGCTTCAGCCATAGTGATAAATCCTTGTTATTTAAACAAATGCTTTCACGCATTTTAAAACGATTTAGGCAGCTCACTGAGCTGCCTTCAGAATAGTGAACCTGTTGCGTGGTTACTTTTTCTTCTTACTGCGGATCAGTGGCAGATTCGCCTCATTCCAAGAGATCAGGCCATCTTTCAGAACGTTCACGTTCTCGAAACCTGCTTTTGCCAGTGCATTGGCACTTTCAATTGCTGTTTGACCAGTCTTACACACCAAGATAATTGGGTCAGACTTGTGTTTATCAATCTCAGCGGCGTTGTTCGCTTTGATGTCTTTCGCCAAAACGTGAAGTGCGCCCGCAATATGGCCCGCGCGGTACTCATCGCGACTACGAACATCAACAAACACACCCTTTTCACGGTTAACCAGAATGGTCGCATCGCTTGGCGTGATGATTTTATAAAGTGCGGTTTTCTGTTTGATGACTGACAGGATCAGCGCAACAACCAGACCCACCCACACCAGGGACAAGATCAAGTTAGCTTGTACAAATTCTATAAACTGCTGCATGGCTCGCTTCTACTAAGTGTCGGCACAAAAAATCGACCCCGAGTATAACCTTCAAACTCTGCAAATACAGCATAGGCTTGGATTTCCATGCCCCCGCTCACTGACAACAGGATCAAAAAGCTTGAAATCGATCACATTCGCCTCAATAACTACTAAATAGGGAGAATGCGATTTTTGGACGTTTTTCGGCTGATTCGTTTGTTCTCCGACAATAGCTAAACGACTGATCTGTTTACTTACTACAAAATTTTATTCCACTGGCTTCATTCTCGAAACCCGCTCAAAAAGGTTAGACACAGCGTCAAGCCAGTGAAATAGGGGATCATCACCCTCTATTACAGTTTTTGTTGAAGATTTAGCGAAAAAGTTTGCCTACTGCTTAACCAATAAAATGTAGTAAAGTTACGCTAATTCACGAATATTGAAATCGACATAAAGAGGACACCGTATGTCTGCTAAGAAGCCTTTGGCACTCGTTATTCTGGACGGATGGGGTTACCGCGAAGACAACAGCGACAACGCAGTTGCAAACGCGAATACACCTGTTCTTGATGGCTTGATGGCGGGCACCAGCACCCTGATCTCTGCATCAGGTATGGATGTTGGTTTGCCAGATGGTCAAATGGGTAACTCAGAAGTAGGCCACACCAACATTGGTGCAGGCCGCATCGTTTACCAGGACCTGACTAAAATCACCAAAGCAATCCAAGATGGTGAGTTTTTCGATAACCCAGTACTGACCGGTGCTATCGACAAAGCAGCGAAAGCAGGCAAAGCGGTTCACATTATGGGTCTGATGTCTCCAGGCGGCGTTCACAGCCACGAAGACCATATTGCAGCAGCTGTTGAAATGGCGGTTCAGCGTGGTGCTGAAGAAGTATACCTACACTGCTTCCTGGACGGTCGTGATACCCCACCTCGTAGTGCTAAAGCATCACTGGAGCGTTTCGACGCCCTGTTCGCGAAACTGGGTAAAGGCCGTACAGCATCTATCGTAGGTCGTTACTACGCCATGGATCGTGACAACAACTGGGATCGCGTAGAAAAAGCTTATGACCTGATGGTTGAAGCAAAAGGCGCGTTCACTTACGGCTCTGCAGTAGAAGCGCTGGAAGCGGCTTATGCCCGTGACGAAAACGATGAATTCGTTCAGGCTTCTGAAATCCGTACTGAAGGCCAGCCTGTTGCGTCTTTCAACGACGGCGACGCAGTGATCTTCATGAACTTCCGTGCAGACCGCGCGCGTCAAATCACCCGCGCATTCATGCCTGGTTTTGACGGCTTTGAACGTAACAAAGTTGCTGAGCTGGCAGATTTCGTGATGCTGACGGAATACGCGGCAGACATCGACACCGCATGTGCTTACCCTTCAGAAAACCTGGTTAACACTCTGGGTGAGTGGCTGTCTAAGCAAGGCAAAACCCAGCTGCGTATTTCTGAAACCGAAAAATACGCGCACGTGACCTTCTTCTTTAATGGCGGTGTTGAATCCGTATTCGAAGGCGAAGAGCGTGCTCTGGTTGCCTCCCCGAAAGTCGCAACTTACGACCTGCAGCCAGAAATGAGCTCAGAAGAGTTGACTGATAAGCTGGTTGACGCGATCAAAAGCGGTAAGTTCGACCAAATCATCTGTAACTATCCGAACTGTGACATGGTTGGCCACACTGGCGTTTACGATGCAGCAGTGAAAGCCGTTGAAGCTATCGACCACTGCATTGGCCGTGTTGTTGAAGCGATCAAAGAAGTTGATGGCCAACTGCTGATCACTGCTGACCACGGTAACGCTGAAATGATGGTTGACCCAACAACCGGTGGTATCCACACTGCGCACACTAACCTGCCAGTACCACTGATTTATGCGGGCAGCAAAGACATCGAGCTGGTTGACGGCGGTAAGCTGTCTGACCTGGCTCCGACGATGCTGGCACTGACCGGTGTTGAAGCACCAGCTGACATGACCGGTAAACCACTGTTCGTTGCTAAATAATTAGCCACACTTTTCAGTGATGAAAAGCGCGCTCCTCGGAGCGCGTTTTTTTATGCAGATCTGACAACTCACTTCCTGATTTTCTCTTAAAATAGAGGAAGTAAACTTCACCGATTTTATTCTCGAACTTGCGATGCTGAGACAGGCAGAGTAATGCCAACTCCAGATCGGCTTGATATACTGCCTGCCATGAAGGGAAGAACGTTGCGCCATTTAAAATTGTTGCGCGCCAGTGCCATAAGCGCTGGCGTTTTGTTGTGCCTGCTTGCCAGCCCAGCTTCTCTCGCCAGTGACGAGCAGCTTTCTGGCATGAAAAGTGAAATCTCCCGTCAGGAACAGCAGCTCAATTCCAAATCGAAAAAACTCAATGCGCTGCAATCCAATCTCAAATCACAAGAGCAATCCATCGCCGCTATCGCAACACAGATGCGTAATGCCAATGCTGATTTAAGCGTTATCGCAAAAGATATCGCCACACTAAACCGTGAAAGCCAGCGTCTTGAACAACTCAAGCTTGGCCAGATGGAGCTTTTGAAAGAGCTATTAAACAGCCAGTACCGACAAGGCCAACACAGCCAACTGAATGCGCTATTAAGTGGTGAAGACTCCGCAGACATGGATCGCATGACGGTATATGCAGAGAAACTCTCCAAAGCTCGCACAGATGCCATCAACGAACTCGCTGCTACCGATACCGAGCTGCAGCTAAAACGCCGCACCCTGCAGCAGCAAACCGAAAAGCAAAAGACACTGATTGCCTCTCTTGCCGCTGATAAAGCGAAGCTGGAAAAAGAGCAGCAGGCTCAGAAGAAAACAGCAGGCGCTATCCGACGCGAAATCAACAGTGACAAGGGCTACCTTGCTGAGCTTCGAAATAACGAAAAGCGTCTGAAAGTAGAACTTGAACGCGCTGCTGAACAAGCCCGCATTGCCGCAGAGCAAGCTAAAGTCAAAATGGATGGTCTCGGTAAGTACAAAGGCAAGATGCAGTGGCCAGTAAAAGGGAGAATCCTGCACCGATATGGCACTGAGCAAACCGGACAACTGCGCTGGAATGGTATGGTCATCGCGGCTAAAGAAGGTAGCGAAGTCAAAGCCGCACATGATGGTACTGTGGTGCTTTCAAACTGGCTACGCGGTTATGGCTTGATGGTGGTGGTTGACCACGGCAAAGGGGACATGAGCTTCTACGGCTACAATCAGGCTTTGCTGCGCAATGTCGGTGATACCGTCAAAGCTGGCGACCCGATTGCCCTTGTCGGAAACAGTGGTGGTCAGGATGCCTCGGCGCTCTATTTCGAAATCCGGCGCAAGGGTAACGCCACCAACCCCAGCCCCTGGCTGACACGGTAAAGGCACTGCAGGTTTCAGATGCAAAGGATTGTTGCTGTTACCACCTTACTCCTTCTCTTTCTGGCTGCGCCCGTCGCAGCCAAACCTAAAATCGCCTTTATTATCGATGACCTTGGCTACGAAATGATGCCAAGAGAGATTGCCGCTTTGCCGCCGCAAATCAGTGTCTCCATCATCCCCTTCACCGAATTCGACACGGCGGTTGCGCTGACTGCCTTAAGCCAACAACGCGAAGTCCTGCTTCACCTTCCGATGCAAAGCCCAGATGGCACGCCGCAAGAGCCCAACTCACTGACGCTTGCCATGAGTAAAAAGGAAATGCAGGGCTCAGTGAAAGAGGCGCTGTATCGTGTTCCGCAGGTAGTGGCAGTGAATAACCATATGGGTAGCCTGCTGACCCAACATAAGACGCCTATGCATTGGATCATGGAGCTCCTTGAAGAACGAGAAATTGGCTTTATCGACAGCCGCACCACACCCAAAACTGTTGCCCAGCGGATTGCCCGCGAACATGGTCTCGCTACCAATCGCCGTCATGTGTTTCTTGACCATTTCCCCAATGAAGCCTTCATCGAAAACCAGCTCAAACTTGCCGTACAACAAGCCAAACGCCGCGGTGTTGCTGTGGTGATCGCCCACCCTTTACCTGTCACACTGGAAACCTTACAAGCGCAGCTTCCTGAACTTCAAAAAGAAGTGGAACTGGTGCCCATCTCACTGGCACTCAGGCAATAAAAACCCGCCGGAGCGGGTTTTGAAATTCAAGCAACAGACGATGATTACTTTGTCCAGTCGAGGATAACTTTACCTGACTGTCCAGAACACATCACATCGAAGCCTTTCTGGAAGTCATCCACACTGTAATGGTGCGTGATGATTGGGCTTAAATCCAGACCCGATTGGATAAGGCTTGCCATCTTGTACCAGGTTTCAAACATTTCGCGGCCATAGATCCCTTTAATCACCAGACCTTTGAAGATCACCTGATTCCAGTCGATGCCCATGTCTGACGGCGGAATACCCAGCAGCGCAATGCGGCCGCCGTGGTTCATGGTTTGAAGCATGCCGTTGAACGCGGACGGATTACCGGACATCTCAAGGCCCACATCGAAGCCTTCGCGCATGCCCAGCTCTGACATCACGTCTTCCAGTTTTTCTTCTGCCACATTCACCGCGCGGGTCACACCCATCTTACGTGCCAGCTCCAAACGGTATTCATTCACATCGGTGATCACCACATGACGGGCGCCCACGTGCTTCGCGACTGCTGCCGCCATGATGCCGATAGGACCAGCACCTGTGATCAGAACATCTTCACCAACAAGATCAAAAGACAGCGCTGTGTGAACCGCGTTACCAAATGGGTCGAAGATAGAAGCTAAATCGTCTGAAATGTCTTCCGGGATTTTGAATGCATTAAATGCAGGGATCACCAGGTATTCGGCAAACGCACCTTCACGGTTTACGCCTACACCAATGGTGTTGCGGCAAAGATGCGTGCGGCCAGCACGGCAGTTACGGCAATGCCCACAGGTAATATGACCTTCACCTGATACGCGGTCGCCAATGGCGAAACCACGCACTTCCTGGCCGATACCAACCACTTCACCCACGTACTCATGTCCAACAACCATTGGCACAGGAATGGTCTTTTGAGACCATTCATCCCAGTTGTAGATATGCACGTCGGTACCACAAATCGCGGTTTTTCGGATTTTGATCAGCAGATCGTTATGGCCCAGCTCTGGCTGCTCAACCTCGGTCATCCAAATGCCCGGTTCTGCTTTCAGTTTTGCCAGCGCTTTCATTTTGTTCGTCATCGTTGCTTATCCAATCAGACCCATGTCTTTGCCGACTTTGATAAAGGCGTCGATTGCCTTGTCCAGTTGCTCACGGCTGTGTGCCGCTGACATTTGCGTGCGAATACGCGCCTGACCTTTCGGTACCACAGGGAAGGAGAAACCGACTACGTAGATACCTTCTTTCATCATGCGCTCTGCAAATTCGCCCGCCACTTTTGCATCACCCAGCATCACGGGAATAATGGCGTGATCAGCACCTGCCAACGTGAAACCCGCTTCGCTCATGCGTGCAAGGAAGTGGTTGGCGTTGTCCCACAGCTTGTCACGCAGATCGCCGCTTTCTGCCAGCAGGTCAATCACACGGATAGACGCTGAAACAATCGCTGGTGCCAGTGAGTTCGAGAACAGGTAAGGACGTGAACGCTGACGCAGCCAATCAATCACTTCTTTCTTGCCTGACGTGTAACCGCCTGACGCGCCGCCCATGGCTTTACCCAAGGTGCCAGTGATGATGTCGATACGATCAATCACGTCATGGTATTCGTGGGTACCACGACCGTTCGCGCCCATAAAGCCGACAGCATGAGAGTCATCCACCATCACAAGCGCGCCGTATTTTTCTGCCAGATCGCAGATAGCAGGCAGGTTTGCGACCACACCGTCCATAGAGAACACACCGTCTGTCACGATAAGTGTATTGCGAGCACCTTTTTCTTTCGCCGCAATCAGTTGCTGCTCCAACTCTTCCATATTGTTGTTGGCATAGCGGAAGCGCATCGCTTTACACAAACGCACACCGTCGATGATAGAAGCGTGGTTCAGCGCATCGGAAATGATCGCATCTTCTGCACCCAAAATAGTTTCAAACAGGCCAGCGTTGGCATCGAAGCAAGAAGAGTAAAGGATGGTGTCTTCCATACCGAGGAAAGCAGAAAGCTTTTCTTCCAATACCTTATGCGAATCTTGGGTGCCACAGATAAAGCGTACCGATGCCATGCCGAAGCCATGCTCATCCATCCCTGCTTTTGCCGCTTCAATCAGCGCAGGGTGGTTAGCCAGACCCAGATAGTTGTTGGCACAGAAGTTCAGCACTTCGTCACCGGACGTTACTGAGATGTTCGCCTTTTGGGCTGACGTGATCACACGTTCATCTTTGTACAGGCCTTCAGCTTTTACTTCTTCAAGCTGCTGGCGGATTTGCTGGTAAAAAGCGGCAGTCATCGCTTACTCCATCGATGGAAACAGGAACAGGTTGATATCAATATGATTATTGCACCACTGAAAGCTAAAGTGTCTAAATAACACCCAGCTTACAGTATGACATATTAGAAAGAGTGTAGATGATAGAGTTCTGAGGAAGGTCGCGTCTATTGAATTAGTACATCTTATTGTGCTCTATCACGCTGAGTCGGAAACCGCCTTGGTGCTTTCCATCTGTTCGCGGTAGTGCCCTATCAAACCTGATACTACTGCTCTACCTTTATCGGTCGTCATCGGTGACACCATGTTGAGGATTTGCAGCACGCCCTGATAAATCACCACTGGCGTGACCTTCGCCTGTGGTGACTGCGCGCTTTGATAGAATATCCAACTCGAAGCGACCAGTTTCAGCGTGCTGCACAGTGACTGCAGCGCTTCATCGTCCATATCCAGCCATCCCGTTTCACGAAAGCGGCTCAGCATCGCAAAGAGATTGGCTTTCAATGCCTGCTGCGCTTCCAGGTATTTACTCTGAAGCTCAGCATCACGGCTTAGGATATCGGGCAGATTGGCGTAGAAGAAACGGTATCGCCACATCAGTTGGAAGGTGGCATCGAGGTAAGCAAGCAGCCGCTGTTCGTCAGATTCCGCTGGGACTTCCGGCTGAAAACCTGTTGAAAGATCGAGCGCGTATTGATCGAAAATACTGTGTATAATCTCTTCCTTATTACGGAAGTGGTAATACAGGTTTCCCGGGCTTATCCCCAGATCGGCAGCAATATGGTTAGTGGTGACGTTTGGCTCACCCTGCTCGTTGAAGAGCGCCAGCGCTGAATGAATAATGCGATCACGGGTTTTCATGGTTAAACTGCTATCCTCAAGCCCAGAAAGGGAAATATTACCATAGCCTCGCTGAATTACTGGTGGGGCCTTCTCATAATTCAGGTCAACAGAATTTAGGTAAAGATATGATTATAGTGACTGGCGGCGCCGGCATGATCGGCAGCAATCTGGTTAAAGCGCTGAACGAACAAGGTTACAACGACATTCTGGTGGTTGATAACCTGAAAGACGGCACCAAATTCGTGAATCTGGTTGACCTGGATATCGCTGATTACATGGACAAAGAAGACTTCATCGCACAAATCATGGCGGGTGACGATTTCGGTCCTATCGAAGCGGTATTCCACGAAGGTGCTTGCTCTGCAACCACTGAGTGGGACGGAAAATACATGATGCTCAACAACTATGAGTATTCTAAAGAGTTGCTGCATTACTGTCTTGAGCGCGAAATTCCATTCCTGTACGCATCATCGGCTGCAACTTACGGCGGCCGCGACCACGACTTCATCGAAGAGCCACAATACGAGGGTGCACTGAACGTTTACGGTTATTCGAAGCAACTGTTCGATAACTATGTTCGTCGCATTTGGGCTGACGCAGAGGCACACGGAGAAACACTGTCTCAAATTACTGGTTTTCGTTACTTCAATGTATACGGCCCACGTGAGAACCACAAAGGCAGCATGGCATCTGTGGCATTCCACCTAAACAACCAAATCAAAGATGGCCAAAACCCGAAACTGTTCGAAGGCAGCGACACCTTCAAGCGTGATTTCGTTTACGTCGGTGACGTGTGCAAGATGAACATCTGGTTCTGGCAAAACAGTCAATCAGGCATCTTCAACTGTGGTACGGGTCGCGCTGAACCTTTCCGCGCAGTTGCAGACGCAGTCATCAAGCACCACGGGCAAGGCGAAGTGGAAGAAATCCCATTCCCAGATCACCTAAAAGGCCGCTATCAGGCTTACACTCAGGCAGATCTCACCAAAGTTCGCGCAGCGGGTTACCCTGACGAGTTTAAAACTGTTGCAGAAGGTGTTGCCGAGTACATGGCAATTTTGAATAAGTAATTAACTGAAAGCGGGTGGAATAACGACGCCACCCCTTTTTTCCTCCTAAGTTCGATTTCTGTAGTTCCGACTCTATGAGCCAAGATCCGAAAAACAGCTCTTACCTACCAACCTTTGAATGGGCGTTTCTGCACCCACGCTATTGGGGTACCTGGCTGGGTATTTTCTTTGCTGCCATCATGGCGTTTGTACCATTCAGACTCCGCGACAAATTCGCTGTGTTTCTCGCCAAACGAATGGTAAGAATGAACAACCGCGCCAAAAAGCGTGCAGTGATCAATCTTCAGCAATGTTTCCCAGAGAAAACCGACGAAGAACGTTTCTCCATCTTAGAGCAAAGCTATATTAATGCGGGATGTGTTCTGCTGGGCTTTGCCACTATCATGATGCGCAGCAAACACTATTTGGAAAAGCGCACCTTATTCCGCAATGAGGAAATCCTGACAGAGCTTGTTGAGAGCGGCGAGAAAGTCATTCTGTTAGTACCTCATAGCTGGGCGATTGATTACCCTGCGGTACAACTCGCTTCGCGCGGCCTGCCCGTCGCAGCCATGGTGAAGAAACAAAAGAACAAAGTGGCAGACTGGTTGATGAACGTGCAGCGCCTAAAATATGGCGGCAGAACTCACGAGCGTGCAGATGGCATTAAGCCCTTTATTAAATCCGTACGTGAGGGCTACCTTGGCTACTACCTGCCGGATGAAGATCATGGCCCGGACTACAGCGTGTTTGTGCCTTTCTTTGCCGCACAGAAAGCGACACTGTCTGGTTTAGGCAAGCTTGCGACATTAAGCCGCGCGAAAATCGTTCCATTAATGCCTGTTTATAACCGTGAGACCGGAAACTTTGAGGTGATTGTGCAGCCGCCACTGGCTCCATTCCCATCAGGGAGCGAAGAAACAGATGCGCGCATGATGAACGAACGCATTGAACAGTTTTTGGAAAACGACCCTGGCCAGTATATGTGGATTATGAATTTGCTGAGATCTAGGCCAGATGGTAGCCAGAATTACTGAGTCAGTTTTTGGAGGTATAATGCCAAGTCTTCTTTTTCACATTCGGAATAAAGTCAAAATCTCCTCAGGTAATTCTATTGAAATACATAAAGACACTCGCATCCGTGAGTGTCATATTTCCATCAAAGGGACGAAGAATCTCCTCGTTATTGAAAAAGGTGCAAACCTTAGGGGTGTCCAAATAGAAATCGATGGGATTGGATGTACACTCCACATCGGCAAAGACAGCGTTGTGGGTGAAGGTTGCTACTTATCTTCGCGAGAGCGAGGTACATCTCTCGTCATCGGGGAAAGGTGCATGCTCTCACGAAACGTGAAAATGATGACTAGTGATGGACACGATATACTTATGGATACACTAAGAGTGAATCAAGCAAAGAGTATCAAAATTGGTGATCACGTATGGCTTGCCGATTGTGCAGTAATATTAAAAGGCTGTTCAATTGGAGATGACAGTGTGGTTGGAATAAACTCTGTTGTTACAAAGAACATTCCTGGTAAGTGTATCGCTGCGGGAAATCCAGCCAGAGTAATAAAAGATAGCATTATATGGAATAGTGAGCTTAACTACTAAATGAACACTTCAATAAAAGAAAGAATCACCAAGACAACTTTCAATTCAAGAAGTTTGATATTACTGTCATTATTCTTAGTGCCTGGACTATTACTGTGGACACCCAACTTTAGTGTTGCAGTTACGTTGGTGTTAGTCATTTACTCCATTACATTTATTGTATCAAAAAGAAAATCAATAAAGCTCAACCGCATAGACTACATCGTTTTGCTATGTTTCTCTGCATACTTTCTTAGCAATGTACATAATCTAATTCGAGACTTTGGAAATTTTAGATATATTGACGCCCCAAGTAAAATACTAATTTGCTTTGCAATATATTTATTATTAAAAGATAAAATACCAAATTTACAAGTAAGAAAACCTTTGGAGCTAGGTATTTTTATTGGCTCCATCGGAACAATATCCATTAGCTTGTTTCAATTAATAATCCTCAACTTTGACAGAGTCGATGGTTTCTTATTTAGCATTAACTTTGGATACCTTTCTTGTTCAATGGCTTTTATGTCTCTCTGTATGCTAAGAGGCTCAAAAAATAAGACTTTGTTGTGGATCTCATTTTTCCTTTTGACACTTTCCACCTTGATGACCTTAACAAGAGGGGCTATCCTCGCCATTCCTATTATTTTAGGGGTGATTCTTATCTTAAATATCAATAGAGCAAATCTAAAACATGTTATTTTCGGAGTCTTTGCTTTTTTATCTCTGTCATTGCTTGCATACCACAGCTCAGAGAAAATACAAAAAAGAACGGCTTACACTATACATGAAATTCATGCATTGAGCTCCGGTGATATATCTTCTGCAGTGTCTTCTGGAGGAAGACTTCAGTTATGGTATGCATCTCTAGTTGCTCTACAAAAAAGCCCCATACTTGGCCTACCGCATGAGGAGAGAGAAAAATTACTAACACAATTGCATGAGGATGGCGTTCTTACTGAATGGGTTGTTGGCGTAAGTAGAGGCCACGCCCACAGTCAATATTTCGAAATGATAGCGTCAACCGGATCACTTTCATTACTTGCAATTCTGGCTATGCTGGTTGTCCCTAGTATCATCTTCTTCAAGAGAAGAGACAATGTATTTGGTTATACTGGGTTCATTTTCATTATAGGGATTTCCATATTCGGCCTAACAGAAGTACTGTTGCAGGCTAATTTAATCAGTGTGTACTTTGGGTTTTTCTTGGCATTTTTCCTGGCAGCATCAATATATGGGACAGCCGATAAACCAAACGTGAACAGAAATTTAGAGAATAATTGCCGATATTAATATGGGACAAAACATTAAAATTCTTGTTATTGGCCCTTCCTGGGTCGGCGACATGGTGATGTCTCAAAGTCTATATACAAGACTGAGTGAACAGTACCAAAATGCAAAAATAGACGTACTTGCCCCGGCTTGGTGTAAACCCATTCTTGAGCGCATGCCTGAGATAAATCGAGCGATAGAGATGCCAGTAGGGCACGGTGAATTTAGTTTGGTGACCCGCTGGAAACTGGGTAAATCACTGCGTTCTGAAGCATACGATCACGCTTTTGTTTTACCTAACTCCGCAAAATCTGCACTAATACCACTTTTTGCCAAAGTTCCCCTGCGCACAGGCTGGAAAGGCGAAATGCGCTATGGCCTACTCAATGATTTACGCCCTGACCGCAAGGTTTTTCAGTATATGGTCGAGCGCTACGTAGCACTCGCCCACCCAAAAGCCTCCATGCTAAATGACGTGAAACTGAAAAACGTTCCATACCCCTTGCTGACCGTAAACGAATCAAACCAGGCTGCTTGTTTAGCCAAGTTTGGTATCAATCCAAATGAAAAAATTGTCGGCCTTTGCCCGGGTGCTGAATTTGGACCAGCGAAACGCTGGCCTGATTCTCATTATGCTGATGTCGCCAAAAAGCTCATCGAGGAAGGCAATCAGATATGCTTGTTTGGCGGCCCAAAAGATAGAGAGGTTGCTCAAACTATCATTGGTCAACTTCCGCAAGAGGCTCAAAAACAGTGCTTCAACTTGGCAGGGGAAACCGCTCTTGTAGATGCAGTTGATTTGCTCGCAGCATGCCATACCGTATTTTCTAACGACTCTGGTCTGATGCATGTTGCCGCTGCTGTAGGTGTAAACATTGTTGCCATCTATGGTTCTAGTTCTCCCAAGTACACACCTCCGCTCTCAGATAATGTGGTCATGGTAAACACTGACATTGAATGCCGACCTTGCTTCAAGCGTGAGTGCCAATTCAACCACTTGAAATGCCTGACAGAACTTTCCCCTAACATAGTTTGGGATGCTTACCTGTCCCTAACATCGAGCGCGCAAACGGAAACACCATGAAATTCAGCGAACCTAAAATTTCATCTAAACATGCCTGCTTTGAAAAAGGGGCTTACGCCTCCAAATCAGCGAAGTACTACCTGAACAACGAGTTTGATCCAAACACGGTAAAGAAAGTGGCGGTAATTCGACACGCTGCACTGGGCGATCAGGTGATAACTCGACCATTTCTGGTGGAAGCTCGAAAGTTCTTTCCCAATGCCGAAATCACTCTAGTGGCCCTTTCTACCTACCAATATGGAATGCCATCTGATTTAGCAGATCGCACCGTAGTGCTGCATGGGCGAGACAAAAAGGGGCTGGTTTCATTCTCCGACAAAATAGCTAACTTCAAAGAAGTTGGCGATCAAGACATCATCTTTGACCTTGCTTGCACGAACCGTTCCTATTGGGTCAACATTCTAAACAAAGCCAAGCTCAAGGTAGGCTTTCCTTATAAAAGCTGGCTTCGTGGAAAGCTCTACAATGCTGCAGTATGGCGCTCTGATTTCAGTCCAGAGGTTGAAACTATGCTGGATATGCTGCGCCTACTTGGTCATACCCCAGCGCTTCGCTTGGACTTTGCCTATCCTGACCATCAAGAGTTGGTGAATAAAAAGAACCCATATATCGTCTACTTCAACGGCGCGTCTCAACCAAGAAAAGTGTTGCAGAATGACCAAATGAAAACACTGTTAGAAGCCGCGATAAAGAAGCACCCGAATATTGAGCATGTTTTCCTTGAGGGTGTAAAAGACAATGAAAAGGGTGAGTATCTTTCAGACCTGTCAAAGTACCAAAACTTCAAAGTTCAACCCTGCCTGCCACTTGATGAGTTACTGGCGTATTGCGCTGGTGCAACCATGGTAGTAGCTCCAGATACTGGCGTCAGGAATGTTGCCATATCGACCCACACCCCAACTGTGGGAATTTTCTATGCGACAGTTCCTTTTAGATATACACCAAGATATGAGGTTATTCACCAAATAGTAATGAATGCAGACGCCTCTATCCCAACTAATAAGCAAATTCTTAACTCAATGGCCCATAGCGGTCTTCTGAGGTGAAATTAGTCGGCCCTGAATTACAAATAAGACACTGATCTATTTGATGATCTCATCGATCTTCCTACCCTCATATTGCAAGCTTTTTAAGCCTCCCCTTCCAAAACCTTGCAATTTGGGTGATGAAAATGAAACCGAAAACGCCTGAACGGACAGAGCACGACCTCTTTCGCCTTGAGCTGGTCAACATGATTAATCTGCGGCACGAGCTGGTGAAACTGGCTCAGGTGATTGACTGGCAAGCCCTCAATGATGCCTTCGAGCCTTTGTATCACGGGGAAACAGGGAGACCGGGTAACAACATACGCCTTATGTGTGGGCTCCATTACCTCAAACATGTCTACGCCCTGTCCGATGAAGAAGTCTGTGCCCGATGGGTAGAAAACCCCTACTATCAGTACTTTTGCGGCAATGTGTATTT
>NZ_FIZY01000008.1 GCF_900060185.1 Grimontia marina | reverse complement strand
GCCACGAGGTATCGGTGCTATGATGGCCATCACTCAGTCCTTTTGTCGGTATGTTTCGGTTTGGCGATTGATCAGATCGCACAAAGCGGACTGAGTTTCTCTTATCTTTGAGATCTACTATTAGGAACAGCTATTTAGCCTCGACGATATATTGGATGAGTTGATGGACGAGGGAGATCTCGAAGCCTCCATTGTCGTCGCTGTAGATGGCCGTAGCTCACTGAATGGATCCTGGTACATTAATTCTCCCGTGTCAGGCAACTTTCTTGACTACCTGACAGTGGATGTCGTAAAGGAAATCGATATTCGCTACCGGACCCAGCCGGGAAAAATGGCTATCTTTGGTCATTCAATGGGTGGCTTTGGCGCTATGCTGGCCGCGATGGAAAATCCAACTTTGTATCGTGCGTGTGTTGGGCTAAGTCCTGCTGGGATGATGATGAAAAGGCATGATTATCAACAACATGCTGATTTCTTTCAGGAAGAATTGAACAAGCTCTTAAATGGTGGGGAACCAGAATGGTTTATCTATGCATATCTGACTATCATTCGTGCTGTTGCACCGGATACTGAAAACCCGCTGCTCTATATCTCCAAAGATATTGATGAAATTGTCGCAGCTTTGGAGAAATTCCAGCTATCTGACATTGCCATGAGACAGGCTGACCGGATCCGCGACTTACCCATCTATACCGAGATTGGTGACAACGAGGGCGATTCTGTCGGTGAGCCGATTTTGGACAACTTCAACGCCATGATAGAGACGTTTGAGGAGCTTGAGCTAAACGTCACATCATACGTTTTCATTGGTGGGCACACCGATAAAGTGATTGAACAGGTATATCGGGGACTGAGATACATAGGAGGAGTATTCCAGGAGAGCAAAATATAAAATTTTTTTAATATCTCATTGAAACTGATAATGGCGCACTTTTTCTCATGCTCCTTTTTATGCAGTGCCTATTATTTTATACATGCCATTTCATGAATTAATTGTGAAAATTCGCAAACTTAAAAATTATCGCAGGTCACGTCTCATTCATAATCAGCCATATATTGAGGCACAAAAAGAAGCCAGCCACTTTTCAGAGACGGCTCTTTAGTTTGCTTTGAGTAAAACAAGCGACTTACACCCCTTCGCTTTTGTATGAAAAATAAACGCCGACTTCGGCATTTTTCTTTAACAAGAAGAGGCTTGGCTGTGGATAATCAATCAACTATTACAAAAACACTCCCTTCTTTTATAGAAACACGTCTCAATTCGTTTTTGCGCGATATGACAGAGCCTTATGAAAATTCGCGGCCGCTACCAGTCAGTAGTCGGCCGGGACAAGGAGCTGTCGTGATGCAAAGTAACGATTACTTATCACTGAGCCTGAATGACTCTATTCAATCGGCGCATCTGAACGCGATTGCGGCATCTAAGGAAAACGTCGTGATGTCAGCAGTATTTCTTCAGGATGAAGACCACAAACCCGATTTTGAAAGCAGGTTGGCTGAGTTTGTTGGCATGGATGATTGCGTGTTGTCGCAATCGGGTTGGGCGGCAAATATTGGTTTGTTGCAAACTATTTGCGAACCGGGAACACGAGTTTATATCGACTTCTTTGCACACATGTCGCTTTTGGAGGGAGCTCGTATTGCGGGTGCGAAAATTATTCCTTTTCTGCACAATAGCGTGAGCAATCTTAAGCGCCAAATTAAAAAAAATGGCCCAGGTATAATCCTGGTCGACTCGGTATACAGTACTATCGGTACGGTTGCTCCTCTTCCCTCTATTTGTGACGTGGCTGAGGAGTTTGGCTGTGCATTAGTGGTTGATGAATCTCATTCTTTGGGAACTCATGGCCCCGGTGGCTCTGGATTAATTAATGAGATGGGTGTGTGTGACAGGGTAGATTTTGTTACGACAAGCCTTGCGAAAGCATTTGCCTACCGGGCAGGGGCTGTATTGGGACCGGATAAACTTATCACGACAATGCCTTTCGTATCTTTCCCTGCTATTTTTAGTTCCACTGTGTTGCCGCAAGAAGTTGCGCGCTTAGATGCGACTTTAGACGTAATAAAAAATGCTGATGAAATGCGAAGGCGGCTGTTTGAAGTCTCTGACTCTCTCCGTCATGGTCTTCAAAACATTGGATTTAACATTCGCAGCGATTCTCAAATCATTTCGCTGGAATGCGGGGATGAACAAAACACAGAGCAGGTCCGCGACTTCTTGGAAGCGAATGGAGTTTTTGGGGCGGTATTCAGTGCGCCTGCGACACCTAAGAATAAAGCTATCATCCGGTTTTCTCTCAGTGCTGATATGAGTAACCAAGAGGTCGATCAGGTACTGACAGTGTGTCAGGCTGCCTACGATAATCCGAAGTTGAACTTCTATTGATTAAGGGGGCTCTAGACAGGTCTCAGAAAGCTCCTGATTGTGCTTTTTCAGGTCAGCCAATTAGAGATTTTGTTCCGCAGCTTGTCTTGATCAGAAGGCTTAATGATAAAGTCAGACATACCAGAGCTGATGATTTTGTCCAGAGTCGGTTTTGAATTGTCACCAGTATGCGCGATGATCGGAATATTGGAATACTTCTCTTTGGAATCCCGGATTTTCCGTGACGTTTCCAAACCATCCATCACTGTCATTTCAATATCCATCAGGATCAAATCTATGCTTTGCTGATCATCGTCAAGGGTTTGTAGCGCGCTATTTCCGTTTGGACATTGAACGACCTTAAAACCCTGCTTTTCCAAAAGGATTGAGGTAAATTGCCGTAAGGTTTCGCTGTCATCGACTACCATAATGGTTTGTTGTGTAGCGCTGTCATTATTGGAGGGTTGCCGATTTATAGCAATTTCAACCGTCTCAAAAAATAGCTGTTCAATCAAAACGGGTGTGTTGATTCGCCAAACCAGTGTCTCAATCCAGGTTGGTTGGTAAACCGAATGGGAGGGATGGAGTTCGGCGGAACCATTATGAAGATAAACCACTTTTGCTCTGGTAAATGAAAGGAGTGGTTCAATATGACTCAACACATCACCATTGGCTTTGACGCTTTCTAAATCAACAATAATCACATCATATTCGAATTCAAAATCGCGTTTTTGCAGTGCCTGTAACACGTTGATAGTTTCGAGCTTAAAGCCCGCGTCTTTGCTGATTTTGGAGGTGCGTGCAATCAGATCGGCTTCATCGGTAATGACCAGCATAGATTTAAGCTTGATTAGCTTATGCTTGATGACGTCAACGATCGGGGACTCAATGCTGGGGAAGGTGAGGGTAAAGGCAGTCCATTCACCCAGCTTGGAGTCACAGGTGATTTCACCGCCAAACGAACGCATGACTTTACGACAGAAGGGAAGGCCTAAGCCGTAATTACCTGTTCTTCCTGTGGTATAAAAGTCTTCAAAGATGAACTTAATAATTTCCCGGGGAATACCTTGACCGTTGTCCCGCACGACAATCCGATTTTCGTATTGGTCATTTTCCAAAAGGACATTAATCGTGAAGCTTTCGCTGCCACGGTGATGGAAGGCATTTTTAAATAGATTGTAGATGACGTATTTCAGGAGCGTATCGCTGCCTAAAAACTTGAAATCATTCGACCTAAGCAACGAAATTGCAGTTTTGTCAGACACACTTTTATACCCAAAACTGTCTACTGCATGCTTTAACACGTCTTGTGCACTGTGTTTCTTGAATGTTGAACGGGACACGCGGCTTTCATCAATGGAGGTCAGTAGTAGGTCAATGGTTTCGTTTCCGGCACGAATAATATTCATCGCATCATTGCTAACTTCACGCAACAACCTTACGTCTTCCTTATTGAGCAGATACATTTTTTCGTTGTTCGATGGATCTGGGATAGTTGCGCGAATCAAATCAATAGTAGAGCAGAGGCCGCTCAATGGATTGCGCATTTCATGGGCGATGCCTGCACCGAAGACTTTTGCAATAGAGACCTTGGTTTCGTGTTCTTGTTGGTTACGGAAAAAGAAAATATTGCCAAATAAATAGATGAAGAGGAATACGGGCATGTAGTAGGTCCAGTCCATCGAAAACTCAAGGTGATAGCCTCGGGTCGCCCAAGCACAAACCATTGCCATGCTTAAGCCTAAAAGCGTTTGAGCAAACATCACCCAGGTAATATGCACCAGCAGGATGTGGAGGAATATCGCTGCCATAAACGATAATAACCAGACTGTTGACCAGCCATTCATCAAGAGCATGTAGAAAAAGAAAAACGGCAAGACGACAGTAATGGCAATTTGATAAAACCAATGCATATATTCTTGTAATGGTTGCTTGATGCGTTTCCGTATCAGAACAACAATAAAGAACAGGCAGCAGAAAAGCCTCAAAGGGAGATTCTCGTATGCTTGAGGTAGAAAGTAAGTCCAGACAAAGTAATACAGGGGGAATCCAATTAGCCCCATCCAGCCAACCAATGTCAGATTGGGCTCAGCGTACTGATAAACTTTGCGAAATGCTGCTTCCATGCTTTTGATAAATAATGTCCTAGTCCAAACGTTTTGCCGCCACCAGCGTTATTATTTTCAATGTAGGAACTATCCTTTCAAACTCTGATTGATAAAGTTGAATGGAAATTTAGTTAGCTTACCTGCTGGCTTTGTATTTTCTGTTAGTCTCGAATTCAGTGCATATGTCAGTAAGGGATTGACTCAAAGGTAATATTTCCCTGCCATCGTTTTCATCTAAACAAAGAGTTTCTAATATAAGTTAGATGCTATAGCGACCCTTTGAAGAAACTGTATACAATGGTCAGTCACGGGGATGTCTTATTAATTGTACAAGTTTCGTTTTTTTAAAAAGACAATGATTTGACTTCAAATTTCTATAATATTGTACAGTTAACTATTAGATGGTTTAGAAATAACAAAAAGTGAAAAACGTCGAATAAAAACCGTTTTCTTGTGGAATATATAGAGTTTCCCTTGATCTCCATCAGAAAGGGACAACAAAGAGCAAGGCGTCAGTCCACTCGACCGAAGGGAGGCCATCAATACGAGTATCTTGAGGTTACTTGGGTATAGAAAGCGTTAGGAGTTTGTTGGTAAAAATAAAAAAGCGAACCAACTGGCTCGCTTTTGGATCTCATAGACTGAAATTGTGAAGATCAATCTTCCATGTAACTTTCAATGCTTGGGCATGAACAAATCAAGTTACGGTCACCGTAAACATTGTCGACACGGTTCGAGGTTGGCCAGTACTTGGCATCTTTCGCCTGAGCACTTGGGAAGCAAGCAAGTTCTCGGCTGTATGGATGATCCCATTCCCCGGCCATTAGATCATTTTGTGTGTGAGGGGCATTAACCAGTGGATTATTCTCCAGTGGCCATTCACCATCCTGTACTTTAGCAATCTCTTCGCGAATCGCGATCATCGCATCACAGAAGCGGTCCAACTCAGCTTTGTCTTCACTTTCTGTTGGCTCAATCATCAATGTGCCAGCAACTGGGAAGGACATAGTAGGCGCATGGAAACCGTAGTCCATTAGGCGCTTGGCGATATCTTCCTCAGAGATGCCAGACGCATCTTTGATTGGACGAATGTCTATAATGCATTCGTGCGCAATACGGCCATGGGTACCACGGTACAGAACTGGGTAGTAAGGTCGTAGCCGCTCCATCACGTAGTTAGCGCTCAGGATGGCAATTTTGGTGGCCTCTGTTAGACCTTTCTCGCCCATCATCGCCACATAAGCCCAAGAGATAGGTAGAATAGACGCGCTGCCGATCTGTGCAGCAGAAACTGCAAAGCTAGTGCCTTCAACCACATGACCTGGTAGGAATGGCGCAAGGTGTGACTTCACACCAATTGGTCCCATGCCTGGACCACCACCACCGTGTGGAATACAGAAAGTTTTGTGGAGATTCAGGTGGGAAACATCTGAACCGATGAACCCTGGGCTGGTGAGACCAACCTGTGCGTTCATGTTCGCACCGTCGAGGTAAACCTGACCACCTGCTTCATGAACCAGTTCGCACACTTCCTGAACCGCTTCTTCATAAACGCCATGCGTCGAAGGGTAGGTGATCATAATGCAAGACAGATTGTTGCGGTGTTTTTCGATTTTCGCTTTCAAATCGTCAACGTCAATGTTGCCGTCATCATCACAGCCTACAACCACAACTTTCATGGAAACCATCGCAGCAGATGCCGGGTTAGTTCCGTGTGCAGAGCTTGGGATCAGACACACATTGCGGTGAGCTTCACTACGGCTTTCGTGGTAGCGCTGGATCGCAATCAGACCTGCGTATTCACCCTGTGCGCCAGAGTTCGGCTGCAGAGACATCGCATCGTAACCTGTGATTTCACACAGCATCTTGCTCAGGGAGTCCGCCAGTTCACCATAACCTAGTGCCTGGTCAGCTGGCACGAATGGGTGCAAAGCACCGAACTCTGGCCAGGTCACAGGGATCATTTCCGCTGCCGCATTCAGCTTCATCGTACAACTGCCGAGCGGGATCATACCGTGGGTCAGGGAGAAGTCTTTGTTTTCCAGCTTCTTCATGTAACGCATCAACTGGGTTTCACTCTGGTGAGTGTTGAACACAGTGTGCGTCAGGTAATCACTGGTACGGCGGCACGCTTCTGGGATTGCGGCGTATTCGTCTGCTTCTACAGAAGAGGCGTATTGTGCCATATCAGTTTCTTCTGTCAGTACAGCAACCAGTGCGTTCACTTCTTCCAGTGTGGTGGTTTCGTCAAAGCTCACGCCCAACTGACCATCAAGTTTACGAAGGTTATAACCTGCGTCCTGTGCTTTTTGGAACAGCACATCGGTTTGATCGCCGGTGTTCAGCGTGATGGTATCGAAGAAGTCATGGAATGCCAGCGCAATGCCTGCGTGGTTAAACGCTGCGGCCGCTAGTGCCGTCAAGTGATGCACACGACGACCGATTTTTTTCAGACCCTTAGGACCATGGTAGACCGCATAGAAGGCAGCCATATTCGCCAACAGTGCCTGTGCAGTACAGATGTTTGAGGTCGCTTTTTCGCGGCGGATATGCTGCTCGCGCGTCTGCATCGCCATTCGGAGCGCTTGGTTGCCTTTCGAGTCGATAGACACACCAATCACACGGCCAGGCATCGTGCGCTTAAGTTTGTCACGTGTTGCCATGAATGCAGCGTGTGGACCACCAAAGCCCATTGGTACGCCGAATCGTTGTGCTGAGCCAATAACGACATCTGCTCCCATCTCTCCCGGTGCTTTCAGTAGGGTGAGGGAGAGCAGGTCAGCAGCAACAGTCACCAGCGTTTTGTTCGCTTGTGCCGCAGTAATAAGGCCTGTAAGATCGCGTACTTGACCTGTTGTGCCAGGATATTGCAGCAGAGCTCCGAATACATCGTGTTGTGGCAGGTTATCCGCGGAATCGACAACCACATCAAAGCCCATAAAGCCTGCGCGCGTGTTAATTACGTCAAGAGTTTGAGGGTGAACGTCGTCTGCAACGAAGAAGGTGGTGCTTTTGCTCTTACCGCCACGCTTACACAGCGTCATGGCTTCTGCAGCAGCAGTGGCTTCATCAAGCAATGATGCGTTGGCCAGTTCCATGCCGGTTAGGTCCATCACCATTTGCTGGAAGTTCAGCAGTGATTCAAGGCGACCCTGAGAAATCTCTGGTTGGTATGGTGTATAGGCCGTATACCAACCTGGGTTTTCCAACACATTACGGAGGATAGGGTTTGGCGTATAAGTACCGTAGTAACCCTGACCGATAAAGCTGCGCTTGATGACGTTTCTGCTCGCAATGTCTTTCAGTTTACTTAGCATGTCCACTTCACTCAGTGGTGCATCCAAATCCATAGGTTGTGGCAGACGGATAGCTGCTGGCACAGTTTCTTCAACAAGGTGATCAAGGCTGGTAGCATTCACTGTGTTTAACATCGCTTGCTGGTCGGATTCGCGCGGCCCGTTATGACGGGTGGCAAATTCGTTGTCAGCCTGCAGTTGATCAAGTAAGCGTGATTCTGTCATGACCTTCGTCCCGAATTAGTCTTCGATAGTTGCTTGATAAGCTTCTGCGTTCATCAGATGATCAAGGTTGCTGTCTTCTGCGAGCTTTATCTTCGCAATCCATCCTCCTTCAAAAGGGGCTTCATTAACCAGTTCTGGGCTGTCTTCCAGTTCTTCGTTAACTTCTACTACTTCACCATTTACCGGGCCGTAAATATCTGATGCTGCTTTTACGGATTCTACGAGTGAAAAGCCTTCACCGATTTCAACTTCGGTGCCAATTTCTGGTAGGTCAACGAATACGACGTCCCCTAGCAGCTGTTGTGCGTGGTCAGAAATACCAACAGTCACTGTACCGTCACCATTGTCTTTTACCCACTCGTGGCTCTCAGCAAATTTCAATGTTGCATCCATTTTTACTTCTCCGTGTGAAACGAGTTAAGTCGTCGCTGCGGTATGCAGCATAAAAAATTGAACGTGCCGGGGGCTTCTCCGAACCCGTCTAATATTCCTTTCTGGCAAGCATTCTCTCAGCAGGCGACAACGTTAATGGCGATTGCGTTGGTTGCCAGTCCACCTTGGGAGGTCTCCTTGTACTTGCTCATCATGTCGAGTCCTGTTTCGTGCATGGTCTTAATCACGCTGTCCAGCGAAACGTGGTGCTCTCCATCACCATTGAGCGCGAGTCTGGTGGCGTTAATCGCCTTCACCGCACCCATGGTATTTCTTTCAATACAGGGGACTTGAACTAGACCATTGATAGGGTCACATGTCAGTCCCAAATTGTGTTCCATGCCGATTTCCGCCGCATTTTCAATTTGTGCAGAGGTTGCACCCATTGCGGCAGCCAGGCCTCCTGCGGCCATCGAACAGGCAACGCCTATTTCACCCTGACAACCTACTTCTGCTGCTGAAATGGACGCGTTGGTCTTGTATAAAGAACCGATTGCTGCAGCGGCGGCTAAGAAAGTTCTGATGCCTTCTGCGTTGTTGGGGGATACAAATTTATTGTAATAAGCCAACACCGCTGGAATAACACCAGCTGCGCCGTTGGTTGGTGCCGTGACAACACGGCCTCCGGCTGCATTTTCTTCGTTCACGGCCATGGCAAACATGTTGACCCAGTCATTAGTGTCGACTGGCAGTCCGTCCAGGTCTTTTTTCTTGATGCAGTCGTGCAGCTTTTTCGCTCGGCGTTTAAGTTTCAACCCGCCGGGTAATACACCATCTTGCTCAATACCACGCTCAATACAGGCGTTCATGACATGCCAGATAGCATCAATTTGTTCGTTGACGGTTTCCATGGTTGCTTTTTTGTCTTGCGCTTTTGCACGCGCCAGCTCATTGGCAAACATAATGTCAGCGATACTCTTTTTTTGTTTTTCACAATGTTCAAGCAATTCTACTGCGCTGTTAAAGGGAAACGGCGGAGCAAAATCTGACGCTAGGGCATCCGTTTCACCTTTCTCTACGACAAAACCTCCACCAACCGAGAAGTAGGTGCAACAAAGCAGTACTTCTTCGTGACCTCTCTTTGCTGTCAGTGTCATTCCGTTTGGATGCTCCGGCAGTACTTTGTCGAAGTGGAAGATAAGATCTGTATCCCAATCAAAGGGGACGAAGCGGTGTCCGTCCAATGGCAGTTCCTTGCTGCCTTTAACCATATTGGTCATGGTAGGGATATCATCTGGGTTAACGCTGTCAGGCCATTCGCCCATCAGCCCCATGACACACGCGACATCAGTGGCGTGACCTTTCCCTGTTAATGCCAGCGAGCCGTATAGCTCAACTGTCACGGATTCCACATTGTGGAGAATTGATTTATCGCGCAATTCTGCTGCAAATCTTGCGCTGGCGACCATCGGACCCACTGTGTGTGAGCTAGATGGACCAACACCAATTTTAAACAGGTCAAACATGCTATGACTCATTGCACGTCTCCTTGCCTTTTGTAGGTTACGCACCACCGTTCTTGGCTTGGGTGCCGGTTGATGACTATCCTGCCATCGCATGCCCAGTTGTAATGTTGAAGAGCTTATTACTTTGGGTATAGCAAGCGTGGCGTTTTATTGTTATTTGCACTTCAACATTTGCGTAACATACAAAACGTATTTGCGCCCTGCAAAACAAAATTTCCTATAGGAAACCCTTAATGTGATCTGACGAACATTTATGACAATTTGCTCAATATACGACTTCCTTAATATCCCCAGCCTACGCAAACGTTTGCTTTTTACTCTTTTACACTAAAATTGCAAACAATAAATCCGAAGTAAACTAAATAATTATTTAAAAACATAGTCTTATATTGACATCTAATAAGGATGCCATTTGTTGCTGAAAAATGAGCATTGAGATAGATTCAAAGGAATATAGCTATCGTCCATACGATTAGGTGGTACAGAATTGCCCGAGTTTCCAATAGGAAACTTTTTGTTAAAAGTGTTAACTTATCTATGTCGGTCATCGTATTGTCTGTGTAAAAATGACCGCCTCTAGGGATTAAACCCAATAACAGCAAGGTGAGAATCGAACTATGTCAGAGCCAGATGCACAGGTCGGGTACCCGTCAGTGAGCGTTGAAAGAGCGAGTGTGCAAGCAGATGCGCCGATCTCGCCACTGCGTTTGGGTGAACGGTTGAAAGAGATCCGAACAAATAGCGGTTTGACGCTGGAAGAAGCCAGCAAGCTCACAGGGCTTGCTCGCTCCACACTTTCTAAAATTGAAAACGAACAGATTTCCCCAACGTTTCAGGCAATGCAGAAGCTGGCAGTAGGATTGAAGATTGATATTCCACAACTGTTCGCACCGCCAAAATCGCGTCAGGCGACAGGCCGTCGTGATGTTACCCGTGCTGGAGAAGGGAAATCGAGACCGACAGGTACTTATGAGCATGAATTGTTGGCTACCCAACTTACCAATAAAAAAATGTTCCCGTTCAAATCCCGCGTCCGAGCCCGTTCGTTTGAAGAGTACGACGAATGGATTCGCCACGATGGCGAAGAATTTCTTTTGGTATTGGAGGGCAGTATTGCTTTCTACTCCGAATTTTATGAAGCAATTGAACTGAATGAGGGTGACAGCGTGTATTACGACGCTGCGATGGGACATATGCTCACCTCACTCAGTGAAGAAGACGCCTTGATTCTCTGGGTGACTGCATCCTGAATCAAGAAGGTAGTTATTGGTATTAACCCGCTGAGTCAGCGGATGATTATTTAGCAAGTCGGCAAACGCCGTGATCATGGAGTGAAACATGTCTCAGGATCTACTCAAAACCCCACTGCACGCTCTTCACATTGAAATGGGCGGGAAAATGGTTCCATTCGCTGGCTATGATATGCCAGTGCAATACGCACTCGGTGTGCGCAAAGAACATATTCATTGTCGTGAACACGTGGGTCTGTTCGACGTTTCTCATATGGGCCAGTTGCGCCTGCATGGAGAGAATGCTGCAAAGGCGCTGGAAGCACTGGTACCAGTAGACATCATTGATTTACCCGAGGGTAAGCAGCGCTACGCACTGTTTACCAATGAGCAAGGTGGCCTGATGGATGACCTGATGGTGACTAATTTCGGCGATCACCTTTTTGTGGTTGTCAACGCTGCATGTAAAGAGCAGGACATCGCACACCTGCGCGCCAATCTTCCAGCGGATGTTGAGTTGGAAGCGATTGAAGATCGGGCTCTGCTGGCCCTGCAAGGCCCTGAAGCTGCAGCAGTTTTGGCGGCATTGAACCCTGCTGTTGCTGACATGGTATTTATGGATGCTGCAAAAATGGATTTGGCGGGCATTGAGTGTTTGGTTAGCCGTTCTGGCTATACTGGTGAAGATGGTTACGAAATCTCTGTTCCTGCAGATAAAGCGGAAGAGTTTGCTCGCCGACTGCTGCTGAAAGAAGAAGTGGAATGGATTGGTCTAGGCGCACGTGACTCATTGCGTCTCGAGTGTGGCCTTTGTCTTTATGGGCATGACATTGATACCAACACAACACCGGTAGAGGGCAGCCTACTATGGGCAATAAGCAAACCACGTCGTGCTGACGGTGAGCGTGCCGGCGGCTTCCCCGGTGCAAAGATTATCCTTGAGCAAATTGCGACTAAAGACGTATCTCGCAAACGTGTTGGTCTGCTGGGGTCGAGCAAAGCACCTGTGCGAGAAGGCGCGGTACTGTTTGATGCTGACGATAATGAAATTGGTGTGGTAACCAGTGGCACCTTCGGTCCAACCAAAGGTCAGCCAGTCGCTATGGGCTACGTTTCAACAGCCAATGCTGTTATTGGTACTGAAGTGTTTGCAGAGGTACGAGGTAAGAAGTTGCCGATGACCGTCGAAAAAATGCCGTTTGTCCCTCAGCGTTACTACCGAGGCTAATTCGCTGAGTTATAGCGTAAAAAAGCTTGCATAATAAAAAAGTGGCAATCCGCATTGATGATGGTAAAAGTTCAGCAATGTAGGTGATTTAAGTAAGGTCGGTGATGTTCACCGACCTTTTTATTTTATTTGTCAGTAGGCTAGACAAAAGGTCGTAAAGTCTGTCGGTTTATTTAACTTCACGTCTCAAAACTTGGCATTACTTGTGCTTTCTTTTTAAGTGAGCTTCCTGTCAATAAAGGTAAAAATTGTTAGAGGCAGAAGGTGGGCATCTGTGACTTCGTGCAGAAAGCGTCAATAAAGCAGGCGATTCACAGGATTATGGATTAATGTCTTATATGTACGACATGAGGTCGAAAGGAGAAAGAGTTGTATGCTTGCAGAACAACGGGATGATATTGATAACCCACTGATCTGGCCGATTTTGGGTGTACTAGAGGCGTCTAATCAGAGCTGGAAAGTGCACTATTTGATGGCAGAGCTGCAGAAGAATACCATCATGGACCATCTGGACGATGATCCACAACTGGACTTGTTCAAGCGTAATTTTCTTATCATGAATGCGCTTTACCAATTGCAGGAAATGCTATTGCCAAATCAGTGGTTGCAGGTGGAGTCGATGGACATCCGTTTGATGTGGCGAGGAGCGAGTTCTGGCTTTGTTCAGCATGAAGTGAATCACAGCGACCCACTTCGTGGCTACTACATGGATTGGACCAACTATGATGCGCAGATTGAAGATGTGCGTGAATTGTTAGGCTCATTCTGGAAGCGCTATCAACAGCACGTGGGGCATTGCAGTGAAACCACAGTTGAACGTCGTAATGCATTGGCAGCATTAGGACTATCAGAAAATGCCTCTGATTCGGAAATCCGACGCCAATGGCGCAAGATGGCGTTGAAATGGCACCCAGACAGGCCTGAAGGGGACGCGGCGACCTTCCGTACCATGTGCGAAGCCTGGCAGAGCCTGAGACTATGATGACAACCCGGAACGCGTAAACCTAGCTTACACCGAGCTGGTCTTCTTGTTTAATGCACGGTGTTTTTTGGCAGCAGACAAAGTAAATAGCACCAGGGTCAACAACACAATGCTGCCTCCTAGCAGTACATTGTCACTCGGTACCTCCCCAAGAACAGCCCACACGAACAGAGGCCCCAGAATAGCCTCAAGTAACATGAAGAGATTTGCGTGTGCGGCTGGTAGATACTTTGGCCCAACAGAAATGAGCACAAAGGAAACCGGCACTACCACACAGCAAAGTAGCAAAGTGTATTTCCATTCCTGCTGAGTAAGTGACAAGGGCTCAGCGCCTGCTATTAGAGAGATTATCGCTGTGCAAATTCCACCTAGAACCAAGTAGAGCGGGGCATTGGCGCTTTTGCTTTTTCGCAGAATCACAAAGTAGGTTGCGAGCATAAATGCTGTTATCAGCGCCATCAGGTTGCCATAAGAGGCCGTAGGCATCGCCTTTCCGTAGAACACAAACCCGACACCAATCATGGCTGCAATAATGGCGATGATAGTTCTAATGTCAACCTGCTCCTTGAGTAAAAGAAAGGCGAGCAGAGCAGAGATGAGTGGGCTGATATTGATGATGATGAGCGTACTGGCTACTTGAGTGTGATCGATAGAAAGTACGAAGCAAACTGTTGATATGGAAAAAGCAAAAGAGCCAACTAGTAGTGATTTGGATGGCTTTCTCAATGCGGCAATGGTTTGGGATGGTTTGGTTGCTATCAAAAATGTTGAGATGATGAGTGCCGACAATAGGCCTCGCCAGAACAACAATGTCCAGCCTGATGCCTCAATCAGCCGAATGAGTAGCGCGTCAACACTAAGGATCGAAATCCCCACTAACATGGCTGCAGTGCCTTTAAATATCGGTGTCACTCCTACTACTCCTTGTTTTTACGCCGATTTCCTTTTTCCTTGGTAATACTATGTTTGGGCTAGACGTAAATATGAACACTCAACTTTGTGCACCAACAGTACTCCATTTATTAACAGATAAGTCAATAAGTGCAAATGGCTTTTGTCCGTTCTCACTTTATCAAGCTTCAAGAGGGGTCTACTCTTACTTGATGGTAGTGTCACTGTTAAGAGAATTTGGATAGAAAATGAGATCTATACGCCACATCTTTTTCGCGTTGATGGGATTAAACCTTTTTCTCGGCGTAGCAATCATCCTCGCGCACGTGCGATCTAATGAGCTAACGAATCAAATGAATACCATTTACGAGCAGCGCTATCATCAATATCGGCTGGTCATTGAGTTAAAGCAAAGTTCTGATCTTCTCACTCAGTTTGCTCGAAGCTATGCGGTAACAACAAACAATCGCTGGCGCTACCTTTTTGAACAAGTCAAAGCCATTCGAGATGGCCAGCTTCCTATGCCAGATGGTTATAACTTCGATTACTGGACGCAATTATCCGATCCAAACAATGAAGTCGTTCATCCCGAAATCCCGATTCGTCCAGACTATCCCTCGCTGATGAGTCGCTTACTAGATTCTGGGATCAGCGAATCCCATATGACTTTTCTGACCCAGGCACTATCCCGTTCACAAGATCTGATTGGCATTGAGCAAACCGCCATGGATCTCATTCAGGGTCGTAAGCGCACAGCCCGAGGAATTGAAAGAGTAATTCCTGATCCTGAACTTGCAGAGAAAATGCTGTTTGGCCCAGATTACAGTCATGAGAAGAGCAAAATCATGGGGCCCATTGGCGCTTTTTATGATGCGATAGATAAGCAGACGGCTGAAGAGCTGGATGTGCTCAATCAGCAGCGCGTTAATATGGAAGGGATCACCATATCGATGGCATTTTTGCTGCTTTTGGCTGTGCTGACCACTACAACCCTACTTTGGTATAGATTCCTCAAGCCACTAGACAATATCCGCAGCACTATAGTCAGCAAAGTTCGGAACAAAGAATTTGAGTTCAAGCTGGACGTCAACAAGCAAGGTGAATTGAAAGATCTTGCACACGCGCAAAACGAAGTATTACGTGAAATTGCTGAACGCTTCGAGTTTAGTCGACAAGTCAAAGCGTTCTCTGATCTGATTCGTGGCTGCTCCGATATGGGCGAACTTGGCTTCCAGGTAGCGAACTTTTTCTCCCAACGCCTAGAGTTGCCTTACACAGCTCTCTACGTCGTCCGCGGAGATATCATGAGCCTTGTAGGTGGTGTAGGTGTTGACGAGCAATCTGAGGATATGCAGAAAGAAACGCTCTCATTCCACCGCACTATTTTGGTTACCAAAGAAGTACTGATAATACGTAACGACAGAGATCAGTTCGCGCTGACTTTGCCGGTCGGCAGACTTTCCCTTAGTGAGATGTATTTCATTCCGCTCATCGTAAATAACGAAATGGTGGGTGTGCTTGAACTTGGCTCAGTGCGTCTGCTATCTGATAAAGAACACGACTGGCTCAATGAAGTTCAGGAAGACCTTGCAGTAGGCATTCAGCTTACCCGCAACGCAGAACTTCAAATGGAAGCTGAGCAACGTGTTTCTGAGCAGCTCAAACTTAATCAACAGATCATTAATGCAATTCCGAATCCAACATATTTCCGTGATACCAAAGGTAACTACATCGGCGTGAATGATGCGTTCACTGATTTTCTCGGACTTTTTTACGTTGATGTGGTGGATAAATCACCACCAGAGTTATTTGCTGATGACGTTGCAACCATGTTTATCGAAAAGGAAAAAGCGCTGCTCGATAACCCGGGTTCTACGGTATACGACATTGAGGTGGCCAACGTTGGCGGCGATGTTCGAATTCTCACGGTGTACGAAGCAACCTACTATGGCGGTGATGGCGTTCCATTAGGAATTGTGGGCTTGTTCGTTGACGTAACAACACAAAAACGCCTCGAATCTGATCTGATTTCTGCAAAGGATCAGGCTACTGAGGCGAGTAAAGCGAAAGGTGAATTCTTAGCCAATATGAGTCATGAGATTCGTACTCCAATGAATGCGATTCTCGGCATGTCTCACTTGGTATTGATGACTGATTTGAGTGATAAGCAACGCAATTATGTGGGCAATATAGAGAAAGCAGGTAAGTCACTACTTGGCATTATCAACGACATTCTCGACTTCTCGAAAATTGAAGCCGGTAAATTGACGGTTGAACACACTGAATTCAGGTTCAGCGAAGTGCTGGACAACATCAGCAACATTATTTCCATAAAGGCAAAAGAGAAAGATCTGGAGCTTATCTTTGATATTGACCCTGACCTTCCTGATGATCTGGTGGGTGACCCACTTCGTTTAGGGCAGATCATCATTAACTTAACCGGTAACTCAGTGAAGTTTACTGAGACGGGCGAAATCATTATTCGTGCCCATAAGGTTACTGATGCTGATGAAATCATTGAGATTCAGTTTGATATTGAAGATACCGGTATTGGTATGAACGATGACCAATTGGGAAGGCTGTTCCAGTCGTTCTCGCAAGCTGATGGTTCGATTACCCGCAAATATGGTGGTACCGGTTTGGGCCTAACCATTTCTAAGAGTTTTGTTGAGCTCATGGGTGGCCGAATTTGGGTCGAAAGTGAGCCAGGTAAGGGCTCAACTTTCTCGTTTACCATCCGATGTGGTCGAAGTGAATCCAGCATCAAGGAAAAGGTAGCACGTGCCACCATTCTTAATGACAAGCGAGTATTGGTGGTTGATGACAACCATGCGTCGCGTGACATCATGTATGCGCTATTGGATAATCTGGAACTGCGTGTAGCAGCGGTTTCAAACGGTGAAGAAGCGGTTTCCGAAGTAGAGTCTGCCGACAAGATCAATGATGGCTTTGATGTGGTTGTGATGGATTGGAAAATGCCGGGCATCAATGGTGATGAAGCCACGCTACTCATTCGCGATAAGCCCCTCAACAAGATGCCGAAAGTGATTCTTGCTAGCGCCTACGGTGAGGATTCAGGATTGATCAATGAAGAAGTGCAGAAAGTGTTCGATGCTTCGATCGTGAAGCCGATCAACCCCTCGACTTTGTTCGATGCGCTGATGGAAGCATTTGGCCATGAAGAAATGAAGCTGACAAACTGCCACGAAGCTGAGAAAGACAAAACAGAGGAAGTTGACTTTACGGGTTTGAAGATACTTCTTGTGGAAGACAATGTGATCAATCAAGAAGTTGCAAAAGGTATTTTGGAGCAATTCAACCCAACCATTGAAGTGGCTGAAAATGGACAAGTTGCGCTGGAAAAGGTGCAGGAAGATAAGTTTGATATCGTTCTTATGGATATGCAAATGCCTGTGATGGACGGCTTGACGGCAACACGCAAGATTCGAGAAGTAGAAGCCCTTGCTAGTTTACCCATCGTTGCCATGACCGCAAACGCTATGGAACGGGATGTGAAGCAATGTAAAGAAGCGGGTATGAACGATCACGTTTCTAAACCGATAGACGTAGAAGAGTTGATCAAATCGATTCAGCGCTGGGCATCCGTGTCAGAGCAGACAGTGAAAACATCCATTGCACTCAATGGTATGAAAAAGGACCAACCTTCAGACTGTAATCTCAATCATATCGATCCTTTGGTGTTAGATGCGAAAGAGGGTATCACCCGTATTGGTGGTAATGTTGATGCTTACTGGAAAGTCATTACTGCATTCACTGAAACCAAACTCGTGGTAATTGAGACAGTTCGACAGCAAATCGCAAATGAAGAGCGTGAAGATGTAGAACTGTTCGCTCACTCGTTGAAAGGTGCAGCATCTAACGTGTCAGCTAAGGGTTTGGCTGTGTTAGCGGGCAACTTAGAAGATCAGGCAGGGTCTGATCTTCAAATGGAAGCTTCGCTGCTCGATAAAATCGAACAGTGTTTGCAGGAAATTAGAACCTACATCCCTGATGAAGAGCCTAAAAACGAGGTGGAAGATCAAGCTCAGGAGTTCGGAGGTTATACCCCTAGAGAATTCCGCATCGAACTTGAACAGCTTAAGATCCTGCTCAACAATTTTGATACACAAGCCGTTGATTTTATTGCCGGTATCAAAGAGAGCTCGAAGGGTATGAGTGTTGATCTTACCAGTGTAGAAGGTGCCATTCGCAAATTCGAGTACGAGGCTGCAGTCACAAAACTGGAAGCGGTGATCGAATCACTAGGTGCAGACGAAGTTAATGCCGCAACAGAGTCTTTATGATGTCGTTAGAGTCATAATCGCTATATAAGGTAAAGCCGCGTGTGTGAACGCGGCTTTTTAAAACGAATTACAGTGAGCGACTGCGCAATTCGAAAATGAGCTTTTCTGCACTGCATTCAAACTTCAGTTTTACTGTCAGTGGATCAAGTGAAAGCTCGGCATCTTCGTCTAAGTCATGCATAACCTCGTCGTTCACCTGCTTTGCTAGATCCAGATAACGTTGAAATTCAGCAACAGCTGAAGCTTTGTCTTTGACGAAGATTTCTACTTCTGCGACTTCGTCACCTTCGCCGATAACAAAGCCCATTTCTGCTGTTACACCGCATGCATCGCATACTTGGTATTCTTCTTGGCTCATCGCTTACTCTCTCAATAGCAGCCGCACTTAGTCGTAAACTTAAGGCGTCTGCATGCTGTTATTTAAGTAATATTACTACATATAGTCATCAGAAAAGTAGGGTTTTTATAAGAGAATTTTAAGTAGGATGGCTTGCGTTTGACCATCATTTTGGATGGTATACAAACAAAAAAGCGCGGACCTAAATCCGCGCTTTTTCACTATGGGTTCAGTCTTCCCATTGAACCAGAGTACCTGATGGCCAGTTTGCACCAACATCATGATATTTCTTCTCAAGCATATGACGACGGATTTTGAGGGTTGGTGTCAGCAGACCATTCTCAATGCTCCAAGGCTCTTTAATCATCAATACGCCTCGAATTTTCGCGTGCGATTCCAACTCACCGTTGATAGTGTCAATCACATGCTTCACTCGACGCTCATAGCGCTCACGGTCAAAGTCCGGGAAGTGATGAGGTAGTGCCAGCAAAACAGGGCCAGGCATGCCTGAGCCTACGAGGCACATCATCTCTATATTGCTGAGCTCGAAAAGGCGTTTTTCAATTGGCACTGGAGCAACGAATTTCCCTTTTGCTGTCTTGAAGGTATCGTTTTTACGCCCTTGGATGGTGAGAAAGCCTTCATTATCAAGGAAGCCGATATCCCCTGTGTGCAGCCATCCTTCTACAAGAGTTTCGGCAGAAGCTTCCGGATTTCTGTAGTAACCGGCAAACAGGCCTTTACTGCGAACCAGGATTTCTTCGTCTTGTGCGATTTTGATTTCTACGCCGGGGCCTGGGCTACCAACTGTGCCTATTTTATCAGCGCGGAATGGGTAGTTGAGGGTGCTATATGCGTAAGATTCAGTCATGCCCCACGCTTCAGTGATATTGAGCCCAAGCTTTTCATACCAACGAAGAAGCGCGGCTGAAACAGGTGCAGAACCACAACCTAAGACCCGAGCCTGATCCAAACCGAGATTTGTGGCCACTTTCTTCTTAATCAGGCCAGAAATGAGCGGCAGTTTGAGGAGAATATTGAGTTTGCTATCGGGCAACTTCTCTTGGATTCGTTGCTGGAATAGGGTCCATAAACGAGGCACCGAAATAAACAAAGTAGGGCGGTGCATCTTCACGTCGTCGATAAAGGTATCAAGAGACTCTGGGAATGCAGTGCAGATACCTGCATTCATCGCGGTTGCCATGATATACACACGTTCTGTGATATGTGCCAGCGGCAAGTAAGAAAACAGACGCTCACCTTCACGCATGCCAATGTGATTGATCAGTTGCTGCGCAGACCAAGCATGTGTGCCATAACTCAGCATGGCACCTTTTGGTAAGCCTGAAGTACCAGACGTGTATACGATAGACATCAGTTCGTCATCTTGATGATCCGGTTTGACATCCGCGCGATCATTTTGGACAACCAAGTCTTTCCAGTCGTAACCGCAATTGATGGTTGGGTAGGGGAAAGCAATGGTTGGAATGTCTGACCGCTCAGCCAAAGAGTCTTTAAGCGCTTGGGTGTCATCAAGCTTGCCTACAAACAGGGCTTTTGATTCGCTGTGGTCAAGCACATGGGAGATGGTTTCTGATCCGGCGGTTGGGAAAATTGGCACGCTAATGTAGCTGCCAAGCATCATGGCAAGATCAGCGGTAAACCATTCAGCACAGTTTTTTGAGATGAGAGCAACGCGGTCTCCTGGCTCAAGGCCCATACTGCGCAGAGCAGTGACGATACGCAAAGCTTGGTCGACTACGTCTGAATAGGTGAAGTCGGTAAACTTGCGATTAATGATCTGTCTCAGGAAAATTTCATTTGGGCGTTCTTCGGCCCAGCGCAGCATTTGTAGATATGGTTTTTGTTGAGCCATAAAGGACCCCGTTTAGCAGTAGGGAAAAGAGGTTATTTTTAATTGTATGTTACTAGCATGTTAAATTAGGTGTCTTGAGGGACGATGGTCAAGCGATTCATTCAAACGCTTGTTCAAATTTTGATGCATGTAACGCTGTACCACTCTTGTTTGTGGTTATACTGACAAAAATAGCATTTTCGTTTCAGTGTGTTACACCTCAACAACACTTGTTGGTCCACCTTATGTAATACCCTTCACGCTTCTCATTTTTTTATACTTAATTGGCTCATAAACTATACGAATGTACTATCTTTAAGACTGTTACGTTAAGGGTCGGTAGTCGGTAAACCCTTTTTACTTTCAATATAATCAAGCTCTACGTACGTGAAATACATACCAACAATAGCGTTAACAGCGGTAGTAGTGATGTCTTGATTGTTAAAGCTTACGGAAGCCAAAAAACAGGGATAAAACTATGCCAAAGAGAAGCAAAGAAGATACAGAGGTAACCATCAGGTTAATTCTGGATGCAGTGGTCGATCAGTTGGTTACCTTGGGGTATGACAAGATGTCGTACACCACGCTTAGCCAACAAACGGGGATTTCAAGAACGGGGATTAGCCATCATTTTCCGAAGAAGACGGATTTCATTACCCGTCTCGATGACAGGCTGTTAGGTATCCTGATTGATAGATTGGATTTGGAAGGCGATAAGCGCTCTTTTATAGAAAGTTGGTTGACTGCACTTCGTTCAGACAATCGCTTCATTGCTGTTCTTCGCCTCTTTTTTCTGCACACAGTTTCGTCGGAAAACGCTGTTGAGTTTACCAGCCATGCGAGTAGAAAACTGCATGATGTTTGTTGTAACCGATATGGTGAAGAATTCGAAAAAGATCTGGAGTGGCTACTGGGGAAATCCCTGCTCACCATGGCTTAGCCAGCGTTAACCTCTTCAATGAAAAAGGCTCCTAATACTGGGGCCTGTTTCGTTGCGTTTGCGTTGCCCTAAAGTGCCTATTTTCTGTGCGTCAGCGGCCCACTTTTGATCTGAAACAGTAAAACGCCAAAAAAACGCCTCTCATTCAAATAAAAGTTGAATTGTTCAAAATTAATTTAATAATGGGCTTCGAATTCGAGTCTTACACCCATTTGCCAACGAGATTTTTCATGAGCAATTCACTAGTACTTGTCCTTAACGCGGGCAGTTCCTCTCTTAAATTCGCATTGATGAACGCACAAACCGGAGAAGCCATTTTGTCTGGTCTGGGTGAGTGCTTCGGTCTTGAAGATGCGCGCATTAGCTGGAAACGAGAAGGACAAGACAAGCAAGAAGCCATGCTGGAACAGGGTGGTAACCATCACGAAAAAGCAGTAAGCCTTATTGTAGAGTTGGTGGAGAGTATGAATGTTGGTGGCCAACTGGTTGCAATTGGTCACCGCGTGGTTCACGGCGGTGAAAAGTTCGCTGCTGCGACACGTCTGAATGAAGATGTTCTGGCAGAAATCGAAGCGTTGAGCGATCTGGCTCCGCTGCACAACCCAGCAAACGTAATGGGTATCCGCGCAGCGATGAAAGCCTTCCCGGCGCTGCCACAGGTTGCTGTGTTTGACAGCGCGTTCCACCAAACAATGCCTCAAAAAGCGTTTACTGGCGCAATATTAAACGAGCTATACACAGACTATGGTATCCGCCGTTACGGATTCCACGGCACCAGCCACTACTTTGTGACCCGAGAAGCAGCAAAACAGCTGGACAAAAACGTTGATGAAGCGAACTTCATTTCTGTTCATCTAGGTAATGGTGCATCGGTGTGCGCGGTTCGTAACGGTCAGTCTGTTGATACCTCCATGGGCTTCACTCCGCTGTCTGGCCTGATGATGGGTACTCGTTGTGGTGACTTAGATCCAGGTATCATCGAATTCTTACTGAAGAAAGGCTGGAGTCAGGAGCAAGTGTTTGAGGCATTAAACAAGAAATCTGGTTTCTTGGGTGTTTCTGGCCTGACTTCCGATGCTCGTGGCATTCTGGAAGCAATGGAAAGTGGTCACGAAGGTGCCAAACTGGCGTTTGAAGTGTTTACCTACCGCGTTGCCAAGTACATCGGCTCTTACATGATTCCACTGGATAGTATCGATGCAATCATCTTTACCGGTGGTATCGGTGAGAACTCACTGCCTATCCGTCGCGAAATCCTGAAGAACCTCAAGCTTCTGGGTTTTGTCGAAGACGAAGCTGGCAATGAAGCAGCTCGCTTTGGTAACGGTGGCGTTATTGCAAAATCTGAGCTTCTGGGTGCTGTGGCGATTGTTGTTCCAACCAACGAAGAATTCGTGATTGCATCACAAGCTGCTGAGTTTGCGAACTAATACGCGATAGGTGAATTGAATACGAAAAGCCGCTGATGAAAGTCAGCGGCTTTTGTGCTATTCGTTGGTTAATCATCTTGTTAAAAGGTAAATTTTGGAAAATATCACTGCATTATCACCAACATGAAAGACACTTTAGAGTTAGACAGCATTTGGCTTTCCTTAGACTGCCATCACCAAAAAGGGAGGTCCAGAGGTAACATTGTTTTGGATAATACCGATACTAAAGGATTACTGGGCAACAAGAGTGATGACGTGATCCTCTGTCATATTGAATTGGCAACTAAATGTCGAGTACTGAGGTAGCAGTTTCCCAATTCTTTCATCAAGCACTAATTCAATATGATTCTCGCTAATCCCAATTACCTCAGAGGTTTCAAAACCAATAACGTCTTTGATATAGGGGTAAATGGCTTTATAGATGCTTTCTTTTGCTGAAAATACAAGAGTCGCAAACTGCCTAAAAGACAGTTTACACTCGTTAAGAAACTTCAATTCTCTTGTATTCATGATGTGGTTGGAGAGGTCGTTTGCCGTTTTGTGGCATAAGAGATCTTCGATATCTACGCCCAGAAAGTTGATAGCATTATTACTTGTTACTGCACACAATGCTTGATCACGAGTGTGTGAAATCGAACCAGAAATGCCTTTAGGAAATCCTGGTGACCTGTCCACGTTTCGTGTGACCTCAGTAGAATTTGAACCTATAGAGGCTAAGGCCTGTCGCGCAAGAATTCGCCCCGCCATATATTCTGCTTGCCGTTTTGGCACTGATCGGCGTATGTCATCAGGTATATCTATATTCAGTGAGCAACCCAGATTTTGGTTTAGATGAAGGCTGTTAAATCGACACCACCATACTTCAACCCCAATAGCTCGATGCTCCTGAAAAAGACCTATTTCTTCAATTAGACGCTCACTCATTTTTGATTGTTCTCTTCCTGTTTCCTTCTTGAAGAATATCTTCAATGTGCGCTCTAAAAATGAACGATGAACTCACACAGCACTTTCCTCGACAAAATGGTTGACATTGTTGGATTTGCTTTCCTGATCAAAAACGTTAGCAGCATTTAATATGGCCGTAATGACACTGTCGATGTCCTCGGTAGTGGTTAGTGGATTAGATATGACGACCCTGAAAACAGTAATTGGCTCTTTCGAAATATTATGCTCAGTGAGAGAAGTTTTTGATACAAAGCAGCCATTCAAATTAAATAGCCTCTCCTGTATCTTTTCATTAATTTTGTTAATTTCAGCATTGTCGGTTTCTGAAAGTAAAGTGTTTTGTAATCTGGAAGGTATATACCTAAAGTTTACGATATTTAAATCACATGATTTTAATAATTGGAAAGATACTTCTGATCTTATAGTGTTTTTTAAGTGTTCGGTATTTTGCATCGACTTTTCTATGAGATAAGAGTAGCCTTCTTTGCCGACAATTCTAAGTAGAGCGTGAATAAGAAGTGAATTAGCTGCTCGCGATCCTTCTAAAGAAAATTGACCTAGATCTAAGCTTCCAGGTTGTGACTGATAGCTTGCAGTCGTTGAATAACAGTCTGCATCATTCATGTTTCTGAATAAGCACATACTTGCTCCTTGAGCTGAATATAACAGTTTATGTGCGCAAAAAGTGATGGAGTCTGATGAGTGAATGCCTGAGAGCTTATGTTTGTACTTGTCGGAGAATATAAACCCACCACCCCAAGCTGCATCAACATGGAAGTGAATACCATATGAGTTTGAAATTTCACGAAGAGAAAGAAGAGGGTCAATTGCGCCAGTCTCAGTCGCACCTGCTATACCGATCAACGATATCACGAAGACATTCTCTTTTTTACATGTCTCGAGTTTTGACTTTAAATCCTCAACACACATACGATTATTGTCGTCTGTGTCTACATGCAGTATTCCATCCTCGCCAATGCCTAGTATATTGGCGGATTTCTTGAATGAGTAGTGCATTAGCCGGGTTCCAACAATAACGGCTTCTTTAAACCCTAGTAATTGAAGACACTTATGAAATCCCTTTTTCTTTAGTTCGGATTTTGTTATGCCTAACTCAATGAGCTTTCTGTTTCTTGCATAAAGCATTGCGGTCATATTAGCAATGCTACCACTGCTGGTGATCGTTCCATACACTGAAGCTTCATCATGAATATTGCTAGGGTAACAAGATGAATGTAAATCAAAAAACAGTTTATGAAATGTGTACAGCACCTGTCGTTCTAACTTTGTTAGAATATTTGATGTTTCGACTTTCACCACATTTTGGTTCATTCTAGTGATCATTTTGGCTATCTCAGGAATGAAGTTGGGAAGTCTGGATGTCATGTGGCCAATATATCGTGGTGACGACACATCGATAGTAAAAGGTATGACGTTATTATCTAGAAATTGGAGGTAGTCCTCCACACCAATTTGAGCTTGATCAAGTAAACTATTTTCAAGATGAGCGAAATCTTGGATTAACTGAGTTGATGGGTCATCTTTGTTTTTTATTCTATCTAAGTTTGTTTTAGGCTCAAATAATTGGGTGTACTTATTGTTCATGTCGATCCTAAATGGCTAATTTAATGCAATGGATTTTTATTTGATTTGTGGGTTTTTATGTGTTTATCAGTTTTGTTCAAAAATGGACTTTTTTTAAAATTTCACTAACGAGATTTGTAACGTTTTTATAATCCGAATTAATGAAGAAATGCCCGCCGTCAAAATATGCGTAATTAAAATCACGTGTCGTTAGGTCTGACCAAGAAATCAATTGTTCCTTGGTAACTTGCGTATCAGAGTCGCCTGAAAATGCAGTGATAGAGCAGGGTAAAGCTTCTTTGGCAGCGATGTAGTTATCCGCAATGGTAAAATCGGATTTTAACATTGGCAGCAGTAATGACATCAATTCTTTGTTTTGCATGACTTCTACTGGTGTGCCGTTCATTGCCTCTATTTTCTCAAGAAATACGTCATCAGGCAGGTCGCAAATCCGCTCGCTGAGTTTTGGGGTATGAGGCGCACGGCTTCCGGAGGAAATAAAATGCAGAGGAGGCGTTCCCCCTCTTTGAATGACTTCGATTGCAAACTGGAACGCTATTCGACTCCCTAAACTGTGCCCAAGCAATACGTAAGGCTTCTCGGTAAGTTCGCGTTCAAATGTCAGTAGTGCTTTCATCATTTCAGGCATTGTTGAAATGGCTGGCTCCAACAATCTTGATGCTCTCCCTGGAGGTTGCACAATGACGAGCTCTACGAATTCGGGGAGTCGTTTAACCCAGCTTTGATAGTTAGCTGCGCTTCCCCCCGCATAAGGGAAGCAAACCAATCTCATTGTCGCGTTGGCATTTGGTGATGGAATAACAAACCAATCACTGTTCGTTAGCGTCCCTGCGTTGACTGATTTCAAGCGATTCTCCTTCTTTATCACTTATGGCTACCATCTAGCAGCGTTCTTGCGAGTTTTCTAATTTGTTGAATATGTAGTGAAGAGAACAAGCGAATGTCCTCTCTGGAATACATGGCAGGGCTGTATCCCCACACTAAGGTTAACTTGCCATTTTCCGAGCTCAGTTTTCCAAACGGCGCGAATGTCGGTGGATGCAGACCTTCTTCCTTACCTTTATTTTCAGGTGCCAGCGTATCTTGGGCATCTTCTACCGAATTTGCTTTTGGCACATAGTTAAATTCAATATTGTGTTCGGGAATGGGTGCAATCATCTTTGCTAAGTGTGGGTCTTTAAATCTTGCGTATTGCAGAGCCTGACTTGGTTTTTCAGCCTGCGAAATCTGCTTCGATACGACGCTCAGGTAGCTTTCTATGCAATGAGACTGCGGTTGGTCAAGGTAGACGAAATCATATCGGGAGATCCAACCTACGGTGCGACTTAAATTGAAACCTTCGTGCGCTCTGTTGTTACGTGTAATACAGAGGAAGGCTTTGTTTCCCTTTGTCCAAGTCTGATAGGCAAGAGAGAGGGCACTTATTACCAGAGATTCTATATCGAAACGGTTTTTTTGGATGACTTTCTCAAGCAGGTCCGAGAGTTCGTCATCAAATTGCGTAGTAATCAACTCGGGCTCTACAAGGCTATGTTCGTTCGCATTGCGAAGCGACACGTCATCGATGTTCGCGCACGTCGTCCAATCTTTACTCAACCAGTTCTCGATATACTCAGGAGCTGATGCTTTCGCTCGTGCTAACTGGTGTTCTATAAACTGATTTAATTGTGTTTGTGTGCGCGGGAGTAAAACGGGTTGCCTCGCTGTCAGTTGACCATAGGCCAGCATAAGATCTTCTTTGAGAACACCTAGTGAATAGCCATCAACAACGAGGTGATGAAAAACGAGAAATATCCTGCCAGGGGTTTCATTGCCTAGTTTAAATCTAACGACGTAAAACAGCTGTTTTTCAATGTCTAATTGCTTTTGCAATGCTGTACAGACTTGTTCCAATTCAACCGTTTGGGAAATGCAGTCCAGATGTGAAAAGTCGTATTCAAGACACCAGTCTTTCATGTCCTCCAAAGATTGATAGTGCTGGTGCCAAGTTCCGTCTTCGTATCGCCATACGCGTCGCAGGCCCTCATGATGTTGAAGGATGGCAACGATGGCCTTTTTGGCATTGGTTGGGTCAAAGTCTTCGCGCACGACAAAAAGCTCAGACACGTTCCAATGGTTCCTCTGTGGCCGCCTAAATAGCCAGTGATCATTAAAGCCGATATCGTAGGCAATATTGTTCGTGGCCGACGGTAGAGTGTTCTGATTTGACTCGTCTTTAATACTTACCGCCAGAGATGCTAAATCGTGTTCGCCGAACAAGAGAGGTAACGCGAAGCTTATGCCTTTTTTGGTAAGGATGGATTGAAATTGCACGGCTTGAATTGAATTTCCCCCCAAAGAGAAGAAGTTATCCTTTAGCCCTACTTTTGGTATTTGCAGCAACGCCGCGATTTCGTCGCACAATAATTTTTGGATTTCTGTCGTTGGCGCAACATACGTTTTAGATGTCCCCAACGCTGATGCGCGAGTTCCGCTTGCTTCAACAATTTTAGCTATGTCGAAATGAAGGGCACTTGCAGACCAAGAAGAGAGGGGGAGTTTTAGTTCTTTTACGTTTTGGTTTTCGTTAGTGCCTTTAGCCGTCGTTGAAGCGTCGCTCGATGCTTTGGTTGCATCGAACTCAATTTGTGCGAGGGTGTCTCCGCTGATCCCTGTTGATTCGGGATAAACGCCGATGTGTGAAAGGAAGTTTCGTGCTGGCGTGTTTCGCTCTCCAACGGCGACGGGAATAGTGCATGTGTGGTGGCCGGCGATGGCACCAAAGTACGCCATCATTTTGTGCTCGACGCCACGGCCCATAGCACGACAACTGAGCAGGAAGCTGTCGAGGCAAAACTGGGTGTCTTGTTTCTCCCAAAGAACTGCACCAACAATGCCAAGATCGCCAAATATGTCGGAGACTCTGACAACAAACCCTTTTAGCTGATTGCTGTTGAAGCGTTTTGCCAATGTTGCTTCGTCATATCGTCGTAAGCTGGTGTTAAACTGGTTCGTTCTCAGACTCAACTCCGACACGCGTGGCAAATTACCTTCTTCGATTGGCGAGAAAGTGATAACAGTGTTCAGTGACGCGAGATATTCCGCGAAGGTTTTTGCCGCTGCTTTATATTTGTTTCGTTTCTGGTTTTGTTTGTATTGTGTGGTGCGATCAGACGCGAGTTCATCAGACAATGCGGCATCAAATACCCATAAATGGGCGAGCCACGTTGAAATGGTGTCCAGCTTGGGTCTTTGCAAAACGAGGACTTCTGGGCAGTTTGCGGTGACTTCAGCACACTGCACTGGGTCGTCATCAATAAATACAAAACTGTCTAAACCAAGGTTGAGTTCAGCCGCGATAGCGCGGATGTTTTCGGACTTAGATGCCCAGTTAATTCGGGTAGTGGTAATGTCCTCTTTGACCAGAAGCATGTCGGGTGTGTGGTCAAAGGCATTCCACACGTCCATTTCTTCGTTCTTGCTGCATAAAGCGAGAAGAACACCTTTCTTTTTCAGCGATAATGCCAGTGTTTGAATCGCTTTAAACGGTTCGGTGACCGCAAGTTTTTCTGCGCCAATCTCTCCTACAACACCTTGCCAGAGAGTATTGTCACAATCTAAAACCAGAACTTTGGTTTGTTCCTTTTTCGGACGGTACAAGGTTCGAATGATAGTCGTTGAAAGCGCGGCATAGCCTTCGGGTGTGTAGGCGATGTTGGCGGACTTGAAGCTGTCTTCATCAAACGCATTACTGACAGGATATAACGCTGATAACGTTGAATTTGGGGTGACCGAAATGTGACGAATGTTTGCCAATTGGCTGACGAACTCGTTTTCGAGCTCAGCAATCTGCTGACTGTATGCCTCAGCCACTTTTGATGACAGTGGGCCAAATACAATATGACAAGGCTTTAAGTGCTTTGCCTGCTGGGTGATGATTTGGAGAAGCTGCCTGCTCTGTGTTTGAGCAAACTCTAGCGGTTGGCCGCCCACGAGCCAGCTCTCCCAATTAAGTAAAATGGCACTGTTTGCCGTCAAGTCTGAGTACAACGCGCTATTTAGGTTTAGCAACTCTTGTTGTATCTGATTGAAAGGTCCAAATTTCCATTGATGCACAAAATCGAGTTTATCGTGCCAAAACGCGAGTGAAGGTTGCATCGGTTCAACGGAAAAATTACCCAGAAGATAGGTTGATGGCTCTGAGTAGGCCAGTAATTTATTGCTTAGCGCGAGGTTACTGATTGTCGTGTTGTCGCTATCGACGAAAGTGAGAATGATCTTCCAGTAGTCCTCAAGGAGAGCCTTCGCCAACGTTGGCTCAAACATCGCTGTGTTGTAGTCCAAACACAACGCGGTACTCTCGCCAATATCAATAAACGAAAACATTAGGTCGAGTTGAGCGTTAACGGCATCCGGCAAAAGATCGTCCAGTGCGGTATCGCTATTGATGGATGAAGTGTCCAGCAACTGGATGTTTTGATAACGAAGAGAAACGTTATAGAGCGGACTTTTTCCGCCTCGTACTGGGTTGATTTCATTAACAATAAAATCAAAGGGACACGTTTGATGCTTTCGTATTTTACTAAACGTAGTTTGTACATTTTTAAGCAGTGAAGCGAGAGTGTCATCGTTTTGGTATTGCGTGCGTATGGCCAGAAAGTTGATAAAGCAGCCAATCATATTGATCACTTCTTGCTGCTCTCTTCCTGCTTCGACAGAGCCAATGACAACATCGTGCGTGTTTGCCCACTTAAACATCAATGCACTGAGTGACGCCAGCATTAACTCAAACATGCTGACCCCGTTTTGCTTTGCGTAATTACGCACTTTGAGACTTAACGCATCGGGAACGGTGAGGGTCGCTCTTTCACCCTGATAGGATTGATAATTGTCTGCTTGTTCATCCACGGGGAACCGTATCGCGCGCGGCGCATCTGCCAGCTCATGTCGCCAAAAATTAAGATGCTCTTGAAGCCTTTTTGAGGGCTTTCCATTGTCAAAAAACGTTTTGTGTTGCCAGCGCGCGTAGTCGGCATATGTATGCTTAATCTCAGGCAGGGCAGGAGGACGGTTGTTCTCCAATGCTTGGTAGGCTGCCAAAAACTCTTTGCCGAGGATTGCCGTTGACCAGTCATCCCCGATGGCATGATGCATGACTACCGAGAGTAGGATTCGACCTTCGTCAGATTTAAACAATGCCAAGTTGATGAGCGGAGCCTGACATAAGTCAAACGTGGTTTGATGGTGAGCATTCACGGCTGAAAAAAGCGCAGTGTCATTACTCACGGTTCTGATGGTTAGCCCTGGGACACAATGATCATCAATCTTTTGGAACAGCGTATCCTCCTCGGCGTAGAAATATGTCCGAAGGCTGGCGTGTCGCGAGACCAAAATGCTTATCGCCTCTTTAACCAAGGGCAGTTGTGTATCGCTGGCCAGTGGGAGTGTAAACGCTATATTGTGGTGAGGGCTGCCCCCTGTAATTTGATGGAGCAACCAGAAACGTTGCTGTGCAAAAGATGCGACGGCATGCAGCTCATCTGAAGCGTCAAAAGACAGCAACTTCTCCGTATCAAGTTGTTCTAAAAACAGAATGATGGCGTCTTTATTCGCCTTTATGTGTTGCGAAATGTCTGGCGTCATGGCACCCGGTTTAGACCGAGCACCCAATTTCCCATCCTTGACGAATAGCACTATCCCTGCTTTTCGCCATTGTTCAATGTGTTGCGCAATATTCATAACTATCCTTTAAACCTGCGGTTAGAAGAAATCTTCTTCCGTGAAGACGTCTTGATCGTCTAGATCGCGCTCTAACGCATTTGCCAGTTGTAGCTCATCGACCCGTTTAGCAACGTCCTGCAAGGTTTGACGTTCAATGAACTCTCTAACCGATAGGCTAAGCGACAGTTCATTGTTGATTTCATTGACCAATTGAACAGCAAGGAGTGAATGTCCGCCAAGTTCAAAGAAGTTGCTTTCAATGCAGACTTCCTCCAATTTCAATAACGTCTGCCAAATAGGCGCGATGTTTTTCTCGGTTTCTGTAACTGGGTGCACCAGGCCTCGGGATTGGATTCTTGAAGGCTGAGGTAAAGCCGCCTTGTTTAACTTCCCGTTAGCCGTTTTTGGCAGGTTATCCATAAACACGAAGGATGTTGGAACCATATATTCTGGGAGCGCATCGCGAAGCACTTGTTTTAGGCGATCTTCCGATAAACCTATTTCTGGCGATTTGACGATATATGCCGCGAGATGGCTGGCTGGGTTGCCAATAGGCATTACAACGGCATCTTCGACCTCTTTCAGAGCAAGTATGTGAGCAGAAATCTCAGCAGGTTCTACCCGATAACCACGCAGTTTTACCTGCTCATCAACACGACCGAGATAACGCAGCGATCCATCCTTGTTCCAAGAAACCTCATCACCTGTTTTGTAGAGCTTGACCATGCCGCCATCCTTACCAACAGGATGCATTGAGAAGCTTTTCTCTGTCAGCGTCTTCTGGTTCAAGTAGCCTCGGGTGACAGATGCTCCGCCGATATAGAGTTCGCCCCTTGCACCGACTGGCAAAGGCATGCCTGATGGAGAAAGGTTATGCAGACTGACATTCGGATACGCAAACCCGATGCCTTTATCTTTTTTCGGATGGACCTGAGAAATCATCGCGCCAACGGTTGTTTCTGTTGGTCCATACTCATCGAGAATTAGCTTAGCTGTCGCTGATAAGCTCCCCAGCGTCGAGGCTTCAAGTGCTTCACCACCGAGCATGAGAACGGAAAGAGGCTGTCCGTCATACTCATTTAGCAAGGCTTTTGCCAGACTTGGCGTGGTCTTTACCATCTCAATCCGGTTGGCCATCAAATGGTGTTGGTAAGCCTTGGTGTCCAATATATCGCCTGTGTAGACACAAACTGATTTGCCGCTCAGAAGAGGGATGAGTGTTGTCGTCACCGTTAAGTCGAAGCAGTAGTTGGTAGAGAAATCTACATTGTTCACGGTGCTCATCCATGGAGAGACAGCCTGACGGTAGTTCTCAACATTGCGGTGTTCGACCATAACGCCTTTAGGTTTCCCAGTGGTACCTGAGGTGTAAATGACATAAGCGAGATCATCGCTTTGCAGGCTGCAATCAGGGTTTACCTTAGAGGTAGTGTCTCGACGATGGTCGTCCATCAAGATTGTTGTGAGCGTCGTGGAATCTGACACTGACGCCAACAGCGTTTCAAATGATGACTCAGTGACGATGGTTCTTGCGCCCGTATCCGCCAAAATGAATGCGATTCGCTCTTTCGGATAATCGGGAGAGACGGGCACATAGGCACAACCTGCTTTCAACACGCCAATGATGCTGATGAGGACATCTGCGCCTGGTGAAAGCATAAGAGGAACCAATCTCGACGCTTGCTTCTCAGATGCCATTGCCTCAATCAACGTATGTGCCAACTGATTGGCTTTCTCGTTCAATTGTCCGTATGACAAGGTTCCTTCGGGGGTAACCACTGCAGGGGCGTCAGGATTTTCCGCGACCATTTCTTCGAATCTTGCTTTCAACGAAGAAGAGTACTCAGTTTTAGCGGAAGCGTTCTGATATTGGAAAACGATCTCTTTGTCAGAGCCCGTTAAAACAGCCTGCTGAGACAAACTTGAGTCAGGGCTGTGAACGAGGGTTTTTAGCGATTCAACGAACAGCTGTGCGAAGTGTTCAACCGTCGAGCGGCGGAAAAGCGATTCGGCAAAGTTAAACCGTCCTTGAATGGCTGATTCGCTGTCATCCATGAACAGGCTTAGATCGTATCTGGCGACCGATTCAGTCGATGAACCTGTTGGAATGATTTGTCCAAACTGACTGTCGCCGTGATTTCCTGAATGACGGCCAAACGACTGCAAACTGAACATTGTTTGGAACAACGGATGTCTGGATGTGTCCCGAGGCACATTTAACGCGCTTACCAATTTTTCAAACGGCAGTGCTTGATGTGATTTGGCTTCACCCAACGTATGGTGGAGTGCACCGATGAGTGCACGTGCTGAAGTTTCTTCCGCAACAGAGATGCGAAGTGGCAACGTATTTACGAAGAAACCGATCAGGTTGTGCAACTGCGGGTGATCGCGATTGTCTGAAGGTGTGCCTACAACAAAGTCGGACTGGCCAGACAATGTTTTGAGCATGTTAGCAAAGCCCGCAAGCAATACGGTGTAAAGTGTCGTTTCATTTTCTACCGCCAGTTTTCTCAATGACGCAGAGAGGGCTTCGTCCAAATCAAAAAGAATGTTATCGCCACGGTAATCGACATGGCTAGGACGATGGTGATCAGTCAGCAATGCTAACGTATCAATACCTTCCACCTGACCTTTCCAGTACGAGACTTGTTCGTCAATGGCAGACGCATCCATCGTGCTCCTTTGCCATGCTGCATAGTCAGCATACTGAATATCAAGTGAAGGTAACGTCGGAAACTCACCAATTAACAACGCGTCATAGGCTGACGAAATCTCCGACATAAAGATATCGGTCGACCAACCATCTACAGCGATGTGGTGGAAAACAAACAGCACATAATTTTGGTTTGCCTGACGGACAAATGCGATTCGAAGTGGACACTCGTGCTCGAAATCAAACGGCTTTTCAATAAACGTTGCCACCAATTCTTGAATATCTTCGTCATCTCTCGCGTTTATCTCTGTCATTAAAGAAGGTTTAGAGATACTGCGCTGATAGTCCTTTCCTGCGGCATCCGAGGAAATGACAGTTCGAAGAATCTGATGCCTTTCAACCACATGAGTGATTGCGTCGCTTAGAACAGAAACATCAACGGATGGTGCCAAGGCCAGTAAGGTGGGCAGGTGATATGCATCCGTGCCTTGTTCAAGACGCTCAATAAATAGCAGCCTTTCTTGAGCAAATGAAAGTGGCGCGCGCTCGGTATCAACAACCGGAATCGCTTGTGTTCTGTTCTCTGAAACTGACGCTGCTATGCCTTTGATGGTCGGGTTAGTAAACAGCGTTTGCAAGCTCACCGTCATCTCAAGGTTTTGCTCAATCATCGCGACGAGCTTGACCGCTGAAATCGAGTTCCCGCCGGCTGCAAAAAAGCTCTGATTAATACAGACCTCTTCAGTGGCAAACATGTTTTTCCAGATGGACGCTATTTTATGTTCAACATCCGTGCGCGGTGCCTCTGCTTGTTGACTTATCACAGAAGAGCGAGTGCTCGGGAGAGGGAGAGCGGTTCGATCAATTTTTCCGTTTGGCGTCAGTGGCATTGCATCCAAGATTTCGATGAAGTTCGGGACCATGTAGTCAGGTAGTCGTGCACGTAACAGTGTGTCGATGTCTGTGGGTGTGACATCGCCGCCTGACGTTGGCACGATGTAAGCGACTAAGGACGTGTCTCCTCCAATTTCTGAGCTGGTCACAATGCTTCGAGCAACTCCGTCGATAGCAAGAAGATTGGATTCAACATCGGCGATATCAATTCGGTGACCGCGAATTTTTATCTGGAAGTCGGTCCGGCCTACAAACTCCAAAGAACCATGGATATTCCACTTAACGAGATCGCCCGTTTTAAACAAACGATCTTGGTGACAATCCAGAGTCACGAAGCGCTCATCCGTAGCCGCTGACTGGGTATAGCCTTGCGCAAGGCAAGAGCCAGCGATGTAGAGTTCTCCAACGGTACCGACAGGAGAAGGGGTTCCTTGGGAGTCTGCGACAATGAGTGAAACATTGGTAATCGGCTTACCAATTGGCACCGCGGTTACTTGTCCATCAAACCCTATTAATTCGCGGGTATCGAAACAGGTTACATCCGCAGCCACTTCAGAAGACCCATAGATATTGAGTAGCGTAGACAGGGGGTAACGTTGATAGAACGCATTCACTGTCTTTGCCTGCAATACTTCGCCGCTGCTAGTCCAGCACTGAATGCTGTTAAAGTCAGCGCTTCTGTGTTCCGGTAAGCTGAGTATTGCATCGAGTAACGAGGGCACCACGACAAGTCTTGTTACCTTGTGTTGGGCAATTTTTGTTGCCATCGTCAATAAATCCTTGCTGTCCCGGCCGTGTATGATGAGTGTTGGTACACCTTTCAACAGGGCACCAAAAAGCTCCCACGCGTGGTCAACAAAGTTGAGTGATGTTTTATGGCAATTGACTTCATTCTCTGCAAATGGGTATTGCTCCCACATCCAGTAAAGTCGATTTATCAATCCCTGTTGTGTTCCGATTACCCCTTTGGGCTTGCCTGTTGAGCCAGATGTGTAAAGCACATAGAGGGGTGTCGAATAGTCGCTTAAGTCGACCGAGTGGGTTGGCAGAGTGCGAAAATCAATGCGATCAATACTGATGTGTGTGACGTTTTCGTTTGCCGTTAAACGAGGCAGAGAAGACGCTACGAACATCGCTGAAACTTGCGCATCTTCGACCATGAAAGCGAGTCGGCTTTCAGGGTAACTAGGATCCAGTGGAACATAGGTTGCGCCGGATTTTAGTGTTGCAAGTATTGCGGCGGTGCTCACCACGCTACGAGAGAGGTAGATGCCGACCCGGTCGCCCGGTGTGATGCCATTCTGAACCAATAAGTGACTCAGCTGATTCACACGAACATTGAGATCACGATATGTCACGTGCTGGTTATCTTCATACAAGGCCACGGCATCTGGTGTGAGAAGGCATTGTTTCTCAAACAAGCTAATCACTGACTCCGTGTTGTCTCGAGAAGTGGCCGCCCCCGCTGCGCTGGATGATAGCCATTGATGATCTTCTTTCGTCAGAGAGCCAATTTCTGCGATCGTTTGCTGTGGTGCGGCTATGCAATGAGTCAGTACATGGCGATACATGTGCACGATTCGCGCCAAGGTTGCTTTCGAAAAGAGTGCGGATGCGCCCACCAACTCGCCACTCAGCGCACGAGCACTGTCATCAATGAACACGTTCAAATCAAACTTCGCGCGTTGCGGGAAAAGAGAGCCTATCTCATTTGGCGGGGCTTCAAACGGAAGATCTTCTCGTGCCTGCTCATTCCCGGCAAATGACTGGACGCTGAACATTACCTGGAATATCGGGTGTCTTGATGTGTCTCTGGTGACATCCAAACATTGGGTAAGTGCTTCAAATGGCATGTCTTGATGGGTTTTCGCATCAAGCATTGTGGCGTTTGTTTGATTGAATAGTGAGGCCAAAGTCATGGCTTCGTTTGCATTGAACCTTATCGGTAATGCATTGATAAACAGACCAATAATCTCTTGAGTGTCGCCATTATTCCTATTGTCAGATGGCGTACCAATCACTATGTCATGTTGTCCGGATAGCTTCGCAAGTGCGACATAAAAGGCCGAGATCATGATTGTGTTGAGGGTTACGCTGTGCGCTTCTGCAAGTTGGCGAAGCGCAACTGAGTCTTTTTCGCTCAGTGCGAAAGCTGATTCGTTGCCGTGATAGTCAAAGACGGTAGGGCGAGCATAGTCAGTGCTGAGTTCAAGATTCTGGTATCCCGTAAGCTGTGGAATCCAATAATCTTCCAATGCCTGCATTCTGCCATTTTCGAGTACAGCTTTATTCCACGCGGCATAGTCCGCAAAGCTTGCTTGCAGTTGCGGTAGTGCCGAGTCATGACCATCTTTTAGCTTGGTGTAAGCTGTCGCCAAATCTTTAAGGAAGATATCTGCTGACCAACCGTCAAAGGCAATGTGGTGAAATACCATCAGCAGGTAAGTGTCATCGTTGTCTTTGACTAAGGCTAATCTCACAGGGTTTTCTTCTGTGAGGTCAAAGTCAGCTTCTGTCAGTTGATGAATCACCTGAGAGAGGGTGTGAGCCTCATCAGTATGGTGAACAGTGAGTGCAGGGACCGAGTCAGTAATTCTCTGCACGGGCTCTTGGGTTTCGCTCAACGTGAAGCGTGTTCGAAGGATTGCATGTCTCTCGACTACGCGTTCCAACGCGCGTTGGAGCATGTTGATATTGGCAGAAGGTGTAAGTTTTACCAGTGTAGGAATATGGTAAGCCGATGAACCTTTCTCAAATTGGTCAATGAAAAACAGACCAGCTTGTGCAGGCGTCAGAGGAGCGTGAGTGCGTGCAGGATCGCCAATTAACGCGAGCGTATCAGCTTGTTCTGGTGCTTCTGACAGTTCGCTCAGCATGGAACCCATTGCTTTGATTGAGCGATGTTCGAAGATAGCGCGAAGTGGCACTGTCACGCCTAAATTCTTTTGAATAGCTCCAATGAGTCTCACCGCACTGATACTGTTGCCACCAATATGGAAGAAATCGTCGGTGGTACCGATGTTAGAGCGACTAAACTCTGCCTGCCACAGAGCCAACAATGCTGATTCGTGTGCTGTCTCAGGCAACACGATATCTGCGGTTTCGTCACGACTTGACTGTGGTTCTGGTAACGCTGATCTGTCAAGTTTACCGTTAGACGTGACAGGGAATGCTTCCATTTCCACATAGTGGGTAGGAATCATGTATTCGGGTAAATGCTCAGCTAAGAAGTAGCGTAGTGTGTCCGAGGAGGCGGACGCATGATCGGCGCAAATATAGTAAGCGACGAGGCAATCAGACGCTTCATTGCCTTCAGGGTCTCGATGAAGGTGGACAAACACTTCTTCAATGGCATCGTTGGCGAGCAGTTTTGCTTCAACTTCACCCAATTCGATACGGAAACCTCTCAGTTTGACCTGAAAATCCTGACGGCCAAGAAATTCAAGGACGCCGGATTCTGAACGCATCCAGCGTGCGCGATCCCCCGTATGATATAGTCGGGGGCTAGGCGTTCCTGGAAGAGGGTTTCGAATGAACTTCTTCCCGGTCATTTCTTGATCACCGTAGTAGCCCTTCGCCAGACAATCACCCGCGATATATAGGTCACCAGGCACCCCGACTGGGCAGGGTGACAGTGTGCTATCAAGGACATAATACTGAGCGTTTGAAATAGGTCTTCCGTACGGAATACTTGTCCAAGATGCCTGTATTTGATCGATTGGATAGAAGTTCGACCATATGGCAGCTTCGGTCGCCCCGCCCAGACCGAGCACTTTGGCATTCGGGAAATACTGCTTCACGTGTTGAGGCAGGGCCAAGCCAATCCAGTCTCCACTGAAGAAAACTTTGCGTAGCTTTGTATTATCAGTGTTTGGCTGGCTAAGCAGCCCTTCCATCAACGGCATGAGTTGTTTCATATATGCTGGAGAGGAATCCCAGAATGTGATGGGTTCGTGCAGCAGAATGTTCGCCAGTTGTTCCGGGTCTTTGCACTCATCATTGGAGGCGATCCGGACGCTCCCCCCGGCACCCAACATGCCGAAGATATCGTAAACGGAGAGATCAAAAGACAGTGATGTCACAAACAGAAGTCGGTCACTTGGGCCTACATTCTGTGTTTTGTTAACCCAATTCAGGGTGTTGAAAACAGCTTGGTGCTGCATCTCTACGCCTTTTGGCGTACCCGTCGTTCCTGATGTGAAAATGATATAAGACGAGTCGCTCGGCAGCACTGTCACATCAAGATTGTCTGAAGGTTGTTGCTGTTGATGCCACTTCGTTGTTACCAACGGGGTGTCTGTCGTTGATTCTGTGCCTTTTTGTATCACCACGTCGAAGCGGTATTGCAGTTCGTCGTCGAAGTCGTTTTCTCTGGAGGTGAAAACAGGCTGAGAGAGGGACCCAATTGTCGCTGTAAGTTCTTCAAAAAATGCTCGGTGAAAGTAGAGCGGTTTTTCTAAATCTTGTTGCCAGGCGGCGTTTGTGTTTTCCGGATCTGTGTCATGGTGAGTGACAAGCGATGCTTCCAGTGCGTTTTTTTGTCCCAAATCAGGCAGATCACAGAAGACAATCTTTCCTGAAGGTTTGAGGAGCGTGACGAGACTAGCTATCACAGACTCTGTGTAGCAATACCCTGGGAAGAATTGCGCGGTACTCGCCAACAAAATGAGATCGAGACTTTCCGGTGGGATATCGAGCTCTTCATGAGCAAACCCTTGCTGGAACGAAAGACCAGGCAGCATATCTGATTGTTTAGCTCGATTTGCTTCAAGCGTCACTTCAGACGGGTCGATAGCGTAGTAACGTTCAACAAGAGGGGCAATTTCAAAGGCGATTAAACCTGAGCCGCAACCCAATTCGAGCACATGTGCTTCTTTATTCAAAGAGGGGGCGCACAGGCCAACTACATGATCACGATATCGGTCGACTTGGTGTTGCTTGAAACAACGGCCTGTGTAGATACTTGTGAAGCCGCCTGCAGTGATTTCATCAGTCGCACTTTCCGCAATATGATCGAACATTGCTTGCGTTTCAGTAAAGTTATCTGACTCTGCAGGTAAACGGCGACTGAGGGCATCCATTACGATAAAACGGTCTATGTTTCCGTCTAACCACTTCGCATGCCTAAAGCTATTAAGCTGGGATTGGCAAGTCACCATCGACGTTTGGCGATTGGCTTTGTCGACCTGCGCAAGAATGTTTCTGACTCGTGACGCTGGGGAGCCAATCTCAATCGGCACATAGGTTGCACCTGCTTTAACTATCCCCATGACAGCCGCAACCATGTCTGCACTTCGTTCTAAGCAAACTGGCACCAGTGAGCCTCGGGTGATACCGTTTTCGCGCAATTGATGTGCTAACTGGTTTGCAGCCTCATTGAGTGCCTTGTAACTGACTTCACGCCCTCCTTGTTCAACCAACGCGGTTGCTTCAGGACGAAGCGCAACTTGGGTCTCGAAGTAGCCATGCAACGTCATGTTGCGATCGTAGTCTTCAGAGGTTTGGTTCCAGTCATGCACTAAGTGCTGCCATTCTTGTTTTGTCAGCCACGACAACTCACTGATCACGCTAGCTGGATTTGATACTACCGACTCAAGCAACATTTCGAAGTGGCTTGCCATTTCTTCGATACTTTCACGAGTGAACAAGCTGGTGTTGTATTCCCAAACCGCCGTTAAGGCTTGATCTTGGTCCGATAACCATAAGGTCAGGTCAAATTTCGTCACGCTGGCGTCAATTTCAATCGGGGAAAGCGAAAGATTCGGAAGCGCAAGGTGATTGAGCGAAAGACTGTTGGAAACCGCGTTTTGCAGTGCCATCGACACCTGTGCCAAAGGCTGGTGGCTGGTATTTCTTTCTGGTTGCAGAACTTCGACCAAATGCTCAAAGGGAACGCTTTGATGGGTTTGGGCATCAGCCGCTGTGTGACTGACGTGTTTTAGAAAGTCATTGAATGACAGTGATGCATCCACGTTGGAGCGAAGGATGAGAGTATTGATGAAAAAGCCAAGCATTGACTCGACATCGTGATGCACGCGTCCCGCACTCGGTGAAGCGACGGCAATGTCATCACTACCAGCATATCGTGAAAGCAGGATCTGATAGGTGGCAAGCAGCAGATTAAACAGCGTGGTTTCTTGGCTTTCACAGAGTGCTTTTACTTTTTCAGTTAACGTCGGGGAGAGACGGACGGTTATCTTTTCACCGTTAAATTGTTGCACGACAGGTCTTGGGTGATCCGTAGGCAACTCGAGCAACGGTGGCAGTGCTTCCAACTGATGCTGCCAGTAGCGAACTTCACGGCTAAACGTATCTGAAGAAATATGTTCATGCTGCCACACGGCATAGTCAGCGTATTGGAGAGCCGGAGGGGAGAGGTCGGCAGTTTCTCCCGCAAGTTCGGTTTTATATGCATTGATGATTTCTTCCATCAATAAGCCAACAGACCACAAATCAGTAATGATGTGGTGCATGTTGATCCAAAGAACATGGTGGTCATCGGCCAGTTTAAATAAACGTATCCGGAAGAGTGGTCCATTCTCCAGATCAAACGGTGCTAGAGCATCCTTTTCGAGCAGCGCGTTGAGCGTCTCGTCGTTACATTCTTCTGAAGGGAGGTCAAAGCCACGGACCTCGTCAATGACAAGATATGGCTGACCATCTTGCGTTGGGAATCGGCTTCTGAACACTTCATGTTTGGCAATGACGCCAGAGATGACCTTTTTCAGTAAGGTTTCACTTAGTGAGCCCGCCAATCGGTACCCATCATATACGTTGTAACCTGCCGAGCGGTCGCCAATTTGCTCGATGAGCCACAGTCTTTGCTGGGTGAGAGAGAGTGGTAATTTTTTGTCTCGTGCTACTGCTGTAATGCGTGTTTCTGTATCACCTTGCAGCCTAGAAGAGCTCTCGATAGCGTCAGCAAGTTGCGCGAGTGTAGGGTGAGTAAAAAGCGTTTTCAGAGGGGTAGAAACGCCTAATTCGTCGGTAATACGCGATATGACTTTGGCGGCGAGAAGAGAATGACCACCTATCGCAAAGAAGTTGTCTGAAAGGCTTATGTCTTGAACATCCAGAACACTTAACCAAATTGCTTTTAATTTGGTTTCAACGTCACTCAGTGGTCGGTTGGTCATCACCTTTTCGATTAAGTCGAGAGGATGATTTCGATGAAGTTCGAGCTCCGTTGGTTCGACACAATAAATATGGTGAGGGAAGGCTTGTCGACTGACCGAGTTAAAGAGATATGTTTTGAGTTCATCGATAGACAGGTGTCCGTCGGAGCCTGCAACAAAAGCGATGATTTGATTCTGTCCATTGACGCAAACCAGTGCTGACGTGATGTCTTCTCTTTGCTCGAGGAACGCTTTGGTTTGGTCGAGTTGCTTTTGTAATGAGGGTGCGTAAGGCTGAGAGTATACAGGGCGATTATCGCATCCTTTCACTAAGACAACGTTTTCTGATTGCGATCCCACACGAATGCGATTCACACCTTGGGGTGACCTGTTAACCTGATGGGTCATCAGAGATTGCCCAAGAGGCATGTGAGGCCACGCTAAATCAGCTTCATTCAATCTGTAGATGCCACCACTAAACGTTCCCGCTAAAGTACTATTAAGCAGGACGGCAGTGTCACGCAAGGGAAGATTGCAGACGGAGTCGGACTGTATGAGTCCACCTGTGACCAAGAAAGACGCATCATGGTTTTGGTTTACGTCAATGTTTTGAGCTTGGTTATCACTAAGATGAATCCAGCCGTTTTCTGAATCAGAAACCGCCTTTTGAAGAGGAAGGGCATCATCGCGTTCACCTGCTGATACGATGTAAGCAACCAAAACGTTATTACGTGCGATAACAACCGCATCTTCGACGTTATCGTGTCCTTTAATGTGACTGGCGATTTCACCTAACTCTATGCGATGCCCTCGCAATTTCACTTGGTCATCAATGCGGCCTTTGTATGAGATGGTGTCATCTTGATTCAATAGGGCGAGATCGCCTGTGCGGTAGACAAAGCCAGCTTCCGTATTGACGAACTGCTTGGCGGTGAGTTCCTCTCGCTGAAAGTAACCTTCAGCCAGACTCGCACCGCCAATACATAGTTCACCCACCGCGCCCTTAGGTAGCATTTGTCCTGCCGAGGAAAGCACAAAATGCTGATAACCTGGTAAGTTTCTTCCCAGGGTGACGTCTTCTTCAAGTTCGCATTTTGAAAGGAGTGACCACACCGTGGCTTCGGTAGGGCCATAACAATTCCATAGTGCCTGCACTTGCGGGATGAGGCGAGACTTGGTGTCATTAGGCAGAGCTTCGCCACCACAGAGCGCGAGCAGGCTAGTTTGTCCTTCAAAGCCATTATCAAGAAGAAGCTTCCACCTTGAAGGTGTTGTTTGAATAAGGCCAATGTCTTCGTCCTTGATCAGCGCGTTTAAGCGCTGGGTATCTGCGATCACCTCGCTGCTCGGAATCACACAGCAATGACCAAGGCTTAAGCATCCCAGCCATTCATACAAGGCAATATCAAAGCTGACGGTGGTCACCCATAGCCAGTTGTTGCGCTGTGAAACTGGCAACTGTTGATGCATCCCTTTAATGAAGTTAAAGGCAGCACCATGGCTGATCATTACCCCTTTAGGTTTACCCGTAGAACCTGATGTGTAAATAACATAGGCGAGATCTTCGTGAGATACGGTTGGCAAGGTCGTTGATTCATCAACGGCTGGAAGCGAATCAATACAAATAGTGAGCGTTTCAGAAGCGGATAATGCTTCTTGCAAAGCGGTATTTGTGAGTGTCCATTTGCATGAGGCATCTTCCAGAATTAAGGCATTTCGACTAACGGGATGCGACGGGTCTAGAGGAACATACGCAGCTCCCGCTTTCAAAACGCCGAGAAGGGCAATGATCAACTGTTCTGAATGGGACAAATACAGACCAACGAGATCTCCTTTTTTAACGCCCGATTCAATCAAACATTTAGCAACAGTCGTCGAACGCAAGTCGAGGTCTGAATAACTAAGCTCACTCGCCTGACCGTGTTCAGAGATAAAGCGAGATGCTGTATTTCCACCAAATTGATGCAAAGAACGGTTAAACAGAGAAAGTAAATCTCCGCCGATAAATGCTGCAGGTGTTTGTGCATTCCACGCCTGAACCGCTTCCAAGCCAAGAGGGTCAATAAGCGTGTATGCGGAGGTTGGCTGCGTGGGCTTTAACAGCAATTGGGATGCAAGTTGGACAAACGTTGAATCCAAATCGTTAACAGACGGCACGTCTAAAATCGCGTGGTTAAAGATCCACGTGACCTCATCGTCTGATGCTACTAGCGTCAGATCGAGTGTTTGACGGCTTTTCTGATCGCCAAATCCGATTTGATAGACAGGATGGTGTGCTTTATTACCAAGAGATAATTCTTCACAGTATTGTTCGCTGTCCCATTCTGGAAGTGCATGCCATGTCGTTGCCAGTTCAGTGGCCAACTCAATAAGCGAGCACTTAGGCTCAACGCTGAAAGCCAGCGGCTTGCTTTCGCCATCCTTGGTCGCTTCAATCACCAAGGAGGTTTCATAGCCGCGATATGCAATGGTTGCTGCCTGTATTGCCAGCAAAAGCCAGTTCATATCTACGTCATGGCTATTGGCCAGTTTGTGCAGTTGTTCGATGCTGTCTTTTGACAGCTTTGAGGGCAGTCGCGATGGGACGTAACTGTTACTGCTTCGTGTAGCACTTAGCGGCAAGCTGTGCAGCATAGGTGCGTGTTGCAGCAATTCATGCCAACGTGCTATAGAGGGCGAAAGTGACAAAGACATGTTGGTTTTTTTCATCGCCTCGCGCATGTCGGGTAGTGCTTTTCTATCTATCTTTCCGTTTGGCGTGGTAGGCAGCGAATCAAGTACGACAAGATCCGTCGGTACCATGTACGCAGGAAGCTTTGAGGCCAACGCTCCTTTAATTGCATCCGTTAATGCCAAAGGAGGCAAAGAGGCTGGTGTGTCTGAAAAAACGACAGTTGCCCCCTGCGAAACGGGATAAAGCCCATCCAGAATAAGCTGATCAAGGTTGTCGTGTTTTGCGGCGATCCATGGCTGTCCGGTCAAAACCGTGGCCGAGGATTTTAGTTGTCCAAGCCAGTGACTGAATGCTTGCTGGTTGACCGTTTGGATCTCACCAGTACGGCTGTCCCAGAGGCTGATTTCAAAGGTGAGTGCTTTGCTATTGGTCAGAATCTCAACGTCGGCACCTTCCCCTGAATACAGCGCGTGTGATGGTAATTGCTCGAACAGGCTTAACGAGGTATTTGACAGGACAGCCGTTGCGCCAGATGTCTTGAGAAGATTGCGCAAATAGGTTGTTGACTCTTTGCCATCTAAAGCCAGCATGCTTCCACCGGCGATGCTAATTGCCAGCGCACCAGTCGCCACATCCTCAGGCGTTTTGCCGATGACGGCCGTCAGAGATACATCGGTGTTTTCTCTTTGCAGGTCATGCGCGACACGAGAAGCTTGCTCAACAAACTCTTGATATGTCACTTTGCGGTCAGCGTATTCAAAGGCAATTGCATCAGGATTGTCGGCAAAGGCTTTCAGTACAGCTGTGCTCCAGCTTTCTGGTTTAGCACCTGTTAGTTTCGAGTTTTCAGACTTCCGTTCAACGTCTTTCCACCCGAGCAGGCTTTCGATGGTCGAGTCAGTCTGTTCAACCATTTGGCTGACAATGTCGACATATAAGGTTGAGAATGCAGCGATAGAGACTTCATCGAACAGATCACTGCAGTATTCAAATGCACCAGAAATGGTATCGCCTGATTCAAACAAATTCAGCGTAAGATCATACTGACTCGTTTGCTTTAAAGGCGGTAAAGCACGCATCGTCAAGTTGTCAATGTGAACGGCATCTACTGGTGAGTTTTGAAGCGCGAACATGACTTGAAATAACGGACTTGAGGAAAGATCTCGCTCGGGTTGCAACAACTCCACGAGGCGCTCAAATGGCATTGTCTGATTAGCAAAACTGCTCACGCATTGCCGCTTAACTTCCGAGAGGAAAGTCGTAAGGTTTTTTTCAGGTGATACTTGGCTTCGAAGGACAATATTGTTGATGAAAAGCCCCACCGTATGACGCCAATCTTGACCGCTTTTGCTTTCTCGACCTGAAACAGGGGTTCCGACGATGATATCCGTATGGTCACTGTATGCGGACAGCGTAATATCAAATGCCGCTTTCAATGCCATATATAGGGTCAATCCCTGGCTCTTACTCCAGTTTTTCACCTTTTCTGAAAGTGCTTCATCCAACATCATTTCAAGTGAGGCACCAGCATGGCTTTGTTTTTTCGGTCGTGGATAATCCGTTGGAAGCCAAGGTTTACGTGGTAAGTCTTTTAGGTTTTGAGACCAAAAATCGTCTTCATTTTTTGTGGATGTCAGCGTTTGTTGCTGGAGAGCATAATCGGAAAAAGCAGAGGTGTGGGTTTGCTGCGGAGAGAGCCCTTGCGTAAGGCTGGCATAGTGCTTACCAAGCTCTTGAATGATCAGCCCGATAGACCACCCGTCAACAATGATATGGTGACAGTTGATAAACAAGACATGGTGTGTTTCTTCAATACGCAATAGCGACGTTGAAAAGAGACTGCCTTCCTCCAGTTCGAAACGCTTGTTTGCCAAACGTTCCAACGTAATGTCGAGCTCATTGGGATTAACGTCTAGACGCTCGAATGGAGCGGCAGATGCATCAAACGCTTGATAAACCGAATTGTCTTCCGATACGAAGCGAGCACGCAAAACAGGGTGGTTATCAACAATGATTTCAATGGATTTTTTAAGTGCATCGACGTCCAATAACCCTTTTAGTTCAAGGGCAGTTGGAAGGTTTAAAGAGGCGCCTAGGTCTTCCAATTGCTCCAAAAACCACAAACGTTTTTGTGCAAATGACAGCGGAACATTCTGGTGTGAGTCCGTTGGGTCGACACTGTGTTCTAACGTGTCGGCATCTTCGTCAATTCTGGACTCAACGAGTGCAGAAAATGCTTCAAACACGGCATGGTCCAGTAACTCGTGGAGCTCAATACTGACACCCAGTTCGCTCTTTACCAACTGCTGAACGTCTAGTGCGAAGATTGAGTCTCCGCCTAGTGCATAATAGTCATCGTCAAGTGAGAGTGAATCGATGTCTAACGTGTGCCCCCAAATATTAGCCACCACTTGAGATGTGCTGGAAACATCGCCGCCTTCAACGTTAACGTCTAGCAGGACAATAGCTGGCTTTTCGCTCTCAGTCATTGTCACTGTTGGCTCAGCGTTTACCGCGGTTTCAGGTACTGTGGTCCAGCAGCGTTGTGGCTCAAATGCATACCCCGGCATGGAAATGCAGCGACCTGATAGAGAGTAATCTGCGGTGCTGAATGGCGTGTTTCCGGTATAGAAGTGCGCTAACGCTCTCGTTATTGTGTCGTCATTATCGGCGTTGATTGGTCGGTCATATTCTTGTGTATTCTGCTGTTCCTCCAGAGCCTGAACAAGCGATTGCACTGTCGAAAAAGTGACAGCAAATCGGTGTTCATGATGCGCCCGCGCAAACATGCTTGTGTAGCTTAGGTCTTGAGGTCGAGTTTCTGGATGTGTTTTTAGCCAAGCCGCCGTTTTGCCAATAAGAAGTGATAGAGACGCTTCAGTTTTTGCAGATAAGAAAAACGGGTATGTCGTTAAATCAAGGTGCTCAGAAATGTCCTGAGCGGGTGGTGCTTGAAGCACGATATGGCAGTTCGTACCACTTAAGCCAAATGCACTCACGCCTGCAAAACGTTGTTCGCCTGCCCAGTTTTGGTTTTTCGTTGCAACTGAAACTGCGCCATCAAACTGGATTGAAGGATTGGGTGCGCTGTAAAAGAGAGAGGGGACGATTTGTTCGTGTTTGAGGCACAGCAAGACTTTGACTAAGCCTGCCAGACCCGCAGCAGAGTCCAGATGACCAAGGTTGGTTTTCACCGAACCTATTTGGCAAAAATCTGTTTCCGCGGTGAATTGCTTGAAAGCACCGTTGATTGCTGCCACTTCAATGGGATCACCCAGTTTAGTGCCTGTGCCGTGAGCTTCGATGTAGCTGAGTTCACGAGGATCGATTCCGGCGTCTCGCCAGGCTTTGACGAGAACTTTTTGCTGAGCATCGCCGTTAGGTGCTGAGATACCTGCTGAGCGACCATCTTGATTGATCGCACTGCCTTTAATTACACCCCAAATAGGGTCTTGGTCTTCAACTGCCTTGGCGAGGGGTTTCAGCATTATTGCGACAACACCTTCCCCAAGCCCAGTGCCTGTGCTGCCTTCAGAGAATGCGCGGGTAAATCCGTCGTCAGACTCAATACCAATTTTATCGCCTGTCTCAATGGGCATAAGCATAAGATTTACCGCGCCAACGACGGCGGTATCACAATCGCCATTCCTTAACCCCTGACAAGCAAGGTGCAACGCAGTAAGGGAAGAGGAACAGGCAGTATCCACGACCATTGATGGCCCTTGAAGGTTCAAGGTGTAAGCTAATCGGCTTGCCGTTAATGAGGCGAGGTTACCCAAAGTAGATGATGCTTTTTCTTGTGGCGCAACGTCATCAATGTATTGCCTGTACATCGCATCATGCGCGTAGCCAAGATAGATGCCAGTCTCTGAGTTACGGATCTTCCCTGCATAGCCAGCATCTTCAATGGCGTGATAGGCCGTTTGGAGAAAGAGTCGCTGATGCGGATCCATCAGCGCAGCTTCTTTGGGTGACATACCAAAGAACGCGGGGTCGAACCTGTCAACGTTCTTTAGATATCCTCCAGTCCGATAAGTTGGAGTCAGTTGAGGAAATTTGAATTTAAAATAGGCGTCAGTATCGATACGCCGAGATGACGGGAAATCTGATACTCCATGTTGCCCCGATGCCAGCAAAGACCAGTAATCATACTTATTTTCACAATGTGGAAGAACGACCTCAAGGCCGATAACTGCGATATCCTTATTGTTTACTTCTTCGATATGATTGGTAGCTTCATCTGAAAAGCCTAATTGGTCGATGATATTTAAATCCATTTCTTTAACCTTCAGTTACAACTTGTCCTTGGGGAATATTTCAATCTTCAATGCTTATAATTAGGCGTAATGGCGCTTGTAGTGCCTCCAGAGCAGAAAGTAGCTACCAAGCATCAAGGTAAATGCGGCTGCAGCGACCAGATACATCGTCTGATCACCCCAGGCGATCAGTTGGTCTTTCAACCCAAATCGACGCCAACTGATCACACATACAAGGCTGGCAGCTTGTATAAGAATGGAAGCCCATAGGGAGCGGAACCAGATATAGACCATGATGTAAAACACCGAGGAAACGAACGAGTAGATACCAACCACCAATTCGAATTGCATGACTGCATAAACCAAGGCTTGGATAACAATGGCTACAGTAATGTTGCTGTAATCCTTCACATCGTTGTAAACAGCACCACGGAATACAATTTCTTCTACGAAAGGAACAATTATTGCGAGTGCGAACAGCAAAAATAAAGGCGCGGCTTCTTTATCCATTATCCACGCCATGTAGTTATCAAGCTCTGGCAGTGATGCTTTTACACTACTCAGGTTAACAACTGTGACGGTGAAAATTGACATACAAACGGCCACGAATATTGTTAGAAACGTTGTCGTCATATCCAACTTTCTAAATTGACAGGCCTTATATAAACTTTTTCCACGTACTCTGAAGAAAATATCAGAAAGAATGACGCATATAGTGAAATAGAGCAGTGCCGTTAATAACGGAAGGTTGTAGAAAGCATCCTGTAAGGGCTTTACATCTAGCAATACGGTGAATAGCAAATAGATAAGTGCATAACCAAGCCCAACATATACAGAAAGGTAACCCAAGGTTAAAGCAATAACTTTTCCCCATGAGGTCTTACCGCCTTTTTCTAACTGCCGTGAATTTAGCGTTGTATCCATACTCATAATAAAATTCCTTTAATTTCCTGCGTATTTCTTGAAATCACTGTGCTGATGCACGGTAGATCTTTTGGATAGGGAGTAAACCTTGTAAAGAGAGAAGGCAATGACACCAAATGTGATAAGTAACAGCGCATTGTGGTATGTGTGGTTGTACTGCTCGATCATGGCATTGTGGCGAAGCACATAAATTCCACCGGTCGAGAGGAACTGCATGATCACGGCTGCATACATTGAACGTGTCCAAAGATAAAGGGTGGTGAACAGGCAGGTACCTATTGCTGCATAGATCATGAGTGGGATGTCACGCATCAACTCAAAGTAGTAGGTATAAATTACACACAGTAGCGCGTAGCAAATGCCAATGTGTAAGCCTCTTCGCATTTCATTAAATAGCAAACCACGGAAGAATATTTCTTTGTAAAACGATCCAATAATAAGGAACAGTACAAATGACCATGTGCTTGGTGTATCCACCAAGAAGGCCATGACAGATTCATAACCACCGAAGTTGTTTTTTAAATAAGGTAGCGCGAACAGCGTATGTGTAAATATCGCCGCAGAAATGCTTAATGCGATGATATAAAGAGCTGTTGTCTTGCTAAATGAAACGAAGTTGCATCGTTTAAATAAGTTCTCTTTCTTAATGAATTTGATAAACAAGTAAAAGACAGAGATCTGAATAATGTCATTGACGACAATCATAACTACGCCGTTATGGTTGAACCACTCACCATATACTTCGTGCTTACCCATCACTTGGTACCATAGAATAATTAGCGGTACCAGAATTCCGAAATAGATTGCAGAATGGGCAACCGTCCAGCTAATAGAACGGCCTATATTCTTTATTGCAGAGGGTGCACGTTTGGGTGCATCTTCAATGTGGCTACTCATAGTATTCCCTTAGTTTTATTTTAGTGTTCAGGTGTTGTCGCATACTCTTTTGTCGCGGGGCTTTCGTCGTTAACAAACGCATGAAAGCCTTTGTTTCTATTCCCGAAAATGCCCAATAGCACCATAAGAGCTGCACTAAAAACGATGACCTGATGCCAGTTCTCTGCGGTTAACAAGCTGCCCACCAACCAAATACCAGCGGGTACCGCGAGGTTAAGTAGCGCGAAGAAAAGACCAAACAATCGGCCAAGCATGTGCTGAGGGACAGTGCGTTGAAATTGTGAAAGCACGGGAATGTTCTGTACGGTGTTTAAGCAAGCCAACACGACAAACGTTGCGGCAAAAAAGCTCGTAATCAGCATGGCATTCGCTTGCTGGGGAAATGGAAATAGCCATACAAGGATGAGAAGGGCTTGAGGAATGAGCAGTAAACAGAAATACCGTATCGCTGTTTTTTGAACGGCTTTTTTGCTCGCGATCAATGCACCAATAATGGTTCCAATAGCCATGGATGCTTCAACAAGTGATAGCTGGAGAGGGCTGACACCCAAGACCTGATAAATGATGAAAGGCATGGCGACCAGAACCAATGGCAGGTAGAGACCATTGAGTAAAATTTCGAAGACGAGGAAAAAACGAATAGAGGGGTGCTGCTTAACGTAGTCGAACGCTTCGCGTTGGGCACTGATGTAATCTTTGTTAATCGTCGATTCTTCGCTCTTTTTCTCGGTAAAGCGGAGGTTTAATTGAGCGACAGCGGAAACAAAATATATCGCGCCGGAAATTATGAATATGAGATTCAGCGAAATGTTTGCATACAAGAGCGCACCTGATATGGGTGCTACGATCCGCGTGACAGCTGAAACGGATTGAACAAGGCCGTTAGCTGATGGTAACACGTCGGCGGGGAACAACTCGGGCAATGCACTGTTGAATGCGAGCGTGAGTAACGCCTGCACACTCGCAACGCATACGATGTAGAACAGCAATGTATTTAAGTTATCGGCGTAGCTGACGGTTAACACGAAAGCGAGAGCGATTAGGCCAGTACAAAAATCGCAAAGGCAAACGACCCGCTTTTTGTTCCACTTGTCTACCCAAACACCACTTAGCAAGCTAATGACCACCGAGGGGACAAAGGACGCCCCGACAGCCATAGAGAACAATAAAGCAGATTGCGTTGCATCCAACAGATACAGGCTTATCGCAAAGGACAGGCTACCTGTAGCAAACTGGGAGCTAAAAAGGCCACCGGCAACGATAAATCGATTACTTAACACTGCCTGCTCCTGCTAACTGCTCTGTGCTGTACACAAACAGCTTTAAGTACGTACTTAAGACGTTATTCAACTGCTCTTTTTGTAGTCGCCCTGCATCGAAGCTCAATGACAGAGAGGTGCTCTCTGAATGCTCTGGAAGTGTCAGTACTAAATCAAACTCTTGTAAGACGTCTGAAGACACGTCAGCGTGTTCACCTTTAAGCAAGATGTGTGCTTGAGAGGGTTCGGGCAGTGCCGTGTCAAAACCCACTTGGGTCGCAGCCAATTCAACCAGTTTCTTGTTTGTTTCCTCAACCATGTCACCAATGGAATTTGAATTTGCTAAATCGATGGCAAAAGGCACCAACTGCGTACTGTTGAGTGCGTAAGTGAAATTGACATTATGTTGCTTATTTAATTGCGCCAGAAGGTAAGCAAAAATGCTCGCTTGACCCGCCAATAAAGACGCTGGGCTATTGGATATGGCAGCGGACAATACTTCCACTGCGTTTTTTGGATAATTGGCTTTGAGTGTGGTGATCGTTCTGCCTGCACTGCGTTGGAACATTGTGTGTGGCAAAGTAGTCGCGGGTAAAGTGACCTTGTTGTTTTGGCCATCAATGAAGTGGCCTAACGCGCGAATTGACGTATGGCTAAATAGATCGGTGACGCGAACAATATCTGGGAAGTCAGAATCAATGCGACTATGCGCCTGAACGATAAGTAAAGAGTTGGCGCCAAGGTCGAAGAAGTTCTCAGTCACACTGACGTCTTTAGCGTCTAACAAGCTTTGCCATATCTCGACAAGTTTTCGCTCGGTCTCAGTTTCGGCATGGGTAACGTTTATGCCTGAGGTGACCGAGGATTTCATCGCAAGTAGCTTGTTCTTGTCGGCCTTCCCATTAATGGTGAGTGGAATGCTCTCTAGCTCAGTAAAAGACGCTGGCAGGATATAGGTAGGTAAATGCTGTGCAAGCGCATTTTTATACTCAGAACGCGTTCGTGGTTCTGACGAAACAACGAAGGCACTGATGGAGTTCTCTTCTGCGACAACCACCGCTTCAGAAACCCCGTCAATGGCAAGCAATTGATGTTCAATCTCACCAAGCTCAATGCGAAATCCACGAATTTTCACTTGCTGGTCGCATCGACCTAGATATTCCAATTCACCACTTGCAAGTTGGCGAGCGCGATCTCCTGTTCGGTACAAGGTTTTATCAGGGCTGTAAGGGTCTTGTATGAATCGAGACTGATTTAACTCAGGTCTGTTTAAGTAACCCCTGGAAATTCCAGCACCGCCTACGTACATTTCTCCGGGTACGCCAGTGGGTTGCAACGCCTGACTTTCATCAAGAATATAAATATACAAATCACTGATTGGACTGCCAATCAAGCTCTGCTTGGCATGGTTAATATCGTTTTCAGTCAGCGATTTATAGGTAACATGCACGGTTGTTTCTGTAATTCCGTACATGTTAATCAGCGCAGTATCTTTGAGAGGGTGTTTTTCAATCCAAGGTTTTAGCGCGCTTAAGGTCAGGGCTTCACCACCAAAAATGACAAAACGAAGTGAAAGAGGTTGTTCGACCTTTTTGTCTGCCTCGATGAGCTGATTAAAAGCACTTGGCGTTTGATTGAGGACCGTGACATTTTCTGAGCTGAGTAGTTGGCGGAAATCGCTTGGAGAGCGCGCCACCATTGAAGGGACGATAACTAGCTTCCCACCTTTTAAGAGTGCGCCCCATATCTCCCAAACGGAGAAGTCAAACGCAAAGCTGTGGAATAGGGTCCAAACGTCATGCTCGTTGAAGTCAAATTCCGTTGATGTACTGTCAAATAGACGAATCACGTTCTCGTGCGTTACCTGAACACCTTTTGGTAAGCCGGTTGAGCCAGAGGTATAAATGACGTAGGCAAGCTGGTCCTTCGCGACGCAAGACTGGAAGTGCTTAGGGAAATTTTGCAATCTCGCGTGAGTGTCTTCCGCGTTGAGCTCCACTGTCGGAACAGATAGTTTCGGTGTTTCGAGTTCTGTTGCTTTTAGTACGAGTGAGGCATCGCAGTCTGACAAAATATGCTGAATGCGCTGCTCTGGGGAATGAGGGTCTACCGGGACGTATGCAGCACCAGATTTCAATACGGCCAGAATGGAAATGATCATGTCGAAGCCCGGCTCAGCAATCAACGCAACTTTCTTGTCTATCGAGACACCGAGTTCGACCAGAAGGTGTGCAAGCTGACTGGCAGATGCATCCAATGCTTCGTAGCTGATTGTCTGATTGTCGAATGAAACAGCAATATGTTTAGGGAAGCGTCGAACCGTGTCTTCAAAGCGCTGAACGATGGCGTCTTGGCTTCCTACCTCTAACGAACAGGCTTTTCGCAGAGCATCAGATGCGCGTGTTTGCTCTTCTTGAGTTAAAAGGCTGAATGTTGATTGACGAGCGTTTGGCTGCTCCAAAACACTGAACAACAATTGTTCAAAGTGCGTTGCCATTTGTTTGATTGTATCTTGGGTAAATAAATCGGCAGCGTAATCCCAATGGAATCTTAATGAGTTATCCGTTTCTGCTACGTCTAATAGCAGATCGAACTTCGCCACGGATGACGGAACATCATCAGCGGTGATCGTAAGATTATCGATAGTCGGAAACGAAATATCCTGATTCTGCATCACCATCATAATTTGGAACAAAGGATGATGGCTGAGACTTCGTGAAGGCGACAGTTCATCAACAAGCTGTTCAAATGGGTATTGCTGATTGGCGTATGCGTTTAAAAGTACCTGTTTGTTCTTTTTCAACTGCTCAGAAAAAGTGCGGGAAGCGTCGATATCAGAACGAAGAACAAGGGTGTTGACGAAAAAACCGATAAGCTCTTCGACACCGGTTTGTTCGCGGTTTGCGATGGGGGTACCCATCACAATGTCTGATTCATTTGAGTACTTGCTAATAAGTAAACTGAATGCGGTTTGAAGCACCATGAAGGCGGTGGAACCTGATTCCTTTGCGTAGGAATACACCGCATCAGTTAAGGACGAAGGTAGTGACCTTGTGTATCGATCTCCACGATATGTCTGCACTGCAGGTCTTGCCGAATCCAGTGTTAGTGCGTGACATTCGGGTAAGCCGTCGAGAGACGTCAACCAATGGTCTTTTTGACGGGCAAATGCATCACTGTTTTCAAATTCACGCTGCCAGTTTGCATAGTCTGAATATTGGATCTCAAGCGGTTCTAGGGGGGTAGAGTGGCCACTCGTGATGTCTCGATAGTGCGCACCAATTTCTTGAGTCAACACACCCAGAGACCATCCATCAGACGCGATGTGATGCATGGTGAGTAGCAGTGTGTGATTGTCATCAGCGACGATGACTAGCTGGGCTCTCAGAGGTGTTTCTGTCGCCAAGTCAAAAGCGTAAGTGCTCTCAACTTCCGATAGTGCATTTAGCGCAGCCTGATGTGCTTCGTTATTTAACGTGCTGTGGTGCGTGATGGTGAGTTCAAAACCAAGGTTATTGTGAATAACTGGCGCGACAGTGCCATCATTTGCGGTATAAACAGTTCGCAGTACATCATGGCGCGCTAAGGTGCGTTGAATCGCTTTTTCTAACGCCATAACATCAAGAACGCCATTGAGCTGGAGTCTTGTATGGATGTTGTAGCGTCCTTTTGTGTGGTCGATCTTGTCGACTAACCACATACGTTGTTGGCCAAAAGAAAGCACCTTTTGTTCTTCAATTGGCTGTTTTGCTATTACCGCGACATCAGTCGGGGAGGCTTGCTCTATCTGTGTTGCCAGTGCCTGGACAACTGGGTACGCAAAGATGTCGCTCAATGGTATGGCGATATTCCACTCTTCTCGAATTTTCGCCATGAGTCGGGTGGCAGATAGCGAGTGCCCGCCAATTAAAAAGAAATCATCCTCCCGACCCACTTTTTCCCGTTTTAGAATGTGCTCAATGATGTTTGCCAGCCTCGCCTCCGTGCGATTGACGGGGGCCACGAAGGTACTGCTGAGCTGAGGAACGGGGAGAGCTTTTCGGTCGAGCTTTCCGTTTCCGGTCAAAGGCATGTTGTCTAACGGTACAAAAGCCGATGGCACCATGTATGAAGGCAATTGAGTCAACAGATAGTGTCTTAACTCTTGGTTTGAAAGGCTGTGAGAGGGCGCCGGTACATACCAAGCGGCTAGCTGAAGTTCGTTGTTCGCGTCTGAATAGGTGCCAACATGACACGCATTCGTTATTTGTGAGAGAGCGGACTCAATTTCTCCTGTTTCAATACGCTGGCCGCGAATTTTTACCTGATGGTCCAGTCGACCCAAATATTCGATGTTGCCACATGCTTTCCAGCGTGCCTTGTCTCCGGTTTTGTATAAACGTCCGTCTCCGAACGGGTTACTAATAAACCGTTCTGCAGTAAGGCGTGGTTTGTTGAGGTAACCGCGTGCAAGGTTGTCACCGCCAATATATAGCTCACCAGCGATACCTATCGGGCAAAGTTGCAGATGCTGATCGAGAACGAGGAGCGTGGTGTTGTCGATAGGCTTCCCGATTGGAATAGCATTCGGGAGTTCGGTGGAGACGCAATCGAAATAGGAAACATCAATCGTTGCTTCTGTTGGACCATAAAGATTGTGCAACGTCGCACCAGTCGGTTCATGGACGCGTTTTTGGAAATCGGAAGCCTGGGTATAAGTGAGTGCTTCACCACTGGTAAATACCTGCTTGAGTGAATGTGGCGTCTTCGCGCTAGGCTCTGATAGCGTAGAGAGAAACTCACTTAACATCGACGGCACGAAGTGGATACACGTAATGTCTTCTTCGTCGATCGCTTTACTTATCAACTGGGGATCTTTTTCTTCGCCTTGCCCGAGGAGGAATAGACGAGCACCGGTAAACGACCACCACACAAGCTCCCAGACTGAAACGTCAAACGTGTAAGGTGTTTTTTGCAAAACGGTGTCGGACTTTGAAATTGGGTAGTGAGCTTGCATCCAATCGAGGCGATTTACCAATGCATCATGTTCAATGAGTACACCCTTGGGTTCACCGGTTGAGCCAGATGTATAGATAACGTAAGCAAGGTTTGCAGGCGAATGAAGCCTATCTGGGTTGGTTTCGCTAAAACCAGACGTGTCTAGGGTATGCAAGTCTATGGAGCGACATGGGGATGCCGAAAGAGGGGATGCCCAATGCAAATGCAAAATGGCATCACTGTCATCAAGAATGTATTGCGTGCGTTGTTCTGGGTTATCAAGGTGAATGGGTAGCCAAGCACCACCTGCTTTTGTGATGGCAAAAAGTGCGACCATCATGTCCAAACTGCGGGGTACTTGAACGGCAACTATTGACTCTGGTCCAACGCCGTCCTCTCGCAAATAGTGCGCGAGTCTATTTACCTTTCTGTTGAACGCCGACCAAGTAAAGACGCCCTCTTTCGAGGATATTGCAATTGCCCCAGGCTGCTCAAGAACCCGTTGCTCAAACCTTTCGATCAGTGGTAAAGCGACATGTCGATCTACATAGGTGTCATTAAAGGTTTCTAAGAGTTTCTGCTTCTCGTTTTCTTCGACAAGCGTGATGTCTCTTACAAGGGTGTTAGCATCAGAGATAATCTGTCGGATAACAAACTGAAATTGCTGAGCGAGAGATGTGATCGTTTCACCCTTAAATAGCTCTGTGCTGAACTCAATCGTGGCGGTATAGCCTTGTGTACTAGACGGATAAATATCGAGTTTTAGATCAAGTTTGGCAAAATGTGATGGCGTGTCGAGCTTCTCGAGTAAGAAGGCGTTTGTCTTCAGTGCTTCGGCCGTTGAAAGTTGGTTGTGAAAAACGAACATGGTATCAAAATAGGGATTTCTGCCAGGCTCTGGTTGAGACCAATTGGACACCATATCGTGATAAGGGAAATCTTGGTTTTGTAACGCTTCAAGAAGTCGTTCTTGTTGACCCTCGAGGAGTTCTTGTACGCTTTGATTGGCTTCACAGCTAAAAGAAACAGGGAGGAAGTTGTTGAACATTCCAACCATTTCCTGCGTTTGGTGATGCGTTCGCCCTGTGCTCAGAATGGATGAGCAGAAATCCGCTTGCTGGCTGTATTTGGCCAAGACAAGATGAAATGCAGTGAAAAACAGGGTGTTGACGCTTACCTTTGCGTTAGAGGTGGCGCGAATTTCCTCTGACACTTCAGCGTCAAAATCGAACGTGAACTGCTCTCCCATAAATGTTCTTTTGTCTGGGCGCGGGAAGTCAGTAATCAAGTCAAGACGCGGTGGGATATCAACAAGCGTGTTTTGCCAGAAGTCTTTTTGGTGTTTGATGCGGCTTTGATTTGTGTCGCTTGCTTGCCAAACAGCATAATCGCCAAAGCGTACTTCTGGTTCTACAACTGCACTAGTATTGCCTTCCAGTTGATCAAGGAATTGGTTGATCAGTACAAGGATGGATACACCATCTGCGACGATATGGTGGATGTCGATATATATTCGATGCTTATTCTCCAATGCTTGTAAGCCTAATCTAACCAGCTTGCCATCAGCGAGATCAAACGGCTGAACAAAGTCTTTCCAACAATCTTCAAAAGGCATTTCGGCGTCATATTGGCGAGCAGAAAGAGGGGTAACCTTGGCGGTTTGGCATAACTGGTCAGCATCGTAATGGAAGCGAGAGAAGAGCACAGGATGACGTTGACAAACGCGTTCGAAAGCAACAGAGATTTGGTCTGTCGTTGTTTCGCCCTGCAATGAAAAAGCGATTGGCATGTTATACGCTGTGCTGCCGGGTTGCATTTGAGCTTGGGTATACAGACCCGCTTGGATAGAGGTGGCGGGAATCGCGTTGAGCGATGCATTGCGTTCTATATTCCCCAGCGTGTTTTCCTCGCGTTGCGTGTCAAGCAAATGGCTCTGCTCTCTAACGGTAGTGCTCGAAAACAAGGTTTTTATGTCGAGTTGTTTACCGAAGTGCTTCTGCATTTGAGCCGATACACGGCTGAAAGCGATAGAATTTGCACCAAAATTAAATACGTCATCGGTCACCGAAAGCGTGGGTTGAACCAACACTTTCTGCCAAATCGCAAGCAGGTTAGCTTCGGTTTCCGTTTTTGGCAGCACTTGCTCACCAGACCTTTCTGTTTCCGGCATCGGGAGCGCGTTAAGATCGACTTTGTTGTTCGCGGTTAGAGGAAGCCTATCGAGACGGATATAGTGTTGAGGCAGCATGTATCGGGGTAAAAATTCAGCCAGCTCAGCAGTGATCTCTTCCTTGTTTGGCATCTCGTTTTGGCACAGGTAGGCGATGATATAGCCGTTGCCTGAATCGTTGCCTTGAACCGCCACATAGACATCAGATGCGCCTGTTACATCAATAAGTTGTGATGCTATTTCGCCGAGTTCAATACGAAGCCCCCGAATCTTCACTTGGGAGTCTAAACGCGAGTTGAAAATGAGCACGCCATTTTCTGTTTCTACAACTTCATCGCCGGTACGATATGCCCAGTCTTGGGTATGGGGTACGTTTGTGAAACGTTCTTGCGTCAAGTCGGGACGGTTTAAATACCCCTTGGCCAGTGCGGGACCACCGATATAAAGCTCTCCCGGTACACCCGGAAGACAGGGTAGCTGGTCAACGTCAAGGACATGGAAAGTAGAATCATTGATGGCCGAGCCAATTGGGATCGTTCCATTGACCAATTGCGTAGCCTGGATAGGATACGCGGCAGCAAAAACAGTGGTCTCTGTCGGGCCATACACATGAACAAGTTTATTTGGCCCCAGCTTTCTAAACGCCTTTTTTACATGCGGAACTGAGACTTTTTCCCCACCGAACAGAATCCGATTTACTTGCTCCAAGGCAGAGAGATTGGTGTCAACCAGTGCGTTAAACAACGCCGTAGTGACAAAGAAGATGGAAATATTCTGGTCCGAAATGTAATCGGTCAACGCATTGAGATCTGACAGTAAGGCTTCATCTAAAAGAACGAGCTCTGCACCGTTGCATAAGGTTGTGAAAATATCGAACACCGAACCGTCAAAACCGTAGGAAGAGAGCTGCAATACGCGATCATTTTCCGATATCTCTACGTAGGTGGGAGACGCGGCGAAACCTGCAACGGCACCATGCGGCGTGAGAATACCTTTGGGCTGTCCTGTTGAACCTGAGCTGTAGATGATGTAAGCGGTGTCACTGCTGTCAATGCTAACTGACGGCGCGTCACCTTCCGTCCCCAGAAGGTCGTTGACGTCTGCTAGCGAATGAGTGCTAGCGAGTGGTGATTTCCCTGATACGATACAAAGCTTGGCTCCCGTGTCCTCCATCATGAAAGCAGAACGTTTCTTCGGTAAGTCAGGAAGAATAGGCAGGTAGGCGGCACCGGCTTTTAGTACACCCCAAATCGCCAACACCATGTCGGTGCCTCTGGGTAAGCTGATTCCGACAACATCGCCTTTTCGAATCCCCATACTGGCGAGACCGGCGGCGACCTTATTGCTTAATTTATCGAGTTCCTGATAAGTGATGGACTGTTCAGGGTTTGACAGGGCTGTGCGCTCTCCAAAATTATCAACGGCGAGTTTGAGTTGCGTGACCAAGTCGCTGCTGTATTCAGGGCGCGCTATTGTCGAATCAGTCGTGCGTCTTTCAACGGGAGATAAGCTTTTGAGCTGGCGCGTAGGCTCGGACACTGCATTTTCAAGCAGGGTAGAAAAGTGTGCTAAAAAGACGTGGCCAAAACTTGGGTCGAATTTGCCAGATTGAGTAATCAGATTACATTCGTATCCGTTCATCTGGGTGATGGCGAGCGTAAGGTCGAAATCAGTTTCTTCTGTTGTTTCCACGGACTGAATACTGAACCCTGTTCCGTCCGCTATTGTGGTGTCGAGAGGGTAATTTTCAACGACCAACAAACTGTCAAACAGTCTGGCATTTTGAGGGATTGCGGTAAGGGTATGAACGTCCTTTAACGCGACAGAACTGTGTTCATTAATGCCCGCCAATTGCAGCTGAACTTTTTTAACCCAATCAGAAAATGGCATGGTCATTTCCAATTCGGCACAAAAGGGCAGGGTATTGATAAATAACCCTGCCGTATCAGCAATATTGAGTACCGGGAGATTTCTCCCCGACACTGTCGTTGCAAATGTTAGGTTTTTTTGATTCTGGTAGAAGCGCAGGCATAACGAGAACACTGCGTGAAATATTGCTGCCGGAGTAACGCCTTCTTTTTCAGTGAGGGCCTCTATTCGTGCCTGTATTGGGCTCGAAATGGGGAGCACAATTTTATTGTCTGAAACTGAACGGCTTTTGACATCCAATACCTCCAGCGTACGTTTTGGTAATGGTCGATTCACTTCGGCATTTGATGTTGACGTTTTCCACCAATTGAGGGCTTTATTGGTATCGGCTTTCTTCCACGCCTCGTGTATATCTTTGGTCGACGCGGTCTTCTCCAGTGTTAACGCTGTGTTCTTGTAGAGGCCCAGCAAGGATTTCAGAATCAGCGCACTGCTCCAGCCATCTAGAAGAATGTGGTGAAAGCTCAGGACAAGGGTAAAAACATTGGGGTCTTTTTCGATAACACTCAAACGAATAGGATGAGATTGCAAATCCAAACGTGAAGGACTTCTCAGTGTTGAAAGGGTGTTGTCATTCGCTTGTTGGCGCGATATCTGCCCGATATCGAGCGAGCGTTTTTTAAGCACAATTTGAACGGGCTTATCTATCCCTTGCCAACGAAAAACGGTGCGGAGTGCATCGTTGTTTTCTACAACGCGGTTCCACGCAAATTGAAGGCGGTCTATGTCAATGTCGCCACTCACATTTAATCTAAGCTGCTCAAAGTAAACAGGGCTGTCAGGATCGGAAATATGATGAAAAAGTAAGCCTTCCTGCAAGGGCAAAAGAGGGAGGATGGCTGAGACGTTACTTTTGTCAATTCCTGACATGTTGCTGTTCCTTGTCTTTCTCGAAGTTCGATATCGCGTATAACTGATCTGGCCTTTGTCGTTAAAACAATGCGTCCAAGTCTTCCTGACTTAACTCGGCATCGCCAAAATCAGAAGGCGTGAAATGGATGTCACTTGCTTGTTTTAAGTGCGTGATTAGCAGATCAAGTTCGTTTGCCCATCGTTTTAGAAGTGCTTCGCCGTGAGGCGAAGGATTAGAAAAGGCAGTTTTGACCTGTAATACCAAGCCGCCGTCCTCAATCCAGCAATCACATTCGAAGAGTGCCGTTGTTCCGTTTTGTTCATCGCTATCTACACCCGTAGGGGCGAAGTTCAACGAAACGTTTTCTGATTCTGCATTCATGTTTAACGTGCCCAGGTAGTTAAACCTGCAAGCAGGAATTTCTGAGGATTGTTGTTGGACCTCGCGGGCTAAGTAAGTTAAGCCGGAGTGAGGCGCGTTTCTTGTGCCTTCTTTGGCATCGCGGATAACGGCATTTGCATCATCAATGGTGCTGAACAGAACGGGGTAGATTGCAGTGAACCAACCGACAGAGCGCGACAAATCAATCCCTTCCAACTCTCTACCGTGTGATTCAACCTCGATGCTAAAACGTCTCTGTGAGGTAAGTGGCTTCAGCGCCATCGCAAGAGAAGCAAGGAGAAGGTCCTGCTTTTGTGTGTTGAAAACGCCGTGAATATCTCCATCTAACTCTTTTAATGTGTCGGACGGAATAGTCAGTTTTTGGGTCTGTGTAGCAGGTTTATCGCTAATGGGCGGATTTTCAATGTTCAATGGGAAAGCCGTCGCGGCTTCCCAATATTGTTTGTCAGTTTCAGAAGTGGCATTTAGCGAAGTCGCTAGCAGGGCTTGGTAGTCATGCAGGCTCGCGGACTTCAATGGCAAGGATATGTCTGTTTGGTTCAGCAAACTATTTACCGCAAGCGACAAGTCTTCAAGCACGATTCGCCAAGAAACACCGTCAATAATGAGGTGATGTGCGATCAGCAAAAGCTTGGGTTGTGAACTTTTAACGTAAACCGCTTTGAATAGCCAATCATCATCAAACGAAAAGTCACGCTTCGCGGTTTCGCCAATGGCAACCAGAGTATTTTGGGCTGATTCACTACCAACAGAGAGGTGAAACTTATCAATTGTCTCTGGGGGCTGATACTGCGCCGAGCACCCTTCAAATCGTAATCTGAGCGCATCATGGTGGAGGAGTATATGCTTGAGTGCATTCTCTAAAAGGTCGGGAGTAAGAGAGATAGGCACATCTAACAACACGGATTGGTGATAGTGTTCTGGTTTAACAAATTGTTGGTTAAAGAACCACTGCATCGCTGGAGTAAGTGCTACATCACCGTCGAGAGTTTCTTGCGAGTAGTGTCGTTCTGACTCCAGTACTTTCAATTTTGCCGCCATGGACTGAAAAGTGGGGTTAACGAGAATTTCTCTGGTATCCAGCTCCCACCCGTTACTGCGCAGGTGCGCTACAATTTGCAGTGCTTTGATGGAGTCACCACCGGCACGGAAAAAGTCACTGCTTAATGAAATAGCATTGTGGCTAAGTACCTGCTCCCAAGCGTGCTTAAGCGCAGTTTCCTTTTCGTCAAAGGCTGTTTCGTCGATGGAAGTCAGGTGACTCTCATTGTATTGCTGTGCGATAAGCTCTAGTGCTCTGTTGTCGATTTTGCCATTGGTAGTCAGCGGCATGTGCTCAACACGGATAGCACACTGAGGCACCATGTAATCAGGTAACTCGTCATACAAGGGCGCGAGAAGACTATTTAAATCTTGGTCGGCTGTGTAGAAAGCGACCAATTGCGGTGTTTCAGCCAAGTTGCAAACGCGCACACAGGCGGTGATAACGTCTTTAGTTTGCAAAAGTAACGATTCTACTTCGTCCGTTTCAATTCGATACCCGCGTAGTTGGACTTGGTTTCCTTCTCTACCGACATACACGAGCTCATTCCGCGAATTTTGGTAAGCGATATCGCCAGTTCTGTAGAGTTTTCCTTGGCATGTAAATTGGGGCTGTATAAATGCTGAAGCAGTTTTCTGTGTGTCATTAAAGTAACCTGGCGAAACACCATCACCGCCAATCCAGATCTCACCGGACTTCCCGTTTTCGACTTGATTTCCAGCCTTGTCTAACAGGTAAATAGAAACGTTGTCAGCCGCTTCACCAATTGGCACAGCATGATAGCTGTTGTCTATTGTGTGGTAAGTGTGTGTTATACAGCCAACGACTGTTTCGGTTGGTCCATATTCATTTATGATTTTTGCGTTTTTAAATACGGTTTGAGCACGCTGTGCAAGTGGCGTACTGAGTTGCTCACCCCCAACAATGAAACACGTCAGATGTTCGGTCGGCGTCGCTGCTTGCTCCGCGAGTGTGGTGAGCACATCAAGGTGGGCGGGAGTAAGCTTTAACGTATTGATCGTGCTATCTGAAAGAACGGCAGCGAGTTGGTCGTATAACGAGTCTGAAGCGGATAGCACTAATTGTCCGGCGGTACAAAGTGGCGCAAAAAGAGTCGTTACCGTAAGGTCGAAAGAAATGCTTGTGAACAGTGCCATATTCATCGGCATTGCGCTGTTATATCTCTTTGCAAACTGAAGGTAGTTTGCCAGCCCTTGGTTCGTCACCGTGACGCCTTTAGGTTCTCCCGTAGAGCCAGATGTGAAAATGATATAGGCCAAATCATCTGGCATCGCCTGAGACTCAACGTGTGCTGATGTTGATGCGCTAACGTCGGCAACAAGCTCGGAAGTCATGCAGTGTTGGAACTGCTCAAGCAAGTTGGCATTGAGATTCTCGTTTGGGGGCGTATCAGTAACAACGAGCGAAGGACTGGCTGCCTTGAGGATCTTTTCTTTTCTTCGTAAAGGTAGATTGTCGTCAATGGGCACATAACAGGCCCCCAATCTGTTTATTCCTGTTAGTAGCGGCAGTAGCTGGGCAGAGCGTGAACCAATGACAGCAACGATTTGCCCCTTTTTTACGCCCTTTGCAGAGAGTGAATTTGAGATTTGGTGGCTTGTCTCAGACACATCCTCATATGTCCAGAAACTCCCGCCATTCACCAAGGCGATGTTGCCAGGATAGGCATTGGCACAATCATCGAGTAATGAACTGATGGTTTGATACTTGTCATAATCCCGTGTGTTTTCGCTCACGGGGGCGATATTTCGGCCCTCAAAGAGCACTGCGTTTAATTCGCGACCAGATTGATCCGCCAGAAGATTTAAAGTGGCGACAAAGTCATTAAGCATCACCGTCAATGCGTCGTGAGTGAAGAGTGACTGAGAGCCCTCCAACATGAGTTGGAGCCCTTTGCCAGCTTGGTGCTGAACAAAAAGTGTTACATCGACTTTTGCCCCTCCATTATGAAGCGAAATATGTTCATATCCTTTGTCGATGAACTGTTTTGGAATGGGCTGATATACGAACATCACGTCAAACAGCGCGTTCCTGCTCTGTGATGTTGGGCTTTCAGACAGACTGACTACGTCTGAGAACGGGATGAGGTTGTCATGTCGTTCCTTAATATGAAGCTCAAGAGTTCGCAGGTTTTCTCTAGCAGACAGCGAGTAATCCACGTGAGCGTCAACGAGCAGAGTGTCAACAAACATCCCCGGCAATAAAATGGATGAAGGCGTGCGTTGAGTAACGGGGATGCTGATAGAAAACTGTGTTTGTCCGCAGTGTTTTGACACCCAAATTTGAAACATATTTTGCAGCAGGTTTTGCAGGCTGGTACCACTTTCTGCTCCCAGCTTTTCCAATTTTTTTGTATCGGCTTTACTGAACGACGAGAGTGCTGCGAACCCTTGAAAGTCCTGTTTTGCAGGCCTTTTGGATTGAAGCGGCCACACAAGGTCTTCTGGTCGTGTTTTTGTGGATGCTTGCCAATAGTTCAGTTTGTGTTGGTTGGTTACTGATTGATAGCGTGCGTAGTGAGCAAACGCATTCGTGGTTTGAGAATTTGGTTTGGTTTGGCCACATATCGTTGATACCCATTCATCAAACAGGTTTGGAAGAGAGAGCCCATCGCAAAGCAAGTGGTGGCAATCAATGATTAAAACTGTCTTTCCGAGATGGTAGCCAAAATAGAGGCGTACAAGGCGTTCATCTAATATCGAAAACGGTTCTGCAACGTTTTCTAATTGTGTCTCTAGAGGAGTATCTTCTCTAAACTCAATCTCTTGACCAATCGCGTGTAGGGAGTTTTTAACGCCGCACACCCATTGAGGCTGGCCATCTAAAACCTCAATTTTGGCTCCCAACACTTGGTGATGATTGCTGAAAACGGATTTGGCACTCGCGGTTATGAGAGAGCGGTTGACAATAGACTCAATGGACACTGCTGCAGTGATGTTGTAAGCCGTATGAGTGTCTCGTTGGCATAGGGCAAACATCGCCAACTGGGCTTTTGTTAAAGCGTACGCGCCTTGTGTTTCCTGTACGAAGAGGGGAGCCGCGGCGTCTTTTTGTAAAGCGGTGTCATCAATGGCTTTCGCCATGGTTTCAAGCGTTAAATAGGAATGAAGGTCTGATTGAGGCACTTCTATTCCGAATGTATGAGAAATTCGCTGAAGCAGAAACACTGCATCCAAAGAGTTGCCACCCTTGGCGAAGAAATTGTCGGATTTGCGTACCGAGGAGCAACGAAGTACTTCTTGCCATAACCCTGAAAGTCGATTTTCCGTTTCTGTTAGCGGAGAATCATTGCGTTTCTCACTGACTAAATTCTGAATGTCTGAGGTTATCTGTTCGAATTCGCCCTTTTCGGCTCGTTGCTTCAGTTGAAAACGTTGCACCTTGCCGCTGGTGGTTTTCGGAATTAACTTAATGGGAATGACCACATCGGGGAAAATGCCATGTTCAGCTGAAAGCGTTGATTCAACGTGCGTTTTCACCGTTATAAACGCTTCCAAAGATCCGCGATACTGAACGAAGACAGCCAACTTTGGCATAGCTGTTTCTTTTGAAGGGGTGATTGATACCACCGCGACCGAGCCCAAAGGTGTCAACTCGCTAGTGGCTAGCGACTGCTCGAGGTCATGAGGGTAGATATTCTGACCGTTTATGATAATAAGATCTTTGCTTCGACCCGTTACATAAAGATCGCCATCTTTTATAAATCCAAGATCACCGGTTGCTAGCCAGCCATCTTCAGAAATGGTCTCGGCCGTTTTTTCTGGCGCGTTAAAATACCCACGAGTGACGCTGTCACCTTTAATGTGAATATCACCAACAGTTAGCTCTTCGCAGTGCTCGCTCCCTTTTACGATTCTGATTTCCATGCCAGGGATCGGTGAGCCCAGAGCAACAAAGGAAGCCCCGTTATTGTCTTCTTGGGCTTTTGTACCCATATGAAGTGTTGCTCTGTCGAGTGTGATGCTTTGCAAGGTTTTTCCCGCTTTGGGAAATGTCACTCCCAGTGTGGCTTCGGCCAGTCCGTATACGGGAAACATCACGTTACTTTTGAGGTTAAAGGCACTCAGTTTGTCTAAAAATGCATTGCACAAATCGACATTGATGGGTTCAGCACCATTAAAAATGAGCCTGACATTGTTCAGTTCCCAGTTAGGGTTTTTCTTACTGTTTTCAAGCCGCTTTAGTAGGTAGTGGTAACCGAAATTAGGGGAGGATAGAACGGTCGCTCTAGCGTCGCTTACATTTCGAATCCAACTCAAAGGATCACGAATAAAGCTGGCTGTTGGCATGATGTATTGATCACAACCCACCATCATAGGATTGATGTGAAAACCAATTAGACCCATGTCGTGTGTTAATGGCATCCAGCTGAACGTCGTATCAGCTTGCGTTGTCTCTGTCGCTTCAATCGTGGCGATGTTGTTTGTAATGATGTTTTTGTGGCTCAACATGACGCCTTTTGGCAGACCTGTAGAGCCTGAAGAGAACTGAATAAACGCCAAATTGTCTGAGGTTGTGTTTGGTGTATGGATTTTTGGCAGAGCCTTGTCACTGTCAATATCGACAGAAAGGAGTTTTGATTGCTGATTTTTGCCAAATAATGTCGTTTCTGAACTGGAGTCAGTGACTGTCCAACTTTCTTCTAAAACGGAAAATATGGCATCAAGTTTTTTGAAATGGGCATCAGTGTTGCCATACGCAACAGGGACAGGGATGAAGCCTCCAATGATTGAAGCCCAAAAAGCAGTGACGAAATTTTTGTTGTCTTCTAGCTGAAAAACAATTTTCTGTTTCGGCTTTACGCCCAGATTGCGCCACGTGCAGGCGAGTTGATTCGCATCGTGCCACAACTGAGTGTAACTCAGAAAAGTTGCGCTATCTCTGTGATGCGAAAAGTAGATACCCTTTCCTTCAATCTTGCTAGCCCTTGCAAGTACATCTCCAAGCGTATCTATCTTTGAGTACATCACTTCTTTCCCTGAACCACAAACACTGTTGACTACCACCTTAATAGTCGAAAGGGATATAAACGTTACGCTGCCTAATTTTCCAAGCATTCTTTCCTTGGGCTGGATTCGGTTCTCTATATTTAATATCTTGTTACAGGTGTTACAGAATACGAATTGATGTTAATTGCGGGGTGGATGTTCTTCATTATCAATATTATACGATACAATGTGCTGCATGATAGTGTGAGTCATGCATGCTTCTCATGACCTGAGGTTAATGATTCGAGGAGCTTTTGAGGCAAATTGAGGAACATGTCGTTAAATGAATAGAATGTCATAAATTTAGCATGTTGTTCTTTATGTATATCTCTGAGTGACTACAATTTTTTCATTGAACGGTCATTTTTATTGACATGCTCGAATCAGCAAATTTGACGTTGGTGTTTTATGGTGGGTTTATATCGCGAGGCGGGTTGATAGCGTGACCCGATGAAGAGTTTCACTAGGAAATAAACTAAGATTGTTTACACCATACGAATAGAAATCCAACCAATGAAGAGTTCGTGATTGCCTCACAAGCTGCAGGATTCGTAAAGTAACAAACGAATGTAGAAATGAATAAGAAAAGCTGCTGGTGAGAGCCAGCGGCTTTTTTCATTTTTTGCGAAGAAATATTTAACATTCGGTTATAAATACTGGAGAGGATGACGTTCTAGCTAGGCTTGGACAATCAATTTACTTTGGGCTATTTCAGTATTCAACCGGAGTTCTTCCTGTCCACTTTTTAAAGGCTTTATAAAAGTTTGCGGGTTCGGAGAAGCCCACCAGTGTCGAAATATCTTCAAATTTCATACTTGTCTGCTGTAAGTACTTCACTGCGAGATTTTGACGTGTTTTGCCCAACACCTTTTGATAAGTTTGGCCAGATTCTGACAGCTTTCGGTTTAAGACTCTTAGTGAGCAATGAAAGTGTGCCGAGACTTGTTCGGCACTGGGGAACTTGCCTGGGCTTTGTAAAATAAATGCCTGAACCTGTGTAGCAATGTCGTTGGTTGAAGGATAGCCAACATTTTTTATCAAGACCATTCAATCAGTGCTTCGTCCATTCATATTAATAAAAAACTTATTTCATAATTCAATAAATAAACCGAGATGCCAAACCGCCAAAAGCCAAAAAATGTACCATTGGTGCATAAAACGGTACTGTCCACGCCTAAATGTTTGTGAATGTTAAAACTAAGGAACAAGACTGAGTTTACTTATCAAGTCTGCTTGCAGATACATATTGATTTGTCAATCTAATGCACTTCAGTGGCAGAGGAAGAGCGATAGCGATAGCTGACGTGTTGTAAGTATTAACAGGCAATTTTACTTGGTGCCCGTTTGGATTTTTGGATTTAGACAGAAATCAACGAGCTAACTACACTAATTGCATAAGGGTCGTTCTTACGGAGAGTTGTAAATGATAGCTAAGCACTTTAACTACTTCGCCCCAGGGTCTATTCCTGAAGCTCTTGATTTGTTGCGCAAGTTTGGTAATGACGCAAAATTATTAGCAGGTGGTCACAGCCTTTTACCCATGATGAAAATGCGATTTGCCGAGCCGGTTCACCTTATTGATATGCAGAATATCGCAGAACTGAAAGGAATATCTGTCCGCGACGATGTAATTTCCATCGGTGCCATGACTTCTGAAAACAATATATTGCGCCATGAGCCCTTGGCGGAATTGTGTCCTCTTTTAATGGAAGCGACAAAATGGATAGCCGATCCTCAGGTGAGAAATAAAGGCACCATAGGGGGTGATATCGCGCATGGGGATCCTGCCAATGACCAACCTGCAGTAATGCTAGCTCTGGATGCGACATTTCACATTGTCGGCGAAAAGGGAAAACGGATTGTCGCTGCCAATGATTTTTTCCTCGGTACGTATCTTACCGACCTTAGCGCAGGTGAAATTCTCGCTCGGATTGAGATCTCCAAGCAGGCTGGCGCACGTCAGTGGGGATTTAGAAAGTTGAAACGCAAAACCGGTGATTTTGCCACTGCCGCATGTGCTGTGTCTTTGAACGTCAATGGTGACGTTTGTTCCGACGTAAGAATTGCTCTGACCAATCTCGGTCCTACTGCCTTTCGGGCACGTAAGGCAGAGTGGGTATTGGAGGGACACAAGCCTACCCCTGAACGCTTAAATGCCGCTGTACAACTTGCCATGCAAAGTACTGAACCCGCTGCAGATCAACGTGGAAATGAAGAGTACAAAACGGCAATGGCTGGCGAGATGCTGCATCGTGCGTTGCAAGATGCAATCGCGAGAAAATAAGCCACAGTTGCATCAGTATGCAGGTTAATCGTCGGTGAATATGGATGCCAAACAAACATACCAATACCGCATACACGTAACCGATATCTCCCTAAAAACATTGCATGGCACATTACTGAAGGATTACAGGAATGACAAAGCACACTGTTTCATTTCGACTTAATGGAAAACCGACAGAAATTGAGATCGATCCGCGCACATTGTTAGTTCACGCACTGAGGGAAGTCGTGGGTATCACGGGCACTCATATTGGTTGTGAAACCAGTCATTGTGGAGTTTGCACGGTAGATGTCGACGGAGAATCGATGAAATCTTGTACCGTGCTGGCTGTTCAGGTGGCGGGTAAGGATGTTGTGACGGTTGAGGGGTTGGCCGATGAGCAAGGCCTTCATGCGGTTCAGGCGGCATTTATTGAAGAGCATGGTCTGCAATGTGGGTTTTGTACACCGGGCATGTTGATGCGTGCCTATCGGTTTTTACAAGAAAACCCAGACCCAACTGAAGAAGAAGTAAGGTGGGGCTTATCAGGCAACTTATGCAGATGTACTGGCTATCAGAACATCGTGAAAGCAGTGATCACCGCAGGGAAAAACCTTCGCGAAGCAAACTGAGTTCTGGTCGATGCAAACAAGGGGAAGTGTGATGGTATCGAGTATGCAAGATCTAAACACCAACGAAGAAGGCGATCTCTCAGAGGTGACGAAAAGAGTTCAGGGCATCGGTTGCTCGCGCAAGCGCAAGGAAGATCCAAAATTTGTACAGGGTAGGGGGCAGTACGTCGATGACGTAAAACTACCAGGTATGGTTTTCGTAGATATGGTGCGTAGCCCGTATGCCCACGCCCGAATTGTCTCGATCAACAAAGAAAAAGCCCTCGCATTACCTGGCGTTCATGCTGTTCTTACTGCCGAGGATCTTAAACCCCTTAATTTGCACTGGATGCCGACGCTTGCTGCTGACAAGCAGGCCGTCCTTGCTGATGAAAAAGTCCACTTTCAATATCAGGAAGTCGCTGCAGTTATCGCAGATGACAGATACATAGCAGCAGATGCCATTGAACTTGTTGAAGTGGAATACGAAATACTGCCTCCCTTGGTTGATCCTTACCAGTCTATGGTAGACGGCGCCCCTATCGTCCGTGATGATCTGCTGGATGAGCATGGAGAGGTTGAGCAAAGTCATCCGAATAAAATTTTTGAATGGGATGTGGGTGACAAAGAAGGAACGGAATCGGTTTTTGAGAAAGCACCGGTGACTGTCAAAGAAACCATGTATTACCCGCGTGTTCATCCAAGTCCACTTGAAACCTGTGGTTGTGTTGCCTCGTTTGACCCGGTCAAAGGTAACCTGACTGTCTATGTCACCTCTCAGGCTCCTCATGTTGTCCGCACCGTTGTGTCATCGCTCTCAGGTATTTCAGAGAGTAAGGTTCGCGTGATTTCACCAGATATCGGCGGAGGGTTTGGCAATAAAGTGGGGATTTATCCAGGGTATGTTGTTGCCATTGTGGCCTCCATTGTACTTGGACGTCCCGTTAAATTCGTTGAGAACCGTACCGAGCATTTGTCGACGACAGCGTGGGCGCGCGATTATTTCATGACAGGCGAAATTGCGGCCGACGAGCAGGGGCGTATTCAGGCACTGCGCGTCAACGTATTGGGTGATCACGGTGCGTTTAATTCACAAGCTCAGCCTACTAAGTGGCCCGCCGGTTTCATGAATATCTGCACCGGCTCTTATGATATTCCCGTCGCCTATTTGAACGTGGTTGGTGTGTATACCAATAAAGCCCCAGGCGGAGTGGCGTATCGATGCTCATTCAGGGTGACAGAAGCCGTCTACGTGATTGAAAGAATGATGGATGTGCTGGCTCACAAACTTGGCGTGTCCCTCGCCGAAATCCGTATGCGAAATTTTGTTAAACCTGAGCAGTTTCCTTATGACACTGCATTAGGGTGGCAACTCGATAGCGGCAATTACCACTTTGCCCTGCAAAAGGTGATGGATGCCGTCGACTATCCCGCGCTGCTCGAAGAACAAAAAGTAAAGCGCGAAAACGGGGAGTTGATGGGGATCGGCGTATGTACCTTTACTGAAATCGTGGGTGCTGGGCCAACCCGAAATTGTGACATTCTCGGTATTGGCATGTTTGACAGTGCCGAGATAAGGATGCATCCGGATGGCAGTATTATTGCCCGCATGGGGACGATTTCCCAAGGGCAGGGACACGCGACGACCTATGCACAAATCATAGCTACAGAGTTGGGTGTTGATTCTGATTTGATAACGATTGAAGAAGGCGACACCGATACTGCACCTTATGGTCTTGGTACCTACGGTTCACGCTCAACGCCTGTTGCGGCGGCGGCTGTTGCAAAAGCGGCGAGAGAAATACGTGCCAAGGCTCGAAAACTTGCTGCTGCAATGATGGAAGTATCTGAAGACAGCCTTGAGTGGCAGGAAGACAGGTTTGCCGTCAAAGGCGTGCCGGGTATGGAAAAAACCATCAAGGAAATTGCCGCGGTCTCGTATGGTCAATTGCCTAATGGTATTGAGCCTGGCCTTGAGGCGGTGAATTACTATGATCCGCCAAATTTCACCTATCCATTTGGTGCTTACATCTGTGTGGTAGACATTGATAAAGGGACGGGAGAGACCAAAGTCAGACGTTTCTATGCGCTTGATGATTGCGGAACCAGAATCAACCCCATGATCATTGAAGGACAAATTCATGGCGGTCTGACAGAGGGTTACGCCGTTGCATTCGGGCAAGAGCTACCGTTTGATGCCGACGGTAATATCCTCGGCAACACCTTGATGGACTATTTTATTCCGACCGCAGTAGAAACGCCGAAATGGGAAACTGATCATACCGTGACGCCTTCTCCTCATCATCCTCTTGGTGCTAAAGGCGTGGCCGAATCACCCCATGTTGGCAGTATACCTTGCTTTACCTCGGCGGTTGTCGATGCGTTTTCTCACCTTGGGGTGACACATATGGATATGCCTCACACCGCCTATCGCACTTGGCGCGAAATGAAAAAACTGGGACTGACCCAGATTGAGGATTCGCCGGATGTGAACAAACTGGTTGAGGAAGCCAACAAGCAAACGTTCGAAAAAACCTGCTGCCACAATGCCAGCACCACGAATGCACTTGAAGATACTGTCATGAAACATCTGCAGGATGATGGGGGGATGGCGATTGTAAAAGACTTTCCTGTGAGTCAACCACCGGAGATGGGGTGGGAAGTATTGACTGACATACGCAAAGTTGCGTCATGTATTCCCGGTGCATCGATCACTGCACAGATTGACGAAACGCATTATGACGGAGAAGTCAGTGTCAAGCTGGGGCCAGTGGCCATGTCTTTTAAAGGCAATATCGAAGTGCTCGAAATGTCCCCATCAGCAATGACAATGGTGATGCTAGGACAGGGCACAGATACCAAGGGTACGTCTTCAGCAGAGATGAAACTGGTGGCGGTCGTGCGTAAAACAGCTTCTGGCATGGTGTTGAATGGCCATGCCCGCGTCAAGGTCCGAGGAAAGCTTGCGACGTTTGGTGGCCGAATGATCGGACAGGTCACTGATCAAATACTGGATCAGTTTGGGAAAAATTATGCCGATCAGGTAACGGCATTATCCGGTGGTGAAGCTGCAGAAAAAGCAAAAGAACGTCTCGCAGAAGGCCCCAAATCCGTCAATGCGTTTAGCTTCGGAATACGGCTTCTGTGGCGCAGTATCAAGCGTCTCTTTGGTGGGAAATAGCAGGCTATGCGCAGCGAGCAATCGTCGGTTGGATGCAGCATGTCGAGGAGAGAGCCATTGACTGAAAGACAGGGACAGCGGGAGACAGATTTCCCCCAAACGGTGATGGACATTCGGCATGCATTGAAGGCTGGCGGGTACATTTGCGATAAGAGCCTGGCGTTTAGCTTGTCATTGATGAAACAACTGGAAAGGCCCTTGCTGTTGGAGGGGGAGGCGGGTGTAGGGAAAACATCGGTCGCCACACAGATAGCCGCCAGCCTGGGTCGCCCTTTGATCCGATTACAGTGTTACGAGGGGCTTTCAGTCAGTCAGACATTGTACGAATGGAATTATCAGCGTCAGCTCCTCAGTATCAGGCTTTTGGAAAAACAACAAGATATTGATATTGAAGGCGAAATTTACGCAGAGAAATATTTGTTGGAGAGGCCGTTACTCAAAGCGATGAGGACGGTGGAGCCCTCCGTGTTGTTGATCGATGAAATTGATCGCGCAGATCAAGAGTTCGAAGCCTTTCTGCTGGAACTCTTGGGCGAGTTTCAAGTCACGATACCGGAAATTGGCACATTAAAAGCAAAGTCCTCGCCCTTGGTGATTTTAACCTCTAATGGCACCAGAACCTTGAGTGATGCACTACGTCGTCGCTGTCTGTATCACTATATCGACTACCCAACAGCACAAGAAGAGTTAGCCATTGTTGTCGCGCGAATACCGGACATTGACATAAGACTCGCAGAGCAGATTAGTCGGTTTGTCCAAGCGTTAAGACGCAGAGAGTTAAAAAAAGTGCCGGGAATAGCTGAAACACTGGATTGGGCTGAGGCCCTGTTAGGGCTGGAGTACAAATCGTTGGATGACAACCTTGAGTGTTTGCATCTTAGCCTGACCTGCTTGTTAAAGCACAAAGAGGACCGCTTTCAGCTAACAACAGATGAACTCGAAAAACTGGTGGTGATCGCAAAGTGAAGGGCAATGCTTTCTTGTCATATCGAAGTGGTTTTTGCGCCGTATTGGAGAAACCTAATGGCCGAGATTTTTGACATCGAAAAGACGGAGTTGCGAATGATCCATTTTCTTCGCTCTTTGAGGGCAAGAGGCTTTTTGGTTGATTTCAGTACGCAACAAACGGCTTTAATGTTACTGGCTAAGAACGATTTCTTTGACAGAGAGGCCATGCGGCACTTGCTGAAAACCTTGGTGTGTGACACTCGGGCAAAGTGGCATCAGTTTGATGAGCTATACGCTAGGTACTGGTCGGTAAAGCCTATTCAGGGCGGCAAAGTGATCACCCAAAACCTGATGGGGAAGCAGAATAAGTCAAATGGCGTTCCTGACGGGCAGTCAACGCAGCAGCGAAAAGAGAAATCCAAACAGTCGCAGAAAGAGTCTGGGGCGGTTGACCTCGAAAACGGTGACATGATCAATAAATATCGGGCCTCGTCGCGGGATGGTCATGTCGATAGATTTGACGCCCCAATCAATCCCGAGTTGCTGGTGCAGTTGTCGGGTATTTGTGACGCCATCATTAATCAATGGCTGCGTTCTCGTCAGGCTACCTCGAGCTCTGCGCACGTCAGAAAACACCTCGATATCCGGCAGTCAGTGCGCGTCAACATGCAACATGGTGGTGAGTTATTCGAATTACAGTGGTTTAGTTCGCGGGATGAGAAACCAACCGTCACGCTCTTCATTGATGTCAGTCGTTCAATGGATAAGCACACATCCCTTTTTTTACTGTTCGCAATGGCAATGGTGAAAAGACTAAAAACCACGCGTGTTTGGCTGTTTAACACCCAGCTCACAGAAATATCGCGGCAATTACACCATCAGCAGTTCGGTCAATTAAGAGAGCAAATTCTTCTTCAGCATTTGTGCTGGGGCGGCGGCACCAAAATTGCTGCGAGCCTTGATAAATGGTTGCATTCTGCCAGCAAGCCGCAAAGGCGAAATCACTATGTGGTGATTTTGAGCGACGGTCTGGATACCGACTCTGGAACACAGCTTTCTCAGGTAACAAAACATCTTAAGCGTCTTTGTCACCGGCTGATTTGGGTCAATCCTTTGATGGCCTTGGAGCGGTTTGATCTCTCATCGCAAAAGTTAGCGGGTGCGATGGAATACATTGATGACATGTTCTCAATCAATACCGTTGAAGACTTCCGGAAACTGACCACTTCAATGCACTGACGGGTTCAATCAAGGTTATAGATGATGGATGGGGAGCAAGATAAATGAATACTGAACGCCTCAAACATACAGACGCATACACGATGTTGCTTGATGTCGTTGAAGCGCAGTGCCCGGCAGTGATCGCGACAGTGATTGTGGTTTCAGGGTCGAGTGCAAGTAAAGCTGGCAATCAGGCAATCTTCAGCAACAACACCCTGAGGGGATGGATAGGCGGGGGATGTATTCAACCGGCGGTGAAAAAGTGGTCTCAGCACGTATTAAATACAGGCCAGGCTATATTGCTTAGGGTTGGGCCAACGTCGAGTAACTTACTCACGGAGCAGCAGGTTTTCTACCCTTCCAGTTGTGCCAGCGAAGGTGTTATTGATGTATTTCTTCAGCCAATCAACGTGAAAAAACAGGTGATCGTTGTCGGTTCGAGTGAAACGGCGGTTCAAGTTGCTGGTTTTGTGGAGCAGGTTGGGTATGACGCAATGTTATTCTCTGACGAGTGTTATCACAGAGAGTTGCTGCCTGAGAGTCAATGCGCAGACACCGACGCGTTTATCCAAACCGCCTCTGAATTAAATGAATCGGCCACGATTGTTATTGCAACTCAGGGCAAAAAAGACCTGACAATGCTGAAAACGGCCATTTCATCGAAAAGCCCGACCGTTTTGTTTGTCGCCAGTCAGAAAAAATTTACGGCCATTCGCAAGAAACTCTTGGAAGGAGACACCGCATCTTCGGATGTTGAAAAAATCGTTTCTCCTGCTGGGTTAGAGATACACGCGCAATCGCCTAAAGAGGTGGCGTTATCCGTTGTTGCTCAGATCGTTGCCCTCAAAAATGGACAGGAGTCGAATAATGAAACGTCAGTGAGCAAAGAATGCAAAGCGTTGCCTGATACCGAGGAAAAAATACCCGATGGGACACCGCAGAAAAACGGAAACGACGTGGGGAAAAGTTGCTGTCATGGATAATCTTGAAGCGTTTATTCCCAAGCTGGACGTATTGCTTTTGGCTGCCGGTATGTCAACGAGGATGGGGGACATCAATAAGCTCTGTATCCCTGTTGACGGGGAGCCAATGGTCCGGAGAAGTGCCAAGCTCTATCTCAGCCTCGGGATCAAGAGATTGGTGGTTGTTGTAGGCTTTGAGTCTGAAAGGATCGCCGACGCGCTCAGTGGGTTACCCATTCACTTTGTTTTTAACGCCGATTATGAGCGCGGTCAGCATACGTCGATTAAAGCGGGTCTTACTGCCATCAATCCTGATTCACACAGTATTGTTGTTGCGTTGGCTGATCAGCCTTTTTTGACACGCAACGATGTCAGGCAACTTATTTTGAGCCATTTGGAAAAGTGTGGATCACTCGAAGCGTACCTAGTGCCCGTTATCACTGTCCCAACCGTTTTCGGCCAAAGAGGCAACCCTGTCCTCATGACGAGAAACTGCATTGCACTGGCGGGAAAAGATGATCTGAGACCGGCCTGTCGGCGGTTGATTGAAGAGCACCCCGACTGGGTCAATACCCTTGAATGCCATTCGGTTGGGTTTTGCCGGGATATCGATACACCAAACGACATGGCGCTGCTGAATTAATGGAATTTTAGCCATAAAGGTCAACCGGCCAGCTACGCAGTGGGAGTATAAGGTGACTGACAAAATAGAAATGAAAATTGCGTTAATGCAAAAAGAAAGATCGGTTTTCGCGGTGGCCACTGTTGTTGATCATTGGGGGTCGGTGTCAGCAAAATCAGGGTCGAAAGCGTTAATCAACGCTAACGGGGAACTTGTAACTGGCTGGATTGGTGGTGGATGTGCCGAATCCGAGACCTGCTATCAGGCGAAAGAGGCTATCAAGGAAGGGACCCCAAGGACGTTTGATATAGATCTAGACGATGAAATGCTCGGTGTCGGCATGCCGTGTGGAGGGGCGATGAAAGTCTATGTAGAACCGTATGTGCCTGCACCAAAACTATGGCTTATTGGCCACGGTAAAGTCGTGCAGACATTATGCACGCTAGGTAGCCTGATGGGGCTTGAAGTGGTGATAAATGACACGATTGCAACTCACGCATCCTATCCTGAAGCAACCATTATTATCAACGATGACACTGACTACAGTCAGCTTGAACCTGCTCCAGAAGATTATGTAGTGATTGCAACGCAGCACAAAGGTGATCACCTGTCCATGATGAAAGCCATTTCGTCTGGTGCCCATTACATCGCGCTGGTTGCGAGCAAGAAGAGAGCGGGGTTAGTAATGAACTATTTAGATGATCAGGCATTACGTACCCCAAACGTCTTGGTTAGCACACCTGCTGGATTGGATATTGCGGCACACACCCCCGAAGAAATCGCATTAAGTGTCATGGCCGAAATTGTCATGTTTCGACGTGGCGGAACAGGCGGCCGGATAAGCCAACTGGCGCAAAAAACGGGTCAAAGGTTGGATGTGCGGTTTGCAGAGGGAACCTGAAATGGCCGCGTTTGATGGACACGTGGAGAGTGAATTTCAATACCTGGATACTCAGGGAGCAAACTTTCTCGACAATGCGGCCACAACGTTTAAACCAATCAGTCTTATCACGGGGCTGTCCGAGTATTATAAAAACAACGTTGGGCCGGTGCATCGCACGACTTATCGGCGCGGGCACTTTTGCTCTGAGCGATACGATGCTTGTCGGGCCAATCTGGCCGAGTTCTTAGGGGCGTCAAGCGATGAAATTATTTACACGCGTTCTGCAACAGAGAGTATTAACTTGGTTGCCAAGGCGTGGCTTCCTTCCCATTTAGGCCCGGGCAAAAAAGTCTGGATCTCAGAGTTTGAACATAATTCCAACTTCCTTCCGTGGCGTGATATCTGTGAAAAGACGGGCAGTGAGCTTCGTTATATTCCAGCCTGCATCAATGGAGAGCTGGATATTGCCCATGAAGATATATGGTCTTCAGACTCGGTGCTTATTGCCATTCCACATGTATCTAACGTGATTGGTGGTGAATTTCCTATTAAAGAACTCTGTCAAAAAGCGCGTACATTGGGCATAGCAACGCTGGTGGACGCCTCCCAATCTGCAAGTTACCTCGATTTAGATGTGAGAGAAATCCAATGCGATTTTCTGTGTTTTTCTGCCCATAAAATGTATGGGCCGGAAGGTATTGGCGTCTTGTTTGCCTCGAGAGATAAATTGAGTGCGATGACGCCGCATTTCATGGGGGGCGGTGTTGTCAACACAGTTTCCCGCTCGTCAAAAGACATTGTTTTCAAAGAAGGAAGCACCGCTTTTGAAGCAGGAAGCCCCAATTTGGCGGGGGCGATCGGCTTAGACCTGGCGCTTACTTTTATACAAGGTGTAGGAAAAGCGCAGATCAAAAAGTACCTTTATGATTTGGAAGCCAAAACTCGCCAACGTTTACTGGAAATAAAGGAAGTTAAGGTGTTACCTCGGGGAGGAAATGCTTCGGGCTCCAGCATTCTGTCCTTTACCATTGATGGGGTTCATCCTCACGACTTTGCGGATGTTGCAGACAGAAATGAACAAATTTCAGTGAGGACGGGGGCCCATTGTGCTCATCTTTTGCTGGAGAAGTTCGAACAACATGCTGTCATCCGGGTGAGTTTTGCGATTTACAATCATGAGAGCGTGATTGATGGTTTACAGGCTGCAGTGTCTGAGGCCATTGCGTTATATGGACGAAAAAATGGATAAGATCGCCGACCAACGCAGTTTGTTGATGGCACATTACCGCCATCCGAAGGGCCATAAGACGCCCTCGTCTGAACGCGTAGTGATTCAAGCCATTAACCCGGTTTGTGGTGACCAAATTTCTTTGGCGGCAGATATTCAAGGCGGAAAGGTTTCAAATATTGAATACAGTGCTCGTGCCTGTTCAATTTGTATTGCATCAGCATCTATCATGACGACGCTTTGCTGTGATAAACCGATTGGTATATTTGAAGATTATTATACTGAGATACGTTCAGGCCTGAACCATCATTCTTTGGAGAAAACCGAGCCTCTTATTCTGTCCATCGTTGATACGGTTTCTCCGTCAAGAAAGAAATGTGCACTTCTGCCTTGGGATGTATTGAATACACACATTAATAATGCCAAGGACATGGATGGAAAACATGATTTAGGGGATGTTGAGTAGCGTCATTATGTCTTTTCTATACTTTTTGCTGACGGGCACGGGTTCAGAATGCGTGCTGTCAAACGTCAATGTCAGGGTGCGAGTTCTTTTCTCAACAGCTGTAATTGATTGTAAATTTACAAGGTAACTTCTGTGAGTGCGACTGAAGTAGCCAACTGGGGAATTTTGTTCTATCTCGCCAATAGATAAATTACACAGGTAAGTATCGTCCGCAGTTATGATAGATGAATAGTGTCCGTCGGCTTTAAAGTAGAGTATATCCGAGATGTTAATCAAAATTATTTTTTTGTTTTTATAAACCGGATATTTTTTAATGGTTATCGTATCGTTTTCTAAATCAGTTGCAATGCTGGTTAAATCATAAAAAATCACGTTTGTTCCATATATTCCTCTCTCTCCGATTGTTTTACTTATCTTAAGTAGCAATAACTTGTTAATAGCCGCGATTATCATGGAAATGGGTTTCGGTGAATCCACGGGACAGTTTTGTTTAGAGATAAGTTTGGAAACTTTTTTCCTAACTTCTGGAGGGTGAAATTTCACGATTTCCTTTCCGAGTGGAAAACCATCTTGACACTCTAGCACCTCGAAAGCAACGTGATTCATTGCAACTATTTGATTCCTAGCATTTAACCAAATAACACCCGGGTCAAAGCGTTGCAGGAGAAACTGAAACTGCTCCATTGTGAACTCCTCCTTCAAATCCAACTATGTGCCTTAGTAAGTATTAGTGGATTGGGTTTACTGATACAACAAAGAGTAATAATCTTTATTCTAGAGCCATCAACGTAAAATGAAAACTCAATATTGAGTATTTTGACAAGGACTTATTATGCGTGATGCGTGATTTTCAATAAAGAAAAGATAAGTCTGCGTGATGAGTTTTTCTTCGGAACTTATCCGTGGATAGTCAACATTGAACTGATTTGTCCGAAATTCCTAACAAATCATTGCTTGCCTCTTGTCTTACTTCACCCAAGCGATATTTACCCAATTAGAGGTTTTGGTGGTTTTTTAAGTATTAAATCTAAACAGGCACAAAAGGTTGATGTAGATTCAGAGTAAAATTCATCAACTGTAGAAAAGTGATTTTTATTCTCTAAAACCACGGTATTGCTATTCATATCGCGAGACTGAAGATACTCCGCAAAAACACTGGTCTGTCTTTGAAACTCGTCACTTTCATTACCTCCTACATACAGGCTGAAATTGACGGGTTCAGAAGCATCAAAATGAACAGGACTCGTTTTTGTTAATTGTGTTGAGTCGAGGTTTAACCGCTCGCGCATGATGATAGTGAAGGGTTCCAGATCGTAAAGGCCTGAAAAGCCGATAACGGTTTGGAATAGATTGCGCGGAAGCGATGCATCAAATGCCGACCAGTTGGTTAATCCCATCATGGCGGCTAGGTGAGCTCCCGCTGAGTGGCCCGCAACGGTAATCGCATTGGGGTCAATGCCATGTTCCTCTGCGGTGACAAATAAAGTGCGAATACCACTCCGGCATGAATCAATGATTTCACTCATTGTGACGTCTGGGGCTTGTGGGTAATTCAGGTTTGCTACGGCAACGCCACACTGCGTGTAAGCGTTAGCCACCTTGGCGTAGATTTCTTTGTCAGTGTATTGCCAATAGCCACCGTGAATGTGGATAAGCAAAGGCATTTTTTTGTCTCTACGCTTCGGGAGATAAAGGTCGAGCGAATGGTGGTAGGAAGATGAACCAAACACGATTTCCGTCATGTCGCAGTGAGGAGAAGGGCGAGTCTCCACCCAATTACGAATGATCTGTGGTGCATCGGGGGCAGTCAAAAAGGTGTAGTATTGATCAAACAGCTCGGCTTTCGAGTAGTCTCTGAAGACAATGTCATTTGATGGCGGCTCCCGCTCGATGGTCGCTTCGAGCGCAACCGTTTCGTGCTCAATGAGTGCAATCTCACCAATATTACCTGCTAGCCTGAACCTGAGCACTTTGTCTATTTCATCTTGATTTTTAAAGAAATCATCAAGTGATACTACATATATCGTTAATGTTCTTATTGATGATCTATTTACACCGTATGCGAGAAAGCGTTCGCTAATTTTTGCCGCTAGAGCAGCAAGGGAGTCCACGGTATTTTCTGGGTTTTCATCCTCCACGTGTTCAATAAATATCTCTCTATTATCAATATTTTGAATGGGTATTTTCTTATTTATTGATTCGATTTTCATTGTTTATCTCCTGACAAAATATTAACGCGCACAACCAAGATTAGAGACAGGAAGACCTTCATCCTACAGTCAAAAAGAATTACTTGAGCAATAAATGCAAATTATTTTCATATAAGCAAAGATTTATTAAGTATTTCTCATTATTTGGACGCTCATACCAAAGTCTTTGATTAGAAATACATTTCTTTTGGTCCGCGAGAAACATAATTGATAATACAGTTAATATATATTTTAAGTATAGATATTTTAAGCTTGAAATATATTTATTCGGTGCCTACGATTTGATCAAATCATTAATGCAGGAGCACGGAAATGAGAGTCGCTTGTATCGGAGGAGGCCCCGGAGGGCTGTATTTCGGCATATCAATGAAACTGCGCAACCCTGACGTTGAAGTGTGCATTATTGAGCGGCACCGTGCGGATGATACCTTTGGTTGGGGCGTTGTTTTTTCAGCAGAAACCTTAGACAACTTTGCACAAAATGACCCGGTAACAGCAGACGCTATAAGGGAAAACTTCGCCTATTGGGATGACATTGCCTTAGTGAGAAATGACGAAAAAATAGTTTCGACAGGTCATGGATTTTGCGGTATCGGGCGATTAAAACTCCTCAATATTTTGCAAAAACGGGCGGAAGAATTGGGCATTGAAATTCGTTATGCCACCGAGTCCCAGCCTGCTGAAGAGTTAGCGAAAGCGTATGACCTTGTGGTTGCCGCCGATGGATTGAATTCCAAAACAAGGCAAGCTCACGAGAAAGAATTCAAACCCAACGTCGAAATGAGGCCATGCAAATTTGTTTGGTTGGGTACTCCTCAGAAGTTTGATGACGCCTTCACGTTTATTTTTGTGGAAACCGATAAAGGTTGGGTTTGGGCACACGCTTATCAGTTTGACGACAAAATGGCGACCTTCATTGTCGAATGTGATGAAGAAACATGGGCGAAGTATGGCTTTGGTGACATGAGCCAGCAGGAATCCATTGAAGTCTGTCAGGAAATATTCAAAGACCACTTATCAGGTCATCCCCTCATTACGAATGCGAACCACATCCGAGGTTCAGCGTGGATCAACTTCCCACGTTTATTGTGCGAAAAGTGGAGCTTTAACAACATTGTCTTGTTAGGAGATGCAGCCGCATCTGCGCATTTTTCCATAGGATCCGGCACCAAATTAGCGATGGAAAGTGCGATTGCGTTGGCGACATATTTGAATCAAGAAGACTCAATACAAGATGCTTTTCGTCTGTATGAAAGCGAACGCCGCGAACAGGTGCTGCGCATTCAGTCCGCCGCAATCAACTCTTTAGAGTGGTTTGAGCATGTGCACCGCTATTTAGGGTTTGACCTGAAGCAATTGAACTACGCCATGTTGACGCGCTCCCAACGAATTGGACATGAAAACTTGCGCGTGAGAGACCCCAAATGGCTCGCTGAAGCTGAAGCCTGGTTCAGCAATCAAGCCGGTAGCGACGAGTCTGGCCAGGTTCGGTCTCCCATGTTCACTCCCTTTACTCTGCGTGACTTAAAACTCATCAATCGCGTTGTGGTTTCCCCGATTGCCCAATACAAAAGTACGGATGGGCACATAACCGATTGGCACCTTATTCATTATGGCGAGAGAGCCAAAGGTGGAGCGGGCTTAGTGTGCACGGAGATGGTGTCAGTGGCCGAAGATGGACGAGCTACATTGGGGTGTGCAGGGCTGTATCACGACACTCAAGTCTCGGGCTGGAGCAGGGTGAATGAGTTTGTGCATAACGAAACGCAGGCTGCGACATGTTGCCAGCTTGGCCATGCCGGTGCCCGCGCAGCGACTCAATTACCCTGGGAGGCGGAGAATCAACCCTTGGAAACGGGTGGGTGGCCGCTAAAGTCCGCCTCTCACGTGCCATGGTCGCCTAGCAGCCATGTACCTGAACCGATTTCCGAACAAGAAATGGATAAGGTGTGTGAGCAATTTGTTCAAGCGGCGCAACGGGCTGACCGTGCGGGTTTTGACATGCTGGAAATTCATGCAGCACAGGGTGGGTTATTGGCCTCTTTCATCTCGCCTCTGACTAACTTGCGTGATGATCAGTTCGGTAGCCAATCACTTGAAAATCGCATGAGATTTCCATTGAAGGTAGTGACAGCTGTTCGGCAAGTTTGGCCGGTTCACAAGCCAATGTCCGTCCGTATTTCGGCCAGTGATTGGGCGGGTGAAAGCGGCGTCACACCCCGTGAAGCCGTCGATATTTCTGCAATGTTGAAGAATGTGGGTATCGATATCATTGTGGTTTCATCAGGTGAAACAACGTCATCGGTAAAACCAAGGTACGGCCGTCTTTATCAAACGCCTTTTGCCGATCAGATTCGTAACGAAGCCAACATCAGCACCATGGCGGTCGGGAATATTTACGACGCTGACCATGTGAATTCCATCTTATTGGCGGGTCGCGCGGATTTGGTCGCGATTGGTCGCCCTCATTTATCCGACCCTTATTGGACGAATAGGCAAGCGGCTCTCATACAAGACAGCGAGCAAGTTTGGCCGCGACCCTACCAAACAGGAAAAGAACAATTACAAGGGTTAGTAAACAGAGAATTAGCCAACAAGAACTCCTCACAATAGAGAGTCCTGAATTGATGATTGAAATGGAAAAATTACCCGTGAATGTCGATGAAAAACACTCTAAATCACGACTTAGGTTATGGCTGAAAATCCTTGGTGTCAGCCAATACATACAGTCAGATCTGAGACAGAAATTTCGGGTTGAATTTAATTCAACACTCCCACGGTTTGATGTGCTGGCAACACTGGCACGCTATGAAGAAGGCATGAAAATGAGTGAATTATCAACGGCTTTGCGTGTTTCTGGCGGTAATGTCACGGGCATTATTGATAGGCTGATAGATGACGAATTCGTTGAAAGAACGGTGATGCCAAATGATCGAAGAGCATCTTGTGTATCGCTCACGGCATTGGGTCGCAAAGAATTTGAAGTGCAAGCGAAAGCCCACGAAGCATGGGTCAATGAACTTCTTATCTCTTTGGACGATGATTCGCTCCATATTTTGAGTCACCAATTGGACGCCATTATTCATCATGTTGTGAAAGACTAAGCTAACCAGCCCTACGGTCTGTCGATCTGCCGACAAGGCATGAGATGCAGTCGCTGAAAGTAGTACGTAGTGAGGGAAAAAGATGTTAGGACCAACTGCACATATCGATTCGTTTACACGAAGCAATTTGCCGCCTGTCGGCACTTGGCCAGAGTTTCTGGTTAAGGAAAATCAATATCCAGAATACCTAAACGTTGCTGAAGAATTGACCGATAAAATGGTTGCCACCGGTTTTGGCGATCATACTGCGCTAATCGGGAATGGGCGAAGACGAACCTATAAAGAGTTATTGGATTGGAGTAACCGGATCGCGAACGTTCTTGTCGATGATTTCGATCTGGTGCCGGGGAATCGAGTGCTTATTCGTTCCACAAATAACCCCGCTTTCGTTGCATGTTGGTTGGCCGTTACGAAAGCGGGAGGCGTAGCAGTCAATACCATGCCGATGCTAAGGGCGGCTGAATTAGGTCAAATTGTTGATAAAGCGGAAATCAAATTTGCGTTATGTGACACCCGGATTATGGATGAGCTTGAAGAATGCCAGCAGTCCAGTGTCTGGTTGGAGCATGTCATCGGCTTTGATGGCAGCTCAAATTTTGATGCTCAACTCGACAGAATGGCATTAGAAAAGTCGGTGAAATTCAGTCCAGTAAAAACAGGACGTGATGACGTTGCCTTGCTGGCTTTTACGTCGGGTACTACCGGAAAACCCAAAGCCACAATGCATTTCCACAGGGACTTATTGCAGATAGCCGATGGCTATGCGAAGGAAGTGCTGCAGATCTCTTCCGATGACATAGTAGTAGGCTCCCCTCCGTTAGCGTTCACTTTTGGATTGGGTGGCTTAGCGATCTTCCCGTTACGCTTTGGCGCATCAAGTATCCTTCTGGAAAATGCGTCACCTACCAATATCATTGAAATTATTGATAAATATAAAGCAACCATCTGCTTTACTGCGCCAACTGCCTATCGCGTGATGCTAAAAGGTATGGAGGAAGACGCTGATTTGTCGTCGCTGAGGGTTGCTGTGTCTGCAGGTGAAACGCTGCCAGCACCTATTTACAGGGAGTGGCTTGAAAAAACAAACAAACCGCTTCTCGATGGCATAGGTGCAACTGAAATGCTGCACATCTTTATTTCCAATCGTCTGAATGACCATGCTCCCGGCTCTACCGGGAAGCCAATTTCAGGCTATGAAGCCAAAATTGTTGATGCAAATGGCGAAGAAGCCGGAGTGGGGGAAGTGGGACGGTTACTTGTACGGGGGCCGACAGGCTGCCGCTACTTAAATGATCCTCGGCAAAGTGACTATGTCTCCTCCGGTTGGAACATTACAGGAGATGCATTCTACAAAGACGACCAAGGCTTCTTCCATTTTGTTTCCCGTAATGACGAAATGATTGTGTCTTCTGGCTACAACATTGCCGGACCGGAAGTGGAATCCGCGCTGCTCAGTCATGCTTATGTTAAAGAATGCGCCGTGATAGGAAAAAAAGACGATGCGCGAGGCATGATTGTTGAGGCACATATTGTATTGACAGATATTGCAGACCCGTCTGAACAAACAATCAACGAACTGCAAGACTATGTTAAAAATAAAATTGCTCCCTTTAAATATCCAAGGTCTATAAAGTTTATTAATGAGTTGCCCAAAACAAAAACAGGGAAAGTACAAAGATACAAACTAAAGATGAATTAAGTCACTTTTTGATTTAATTAACTATGGAAATACCATCTTGTGTGGTGGTTAAGGATAATGTTATGAAGTTAAAGATAAACCTATCAATAGCTATATCGTTATTTTTTTTGGTGTCAACATCGTATGCCAATGAACTCAAAGTAGGCTTAATTACGACACTTTCTGGTGGCGGGGCTGCGTTGGGTATTGATATTCGAGATGGTTTTCTACTAGGTGTTGAACAAGCAGGGGGCGGGAATATCTCTGTGGTTGTAGAGGATGATCAGCGTAAACCTGATATTGCAATAAAAGTCGCTGACAAAATGATTCAATCCGAAGATGTAGATGTGTTAACAGGGATTGTTTTCTCAAATATTGCGATGGCGGTTGTCCCAAGCAGTCTGTCACAGGGTAAATTTTATATTTCTCCAAATGCGGGGCCATCTTTATTGGCGGGCAAGCGTTGTCACAAAAATTATTTCAATGTAGCTTGGCAAAATGACAATTTACATGAGGCGGCCGGTGAATTTGCCAACGCTAAGCAATATAAAAATAGCTTCATTATGGCACCGAATTACCCAGCGGGAAGAGATGCACTGAATGGGTATAAGCGGTTGTACCGTGGTGAGTTGGCAGGAGAAATAAAAACTAAGCTAGGACAAACCGATTACGCGTCTGAAATTGCCCAGATTCGCGCATCGGGTGCAGATAGCGTGTATTTCTTTTTGCCTGGTGGCATGGGTGTTTCTTTCCTCAAGCAATATGCTGACAGCGGCGTCGGAATTCCTTTAATTGGCCCTGCTTTTAGTTTTGATCAAACCATTCTAGCAGCGGTTGGAGAGGCAGCAGAGGGTGTGAGTAATACCTCTCAGTGGAACAAGGACCTTGATAATGAAGCGAATAAAGCATTTGTAGCGTCATTTAAGGAAAAGTACGGTCGCCTACCATCTCTTTATGCGAGTCAAGGCTTTGACGCGGCAGTCCTTCTTGCCAATGTTAATTCGAAGGTGTCAATTTCAAACCCTGACCAATTCCGGGCTGAGCTGGAAAAAGCGGATTTCTCATCAGTACGTGGCGGTTTCGAGTTCGGGCCTAACCATCACCCGATTCAAGATTACTATGTTCGAGAAGTCGTGAAAGAAGACGGCATCTACACCAATAAAGTGGTCTCCACGGTACTGTCAGCACATGCAGACGCTTATTCGCCCGAGTGTAAGTTTTAGCCAAGGGTGTAGGTGAGAAGATGTCGTTACTCCTCATAGTAGAGCAGTTATTAAACGGGATACAGCTAGGTGTCATGCTGTTTCTCGTCTCATCGGGGCTGACTTTGGTGTTCGGCGTGATGGGACTGATTAACTTGGCTCACGGTTCCCTTTACATGGTAGGTGCGTTTGCGGCGGCTTATGTGGCAAGCATCACCGGCTCATTTCTCGCTGGTATTGCAGCGAGTGTGGTGGTTGCGGGGCTTGTTGGGGTGTTGGTGGAATGCACGGTCATGCGAAAGCTGTATGCGCGTGACCACCTCGATCAAGTACTGGCTACATTTGCGCTCATCCTCATTTTCTCCGAAGGGACAAGGCTGATATTTGGTTCGTTTCCCCTGTACCTGTCCATACCTGATTACCTATCAGGCCCAGTGACGCTTCCCGGTGGAATCAACTATTCACTGTATCGTTTGGTGTTAATTGTTGTTGGCTTGTGTATTGCCGTCGCACTGCACCTTTTGATCAGTAAAACCCGGCTGGGGATTCAAATCCGGGCAGGGGAAAGCGACAGGGAAATGATCGCCGCTTTGGGTGTGAATATCTCTAAATTGTACACAGTGATATTCGCTATTGGTGCGGCATTAGCAGGGCTTTCCGGCGCCTTGGTCGGTGCAATCCAGTCGGTGCAGGTTGGCATGGGTGAACCGGTTCTGATCATCGCGTTTGTGGTGGTGGTGATTGGTGGTATCGGCTCCATTAAAGGGACATTTTATGCCGCAATTTTAGTGGGTCTCGTGGACACCTTAGGAGGGTACTTGCTGCCCATCAGCTTCATCTCGCTGTTTGGTCCTGAAGCGCACGAAACAGGGGCTACCATCGCTTCGATGCTGGTGTACATCCTTATGGCTTTGGTATTGCTGTTTAAACCGGCAGGTCTGTATGGAGCATCGCAATGATCCGTTCCCATTCACTTAAATTGGCAAGCCCATTGTCTTCGAACTCACTCAATGTGCTGCTCTACCTTATTCTGCCTTGTATTGCATTTATCGCATACCAAGTGGAAGAAACATTTCTGATTACGCTTTCCACCCGTGTTGCCATCTTTGCTCTGGCAGGAATTGGTTTAAACATTGCGCTAGGTTATGGCGGCTTAGTGAGCTTGGGTCACGCCGCTTTTTTCGGGCTGGGTGGCTACTCTATGGGTATTCTTGCCAGCCACGCGCAAGACTATGTTCCGCTGTATGAAGGCATCTTTACCCTTCCAGGTACGCAATCTATGCCGATTATTTGGTTGGTGGCACTGATTTCGAGTGGTATCGCGGCGTTCATTATTGGGCTTTTGTCCCTTAGAACGTCGGGCGTCTACTTCATTATGGCGACCTTGGCCTTTGGTCAAATGTTGTATCACTTTGCCATTAGCTGGTCACGCTATGGCGGTGAAGACGGGCTGGTTATCTATTCCAGAAACACCTTTCCTGGTTTGGATACCCTAGACCCTCTCCAATTTTTCCTGATCACGTTTGTATTGCTGTCGGTGGTGCTCTATTTCACTGCTCGACTTCGTTTTTCGCCATTTGGCATGGTGCTAAAAGCAGTGCGACAAGCCCCTGGGCGCGTAGAAGCCATTGGTGTTCATCCAATGAAAGTTCGACTCATTGCGTTTGTGATTTCAGGGATGATCACTGGGTTAGCTGGGGCTTTATATGCCGACTTAAATCGCTTCGTCAGCCCTGAAATGTTTGGTTGGCAATTGAGCGGTGAAATCATGATCTTCGTGATTCTAGGTGGTGTGGGGCGGTTGTTTGGGCCGGTGGCGGGTGCAGGTGTGTTTGTGTTTCTGGAGTACCTGCTGGGCGGATTAAGTGATTTTTGGCATATCTACCTAGGCCTGATTCTGCTGTTCGTTGTGCTCTACGGCAAAGGCGGCATTGTCTCAATGCTATCGAAGAAGGGGGAGGGGCATGAGTGATCCTGTTTTGGCTGTAAGTGGATTGTCAAAATCCTTTGGCGCGCTAAAAGCGACGCAGAACGTCTCATTTGAGTTGGCCCCAAATGAGATACATGCCCTGATTGGTCCCAATGGTGCCGGGAAGTCGACCTTGATTAAACAAATTGCGGGTGAGCTTCTGCCGGATGCAGGGAAAATTCAATTTTTGAATAAAGACATCACAGAGTTTGGGGTGGTGGAAAGAGCGAGAATGGGCTTAGGTAGGAGCTTTCAAATCTCCTCTGTCGTGCCGGAATTTACTGTGATGGAAAACATCCTTCTGGCTATCAAAGGGCGAGAGCGAGGCTGTTTTCACTTCTTTAAACATTGGATGTCTGATCCCTGTCTGAACGAACAAGCGGAAGAGTTTGCGGCTAAGACCAAGCTTCAGCATCGCCTCACAGCCGTCGCATCAGAACTTGCCCACGGAGAGCGCCGACGACTTGAACTTTCTATGGCGCTTGCTTTGAAGCCCAAAGTGTTTCTACTTGACGAACCCATGGCGGGACTGGGAAGCGAGGGGGCGTTGGAAATGACAGAGCTGTTGTCGCAATTGAAGTTCGACGCACCGATTCTGCTTGTTGAGCACGACATGGATGCCGTATTTGCGCTAGCAGACTCCATCAGTGTCTTGGTGTACGGCGAGGTCATTGCTAACGGCACAGTTGATGAAATTCGGTCACATCCGGATGTTCGAAGAGCCTATTTAGGTGAAGAGTCCGAAGAGGAAGGTGTTTGATATGAATCTACTCACGGTCGCTGGATTAGAAGCCTCTTATGGCGCATCAAAAGCCCTTTTTGATGTGAACTTAACGGTTGATCAAGGTGAAGTTGTTGCCTTGATGGGGCGCAATGGCATGGGGAAAAGCACGACCATAAAGTCGATATGCCGAATGCTGACCAACACCCAAGGAGAGATACGTTTTCTGGATCGCTCCTTACACTCGATGGCGTCTTATGAAGCGGTGCGTTTAGGGATTGGGCTGGTGCCTGAAGGGCGACGCTGTTTCCCGAACTTAACGGTTCAAGAAAACCTGATTGTCGGTTCCCAAACCGGCCATTGGGATATTGAAAAAGTCGGCGAATTATTTCCGCGCCTGATAGAGCGGGCGCACCAGTCGTGTAAAACCCTGTCGGGTGGCGAGCAGCAAATGGTTGCGATAGGAAGAGCCCTAATGACTAATCCTAAGTTATTGATATTAGACGAGGCAACGGAAGGTCTTGCGCCCATTGTACGTCAGGAAATATGGAGTGCGATCAAAGCACTAAAAGCAACGTCAGACATGGCCATTTTACTCATTGATAAATCGATAAAAGAGCTATCGAGTGTGGCGGACCGCGCGGTGATCCTAGAGCGAGGAATGAGCGTGTGGGAAGGGTGTTTAAATACGCTTGATGACGAAACGTTAAATGAGCGCTTAGGGGTCTAAAGATGGCTTTTATAATCAAACAGAAAGTGCTTTTTAAGCACTGTGATCCGGCTGGAATTGTCTTTTATCCCCGGTATTTTGAAATGATAAATGACGTTGTGGAGATGTTTTTCTCCGATGTGTTGCAGCGGCCATTTGAAGAGCTGCTAAAAAACGGTGGCTTACCAACAGCGGAGATCAGTACCCGTTTTCATTCTCCCAGCAGGCACGGGGATTGTTTACAGATTTTGCTTGAGCCCAGGCATCTTGGTCACTCGAGTATGGGCGTTGTTGTTATCGCCATGTGCAATAGCGAAGAACGTTTTACGTCATCTCTCACGCTGGTGAACGTCGATTCAGGGGGAAAATCCTGTAAGTGGGATGACGCGATTCGCGAAAAAATCACATCGATGTTGTCGCCTGGCATGGAGAAGATGCAATGAAAGAATTTCCAACATTCAAAGCTGCTGCCGTGCAAACGAGCCCCGTATTTCTTGACGCAGATGGCACAGTAGAAAAAGCGGCACAACTCATCTCAAAAGCCTCGGAAAATGGTGCAAAGCTGGTGGTGTTTCCTGAATCATTCGTGCCCGGTTATCCCTATTGGAACTGGATCACGGACCCTGTTACTGGCAGTGAATGGTTCGAAAAGCTGGTGAAAGCCTCCATCTTTGTGCCTGGCCCTGAGATTGATGTAGTGTGCGCAGCAGCTGCCGCTTGCAATGTGTATGTAGTGATTGGTGTTAACGAACGCTCCAAAACATCCTTGGGTACCTTATATAACACACTGGTTTTTATTGACCCGCTCGGTCAGATCATGGGGAAACATCGCAAGTTGGTTCCCACATGGGCCGAAAAACTCACATGGACGGGCGGTGACGGCGCTAGCTTGACGGTATACGACACCGACATTGGCCCACTCGGTGGCCTGGCATGCGGAGAGAACACCAACACATTGGCGCGTTACAGTTTATTGGCGCAGGGTGAACTGGTTCACACCGCAAGTTACATCTCTCTGCCTGTCGCGCCTGCTGACTATGACATGGCCGAAGCCATCAAGCTCAGGGCAATGTCGCATTCCTTCGAAGGCAAGGTGTTCACCGTTGTCTCCACCTCAACCATATCCGAAGAAATCATCGAAGAGATGGAGAAAATCAGACCTGATGCTCGCCAGCTGATGGAGAGAAAATCCAGTTGTTACTCGGGCGTCATAGGTCCTGATGGTCGATCAGTCGGCGATGAGTTGATTGATGAGGAAGGTATTGCATATGCCGATATTGACCTGACACGCTGCATTCAGCCAAAGCAAATGCATGACATTGTTGGGCATTACAACCGGTTCGATATTTTTCAACTGACGGTCAATCGCACCAAGCAACACCCGATCCGTCAATCAGACAATCAAGAGATCGCGAAAGATGAGCCTTCCGACGCTCAGGCTTCTCAAGAACGTTAGTCGGCACAGGGCAGTACGCATACAGAGGGTGAGCAGTATGAACAATGTAAAGGATAGCGTTGGCAGCAACCAGAATCGCTCTGATGACCAACTTGGCCGGTCAAGAGTGAAAGATAACCAGGTTCTGGAGGATTACTACTCCGAACTTGAAGGAGTACACACTGGGGCATTTTGGAAAGTCGCCAATGCGATTGAGCCCTGGGAGCCTAAAGCATTATCAGAGCCTGTGGTTTGGCGAAATGAAGTACTCCGAAAGCTGGTATTGAAATCACTGGATTTAGTGAGCCCTGAAGATGCTGGTAGACGTGTGGTGTATTTGAAAAATCCCAAACGGACAGACGTCAGTGCTGCCTGTGGTTGGCTGTTTTCCGGTTTGCAAGTGATGCAACCCGGAGAAAGGGCAGGCGCACACAAACATGCGGCCTCGGCGTTAAGGTTCATCATGGAAGGCAAAGGCGCTTATACCATTGTGGATGGTCATAAAATCGACCTTGGTGCGCGTGACTTTGTCATTACCCCAAATGGGACATGGCATGAGCATGGTGTCTCCGAAGATGGGGAAACCAGTATATGGCAAGACGGACTAGATATTCCTTTAACCAACGTGCTGGAATCCAACTTCTATGCTGTTCACCCAGAGGGATACCAAACGGTTACCCTGCCAGAAAATGACAGCCCACTGACCTATGGCGCACCGGGTTTACGACCAGAGTTAGATAAGTGGGATAAACCTTATTCCCCGTTAATGAAATATTCGTGGGATCAAAGCTACGAAGCGCTGTTGAACTACTCAAAAGTCACAGATGGCTCACCCTATGACGGGGTTATTATGCGCTATGTCAATCCTCAAACTGGGGGCGATCCTATGCTGACCATGGGGGCCAGTTTACAACTCTTGAGACCGTCTGAGCACACCAAAGCGCATCGCCATACGGGTAACATTATTTATCAAGTAGCCAAAGGCTCTGGATATTCGATTATCAATGGGCAGCGGTTTGATTGGAAAGAGAAAGACATTTTCTGCGTACCGACATGGATGTGGCACGAGCACGTCAATACGTCATCATCGGAAGATGCCTGTCTGTTTTCTTTTAATGATTTACCAACCATCAAAAAACTGGGCTTTTATGTGGAGCAAGCCTTGGTTGATAACAATGGGCATCAACTTGTTGAGGCGTAAAGCCAGAGAGTTGTTTTCAGAATCTGATAGCTCAGTTTGTATATATTCAAATCACGAAGGATGTGTAAATGAAACTTATCACTTATCGAAACGGGCCACACGCTGAAGCTCGCTTGGGTGTTGTCGTAGACCATATGGTCGTGGATGTTGAAAGATTGGGAGATGCATTCGGGCAGACCTTTTCCAAGGATATGCTTGGATTGATCGATCAAGGTCAGGACGCCGTGGCGGCAATTCGCCGGGCGTTAGAGCATACAGAATCAATTCGGCCGCCAGGTATCGCCACTGCGATAGAAAATGTCACTGTATTGGCACCGATCCCTAAGCCGAGAAAGAACATCTTTGGCATCGGTCTAAATTACGTGGAGCATGTCGCTGAGTCGGCAAAATCGCTGGATACGTCTAAAGATTTGCCGGAAAAACCGGTTGTATTTTCAAAACCACCCACCAGTGTTATCGCGACAGGTGAACCCATCCAACATAACGCCGCGATGACCCAGCAACTGGATTGGGAAGTAGAATTAGCGGTTGTTATCGGCAAGCGGGCAACGCGCATCAAGAAAGAAGATGCGATGAGCTACGTGTTTGGTTACACCGTGATCAACGATGTTTCTGCCCGTGATAACCGCAGAGCCGGACAATGGATTTTTTCCAAAGGTCAGGACTCTTACGCGCCAATGGGGCCCTGTATTGTGACGGCAGACGCTATCGAAAACCCGCACAATCTCGAATTATGGCTGACTAAAAATGGTGTGGAAAAGCAGCGCTCGAATACACGGCATTTGCTGTTCGATATCCCCACCCTGATTTCTGATATTTCAACAGGTATCACCTTGGAGCCAGGTGACATCATTGCTACAGGGACACCTTCTGGAGTGGGTGCAGGGCGCGACCCACAAGAATGGATGTGGCCGGGGGACGTTATTGAGTGCGGCGTCGAAGGCATAGGGGTAATTAGGAACCCAGTGATCAACATTGGAGCGGTATAATGACCAGGACGTATAAAATTGGGCAAATTGTCCCCAGCTCTAACCTCACGATGGAACGTGAAATTCCTGCAATGTTGAGGGTAAGGGAGAAATTTTACCCGGAGACATTTTCTTTCCATTCCAGTCGAATGAGAATGAAGCACGTCACGCCGGAGGAGCTCAAGTCAATGGACAGTGACAGCGACCGGTGTGCATTGGAGTTGTCAGATGCCGATGTTGATGTCATGGGATATGCATGCCTTGTTGCCATTATGGCGCAAGGCAATGGTTATCATCGTGAAAGCCAGAAAAGGCTGCATGAAGTCACCCTAGCTAACGGCTATCCAACTCCCATTGTAAGCTCTGCTGGCGCACTGATAGATTGCTTAAAGCTGATGGACGCAAAAAGAATTTCATTGATTACGCCCTACATGAAACCTTTGACGAAATTGGTTTGCGACTACATTGAATATGAAGGGATCGAAGTGCACGATGCCATCTCACTTGAAATCCCCAATAATCTTGAAGTTGCTGCACAAGACCCCTTTAATCTGGTCGATATATATAAACGACTTGACCTGACAGGGATTGATGTATTGGTTTTGTCGGCGTGTGTCCAAATGCCATCGTTGGCTGCCATACAAATCGTGGAAGATGAATGTGGGATACCCGTTATTTCAGCAGCAGTGGCGACAACACATCAAATTCTTACTAACTTGGGTTTGGAAGCGAAGGTTCCAGGTTGTGGAAAGCTACTCTCTTGAGGAGTCGTCACGATACACCACAACGCCGTCAGCAAGTGGCGGTAATAAACAGGAGATAGTCTCATGCTTACGTCAATCATCTTTTTCAATGTTGAACGCGATAAAATCAATACTGTGGCTGAACAGTTGGCGGACCTAAAGGAAATGTCCGAAGTCTTTTCTGTCAGCGGTGCTTATGATTTGATAGCGATTGTCAGAGTGAAGCAAGCCGATGATCTATCGCGGCTTGTTACAGAGCAAATGGCTAAGATTGATGGGATCGTAAAAACGGATACTATGCTGGCGTTTAAAGCCTACTCTCGACATGATCTTGAAAGCATGTTCAGTTTTGATTGAGTGCTGTTGAAAGTCAAACGCCCTGCTCGCGGGTCTGGATGGCGTTTATCAGCGGGGATGGCGTTACTGGAATACCTAATCCAATAGCATAGACTCAGCATCATCACACTAGAGGCGTTGACATGTTATCACGGAAGAAAACGGGACTGATTATTGTTGATATTCAGGGGAAGCTCGCTCGTACAGTACATCACAGTCAGATGCTAATTTCCAATTGTGGAAAATTGATTGCAGGGGCCAGAGCTCTCGACTTACCCATTGTTCTACTTGAACAAAACCCGGAAAAGTTAGGTCGCACGGTAGAAGAGCTAAGCGTTCACCTAGATGGAATCCATCCAATACCAAAGTTTACTTTCAATGCGTGTGATGCCCCGGACTTTCTAGAAGCTATTAACTCGTTGAATGTGGATTCTTGGTTAGTTTGTGGTATCGAGGCACACATTTGTGTCTATCAAACGGCAAAAGGGCTGGCTGATTTAGGGTTCAAGGTGGAGCTCGTCAGTGATTGTGTTTCTTCTCGTCTTTCTTCCAATGTGCAGCTAGGTATCGATCGTTTAAAGAAAAGTGGTGTTGAAATCACAGGTTTGGAAATGTGTCTTTATGAACTGGTGAAAGATTGTCGGGAGCCTGAATTTAAAGAGATACTGAGCCTAATTCGTTGAAGCTAAACTTGCAGCATTATAGAACAGCTTTTCCATATCATTTGGCTATTACTACTCTATCTTGAGGGAACCCTGATGAATGAAGCTACCTCCTGGATCTTAGGGAAAACCTCTTTAATTAAGCGATTTTCATCCCATTCGCTCGTTTTAAATATGGCGACAATGCAGGCTATTATTTCTTTGTCGTAATTCAGTATGGGTACAGAAATGTTTATCTTTCCGTGGCTTATCTCTTGATTGGTTATGCAATATCCATTTTGCTTAAACTTCGTCTCTACACCACTTTCTGTGTTGTTTTTAGCTTTATCAGTCATATCTGCGGTGGTGATTTTCCGTCGTAATACGAATAAAAATGGAGTTTAACAGTGAGTTTGTCTCAATCATCCTCGTGGAATATCAAGAAGAAAGTTGTTCGTACGCACCGAGGTGTGGTGACGTCACAAAGCCGTATTGCGTCAGAAATTGGTGCTGAGGTTCTAAGAAAAGGCGGAAACGCAGTGGATGCGGCAATAGCAACATCGTTCGCCTTAGGCGTCGCGGAGCCCTGGATGAGCGGTATCGGTGGTGGCGGCTTTATGGTGATTCGTTTAGCTAAAACTGACGAAGTTAAGGTGATCAACTTCGGTATGAAGTCCCCTAAGAATCTTAACGTCGAAGATTATCCGCTGGTTGAAGGTTCAGCGACAGATTTGTTTCCTTGGACTCGCGTCCATGAAGACAGGAATGTGACGGGAGCGCTCGCGGTTGCTATTCCTGGCCAAGTGGCTGGAATGGGGTTGGCTGCTGAGCATTTTTCATCTCTTCCCTGGAAAGCACTCATTGAGCCTTCCATAGACCTTGCTAAGAAAGGGCTGGTCGTTGACTGGTATGCACAGTTAGTTATTTCTTCCGTCGCCAAAGATCTGGTGCCGTTTAAAGCGTCTGCGGAGACGTTTTTGGATTCTGGTCTTTTCCCTAAATCTTCAGCGTGGACGTCTCATTCATCGAACGTCTGCGATCAGTCACGTCTGGCTAAAACGCTGGAAACCATAGCGGAAGAAGGCCATCAAAGTTTTTACCGCGGGGAGTTAGCAAGAACTATGGTCAATGAACTCGCTAAAGCAGGGGGCAGGCATAGTTTGGAAGACTTCGAAAGTTACACAGCCACTCTGCAGACTGCGGACAAATACAGTTATCGCGACCATACCATATTTGGTACGCCGTCAATGACTGCCGGTCCAACCTTAAAACGCACTTTTTCACTGATGGAGAATTGGCAGCCAGAGGGCAATTCTCCTGACTCAAAAGCCTACAAGGTCTACGACACTGCAATTAGGTTAGCGAACGAAGAGCGCTACCGCTTTATGGGAGATGAACGTAAGGAAGTAGCACCTAGTTGCACGACACATTTTAACGTTGTTGATTCTGAGGGAAATTGCGTATCGGTGACCCAGACACTGTTTTCCATTTTTGGCTCCAAGTTGATGTTGGGAGACAGTGGCATTCTTATGAACAATGGGATCATGTGGTTTGATCCGGAACCTAATAAGCCAAACTCGCTCGCTGCGGACAAAAAATGCTTGGCGAATATGTGTCCCACCATTCTCAAACGCAACGATGGTCTTTGTTTCGCGTTAGGTGCATCGGGTGGACGCAAGATCATGCCTGCTGAAGCGCAACTTTCCTCGTTTATCTTGGATTACAAGATGGATATAGAGAAAGCGATGTGTATGCCAAGGATAGATACCAGCCTCAGTGAGCTCACGATTGTGGATGACACAATGGATGAAAACCTCATTGAAGATTTAAGGGGAACAATACAACAGGTCAAATTAGCCCCGAGGACGATATATCCGTTCAACTTCGCTTGCCCAAGCATCATTTCGAGTCAGGTTGTCGGTGGCCAACTTGAGAATGCTGGTATCACAGAGGTGATGTCAGCCTGGTCAGATGCGATCAAAGAATGAAAGGCGTGATGGGTGGCAGAGGATGAGTGAATTCTTACTAAAGCTAAACGACGGAGATTTGGTTGCACTTGTTGTTCTCTTTTTGTCTCTATTTCTTTATGAGCCTATAAGTAAGGCGATATTTGGGAAGAATATTTCCAGCCAAATGATGTTGTGGAGAAAAGCGTGGGCAACCCAGATGCTCTGGCGCCATGAGAGAATTACGGATGTCAGCTTGGTGCGAGGATTGATTCACAATGTGTCTTTCTTCGCTACAACGACCGTTTTTGTTATTAGCGGCTTAGTTGCGCTATTAGGTGCAAGCCACTCAATCACCGAAAAGTTAAACTCATTTTCTTACTTGAATGGCACGACAGAGGAGGCAGTGGTTTTAAAAATAACGAGTTTGTTGATTATCATGGTGATTGCGTTTTTTGAATTTGCGTGGTCTATGGGTTTACACGCGAACTCTTTGCTTATGCTGGGGTCAGCGCCAGAGCCGAGTGAAAAGGATTCAAAAGCGACGAGCCTCGTTGTCAACAAACTCTCCGAAATGAGCGTGCTGGCCTCATACCACTTTCAATATGGTGTGCGAGCTTATTACTTTGGAATATCCTCACTGGCTTGGATTATCCATCCTTATGTTTTCTATGCTGTTTTCCTGATTGTTATTCTTATTATTTTGAGAAGAGAGTTCTTTTCAAGAGCTTTCTATATCACGTCAATGGAAGACATCGAATGGCCAACCTCAGACTCCTCAACGGGGAATCGTTAGGATCGGCAAGTAGTTGGAATATTCGTATTTTTGGTGTGTACCGGTAGCATCAAGAATCTTCACCCCAGCTTTCTTCTTCTATCTTCGCAAACGCGAGAGATGCCCTTTGCAGTGCAGGGAGGAAATGTAAGGCTTGGTCGGCTTTGAGTCGCATGATAGGTGCCTGAATGGCGACAGCGAGATTGGATTTTCCGCGCTTGGATGGCACAAGAACCGCGACACACAACAATCCGGGTAGGAACTCTTCGTTGTCGATGGCGTAACCGCAGGCACGAACGTTTTCCAGTTCTTCCTCCAACGAAGCCAGGTCAGTGATCGTTTTCTCGGTGAAGGCGGTCATTTCAGAGTTACCAAGCAGTCTGCGGCGCTGAGAAGGGGTCATATTGGCCAGAAACAGTTTACCTGTTGCTGAGCAGTGAACGGGGACTCGGGAACCAGGGTGTAAATGGAAACGCAATGGAGCTTCCGTTTCAACGCGGTCTACGTAAATGACCTCACCGCCGGACAGGGATGTCAGGTTACAGCTTTCACCCACTTCATCTCTTAATTGGCTCAACAGGTTGTGTCGTGCGCTGTGCGTGGTGGAGTTGAGCAAGACATTCTCTGCCATATGACGCAGTCTTGCGCCTTTACCATAGTGTCTGTCGTCACCGTCGCGCTGGATGATACCCGCACTTTCCAGCTGTTGAAGCATTCTATGCAGTGAAGGCTTAGGGATGTTGGTTTCTTCGGTGAGATCTTGTAGCGAGAAAAATTCGTCTTTTTTAGCGATAAGTTCCAGCAATGAAAATAGACGTAATGTTGGCGTGTCGCCGTCCACAACAGCCAGATCAGATTTGTTCTTCGTTTTCATGGTTCTCCCTTATTCCATACCCGCCATATATATCAAAATTCTGGAAAATGACAACAAACCATCTTGAAAAATGAAATCCTCTGCCATTTATCCCGCTTCGGCGTTGACGACTAAATCACGGTTTTCATGACCTCCTTTTGCCATCAGATCTTCGTACTGATTCTGCAATCAGTGTGATGACATCGTTGAAAGTCGCACTATCAGGTTGGAAGTCGATGTCTAAGGTTAAATTGAGTGGGTAAAAGCGGCTAAGGTCCACACCCACACCCAGAGCAGTGATGATATCGCCCTGTTTTTCTCGGCTTGCTATGACTTGCTTGAGGTGGTTATCCAAATAGAAGTCGTCATTGATCAGGTTGGTGGCGGTATCCATCGGACTTCCATCAGATATCACCAGCAATAGATGTCTTGAGGCATCTATCTGACGCGACCTTGCACATGCCCATTCAATCGCTTCGCCATCAATACCTTCACGGAAAATATCTCCCTTCATCAATGCCGCCAGGTTTTTAGAGCCTTGGCGCCAATGTGTTCCAGCATCTTTGAAAATCAAATGGCACACTTCATTCATTCTGCCTGGCATGGCTTGCCTACCTGTCATTAGCCATTTTTTGTAAGGCCGCCCGCCATTCCAAGCACAGGTTGTGTATCCCAGAACTTCAGTAGGCACGCCACCAATGCCAAGTGCCCTGACCAGCCCATCAACGAGATGGATAATGTTTTCCATGTGCTGTCTCATGGAGCCGGAGCAGTCAATCAGTAGGGTGACAGCGCTATCAGGACGTTCAACGAAGTGTTCTTTGATAAATACGCGCCTTTCCGTAGGCGATGAGACAGCCTGTGGAAGGCGGCTTCCATCGATGTAACCTTCCTCCTCCTCAAATTGCCAGCCGTCGCGCGTTTTTTGGTTCAAACAAAGCAGTAGGCGTCTGGATATTTCCCGAAGGTTCAGTCCCAGATGAAGAAAGCGTTTATCAAGATGTGAGCGAAATTCTGTAAGCTGTGCTTTTCTCACCAAACTGCATGCGTCGATCTCGGTATCGAATTCACGGTTAAAAACCCGATATTGAAGACGGTGCATTTCAAATGATTTGCTGTTTCCCCCTGTGACTGAAGAGTAGGTATTGTCGGCTTCTATATCCGTGTTGAGTAACAGGGGAAAAGCACTGAGGATCTGCTCACTCCTTTCACTGCCATCTTCATTGTTCTCACACTCACTCACCATGTTGGACACTTTCTCAGCCAGTGATAGAGCGTATCGGCCGTAAAAAGTTTGATGGTCTTTATTGCGACGAAGACCTGCCAGTTCTGAACCCAGACTGGGTGTGATACCGGCGCGGGTCGCCTCTATTAAATCTTCAATTTCTGGGTCGATGGGCGTTGAAAACAGGCGTGAACGGACAATCTGTATCACAGTGAAAATTAAGATACCGAGCTTTGATTCCATCAGATTCGCGTGCAATGCGAGCCTGCTCCAAGCGTCAAACCGATGGCGAATATTTTGTTGTGTGCCTGGCTGGTGGTTTCTGCTGAGAAGAGCTTCTGTGCGAAATTGTTCCAGGAGGTCATACAGCATGCCAGCGACAGGGTCTGCAGGCATGGTTGAGCGGTGAACATCAGGATCGCTGAATAATAGACGCGCTGAAATTGAATCAGCCCGCCCGCGCTGTGCTTGCGCATCATGGTAAAGGTCATGAGCCTGTAAGTGAGCGGCCGAGATCGGCACATACACCGCTCCATTGTAAAAACGCTCACCACGAAGTTTGAGCTCCGGGTTGCCCGTTTCCGATCGGATGGTTGCCAGAGTCAGTTCCCGTCTGCGCTGCTGGGCTCGGGTAAAAGGTGCGGGCTCGGGGTGGTGAGCGCGACTCATCTTTCAGCACCCGTTAAAGCGGAGTCTTCCTTGATGACTTCCTCATTAAAACAACGTTGATAAAGCTCGTTGATGATTGGCCATTCAGCTTCATCACATTTATTGAGGAAGGTGAGGCGGAAGGCAGTTCTAGGGTCACTGAATATTTCACAATTCTCTGCCCACGTGATCACGGTTCGTGGCGACATTAAGGTTGATATGTCACCGGTTGAAAACGCTTTGCGTGTCAGGTTGGCAATCTCAACCATTTGAGCCACCAGCTTTCGTCCGCGTTCTGTGTTTTTTGATGGAACACGCGCAAGAACAATCTTGGCTTCTGTTTCTGGCTTGAGGTAGTTCAGAGTGACAACCAGATTCCATCGGTCGATCTGGGCTTGGTTTAATACCTGAGTACCATGATACAGGCCCTGCAAATTGCCTAAACCGACAGTGTTGGCTGTGGCAAACAGGCGGAATGAAGGGTGAGGCTCTATCACCCGGTTTTTGTCAGTCAGGACAAGCTTTCCGTCTTTCTCAAGTAAGCGCTGAATAACAAACATGACATCAGGTCTGCCGGCGTCATATTCGTCGAGGATCAGCGCAATCGGTTGTGCCGCAGACCAGGGCAGAATACCGTCCTGGAATTCGGTGACCTGCTTTTCGTCTCGGATCACCAAGGTATCTTTTCCTACCAAATCCAATCGACTGATATGCCCATCAAGGTTAATCCTCATGCAAGGCCAGTTAAGCCGGGCTGCAACTTGCTCAATGTGGGTGGATTTACCCGTGCCATGTAGCCCTTGAATCAGTGTTCTCCGGTTGTGAGCGAAGCCCGCGAGAATCGCACTGGTCACTTCTGGATTGAAGACATAGTCAGGGTCGATTTTGGGCACTAACTCGCTGGTGCTGGAAAAAGCGGGTACAACTAACCCTGTATCGATACCGAATGTTTCTTTGGCCGACACCTGGATATCGGGTCCTTGCATCATCGTCCTCTCCATTTTTCCTCCGTTATTAAGCCTTTAGCGAGCCTTCTTATGTCTTGTTTTTACCAACGAGGCGATTTCTCGCTGGTGAGACTTTCGATATCAAAAGTTCCGTTATATGAATTTTTGGTTGACCAATCCCGAAACATGTCATTAACTAAATTTTAAATTCCGTATAACGAAACATTAAATTCCATAATATGAAATTTAGCAAGGAGAACATTATGAGTGAATCATCGATGCGCACTGTTGTTGAAGGTCCAACCAAGATGACGCCATCAGAAGCATTCGTGGAAACACTGGTCGCAAACAACGTCACAACGATGTTTGGCATCATGGGCTCTGCATTCATGGATGCGATGGATATCTTCGCGCCTGCGGGTATTCAAATGATCCCGGTCGTTCATGAGCAAGGTGCAGCGCACATGGCAGATGGTTACTCACGTGTATCAGGGAATCATGGGGTGGTGATTGGACAGAATGGCCCAGGGATCAGTAATTGTGTGACTGCGATAGCAGCGGCTTATTGGGCACACAGCCCAGTGGTGATGATTACACCGGAAACAGGAACCATGACCATGGGGTTGGGCGGATTCCAAGAGTGTAATCAGCTGCCAATGTTTCAGGAATTTACTAAATACCAAGGACATGTCACTCACCCAGCAAGAATGGCGGAGTACACAGGACGCTGCTTTGACAGAGCCATGAGCGAAATGGGCCCAACGCAACTGAATATTCCGCGCGACTATTTCTATGGTGAAATCACTTGTGAAATTCCAAAACCTGCCCGTTTAGACCGTGGTCCTGGCGGTGAGAAAAGCTTGAATGAGGCTGCTGATATTCTCGCAGAAGCCAAGTTCCCTGTGATCATTTCCGGTGGCGGCGTGGTAATGGCTGACGCTGTAGAAGAGTGTAAAGCGCTGGCTGAGCGTTTAGGTGCGCCAGTGGTAAACAGCTATCTGCACAATGACTCTTTCCCGGCTTCACACCCACAATGGTGTGGTCCACTGGGCTACCAAGGCTCAAAAGCGGCGATGAAATTGATCGCGCAAGCAGACGTTGTCATTGCTTTGGGTTCCCGTCTGGGTCCATTTGGCACCTTGCCACAACATGGTCTCGATTATTGGCCGCAGAACGCCAAAATCATCCAGATTGACGCTGACAACAAAATGCTGGGATTGGTGAAGAAAATTTCAGTTGGTATCTGTGGTGATGCGAAAGCAGCAGCGGTGGCACTGACTGAACGGTTAAGTAGCCGAGAGCTGGCTTGTGACAGCAATAAAGAAGAGCGTCTCGGCATCATGAAACAGGAAAAAGATGCCTGGGAAAAAGAGCTGGATGAGTGGACGCATGAAAAAGACGCTTTCAGCCTCGATATGATTGAGCACAACGCGAATGAAACTCCATTTTCCGGTGGCGAATACCTCCATCCGCGCCAAGTCCTGCGCGAGCTTGAAAAAGCCATGCCTGAGGATGTCATGGTCTCTACTGACATTGGCAACATCAACTCCATTGCTAACAGCTACCTAAGATTCGAAAAGCCCCGCAGCTTCTTCGCGGCAATGAGCTTCGGTAACTGTGGTTACGCTTTCCCAACCATTATTGGCGCCAAAATGGCAGCACCAGACAGACCCGCTATTTCTTACGCTGGTGACGGTGCGTGGGGAATGAGCCTGGTTGAAACCATGACCTGTGTACGACACAACATTCCAGTCACCGCAGTGGTATTCCATAACCGTCAATGGGGCGCAGAGAAGAAGAACCAGGTTGATTTTTACAACCGTCGATTTGTGGCGGGCGAATTGGATAACCAAAGCTTCGCAGAAATTGCACGTGCGATGGGTGCGGAAGGTATCACTGTAGATCGTTTGGAAGATGTTGGCCCAGCACTCAAAGCAGCCATCGACAAACAAATGAACGAAGGGAAAACCACCGTGATTGAAATCATGTGTACCCAAGAGTTGGGAGACCCATTCCGTCGTGATGCGCTTTCTACACCTGTTCGCTTCCTAGAAAAGTATCAGGATTACGTTTAACCGCGTGTCGCGAAGTCGACAGCACCGAGAAGGAAAATTCTTTAAATAAAGAGTGAGTGTTTGGCTGAGTGCTCTCGGCCAGACCTCTCTAAAAAATTAACCCGAGACAGATTTCAAAAATAACAAGGATCAGCTTAAAGCGCTGACCGCGGATGAAAAGGAGTTTTAACGTGAACAACCCTACGACTCAGGCAAAACCGGATTCCATCACTACTGACTTTTTGGACGCGTTTTCGAAAGCGTGGAATGACCATGATGTTGAAGCACTGATGACATTTATGACGGATGACTGCGTTTTTCTTACGGCAGCCGGTAGTGAACTGCAAGGCACCACTATTTCAGGGTTTGATGCCGTCCGCGATGCATTTGAGCAAGTCTGGAAAACCTTTCCTGATGTGTGTTGGAAAGATGCAGAGCACACGATTTTATCCGGGAGCAAAGCCATCACTGAGTCTACTTTCTGTGCAACAAAGCCTGATGGCAGCCGGATAGAAGCGCGCATGGTGGATGTGTTTACGCTCCGTGACGGCAAGATTGCAGTGAAAAATGCCTTCCGCAAAGACAGACCTGCCTTAGTGGTTTGATTGTTGTTGGGATTCTTGTAGCAATTGATATCGGAGCAAGCAATGGAATCAGCCAGTCAAGAGATATCTGGTGTCGAAAAGGAGCTCTCCCGCTCCCCGACGCCAGCAGTTGATGCTTATGACCCCGCCTACGATCCCCTTGTGGATGCGACGCCGGGCAAGGGTAGGGATTATTCTCCTTCATATTGGATTGGTACGGCGGGTACGCCACCGGAAGACGATGGACCACTGCCCGGTGATACTGATGCTGATGTGGTGATCGTCGGCTCGGGGTTTACCGGACTGACCGCTGCTATTTTTCTGGCAGAAAACTATGGCATTAAAGCGACTGTTCTAGAGGCGAACCGCACCAGTTGGGGATGCAGCACCAGAAATGGTGGTCAGGCTCAATGCGCTTCTGGCCGGTTAAAGCGTTCACAGTGGATTGAGCGATGGGGACTAGATACGGCGCTTCGCATGCATCAAGAGTGTGTAGATGGCATGGAAACGTTCAAATCGCTGATCAAAGACATCGATTGTGATCCCCAGCCGGGCGGACATCTCTATATTGCTCACCGAGCGAAGGTGATGCCAGGGCTAGTCAAAGAGGCGCAACTGCTTCGTAAAACGTTTAATTATGATGCTCAAATCTTTGATGCCCAGACTGTCAAAGAACAATACGTCAACGATGTGGAAGCGGCAGGGGCGTTGCACGAGCCTGAGGGTATTGGCATACATGCGGGTAAATTGGCCTTTGGTTATTTGAAAAAAGCACGTGCTTTAGGCGTGAAAGTACACCCTGCCAGCCCTGTGACTGGGTGGGAGACGCGAAAAGGCATCCACTACCTGCAAACACCACATGGCACGGTAAAAGCACAAAGCGTAGGGATTGCAACAGGGGGCTATACCTCCCAATCGCTGCATCCTCAGCTGAAAAACCGCTTGTTGCCGATACTGTCTAATTCCATGGTAACGCGGCCTTTAACACCCTCAGAAATTGAGGCGTGCAATTTCAGAACAACGCAGATTATCACAGACACCCGTGTTCTTCGGCATTACTACCGGTTACTTCCGGATAATCGGCTACAAATTGGCTCGCGTAGCGCCATTACCGGTTTCGATGCACCAAAGCAGAAGTACGAGGACAAGCTGTACGCGGACATGGTTCGAAAATTCCCTGCGTTAAAAGGTATCAGTATCGACTACTCGTGGTGGGGCTGGGTTGATGTGAGCCATGACATGATGCCGAGGATTTTCCAACCAAACGAATCTGAGACCCTTTATTACGCATTGGGTTATGGAGGCAATGGCGTGATGTACTCCGCGCAGGCTGGCAAACGGTTAGCGCAGTGGATTGCGGGTGACACAAAAGACCTCAATCTTCCGATTTTCCAGTCAAAGTTACCTTATCCAAATGTAAGGGAGCTTGTTGAGTCAGAACACTTTGCGCCATTTCGGCGGCTTGGGCAGCGGTTCCTATATCGTTGGTATCACTTAAAAGACGAAGTGCTCTAGAGATATAGGCGCATGAATTCGAATCAGAAATTGATAGGCGCTCGCTGCAGCGCACCTGTTTGATGGAACCAAGCATGATACCAAACTTGCCGCAAATAGATGATTCAGGTGGTTTGGGGCAATAACACAGATATCTAGCATAACGTTTTGCCACCTGTATTGGGTGGCTAGCACCCGAGGAAAGTCAGAACCAATACATTAATTAAAGAGGTTAAGATCATGAAATTAATTCGTAGTAACGTCCTCGCTATTTTCACCGCTTTCAGCATGGCGCTGACCACTCCGCAGTTATACGCTCAAACATTCAAAATGGCGCTGGGTGATGCTGCTGGTGGTACACAATGGGAACTGGGTAAAACGTTTGCTGAAAAACTCAGTGATAAAACGGGTGGTAAAGCTAAGGTTGACCTCTTTCCCAATGGCCAGCTAGGTACCGAGCAAGACACAGTCAACAATGCAGCCATCGGCTTGCTTGATTTCTCTGTATTAGCTATCAACAACGTGACGCCTTTTTCTCCCACTGTTGGCTTGTTGACGATGCCGTACGTGATTCAGTCAGCAGAAGAAGCGAGACTGCTGACGCAAGGCGATATCGGCAAAGAGCTTGTGGAGAACACCATACGTGATGCAGGGGTCAGAATTGTTGGTTGGGCGTATTCGGGTTTCCGCGTTCTTACTAACTCTAAACGCCCTGTCAAAACGCCTGAAGATCTCAAAGGTTTGGTGATCCGCGTTCCCCGCAATGAAATCATGATTGCTTCCTATCAAGCGCTGGGTATTAACCCTACACCCATGGCGTGGTCGGAAACCTTTACCGGCCTCCAGCAAGGTGTAGTTGACGGTCAGGACAATCCTTACATCACTATTTCTGCCATGAAATTCAATGAGGTACAGAAGTACGTGACCAATATTCGTTATATCTTCTCGATGGAGCCACTCATCATCAGTGAGTCGGTCTTCCAGGACCAATCACCCGAAATGCAAAAGGCTATTTTAGAGGCTGGTCAGGAAGCCACGGTAAATAGCTTTGAGTTTCTTAAAAATACGGAAGATCGCATCAAGAAAGAGCTGGTAGCAAAAGGCATGGAAATCACTGAGCCTGCTGATAACGAAAAAGAATGGATTGAGAGCGTAACAACCGTTGTTTGGCCGAAGTTCTATAGCAGCATCGGTGGTAAAGAAAAACTGGATAACGTACTGAAACAGCTCGGTCGATAATCGAAATACCCGTCGGGCACAAAGTGTGTCCGATGGGTTAACTATTGAACTCACCCTTGAAGCCTGAACGTTGAGAGTAAGAGCATGTCGATAATGTTAACAGTGCGTCGTCACCTAAACAGGATTGAAGAATACATCTGCTGCTTGTTTCTGGCGGTGTTTGTCACGCTGTTGTTTACGCAGATCCTAGTAAGACAGTTTTTCCAATACTCCATTCCGTGGGGAGACGAAGTCGCGACCTATTTATTCGTTTGGTTTACCTATTTAGGTGCTGTTGTCGCAGCAAAAATGTCTGCTCATAACCGAGTCTCTTTCCACTTTAACTACTTTCCACCCATCGTAAAAACCGTCTGCGAGACGATCGCCGATCTGCTCTGGATTGCTTTCAATCTGTATTTTGTTTACCTGAGTTATGACTTTGTTTTCAACAAGATGAACTTATTTTGGAAGTCTCAAACCACCGGTATCCCAATGAAGTACATCTACATGATTCTGCCCATCGCGTTTTTGCTGATGTCGATACGGATTCTATGGAATGTCATCGACCGGTTGAAAGGTATTGAACACGATGACCCAGAGGCAGAAGAGATCCGCAAGCTCAGCGAAAAAAAGATGGACATTCCAAAGCTGCCATAGGTCGGCGGTAACGAGATAGCGAGAAGGGATTCAACCTTATGGAAGCCTATTTAACACTCATTTTATTTGGTGGTTTTTTAGTTCTGCTGGTGCTTGGGGCGCCTATCACCGTTTCATTGGCTGGCGCATCGATGGCGGCCTACCTGATTTTGGATAAAAACCCTATTGCACTGGTGCAAATCGCATTTACGTCTGTAGGGAACTTTCCACTGATGGCTCTGCCATCTTTTGTCTTGGCGGGAGCCTTGATGGAAGCGTCCGGTATATCACGCCGATTGGTCGATATCGCTGAGAACATGGCAGGACCAGTGACAGGCGGACTGGGAGCGGCAACGGTTTTTGCCTGTCTTTTTTTTGGCGCGATATCCGGTTCAGGTCCAGCCACCACGGCAGCAGTGGGGATGTTGATGATACCTGCCATGGTAAAACGCGAATATGAAGCGAGCTACGCGTCAGCGGTGACAGCTGCAAGCGGCGGCTTAGGAATAATCATTCCTCCGTCCATTCCAATTGTCATTTTCGGAATCTCTGCGATGGGGTTGATGGCACCGCCAGAAGCAATATCCCTGCATGGCGAGTTCGATACTGTCTCCATCCCCAAACTGTTTATTGCAGGTGTTGTTCCCGGACTGATCATGGCGACAACCCTGATATTGACCAACTACTACATCTCAAAACGTCGTGGCTACAAAGGCTTGATGGAGTCCTGGTCTCTTCCTGACATCAACCACTCGTTACGCCGGGGTGTATGGTCGATTCTCGCGCCCTTTTTGATATTGGGCGGCATCTATAGTGGCATTTTTACGCCAACTGAGTCGGCTGTGGTCGCGATTTTCTACTCGCTGTTTGTGGGGTTCTTTTTACATAAAGAACTGAAATTTAAGAATGTGCTTAAGTCTTTGACCACCACAACATGGATAACTGGCCGGGTTCTGCTGATTCTCTTCGCTGCCACGGTTTTCGGGCGTCTTCTTATCGAGCAGCGAATTCCGGTTCATGTGGCTGACGCGCTATTGAGTGTCACGGACAACATGTATCTGGTTTGGGCCCTGACTATCATGCTACTGCTTTTTATTGGCATGTTTATGGAAACCCTGGCGGCCATCATGATCATTGTGCCCGTTCTATTGCCCATCATGTACATGCTGGGTGCAGATCCCACACACGTTGGCATAGTCGTGATATGTACGTTGTCGATAGGATTTGCGACACCGCCACTGGGAGAGAACATTTTTGTTGCGTCCGGTATTGGCGGCTCGAGTGTCGAGCAGATTACTTCACGGATCCATCCCTTCGTTTTCGCCTCGGTGCTCGGTGTGTTTGTTATTGCCTTCTTCCCACAACTTACCCTATGGCTTCCTTCGCTAGTGGGCCCATAAAGAAGGGGCACACAGAAGCATTGTATAGAGATGTCAGCGCGTATTCCCATGAGGATATTGGGGTTTGAAAATTGACGTTAAGAGAGCAGTAAGCGATGAAGGCGTTAAACAACATTATTGAGAAAGCGAAGAAGTTGGATTCAAAAATTGTGCTTTGTGAAGGCGATGACAAACGGATTCTCATCGCCGCTGCTAAGGCTCAACAAAGTGGAATTGCAAAGGTTGTTTTGGTTGGTGAGAGAGAGAAACTGCAGTTAGCCGCTGGAGAGGCCAATGTTCAAATTGATGACTTTGAGGTCATTGACCCCCATTCCAGTCCGCTTACCGCCTCTTTGTCTGAGCTGTATCTTACTCTTCGTGCAAAGAAAGGCGTGACGCCACAGCAAGCGTTACAGGAAACGCTGAAACCACTCAATTTTGCCAACCTTATGGTGGCCAAGGGACTCGCTGACGGCTCAGTCGCTGGGGCAGTGCACACGACGAAAGATGTCGTTCGCAGCGCAATACAAATCATTGGATTGGATGGCACCAGCACGATTGTGTCCAGCTTCTTTCTGATGATGCTGTGCCAGCCCTTCCACACCCTCAAAGGAGGGCTGATTTTTTCAGACTGTGGGCTGGTGATTGATCCCTCCGACGAAGAGCTGGCGAGCATTGCTATTGCAGCAGCGAAGAATGCAGAAACCTTACTCATGGAAGAACCGAAAGTCGCGATGTTGTCTTTTTCAACCAGCGGCAGTGCACAGCACGAATCGGTTAGCAAGGTCGTCAGGGCATCTCAACGGGTAAAGCAGCAGTTGCCGGACATTGCTATCGATGAAGATATCCAATTGGATGCGGCGATTGTCGCGGATATCGCGAAGAAGAAACTGCCTAATTCCAACGTAAAAGGGAAATCGAATGTCCTTATTTTCCCTAACCTGGAGGCGGGCAACATTTGCTACAAGCTGGCAGAGCGTGTTGGAGGAGCGGTTGCGATTGGTCCTTTGTTGCAAGGCTTAGCAAAACCAGCGAATGACTTATCGAGGGGTTGCAGCGTGGATGACATTGTTAACGTTATCGCGGTGACGGTCGTGCAAAAAGAGATAAACAGCTCAGTTGGCTACTCCAATGCGAGGGAATTATGAATCATATTAACTATATAGACTCACTGTCTGCCTTTACGGCAGCGGTTGAAAATATCACCGAAACTAACAAAACCATGCTGTTTCGAGGTCAGCCAAATATCCGCTGTAAATTGCTTCCCCAAGTGGCTCGCGGTCATACCAAAGCCTCAGAAACGGAAGCCAAGATGCTCGCGCATATCGCGGAGTACGGCCGGGACTATATCGATGTTGATAACCCTTCGATATGCCACTTACTGATGAAAGCGCACAACGCAGGCTTGGAAACCCGTTTGTTGGACTGGACGATTAATCCTTACGAGGCGCTATGGTACGCCTGTCATAGTTCAGGATCTCAGCCTCTTGTTTATGTACTGAACACGGAGAGTATTCCACAACTGGGTATGGACGATGATCCCTTTGCGATTACACAAACACACATCATGCCTGTTTACGGAAAAGCCGCAGACAAAAACAAACGGCTAACTGTGCATGCTTCCACCCTTATTCAGGGCCGTCCTCAATTCACGGCGTTGGAGGAGGAAGAAGGAATGCATGCTGCGTTGACTGAGCTTCCGATCATGCCAGATCTCAAAGTTAAAATTATTCAAGAGCTTAATGAGTTTGGGGTCAATGAACACTCTATATACAACAACCTGTTCGGTCTGTGTCGCCATGTGAACTTAATGTACGACAACAACCCATACGGTTGGATGCCTATGGATAACCGTTTCGCTGGCGCTGAGATGCAGGGCGAGGCAGCTGAGAATTTGCAGCAATTTAAGAAAAAGTACGTGTCTGATTTTGATTTCGACTGAAAGACTTCAGTCTCGTTTTCTCTCCTCAGAATAACCCTCTAGTCGCTGATGACAGTCCAGGGCTAGAGGCAGCCATCTTTATATCCAAACAACCTGAAAAAGCTTGTATTCAGAGATCATCAATGTATTTCAATTCGAGGCAAATTTCACGTGGAATAGTGGTTCTATTTACCCATGATTTAACCAAGAAGCGGGCGCATTGAGGCCCTCCCTTCGGATGAGTTGGCTGACGCAGTGCTCATTGTTGTTCCTTATTGATGGAGATGGCTACACCTACAAAAAAACGCTGCGATCACAACGCTAGTCAATCTCGCTGCTTCCTGCATCTTCAGGTTGTTTGGGTATATAAAATGTCGCGATATCGATATCTAACTAGTGCAGTCCGACACTGCACTGGTGTTAGCCTTTCTTCACGCCTAACATGCAGTAAATCAACAAGTGCAGTTCAAGATTTGAAAGGTGAGGAAAGTGAGAAAGACGGACAAAAAAATAGATGATTCGCTTAGACATGCGCTAACACAAGTCTGTGATATTGCCCAATCGGAACATCAAGGATTCGAGTGGCTGACCCATTTTGTTAACTATGATCGATTCCCGAGTTCGCTTTCTATTGTATGTATTTTTGACACTCAATCTAGCTTGGCCCAAGCCAACCAGGAACACATTCGCCGTCTCATCAAAGATGTGCTGGCTTCCATCGATATCAAGCTGAAAGATATTGGCAAGCACGTACATTTTGATACGGAAGAAAGCTGCGAAAATGATAGCAATGGTAGATGGGATGTGCTTTTTCAAAAACAGGGTTGGCAGTATTAGATAGACAGCGAAGCAATACATGCGGCTAGTTTAAATTAACGGTAAAAAGGGATTGGAGTGACATGGTGTTAGATAATCTTTATATCTACCTCGGCACAGTCGGTGTGGTAGGGGTTGCTGTTGTCTGGTGGGCGACATCGGCCTTATTGAAGTCAAAGTCTAACAGAGAAAAACGACTAAGACGCCTGAAGAACTTTAACAGTGTTCAGACATCTTTACCCAAAGCAGAAGGTCAGATTGGGGAGATTGATGCGGCAGTTGAAAAAATCGAAAACCGTTTTTCAATTATCCGCAAGATCACCTTTTTCTTCATCTTTATCGTGTTAGGTCTCGCATTATCGCTGCCATTTCTGAATTCGATGCCAGCAGCAATGGTTTCGCTTATGGTTGCTGTTTCTACCACCGTTCTGGGCTTTGCCGCAAAACCTGTGATTGAAAATATCATCGCGGGCGTCGTACTTTCGCTTTCCAAAGCGATCCGTGTCGGAGATACGGTCGTGATTGAAGATCAATATGGAACGGTGGAAGACATTAGCCTTAACCACACGATTATTAAGCTCTGGAACTGGAAGCGACTAATTATTCCGAGCAGCAAAATGCTGTCTTTGGAGCTGGAGAGTCTCACCTATAACGACACTTACATCTGGGTGCATGTGGAGTTTTACACTTCTTACGAAAATGATTTAGAGCTTGTGCGGCAAATGGCCATTGAGTCCGTTCAGAGCAGCAAGCATTTTATCTCTGAAGACCCGCCAGATTTTTGGGTGATGAACCTTGATAAAGATGCCTACCAATGTTGGGTTGCAGGTTGGACAAATTCCGCGACAAGGGCTTGGAACCTTGCCAGTGATATTCGCACGGGGATTGCTATACGTTTCCAAGCAGCTGGAATTAAGACACACAATGTTCAGGTAAAAATGGAGCCACTCGCAAAATCTTCAGAGGACTCAAGTGAGTTGCATACATTAAGCCGTTCTAACCGTGTTGGTGGCGTTTCCTGAGCCTGCTATTTGTGTATATACCCAAACAACTTTGGGGTGAAGGAATCGCAAGGTTGACTGGCGTTGTGATTGCGGCGTTCCTTTGCAGATGTAGTCATTTCCATCAAAAAGGAACAACAAAGAGCACGGCGTCAGTCAACTCGCCCGAAGGTAGGCCTTCAATGCGCCCACTTAATCGTTAAATCCCACGGAAATAGAACGACTTTTCCTCGTGAAATTTGCCTCGAATTGAACGCATTGATGACCTCTGAATTCGCGTATCCTTAGGTCGCCTAAGTATACCCATCCGTCGTTCTTACCTTTTCACTGATCATTTTAATTTGTCTTTATTTTATACAGTCTTTCGTTCCGTAATATCAATGTGAGATTAAGTACGAATAGTCTTTTATCTATCGTTTTATCTAAGTTGTTATTTTTATTTTATTTGTTATGTTTTTTCTGTAAATGGTACTTCGTTCTTCATTTTTTTGTTTTGAATCTGTTTTTCATTTTTTGTAGAGAATATTAGTCATAACTATTTATTTATTTTATTTCAATGAAAAAATTAATTTTATTTAGTCTAGTATAAAGGTGTTGGATATTTTTCTGTCAGTTAATTATTTGTTGTATGAGTATTCTTTTTTCTTGTATGGTTTTATTTGCATTGATTATTGGTTCCTCTGAATACTTGTATGGGTAGTAAGTTTGGAGGCGGAGATGAAGTATTTAAAAGGTATTTTTCTGTGGAGTACATTAGTCTTTCTGAACGGGTGCAATATAGACTATGTATTTGATTCAGGAAGTGGAGCTTCGGAGTCGATAACGTCGCCGACAATGTCACCGCCATCAGCATTTAACCTTCAGTCATTGTCTGCTTCTGTTTCCTCGGGGGGAGGTTCTTGCCCGATTACTTTCTCTTGGGATGCTGCTGAAGGTGCTTCGAGATATACGGTTTGTCGAAAAGACGAAACGCAACCTGATAACTGCGAATCGATGGGGGTTGTATCCGGAACAACGGCAACTATCAATGTCACTGGCGCTCTCAAAGATCACCTCTCTGAATTTTTCGTAAAAGCCAGTAATGAAGTTGGGAGTACACTGTCTAACGAGTTATCTTTGTCACCTTCAGACATTACCGCGTTAATCACTTACATCAAAGCATCTAATACGGATATTGACGACAGTTTTGGTAGGCCTGTGTCCCTATCATCTGATGGGTCGACACTGGCAGTGGGTGCGTATTCAGAAGCCTCTAGCTCGTCAGGCATAAACAGCCCACCTGACAATCTGGCAGCAATAGCAGGAGCGGTATATGTTTTCCGATATTTGGATGGGCACTGGGCAGAGCAAGCCTATTTGAAAGCGTCAAACAGTCAGGAGGGGGACAGATTTGGTTGGGCTCTCGCATTGTCAGCAGATGGTAATACAATTGCAGTTGGCGCCTACGCAGAGGACTCTTCCTCCAGTGGTGTTAACAGTATTCCGAATGAGGCAGCAACATTATCGGGCGCTGCTTACATTTTCCGTAATGCTGGGGGGAGCTGGAGTGAAGAGGCATACATAAAGGCTTCTAACCCGGGTGCTAGCGACTACTTCGGCTGGTTTGTGACCCTTTCATCTGATGGCAACACCCTTGCGGTGGGGGCATATGCGGAAGACTCGTCAGCCACTGGCGTTAACAACGCAGAAAACAATTCGTTATATAATTCAGGGGCTACGTATGTCTATCGTTTTACCGGAGGCAGCTGGGCGCAGGAAGCTTACATCAAAGCCTCAAACCCTGACGCGTCTGACTATTTTGGCTATTCGGTATCTTTGTCAGGGGATGGCAACACCCTTGCAGTGGGGGCTACTTGGGAGGATTCAGATACAACAGGGATTAACAGTACCCCCAACGATTTGCTGAGTGCCGCTGGGGCTGCCTATGTTTTTCGCTACTCTGGCGGTGTCTGGTCGCAGCAAGCCTATGTGAAAGCATCCAACACAGGGATTGGTGATCGATTCGGTTGGTCGGTCTCCTTGTCAGGCGATGGCAATGTAATGGCAGTGTCCTCAAGATATGAAGACTCGAGTACAATCGGTGTTGACAGCGTACCCGACGAAGGTGCGACAGACGCAGGCGCGGTCTATATCTTCCGCTATTCGGGCGGAAACTGGGGTCAAGATGCCTACATTAAAGCATCGAATACCGGTGCAGGTGACTATTTCGGTTGGTCTGTTGATTTATCTTCTAGCGGTAACACACTTGCAGTAGGAGCTCGGGAAGAAGACTCTGGTACCTTGAGTATTAACAGCACGCCTGATGATGGGGCTGTAGATTCCGGTGCAGCCTACATATACCGTTACGAGAACGCTATTTGGGCCCATCACGCGTATTTAAAATCACCTAATACTGGGGCTGGAGATAATTTTGGCGTGTCGGTGAGTCTTGGAAAAGACGGAGGCATGCTTGCAGTGGGCGCATTTCTTGAGGATTCAAGTACCACTGGCGTTGGAAGCACACCTGATGAGGGAGCAAGTAACGCGGGTGCGGCATACATTTTTTAAGTGGGAATGAGGCACGAATGCTGTTGCGCCTAGTTATAATTTGCTTTGTCTGTAATCTCTGGGTGAACAACCGAATTGGTCTCGGAAGGTGCGAGAGAAATGTTGAAGGTTGTTCTGCCCCCACTTGAATGCGATTTCACTGATCCCCGTTTTTTGAAAGCGCTCATCCACTAGATCACTGGCGATTTTCTGCATTCTGCTCTCTCGGATAAAGCCACATACCGTTTCTCCATTTTTCGTAAACACTTCGCTAAGGCGACGTACTGACAACCCAAGGCTTTTCGCAATGTCTTCACGGTTAAGGCTGGCATCTTGCAGATTTGCGAGAATAAAAGACTTGGCGCGAATCAGCAGTTGCTGCTCTGGCTGAGACAACTCGAGACGAGAGCCTCGGAGTGGTGCTAATGACGTGGCAATCAAATCTATCAATGTCTCTTGCAACAGGAGTTTACAGTCCGTGGTTTGGCTGTCGATAAGCGAAGAAATATTTAACGCCGTCGTCGCCACTAAACTGCCTAGTTGAGATGTCCCGTTGACGGGAATTGCCGTGAGCATATTGGCGTCAGGGAGCCGGCTTAATAGCGCCTTCTTTGGAAACTTGATGACTAACTGTTTGAAGTCTTCTTCGAGGTCAATGGAGTAAGTTTCTGTACTGCTATACAGAGTAAAATCGTAGCGGGATAGTGGAGCCGCACGGCCACATTGTTCGATAACAGAACGGTTATTAAGTTGAATACTTAACAGGAATTCGGCTTCTGATGTGCGCCCAATGTCTTCCGCACGCCTGATGACCTTGTGTTTCGACCCAGACACAAAGGAAAGGTCAATAACGCCATGTTTGGAGAGTTCAATTCTTCCTTTAAAGTCTTTTCGAGAGAGAGCTTCACACCCTAAGTTGACATAAGCATCGCACACCGACTCCCGCCAAAAAGCGAACTTTTCGCTAGGTTGGCAATGGCTTGTGTCATAGGTAAACCTTTTGACGGTACTACTCATCCGTGTGCTCTCTTTTAAACCCTACCTTTATGTTGTAACACCAAATGCAAAATTGACACTGTCTCAAATGTGAGTCGGTTTGGCCGCTGCCTTTTACGACAACTAAGGCCGCCTTCTTACGCAAGCAATCCTCCCGTTCGCCTCTTAGTGTTTTAGAAGCCCGCCGTAAGGCTCTGGTTTTCATCATTTGCCAGACATCACTTATGAGTGGGTGGCTAAAACCACATTACTACACGCGAAGAAGGAGAACGCGCGATGTCGGAAGTATTTAAAGTGGCTGCGGTACAGGCAGCACCATCTTTTTTAAATCTCGCAGAAGGGATACAGCGAGCCGAAGCGTATATCGATGAAGCCGCTTCCAAAGGGTGCAAGTTGGTGGTCTTCCCGGAAACCTGGCTTCCAGGTTATCCCAATCATATCTGGTTAGGCCCAGTTGCATGGCAGATGCAATTTGTAGGGCGCTATTTTGACAGCAGCATTGAAGTGGGCAGTGAGGAAGACAAAGCCATTGCTGAAGCGGCTCGTCGAAACAATATTCAGGTTTCGATCGGTGTGAGTGAGCGTGACGGCGGCAGCCTGTATATCTCGCAGTGGCACTATGGCGAAGATGGCGAAATTATCAGCCGTAGAAGAAAACTCAAACCTACCCATGTAGAACGCACAGTGTTTGGTGAAGGTGATGGCAGTGACCTGGCAGTAAAGGAAACGTCAATTGGCCGCATTGGACAGCTTTCCTGTTGGGAGCATCTTCAGCCACTCTCTAAGTATGCGATGTACGCTCAGAATGAACAGATCCATTGCGCGGCATGGCCGAATTTTTCCCTCTATCGTGGAATGGCCTATGCCCTTGGCGACGTAGTGAACAACGCAGCCAGCATGATATATGCCGTGGAAGGTGGCTGTTACGTTATTGCGCCATGTGCCACGGTGAGCAAAGCGCAGCAGGAAATGCTTTGTCAGGGTGATCCCGAAAAAGAGGCTATGTGCCAGATCGGGGGTGGTTACACCAAAATCTACGCGCCGGATGGGCAGTCTATTGGTTCTGAAATTGGAGAGACGGAAGAGGGCTTAGTGATTGCAGATATTGACCTCAGCATGATCCCTTATGCCAAAGCTGTCGCTGACCCTGCGGGCCACTATGCGAAGAAAGATGCTACACGTTTACTGATAGATCGTGAAAAACGACGTGCAGTTGTAGAAGTAACAGACCTTAATGCGTCAAAAACGGCAATGTCAGAGCTGGCAACAACGGGGCAGGAGGAAGCGGTTGAAGTTGTGAGTGAACGTTCTTCATTGTTGCACCGACTTAAACCTTGGTAAGGCCTAGAAAACCGATGTCACCAATTTGAAGCCATAAGCACAAGGAGTACTCACCATGGCGAATAATACAACCAACAGAAAACTGCCTCTGAAGATGCCACCGGATTGGGAGCCACCCGTACCAGCATGGAGTTCGGTATTTGCCGAAAACCAACAAGACGTCAGCATGTGCATAATAGGGTGTCAGCACAAATCTGATGCTTACATCAGCGAGTTTGTTGGTGCACTGAATGGCCTCGCTAAAAACGCGGATGTTTGCGATTTTGCAACCTGCGAAGACAAAGATGGGCTCAGCCAAACCATTGCGATTATCTATTGGATGGATGCGCAAGCCTGCGCAGATTGGCTGCACAGCGATGTTGTTACCTTATTCTGGGAGTTATATTCGGATGACAAGTGGGGGTTTGGGATTTTCAGGGAGGTGTTCAATGTACCTTTTGAACGTCTTGAGACCCTGTTCTCTGGCCCGGTACACAATCATGGCTTTAGTCAGATACGCAAGGACATCGAAGGCCCTATTCAACGTCATGGCTATTGGGGAGGGATGCGGGATCGTATTCCGCTCTCGGCTGAAAACCCTTTTGAAGCGCATCAGACTTTGGAAGTGATTGAGCAACAGGGAAATCGTGTTGTGGTTCGTGCACATGAGAACCTTTGCATTATCCGATCTGGTCAGGATTGGAGTCACACTACAGGAACCCAAAGGGAAGAGTACCTAAATCAAATTGAACCAGTGCTTAAAGCGGGCATGAATTTCCTGCGTGATGAAGGTGATGAGGTCAATTGTTATAGCTGCCGTTATATGACGCAGTTTTTGCCCTTTAAAGGCAAGCAGGAGTGCACGTTTGGCCTTGCCTTCTTCCGCACGATGTCAGACTTAGAGGCATGGTCTGAAAGCCATCCTACTCATGTGGCGATATTTAATACTTTCCTTGAAATTGCCCCCAAGTATGGACCTGACCTTCAGCTACAACTATGGCACGAAGTATCTGTATTACCAGCTGGCTCTCAGTATGGGGAATATATTAATTGTACTGAAGGAACGGGTTTATTAGCAGGCGTTAAATTGTCATAGATGTATAAGTTGGACAATTCTCCTTAATTTTGAGGATTGTCCAACTAGGCTCCAGTGTCCACTCTATTTAAATAACAAAAAATCCCATGAATCTCCGTTTTTACGGGGACTGGTTTCGTCTATTTGTTCTTTTAGTTGGCTAATAAATGAATTTAAAAATCAAGGAAAGTTATCACCGCTAGATGTGATAATTAAACCATCAAAGGAAAGCAGTATGAGATTAACAAGGAATATATTGGGACTTTCAGTCTCTTTGGCATTAATGGTACCTACAGTGGGGTTAGCGAATGCTGAACCTGCTGGCGGCTCGCTGTTTCGTGCAGCGACAAACAACGCGCTAGATGAATATGAAATCACTGTCGCGGGCTGGGCAGAAGCGACGGCACTTCATGCTTCAGACACGATTGGCGATGGCAATATCAGCAACGGTGCCTTTTTGAACCAGAAAGACGGCGTAGGCCTAAACCAAATCGGCTTAATGTTGTGTAAGGGCATGGGTTGTTTGCCGACTGGTGCTTTTGCACCGGCTCAGAACGTCTTGAGTCGGGTAGGACCATTCCCAGGTCCGGTTGGTGAAGCGCGTATTGATTTCAACGTGACAGCTATGTACGGCCAGGATATTCAGTTTTTCCGTACTGCAGGCATTGACGACTACACCTTTGATGACGATGACGACAACAAACTCGCCATACCCCAGTTTTACATTGATGCGTACCTGCCAGTATTAGATGGTATGACATTGATGGTAGGTAGCTTCTTCACTTTCATCGGCAATGAAGTCGGTGCTCCTTTTACGCCGCCTAACTGGTTTGTCACGCACACTTACGCCACGCAACATGGCCCTTCAAAACACGTTGGTGCGCTTGCCAGCATCAAAGTACCGACGGATGAAGACTTTGGGCTTTTGAGCTTTGATGCCGGTCTGGTGGCGGGCTGGAATAACTGGGATGAAAAGCGTCCAACCTTTATCGGTGCAGCGCGCTGGCGTAGCCCGGATTTAGCAACCTGGTTAGATTTCGAGTTTATCTACGGTGATGGCGAAGGCGATGCATTTGGTGCTGCCAAAGGCGGTTCACCCTACATTGCTGTTAGCTCTACCGATGAGAAGCTCGACCGTTTTCACTCATCTACCACGCTGATCCAAACTGTCAATCCAGACCTGCAGTTGGCCGCAGAGTTTGTTTATGGCTTTCAGGAAGGTGGCGATGTAGCAGCGGCACCTGTATTTATCACTAAAGACAGTGACTGGATGGGGTTGAATCTGGGCGCGAGATATAAACTGGACGATAACCTCTTCTTCGCAGCCCGTGCCGAATGGTTTGATGATGAGAATGCAGCGAATGTGCTGTGGAGTTCAGTAGGGGCAACAGGTGGTGATGTTTACTCCCTTACTACTAACCTCGACTGGAGTGTGAATCAACACTTCAAGATCCGTCCTGAACTTCGCTATGACACCTATAAAGGCAATGGTGCGGGGCTGTTTGCTGGTGGTACATCAGACGATCAATTTATCGCACTGCTCAATGCAGTTGCTTATTTCTAAGTCTTCCATTTAAAAATATAGGAAAGCTCTACTGATTAATCCCTAGCAATTGGTACTTACCATTTAGTACACGCCTAGTATTTGGCCTTAACGTTAGTTAAGGTCTTTTTTTAGGCATAAAAAAGCCCGCAAATTAATGCGGGAAAAATGGAGTTGCTAGTGCGTAAGATGAATTTAAATAGTTTCTAATTTCTCAGAAGGTTGCCACCATGCTTTATTTGTTTCACGGTAAAGATAATTGATACTTTCAATCGTGTTACTTATTCCTGCTGCTTTGGCGTAATACATTGGACCACCTCGAAAACGGGGGAATCCGTAGCCATTTAACCAAATGGTATCTATATCTTCACTGTTTCTGGCAATTCCTTTTTCTAGTAAATTTGCTCCTTCGTTGACCAATGCAAGCACCAGTCTGTTCTGAATTTCCTCATCACTGATTCTTCTGGCTTCAATGCCTAAACGTTCTGCTTCAATAGCAATCAGTGCCATTGTCGTTGGGTCATTGGTTTTCTTACCATTTTCATAACGGTAAAAGCCCACACCCGTTTTTCGGCCGAGTCGTCCATGTTCAACCATGGTGTCGGCTGCGAGAAAGTAGGCGGGATCATCGTAAATCGGAGGGTACTCGCGGCGCGCTTTGTAGGCGATATCGATACCGGACATATCGTTCACTGCCAACGGTCCCATCGCCATGCCCCAGGATTCCATCGCCGAATCTATTTGTTCCGGGCTTGCACCTTCCAGCAATAGCATATTGGCTTCCCGGCCGTAAGCGGCATACATCCGGTTGCCAACAAATCCAAAGCCTACCCCAACACAAACCGGTACTTTGCCCAGTCGCTTAGCGGTCTTCATGACTGCACTGACAGCTTGTTCGGATGTCGAACGGGTTTTGACCACCTCAACCAGTTTCATCACGTTAGCGGGGCTGAAAAAGTGCATGCCGATGACTTGCTCGGGGCGGGTGGTAGAGGTGGCTATCTCGTCAATGTCCAGATAAGAGGTATTGGTCGCGAAGATGGTCGACGGCTTACAGACTGCATCTAAAGAAGAGAAAATGATCTTCTTCACCGACATTTTTTCAAATGCTGCTTCGACAACCAAATCAATATTGGCAAGGTTGCCATAATCACTGGTGCCAGAAATCAGCGAGAGGGCATGTTCTTTTTGCGCTTCTGATACCCGGCCTTGATCATACATTTTCTGATATTGGTGACGAATTCGCTCTAAACCCAAGACGCACAGATCTTCATTGGTTTCCACTAAAGTGACGCTGTAACCACTATTTGCAAAAGCGATGGCAATACCGGCGCCCATTGTGCCTGCACCAATGACGGCGACCGATTGAATATCGTCGTCAGACGTCGATTTGGCATAGCCGGAAGCTGCCTGTTTTTCAGCAAAAAAGGCATAGCGCATGGCACTGGATTGTTCGGAATCCCGGCAGGCCAGAAACAGGGTTCTTTCCAGGGCCAAGGCTTCGTCAAAGGGGAGCTTAGTCGCGGCTTCAATGGCATCAATGGCTCTTTGAGGAGCGAGCTGACCTTTGGCCTTTTTTGCGAGCTTTTTACGCCAGCTTTCGAAGATATTCTCTTCGAAAGAATCCGGAATATCCCGCTTGTCCGGAGCAACAAAGACATCGTTAGCTGTGCTTTGGGAGAAAAGAATCGATGCTTGGTTAACCAGAGAGGCGTGCTCGGGTAGCGGTGAAGATGCTTGTCCTAAACTGCCGTCATCAACCTTCATATCGATAAGACCCGTTAGGGAATCTGTCGATACCATTTTACCGGATGTGATCATGGAAAGGGCCTTCTCCACACCTACATAACGGGGTAAAAGCTGAGTGCCGCTGGCACCCGGTATCAGACCGAGGTTCACTTCGGGCAAGCCAACCTTTGTGCCTATCATGGCAACCCGGTAGTGGCAGGACAGCGCCAATTCGAAACCGCCGCCAAGCACGGTGCCATGAAGTGCAGCCGTCACGGGTTTCACACTGTTTCGAATCGCCTGCAACACATCAGGAAGGTGAGGTGTTTTGGGCATTTGGCCGAACTCTTTGATATCAGCGCCGGCAATAAAGGTGTTGCCGTCACAGCCAATCACAATAGCGGAAATATCTGGATTGGCATTTGCCTGTTCCAGTCCGGCCAAAATGCCAGACCGTACTGAATGGGAGAGGGCATTGACCGGTGGGTTGTTTACCCGGATTACCCCAACCCCATCCTCAATGAGAAGACTCACGGTGTCAGAAAGAAGCATAATTTTTCCTATCCTTGGTCGAAATCATCGCTGATCGAAGTCAACGGTCACATCATCAGTAAGAGGGTGCGCCTGACAGGTCAGGATGTAGCCCGCATCGATTTCGTGTTGTTCAAGCCCGTGGCTGATATCCATCTCGACTTCTCCTTTAACCAGCTTGGCTTTGCAGGTGGAGCAGACACCGCCTTTGCATGAATAGGGGAGTGACATGCCATTCTCGATGCCTGCATCGAGAATGTTTTCACCCACAGTCGCCAGCTTGAAGGTGATAGAGCGCCCATCAGCGGTGACGGTCACTTTGCTCATCTTTTCTTCGCCATAGTTGGCGACACGCTGTTTGGCTTTTTCCAGCGCTACTTGCGCATCTTCAGACGATGAAGAGAAAAGCTCATAGTGAATTTGATCATCAGAAAGCCCCTCAATACGGAACCCTCTGGAGACTTCCGCCATCATGGATTCAGGGCCACAGATAAAGGCATGGTCGGTGCTGTTGATATCAATCAAGCGATGTTTTTGCAGTGCGGCACCTTTCTTCACGTCAATGTGGCCGGATAACAGGTCTGAGCCCTGATCTTCCTGGCTCATGATGTTTATCCAACTGAATCGGGTCATGTAGCGGTTTTTCAGATAACCCAGGGTGTCAGCGAACATCATGGTGTTGCTCTGACGATTGCCGTAAATCAATGTGATACGGCTATTGGGCTCCTGAGAAAGTACGGTTTTGATGATCGACAAAATCGGCGTGATCCCGCTTCCGACGGCGATGCACATGTAATGATGCTGGTTAGATGCATTCAGCTCTGTATAGAAGCTGCCTTGTGGCGGCATGACATCAACCGTAAGACCTGCCTCAAACGTGTCATTGGCGAAGTTGGAAAACTTACCGCCATCCACGCGTTTGATCGCGACTTGTAACAGGCCTTCATCGGCGCCGGAACAAATCGAGTAAGCACGTCGTACTTCTTCCCCATCTATGTTGGCGCGCAATGTGAGAAACTGCCCTTGAACAAAGCGGAATGTCTCAGTCAGCGTGTCAGGAATATCGAAAGTGACGCACAAAGCAGAGTCAGTCTGGGGCTGGGTATGTTTTATTTTTAATGAATAGAAATTGGTTTCGCTCATGGTCAATTCCCTTTACTACAAGCATTTAAAGAAATCGAAAGGCTCATGACAGCTTTCGCAACGGAATAGCGCTTTACAGGCTGTTGAGCCGAACTCGCTGATCCTTGTTGTGTTTGATGAACCGCAGTGAGGGCAGCGCACTCCTTGCTCGGGCGTCAGTCGAAGGCAGTTATCAGGTGAATCTGAGGGCGGCGCAATACCGTATTCCCTCAGCTTTCGTTGGCCAGACTCGGACATGTCGTCGGTTGACCAAGGAGGGAAAAGCACGGTTTTGACTTCAACGCTGCCATAACCGGCTTCAGACAGGAGAGTCAGGATATCTTCCTTGATCGTCTCCACCGCCGGACAGCCGGAATACGTGGGGGTGATGGTGACAAGGAGCTTACCGTCCTGTTCGCTGACATTACGTAGGATCCCGATATCCCAAATAGAAAGCACCGGGATCTCAGGGTCAGCAATTTCGTCCAGCAACTGCCAAACGTCTGGCAGCGTAGACTCTGCCCGCATCTTCACCCGCTCAAACCGGGCATGTGGTGTTACTGGGATGGTTTCCATACCTCACCACTCACAACCGGGATAAGCGCGGTGTACGCTTTGCATCACGCCTAACAAATGACCGAGATGTTCCGTGTGATAGCCTTTTCGGCCTCCACGCACTGCCCATTCATCAGCTGGAACCTCAAGCGTGGCTTCTTCCAAAACGCGGCTTAACTGGGCGTCAAAACTGGCTTTAAGAGCAGAAGTATCCACGGCTATGCCGGCGGCAACCAATCGCTGTTCTGTGTCATCCGGCTCAAATATCTCTGGGATATAACCCCACAAATCGTTGAAGGCGGTCTGCATGCGCTGGTGGCTTTCTTCAGTGCCGTCCCCGAGTTTGATGACCCAATCTTTGCTGCGCATCAGGTGGTAACGGGTTTCTTTAATCGACTTATGGGCAATGGCTGATAACACAGGATCGTTCGATTCCAGCAACTGGGTCATAAACAGTTGGCTGTAGATGTCGACGATAAGTTGCCTTGCCATGGTGAACGCAAAATCCCCGCGGGGAAGCTCATTGATGAGGTGATTGATGTAATCACGCTCTCCGCGAAGAAAGGCAAAATCATCTTCGCTTTTCTCACCGTTGGTCAGTTCTGAGGCATAGCCATAAAACATGCGGGCACGGCCAATGTAGTCGAGCGCAACATTACCCAGTGCAATGTCTTCTTCCAGAAAAGGCCCATTGCTCGCCCACTCGGACAAACGGTGTCCGAGCGTTAATGCGTCATCGCCAAGGCTCAACACGTAGCGGAGCAAATCTTGTTGTTGTTCCATTTTCATGCCTCCTTACATGTTGCCGACTTCTTTCGGAAGTGGGTAATAGGTGGCATGGCGGTAAGGTTTGTCGTCTGACGGGTCGAAGAAAGCTTCGTTATCATCTTCCTGTGAAGCAGAAATATCGGCCGAGCGAACCACCCATATGCTCACACCTTCACTTCGGCGCGTGTAACAGTCTCGTGCATATTGCAGAGCGTGGGCGGCATCTTCCGCGTGAAGACTACCAACGTGCTTATGGTCAAGGCCGCGCTTACCGCGAACAAAGACTTCAAACAGTTCGAGATTTACCAGAGTCATAGCGCTTCTCCTTAAGCCACAGCATGTTGTTGACGTTGTTTGACTTTCTCCGCATGCGCATTCTGCGCGTCACGCACCCAGGCGCCTTCTTCGTGAGCGTTCACATGGTGCTGAATACGCTGGCGATTACAGTGTCCGTTGCCATTAATCACGTTGTAGAATTCTTCCCAATCGATTTCGCCGCTGTCGTAATGGCCGCGTTCTTCGTTCCATTTAATGGCTTTGTCTGGGTGTTCCAACCCAAGAAACTCAATTTGCTGCACGGTCTGGTCAATGAACTTCTGACGAAGACTGTCATTGGTTTCGCGTTTTATTTTCCATTGCATTGAACGTGCTGAGTGCGCAGACTCTGCATCATGCGGGCCGAACATCATCAGTGATGGCCAGTAAAATCGATTGAGTGAATCTTGTGCCATCTGGCGCTGCTCTTCGCTTCCATTGGCGAGTGCCAGCATGATTTGATAGCCCTGACGCTGGTGGAAACTTTCTTCCTTACAGATGCGGATCATGGCGCGTGAGTAAGGGCCGTATGAGGTGCGCTGTAAGGAAACCTGATTACAGATAGCCGCGCCATCAACCAGCCAGCCAATCGCCCCGATATCGCCCCAGGTCTGGGTGGGATAATTGAAGATAGAGGCGTATTTCGCTTTTCCGGTTTGTAGTGCTTCGATCATTTCTGCGCGGCTGATTCCGAGCGTTTCGGCAGAGCTGTAGAGATACAAGCCATGGCCCGCTTCATCCTGTACCTTGGCGAGCAGCACGGCTTTGCGACGCAGCGACGGCGCGCGGGTGATCCAGTTACCTTCCGGTTGCTCACCAATCACTTCAGAATGCGCATGTTGCGAGATCTGGCGGATCAGGTTCTGGCGATAGGCCTCCGGCATCCAATCCTTTGGTTCGATCTTTTCTTCACGATCAATCTTCTGCTGAAAGGCTTCCATCAGTGCTTTTTCCTGGGCTTCCTGTCTTAGTTTTTTCATTGTCATTGCTCCGTTTTCAGGTGCAGAAAGTCAAACACGTTCAATCACGAGGGCGATGCCCTGACCGACACCAATACACATGGTGCAAAGGGCATATCTGCCTTGCGTGCGTTCAAGTTGGTTTAGGGCGGTAAGCACAAGTCGTGCACCACTGGCACCCAAAGGATGACCCAACGCGATAGCACCGCCATTGGGGTTCACTTTCTGTGAATCATCCGGCAGGCCAAGGTCGCGGGTTACCGCTAACGCCTGTGCGGCAAACGCCTCGTTGAGCTCGATGGTGTCGATATCATCGAGGGTCAGACCCGCCAGTTTCAGCACTTTCTTGGCTGCTGGAGAGGGGCCAAAACCCATGATGCGAGGTGGTACGCCAGCGGTTGCCATAGCAAGAATGCGGGCTCGGGGTTTGAGACCATGTTTCTCAATGGCACTTTCTGATGCGAGCAGCAGGGCTACCGCACCATCGTTCACACCTGATGCGTTGCCAGCGGTGACGCTGCCAAATTCACGAAAAGGCGTGGGCAATCCCGCCAGTGCTTCAGCAGTGGTAGCGCGAAGGTGTTCGTCTTTCTCGAAACAAAGCGGTTCTTGCTTACGGCGTGGGATCATCACGGGTGTGATTTCAGCGTCGAATACACCCGTTTCCTGTGCTTTGGCGGCACGTTGTTGGCTTCGAAGGGCAAAGGCATCTTGATCTTGGCGGTTAACCTTAAAATCTTCCGCGACGTTTTCTGCTGTTTCAGGCATAGAATCGACGCCGTATTGCTTCTTCATTTTGTCGTTGATAAAACGCCAGCCAATGGTGGTATCGAAGATTTCCGCCTGACGGGAAAAAGCGGTCTGCGCTTTGCCCATCACAAAGGGAGCGCGGGACATGGATTCCACGCCGCCGGCAATCGCCAGTTCAATCTCTCCACAGTCAATGGCGCGGGCTGCTGTGCCGACGGCGTCCATACCTGAACCGCAAAGGCGGTTGATGGTGGTGGCGGGGACAGAATCTGGCATGCCTGCCAGAAGGGCACTCATGCGGCCCACATTGCGGTTATCTTCACCGGCCTGATTGGCACAGCCATAGAAGACTTCTTCGATCTGGGACCAATCAATTTGCGGGTTACGCTCCATCAGAGCGCGAATAGGTACTGCGCCCAGGTCATCGGCTCTCACTGCGGAGAGTGTGCCGCCGTAGCGGCCAAATGCGGTGCGAATGCCATCGCAGATATAAGCATGCTTCATGAATCACTCCTTTGATCTGGTGGGAGTACGGCTTGGTTCAGGCGTGCTGAGTTGCCCTTGAAAATGGCGACAAGCTCCTGGTTCTGGTTAGTAATATTGACGATGTAGATGCCAGCTCTTCTGCCTTGATGCATGACATGCGCCCTTGCAGTCAGCACATCGTTTTCTTTGGCGGGGCGTAGAAAATCGATAGAGCAGGCAGAGGCCACGGCAGATTCGTTTTCTGAATTGCAGGCAAAAGCAAATGCTGAATCCGCCAAGCTAAAAATCTGGCCGCCATGACAGGTTTGGTGACCGTTCAACATCTCTTGGGTGACGCGCATGGTGACTTCACTCTGCCGACAGGCCATGTGCACGATTTCCATGCCCATGGTGCGGGATACACTGTCATGACTGAACATTTGCTGCGCGCAGGCTTGCGCTATTTGGTCCGCATCCATGCTCATTCCCCCTTAAACTGCGGTGCACGCTTTTCAAGAAATGAAGCCACGCCTTCGGCGTAATCCTTTGAATAGCCAAGGTTACGCATGGTCTCTTTTTCCAGCTCAAGCTGGTGGTCGAGCGTGTTGGCAAACGATGCATTCAACAGACGTTTGATATTGGCGAGAGCAAGGGTCGGCTGGCTGGCGAGTTTTTCTGCTACCGCATTGGCTTCTTCCATCAAGGCTTCATCGTCAACACAGCGCCAAATCATTCCCCAAGCCTCGGCTTGCTCTGCCGGAAGCTTTTCACCCAGCAACGCCAAGGCTTTTGCTCTGGGCAAGCCAAGTGCGCGGGTAAGGTTCCAGGTGCCGCCGGAATCCGGGATCAGTCCGATTTTGGCGAAAGACTGAATAAAGCTTGCAGAGCGGGCAGCAAAGACAATGTCACAAGCCATGGCGATATTGGCACCAGCGCCAGCGGCTACGCCGTTAACGGCGCAGATTACGGGAACATTGAGCGTGCTGATGGCGCGAATCAATGGGTTGTAATTGCGCTCGACAGATTCGCCCAAATCAACGCGGGCGCTAGCGTCATTCACGGCGCGATCATTCAGATCTTGTCCGGCACAAAAGCCCCGACCATTACCCGTAATGAGCAAACAGCGGATCTCACTGTTTTCACGCACTTCTCGGATGGCGGCTTTTACTTCTTCATGCATTTGCGCATTGAAGCTATTGAGCGAGTCCGGTCGGTTCAGCACCAAGGTCGCGACACCATTGTGGACGGTGAAAAGTATGGTGATGAAGTTTATTGGCTTCTTCATATTTAACCCTCCTGACGCTCGACCAGAGTCATGATGTCGTACACCGCGACGGTCTCGTCATTCTGGTTGCGTACCAATACGTCCCACACCACCACACCCGTTGCGCGTTCCTCATCCGGGCGGCGGTTTTTCTTGATCTTCTGCTTCACGGTAATGTCCGCCTGAATGGTGTCGCCAATCGCGACCGGAGCAATAAAGCGCAGATTCTCTAGGCCGTAGTTGGCAAGTACCGGACCTGGCGCGGGGTGGACAAACAAGCCTGCGGCTGCTGAAAGCACGAAGTAACCGTGAGCCACGCGCTGACCAAACAGTGAATCTTTCGCGGCAATCTCATCGAAGTGGGCATAGAAATGATCGCCCGAGAGACAGCCAAAATTCACGATGTCAGCTTCAGTGACCGTGCGTCTGTGCGTGGTCAGACTTTCACCAATTTGCAGTTCATCAAAGTACTTACGGAAAGGGTGTACCGGCGTTTGGGTTTTCTCAGCGCCTGCGGTGTACTCGCGGGTAATTGCGGTCAGCATGGTGGGTGAACCCTGCAACGCGGTGCGCTGCATATAGTGTTTGATGGCACGGACGCCACCCAACTCTTCACCGCCACCGGCGCGTCCGGGGCCACCATGAACAAGCGGCGCGAGCGGCGAACCATGTCCGGTTGAGGATTTGGCATTGTCACGGTTCAGGATCAGCATACGGCCATGGTAGGCGGCTGCTTTCAGCACAAGCTCTGATGCTTCTGATGCATCGTTGGTAACCACTGAACCCACCAGACTGCCTTTACCCAGTGAAGCAATGGCAACTGCTTGGGAGACGTTGTCATAAGGCAATAGCGTACAAACCGGACCAAACGCTTCAACGCTGTGTACAGAGCCCTCTTCGGTTGGTGCTTTGGAGAGCAGCACGGTCGGCGGATAAAAAGCGTCGTGAGAACAATGGTCACCGACAAGTTCCATTGCCGCGTCGTTCCCGCCCAACAGCACATCGCTTTGCTCGCAAAGCTTGCTGACCTGAGTCGCCACATCATCCCGCTGGCCTTTACCAATCAGAGGACCCATTTTGACGCCTTCAATAGAAGGGTCGCCCATCGACACGCGGGCAAGGCGCGCTTTAAGCGCTTCACTCACTGCGTTGACTTTGGTGCGTGGCACCAGTGCGCGACGGATGGCCGTACATTTCTGGCCCGCCTTGACCGTCATTTCCCTTGCGACTTCTTTGATGAAAAGATCGAACTCTGGATCGTCTTCACTCACCGTTTCACCAAGAATGCTGCAGTTCAGCGAGTCTGCTTCCATGTTGAATGGAATGCTATGGGCAACGATGTTGGGATGTACTTTGAGTTTTTGACCAGTTGATGCCGAGCCAGTAAAAGTGACGCTGTCCTGTTCGCCCAATTGATCCAACAGATCGCCCACGCTTCCGCAAATAAGCTGGAGAGAGCCGTCAGGAAGGAGACCGCTTTCGACCATATCCTCGACCATCGCTTGCGTCAGGTAAGCCGATTGTGTGGCGGGTTTAACAATCACGGGCACGCCTGCGATCAAGCTAGGAGCAATTTTTTCCAGCATGCCCCAGCAAGGGAAGTTAAAGGCATTGATGTGAACTGAAACGCCGGGCTTTGGCGTGAGAATGTGCCGGCCAACAAAGGAACCATCTGCAGAAAGTGGTTGGGCTTTGTCCTCAACGATGAAAGGCTCATTGCCCAGTTCACGGCGGGCAATACTTGAGTAGCTCAGCATGGTGCCAAGACCACCTTCAATATCAACCCAGCTATCCGCTTTGGTCGCCCCCGTCCATTGAGAGATATCGTAAAAGCGCTTCTTGTTATCCAGTAGCTTCAAACCCAAAGCCTTTAGCATTTCTGCGCGTTCATGAATGGTCATTGCGCGCAGCGCAGGGCCACCTACTTCACGGCCAAATCGCACTACTTTCGCAAAATCAATGCCGTCAGAGCTGACAGAACAAATCGGTTCTCCCGTGATGGCATTGGCAACAGAAACCCCTTCTGCAGCTCCTTCATGCCATGCGCCGTAAACAAAACTTTTTGCCTTCATGTCACGTGTCCTTCTACGTGGTCGCATTCGCGTTCGACCCAAATCAATCCCTGCGAAAGCGGTCAATTGTTGTCGAGGTTTAATAAAAATGTTTATGAATGGTTAAATTTTATGATACACAATAAATGTAAATGATCAATTATGTGTAACATGAATAAATAATCGAATTGGCGACTACGCTTTAAGAGGCGAACCTTGAAAAGCGATGGAGCTGGAAGTAAAGCCTTGAAAGGAGAGAGCAAGATGAGCAGTAAGGTAGGGATGCACGCGATTGAAAATGCCAGCATTGATGAGTTACGCGGACTTCAGCTATCACGTCTTAAAAACACGTTGAATCACGTCTATGAAAACTCGCCGGTTTATCGCGAGAAATTCAAGGCCCATGGTGTCCATCCAGACGATTTGAAAACACTGTCTGACCTCAGTAAGTTTCCTATGACCACAAAAGCTGACCTTCGCGATAACTACCCATTCGGCATGTTCTGTACGCCAATGGAGCAGGTGGTTCGCGTTCACGCTTCGAGTGGTACGACGGGCAAACCGACGGTGGTGGGATACACACAAAACGACGTAAATATGTGGGCGGACGTGGTAGCCCGTTCTATATACGCAGCGGGTGGCAGACCTAAAGACAAAGTGCATATTTCATACGGCTATGGACTTTTTACGGGTGGTCTAGGTGCCCACTATGGCGCGGAAAGGTTAGGTTGTACTGTGATTCCAATGAGTGGCGGCCAAACCCAGAAGCAAGTTCAGCTGATTCGGGATTTTGACCCAGACATCATTATGGTGACGCCTTCGTACATGCTTAACATCGCCGATGAAATGGCGAGGCAGGGTATGGACCCAGAAAAACTTGCCCTGCGGGTAGGTATTTTTGGTGCAGAGCCCTGGACAGAAGCCATGCGCGAAGAGATGCAACGTCGCTTGTCGATGGATGCGGTAGACATTTATGGTTTATCTGAAGTGATTGGCCCAGGTGTCGCTCAGGAATGCGTGGAATCCAAAGATGGCCCAACCATTTGGGAAGACCATTTCTATCCGGAAATTATCGACCCACTAACGGGGGAAGTATTGCCAGATGGCGAGGAAGGGGAGTTGGTCTTTACCAGTCTCACCAAAGAAGCGATGCCAATTATCCGCTACCGTACCCGTGATTTGACCCGCCTTCTGCCCGGCACATCGCGCACCATGCGCCGAATGGGGAAAATCACCGGTCGCAGCGACGACATGCTGATTATTAGAGGTGTGAATGTTTTCCCCACCCAGATAGAAGAACAAATTTGTAATACCCGTGGCCTGGCGCCCCATTACCTGATTGAGCTGTTTAAGCAGGGCAATATGGACTGCGTGACAATAAGGGTGGAACAGCAACCTGAAGTTCATGGTTCTCAGCTAAATGGTTTGGCGAATGAGCTGGCAGGCAAAGTGAAAACCTTTATTGGCATTTCATCCAAAGTGGAAGTCGTGCCAGCCGGCGTGTTGCCGCGTTCAGAAGGTAAAGCCAAGCGAGTGATCGATAAGCGATAGAAGCGGTAACAGAGAATCGATGCAAGAACGCGACAGACCCTAATTAACAGATTCATATTTTTGCTGTTTTGTTGTGATTGTGTAACATGAAGACAATTGCCGTTAAGGTACAAAATAACAAAGCGCTATGTTTATGGATAACAACGTATGAACCAAAAATTAGGGAAGCTGCTTTCTGACATTCTCGCCGCTGACTCGGTCAGCGGCACCTCGCTCATCATGACGGTCTTTGGTGACATCCTTGCCCGTCGTGGTGGCTCAATCAGTCTTTCCAGCCTGATTGAGCTGTTAAGTGTGTTCAATGTCTCTGACCGGTTTGTCAGAACTTCGGTGTTTCGTTTGGTCAAAGATGGCTGGCTGACGGCTGAACGCAGTGGTCGATACAGTTTCTATCACGTCACGGAAGAAGCGATGGACCGATTCACCGCAGCGGAAGAGCGGATATACAGCGCACATGATGCTGAGTGGAACCGCCAGTGGCAGATGATCGCCTTGCCCTCACTCAGTGGCAGTGAGTTGATGGAGGCAAGAAAGCAACTGGAGTCGGCAGGTTACGCGATTCTTTCGACCTCCGTTATGTTGTATCCTCGCGCAGACAAAGATGCGACACGGCAGCTGTTGAGCAAACATGAGCTGAACGATAAAGCGCTGGTGTTCGAAGCCTCCTCTTGTGACCTTTCGGAAGGTAACGAAGCCAACTTGAAATCGCTGGTGGCAAAGCTGTGGCAACTGGAAGAAGTGGAAGGCAGGTTTCATACCCTACTAAGCCAGTTCAGGCCAGTTCTGTCGTTGCTGGAAAACGGTGAGCAACTGGAGCCTGCACAAGCTTTTCAGGTGCGCATACTGCTGATCCATATCTATCGTCGTGCACTGTTGAAATACCCGCCATTACCCGAAGAGTTATTGCCGGGAAACTGGCCAGGTAAAGCGGCACGGACATTGACACACAATATCTACAATCTGGTGGCGTATCCGGCCGAGCAACACGTTGATGCTGTTGCCCGCGCGGCGGATGGGCCTCTTCCAAAAGCAGATAAACAGTTCTGTGAACGCTTCGGAGGCATCACACTGAACTGACACTAAACAGACTAAGGAGTAGTCATGCCCTGTTATGCATTGGACGGTATTTCGCCTGTGGTTGAAGAGGGTGCATATGTTCACCCAGAAGCGGTTTTAATCGGTGATGTTATTGTAGAGCGGGGCAGTTATATTGCGCCTTTTGCCAGCTTGCGGGGCGATTTTGGCAGGATACACATCAAAACCAATGCCAATGTGCAGGATAACTGTGTGATTCACGCCTTCCCTGGTATCGATGTCGTAGTTCATGAACGCGGACATATCGGACACAGCGCCATATTACACGGCTGTATTATCGAAGAAGGCGCACTAATTGGCATGAATACCGTGGTGATGGATGGTGCGGTGGTTGGTGCCCATAGCATCGTCGCCGCTCACTCCCTTGTTGCCTCTCAACAGAAAATTCCCTCAAAAATGCTCGCCCTTGGCAGCCCAGCCAAAGTCATTCGTGAACTTCGAGAGGAAGAAGTGACCTGGAAGAGTCTAGGCACGGATGGCTATATCGAACTCACCGAACGCTGTCTCGCGACCATGCAGCAGGTAGAGCCGATGAAAACGGTTGAAGCAGACCGAAAGCGCATGGTGATTGATGAAAGCATCAAGCCGAAGTTTGCGGATTAGGTTTTCTATGACTGGAAACGAATCGTTTTCACTATGCTGAATGGGTAATAAGCGGGCAATTATCAACATTGACACTGCTTTCGCACACAGTGTTGAATGGTGTTGACCATAATACCGAGGTACACCTTTTTTTTGGAAGGGGGTAAATACACCACTTTAGTGTCCAATACACTGTTAGCTTTCAAAGCTCAGACACAATTGATATGGAGAGAAAATGGGAACCATCTTTATATTGCTAATTGTTCTTTTTGTTGCAGGAGCCATTTTGGTTTTTCTTGGAGGGCTGGCAATTAGGGCTTGGGCAGGTGTTGCTGTTTCCATATTTTCATCAAAACAAGAGTTCATTCGATCCTTTTTGTTTATGGTTCCATTTGTATTAATTATTTTAGCCTATATCTCGCATACAGAAGTAAAAGGGATGTATTTGATTGGATACGCTGGATTGGGGCTTTTCTTCGGTATCTCAATATCTTTGGTTTTTAAGGATGAAAATGACTTCCAGGCATTTGGTATTTGTTTCTTAAGCGCATTCATTACTTATTTATCAATGGCCAGCTTTGAATCTCTAAGAGACCTCGGGTTGATGGAATTTACCTCTCCAGCATCTTACGGTATAGGTGTAACACTGCCTAAGTACACACTCAATCTGGGCTTAATTGGTGGTTTTGCAATGTACTCGTTTGTGGTTACATTACTAAGTGGGGTTTTTGGCATTATAGGAGTTGCAGGCCATATAGCGGGCAAAAACATGCAACATTTTTCGCGCAAAGTTTTTAAGTTAATAGGTGCTAATACTAAATAACTGATCCGAATAGTGCTACATTTTCGCCGTGCCGTGGCAACCTCCCGGGTACGGCGATACGTTATCCATAAAGTGCTTCACCTTCCTGAGCAATTGCCACATATGTTTACACCTGTGATTCCGAGTAATTGTCTCATGGAGAGCATTCCACAATCGTTCTATGACGTTGACCCAAGGGCAATAAACGGGCTGGAACAGCAGCCTGAACTTTGGGTTCTTCTTGAGCCAAGCCTTCGTTTTTTTACTTTTGTGGATGATGTAGTTATCCAGTATCAAGGTGACACTTTTGGCTCGGCGGTAGTGCCACTTTAGCTTCTCCAGCATGGCAATGAATAGGTCTGAGTCTTTCTTT